>NZ_BBER01000021.1 GCF_001312865.1 Lacticaseibacillus thailandensis DSM 22698 = JCM 13996 | reverse complement strand
ATTTCCGGGAAATTTGGCCTTCCAAAGGGAACCGGGTTTAACCGGTTTAAAGGGCCTTTGGGTTAAACCAATTTCCGGGAAATTTCGGGAAATTGGGCCTTTCCCAAAGGGAAACCGGGTTTAACCCGGTTAAAGGGCCTTTGGGTTTAAACCCAAATTTCCGGGAAATTTCCGGGAAATTTGGGCCTTTCCAAAGGGAAACCGGGTTTAAACCGGGTTTAAAGGGCCTTTGGGTTTAAACCAAATTTCCGGGAAATTTCCGGGAAAATTTGGCCTTTCCAAAGGGAAACCGGGTTTAAACCCGGGTTTAAAAGGGCCTTTGGGTTTTAAAAACCCAAAATTTCCCGGGGAAATTTTTCCGGGGAAAATTTTGGGGCCCTTTTCCCAAAAGGGGAAAACCGGGTTTTAAAACCCGGGTTTTAAAAGGGGCCCTTTTGGGTTTTAAAAACCCAAAAATTTTCCCGGGGAAAATTTCCGGGGAAAATTTTGGGCCTTTTCCCAAAAGGGAAAACCGGGGTTTTAAAACCCGGGTTTAAAAGGGGCCCTTT
>NZ_BBER01000020.1 GCF_001312865.1 Lacticaseibacillus thailandensis DSM 22698 = JCM 13996 | reverse complement strand
TGCAACCGTTGCCCCCGTGTAACCATTGATAAAGCGTACAGTCTCCGTTGCCGTCCGGTTCAGACTGTCAGTATCTACACCTGCTGGGTACTTTGGCCCATCAGTGTTTTCGGGGTCCACTGGTGTTCCTGGGTCCTGCGGACCGACCTGACTTGGGTCATCACCGGCAGGAGTCTGCGGGTTAACCGTGATCGTTGCTGGGTAGTAGTAAACCGTTAACGTCACATCGGCGGCGGTGTCATCAACTAGTGCTGGCACTTCCGTTTGGTCTGGCGTTAAGCCTGCTTTCGTCGCTGCTGGTACTGCGGCGAACGTATTGTTGTCCGTCTCCCATGCACCGTAGGTGACCGTACCCGTGGCTACATCAACGCTGGCTGTCCGGTGGTACGTAATCGTCGCTGTCTTGCTTGGCGCAACCGTTGCCCCAGTGTCGCCATTGATGAAGCGTACGGTCTCCGTTGCCGTCCGGTTCAGACTAGCCGTATCTACACCTGCTGGGTACTTTGGCCCATCAGTGTTTTCGGGGTCCACTGGTGTTCCTGGGTCCTGCGGACCGACCTGACTTGGGTCATCACCGGCAGGAGTCTGCGGGTTGACCGTGATCGTTGCTGGGTAGTAGTAAACCGTTAACGTCACATCGGCGGCGGTGTCATCAACTAGTGCTGGTACTTCCGTTTGGTCTGGCGTTAAGCCTGCTTTCGTCGCTGCTGGTACCGCGGCGAACGTATTGTTGTCCGTTTCCCATGCACCGTAGGTGACCGTAACCGTGGCTACATCAACGGTGGCCGTCCGGTGATACGTGATCGTCGCCGTCTTGCTTGGCGCGACCGTTGCCCCGGTATCGCCATTGATGAAGCGTACGGTTTCTGTTGCCGTCTGG
>NZ_BBER01000019.1 GCF_001312865.1 Lacticaseibacillus thailandensis DSM 22698 = JCM 13996 | reverse complement strand
TGCAGCACTAATGCTGGTGGACTGCGATGCCCGCTGCGAAGCACTAGTGGAACCGGACAGACTAGCTGAACCACTAGCCTGCTTGTTCGATTCGGAGTTCGACAGACTTGCCGAGAGACTCTCACTAGTAGCTTTGGAGTTCGACAAACTGCCAGAAACCGAAGCACTCAGTGATGCGCTCCGTGACTGCTCCGTACTCTGCGAAGCAGAGATGCTCGTGGACTGACTCTTATCAGTTGACTTGCTCTGGGAGGCTTGCGCGGACCGACTTGCACTCAGTGATAGGCTCAACGACTGACTACCGGAGTGTTCACCCGAACGACTGCCACTCAGTGAAGCACTTAGTGACTGGTTCTTCGAAGTCTGCGTTGATGCGGATGCACTCGTTGAAGCGGACAGTGACTTGCTGGTACTCTCACTGGCACTCTTAGAAGCAGAGGCTGATTGCGACGGCGTCGCGGATGGTTCTTACTAATGCTCTCACTCTGCGAACGACTTGCCGAACCAGATTCACTCTTATCCACTGACGTGGATTCAGAACTGCTCAACGAAGCACTCTTAGATTGACTCCGGTTAACCGATAGGCTGTCACTCTTTGACTGCAAAGCGCTGGTGGAACCACTCTTGACTGCCGAATCACTCAAGGACCCAGACAGACTAGCCGACTTGCTCAACGACGTGGCCGTCGACAAACTGTTAGCGGTAGACTTGCTGCTACTCTCAGAACCACTCAGCACTGCCGAGATGGATTCAGATGTCGACTTCGATGCGCTCTGTACTGCGGAGATCGACTTGCTCGTCGAACCGGAGTAGGTCAGCGAGTTGCTATCCGATGCCGCACTCTGCGAAGCAGAGGTTGACTGACTGTGGTCAACGCTAGTTGACTCGGATACTGACTGCTGAGCACTTGTACTCTCACTCTCGGAGACCGAGTTCGAAT
>NZ_BBER01000018.1 GCF_001312865.1 Lacticaseibacillus thailandensis DSM 22698 = JCM 13996 | reverse complement strand
TGGGACGAGTTCTGGAGACATTGATTACAGTACGGATGCCAATGGCAAAGCCATTAATTATGATTTCAATGGTTACGTTATTGATAGCGACGGTCGTAAGGGTGTAAGTACCTTTGATAACGATGATGGCGTTAATCAGACTGTTGTGGTTACGTATTATCGTTCAACGATCACGGTCAACCCGCAGACTCCTGCCGGTGATGATCCCAGTCAGGTTGGTCCGCAGGACCCAGGAACACCAGTGGACCCCGAAAACACTGATGGACCAAAGTATCCAGCAGGTGTTGATGCGGCTAGCCTGAACCGGACGGCAACGGAGACCGTACGCTTTATCAATGGGAACACTGGGGCAACGGTTGCGCCAAGCAAGACGGCGACGATCACGTATCACCGGACAGCCAGCGTTGATGTAGCCACGGGTACGGTCACCTACGGTGCATGGGAAACGGACAACAATACGTTCGCCGCAGTACCAGCAGCGACGAAAGCAGGCTTAACGCCAGACTAAACGGAAGTACCAGCACTAGTTGATGACACCGCCGCCGATGTGACGCTAACGGTCTACTACTACCCAGCGACGATCACGGTCAACCCGCAGACTCCTGCCGGTGATGACCCAAGTCAGGTCGGTCCGCAGGCCCAGGGACGCCAGTGGATCCTGATGATCCCGATGGGCCAAAGTATCCAGCGGGTGTGGATACCGCTAGTCTGAACCGGACGGCAACAGAAACAGTACGCTTCATCAATGGCGACACCGGAGCAACAGTTGCGCCAAGCAAGACGGCGACGATCACGTATCACCGGACAGCCAGCGTTGATGTAGCCACGGGTACGGTCACCTACGGTGCATGGACGGCTGATGGTAGCGATACGTTTGCGGCGGTTCCCGCAGCTTCAGCCGACAACTTAACGCCAGATCAAACGGAAGTGCCAGCACTAGTTGATGACACCGCCGCCGATGTGACGTTAACGGTTTACTACTACCCAGCAACGATCACGGTCAACCCGCAGACTCCTGCCGGTGATGACCCAAGTCAGGTTGGTCCGCAGGACCCAGGAACGCCAGTGGACCCCGAAAACACTGATGGACCAAAGTATCCAGCGGGTGTAGATGCGGCTAGCCTGAACCGGACCGCAACGGAAACCGTACGCTTCATTAATGGAAACACTGGGGCAACGGTAGCGCCAAGCAAGACAGCGACGATTACGTACCACCGGACGGCCAGCGTTGATGTAGCCA
>NZ_BBER01000017.1 GCF_001312865.1 Lacticaseibacillus thailandensis DSM 22698 = JCM 13996 | reverse complement strand
GGTAGTACTTTGAAAACTGAACAAAGTTTCGTATATGTGTAGGTTCTTCAACTTAGGTTGAAGAAGAATTAAACATTGCGAAGTCAATTCGCTTTTTAACAAATTAATGAGCTTAACAAGCTTCATATTTTATATGAGAGTTTGATCCTGGCTCAGGATGAACGCTGGCGGCGTGCCTAATACATGCAAGTCGAGCGAACTTAACTAAATGAATGCGGTGCTTGCACCAAGTGATTTTAGAGCGGTGAGCGGCGGATGGGTGAGTAACACGTGGGTAACCTGCCTCTAAGCAGGGGATAACATTTGGAAACAGATGCTAATACCGTATAAATCCTCAAACCACATGGTTTGAGGCTGAAAGGCGGCTTCGGCTGTCACTTAGAGATGGACCCGCGGCGTATTAGCTAGTTGGTGAGGTAATGGCTCACCAAGGCAATGATACGTAGCCGAACTGAGAGGTTGATCGGCCACATTGGGACTGAGACACGGCCCAAACTCCTACGGGAGGCAGCAGTAGGGAATCTTCCACAATGGACGCAAGTCTGATGGAGCAACGCCGCGTGAGTGAAGAAGGCTTTCGGGTCGTAAAACTCTGTTGTTGAAGAAGAACACGTTTGAGAGTAACTGTTCAGACGTTGACGGTATTCAACCAGAAAGCCACGGCTAACTACGTGCCAGCAGCCGCGGTAATACGTAGGTGGCAAGCGTTATCCGGATTTATTGGGCGTAAAGCGAGCGCAGGCGGTTTTTTTAAGTCTGATGTGAAAGCCCTCGGCTTAACCGAGGAAGTGCATCGGAAACTGGGAAACTTGAATGCTGAAGAGGACAGTGGAACTCCATGTGTAGCGGTGAAATGCGTAGATATATGGAAGAACACCAGTGGCGAAGGCGGCTGTCTGGTCAGTTATTGACGCTGAGGCTCGAAAGCATGGGTAGCGAACAGGATTAGATACCCTGGTAGTCCATGCCGTAAACGATGAATACTAGGTGTTGGAGGGTTTCCGCCCTTCAGTGCCGCAGCTAACGCATTAAGTATTCCGCCTGGGGAGTACGACCGCAAGGTTGAAACTCAAAGGAATTGACGGGGGCCCGCACAAGCGGTGGAGCATGTGGTTTAATTCGAAGCAACGCGAAGAACCTTACCAGGTCTTGACATCTTCTGCTATTTCTAGAGATAGAAAGTTCTTCGGGGACGGAATGACAGGTGGTGCATGGTTGTCGTCAGCTCGTGTCGTGAGATGTTGGGTTAAGTCCCGCAACGAGCGCAACCCTTATGACTAGTTGCCAGCATTAAGTTGGGCACTCTAGTAAGACTGCCGGTGACAAACCGGAGGAAGGTGGGGACGACGTCAAATCATCATGCCCCTTATGACCTGGGCTACACACGTGCTACAATGGTTGGTACAACGAGTTGCGAACCCGCGAGGGCAAGCTAATCTCTTAAAGCCAATCTCAGTTCGGACTGTAGGCTGCAACTCGCCTACACGAAGTCGGAATCGCTAGTAATCGCGGATCAGCATGCCGCGGTGAATACGTTCCCGGGCCTTGTACACACCGCCCGTCACACCATGAGAGTTTGTAACACCCAAAGCCGGTGGGGCAACCCTTCGGGGAGCTAGCCGTCTAAGGTGGGACAGATGATTAGGGTGAAGTCGTAACAAGGTAGCCGTAGGAGAACCTGCGGCTGGATCACCTCCTTTCTAAGGAATTCGTTGTGGCGTCGCAAGACTAAAGCAACGATCGGAAACCTACACATGAAACTTTGTTTAGTTTTGAGGGTACTACCCTC
>NZ_BBER01000016.1 GCF_001312865.1 Lacticaseibacillus thailandensis DSM 22698 = JCM 13996 | reverse complement strand
AAAGCGTGGCAGCTTCCTACCCTCGCAGGCAGTTTCCCACCAACTACTATCGGCGTAGAGAAGCTTAACTTCTGTGTTCGGCATGGGAACAGGTGTATCCTTCTCGCTATCGCCACCACACTATTTTGTTTGAGAGTTTATACCCTCAAAACTGGCTATCATTGCTTTAAGTTTACCATAGAACGCGTATCTGTGTCGCGGTTGAATCCGACGTATTCAACCATTTGGTTAAGTCCTCGACCGATTAGTATTGGTCCGCTCCATACATCACTGTACTTCCACTTCCAACCTATCTACCTGATCATCTCTCAGGGGTCTTACTTCCATAAAGGAATGGGAAATCTCATCTTGAGGGTGGCTTCACGCTTAGATGCTTTCAGCGTTTATCCAGTCCATACGTAGCTACCCAGCGATGCGCCTGGCGGCACAACTGGTACACCAGCGGTATGTCCATCCCGGTCCTCTCGTACTAAGGACAGCTCCTCTCAAATTTCCTGCGCCCGCGACGGATAGGGACCGAACTGTCTCACGACGTTCTGAACCCAGCTCGCGTACCGCTTTAATGGGCGAACAGCCCAACCCTTGGGACCGACTACAGCCCCAGGATGCGATGAGCCGACATCGAGGTGCCAAACCTTCCCGTCGATGTGGACTCTTGGGGAAGATAAGCCTGTTATCCCCAGGGTAGCTTTTATCCGTTGAGCGATGGCCTTTCCATACAGAACCACCGGATCACTAAGCCCGACTTTCGTCCCTGCTCGACTTGTCAGTCTCGCAGTCAAGCTCCCTTATACCTTTACACTCTGCGAATGATTTCCAACCATTCTGAGGGAACCTTTGGGCGCCTCCGTTACATTTTAGGAGGCGACCGCCCCAGTCAAACTGCCCACCTGACACTGTCTCCCGCCGCGCTGAGCGGCGTGGGTTAGAGCGTTCATACAGCAAGGGTAGTATCCCACCAACGCCTCCACCGAAACTAGCGTTCCGGTTTCTACGGCTCCTACCTATCCTGTACAAGCGGTACAAACACTCAATATCAAGCTACAGTAAAGCTCCATGGGGTCTTTCCGTCCTGTCGCGGGTAACCCGCATCTTCACGGGTACTATAATTTCACCGAGTCTCTCGTTGAGACAGTGCCCAAATCATTACGCCTTTCGTGCAGGTCGGAACTTACCCGACAAGGAATTTCGCTACCTTAGGACCGTTATAGTTACGGCCGCCGTTTACTGGGGCTTCAATTCTGGGCTTCGCTTACGCTAACTCATCCTTTTAACCTTCCAGCACCGGGCAGGCGTCAGCCCCTATACGTCATCTTACGATTTAGCAGAGACCTGTGTTTTTGATAAACAGTTGTTTGGGCCTATTCACTGCGGCTGACCTTGCGGTCAGCACCCCTTCTTCCGAAGTTACGGGGCTATTTTGCCGAGTTCCTTAACGAGAGTTCGCTCGCACACCTGAGGATACTCTCCTCGACTACCTGTGTCGGTTTGCGGTACGGGTAGATTATTTCTCACTAGAAGCTTTTCTCGGCAGTGTGACATCAAGCACTTCGCTACTTAAATTTCGCTCCCCATCACGTCTTGTCCTTATAGAAGTAAGCATTTCACTCGCTTCAAGACTTGGCGCTTGGACATCCATTTCCAGCCGGATGCATGCTTTAGCCTCCTGCGTCCCTCCATCGCTCAAACAAAATAATCTAGTACAGGAATCTCAACCTGTTTGCCATCGACTACGCCTCTCGGCCTCGCCTTAGGACCCGACTAACCCTGGGAGGACGAGCCTTCCCCAGGAAACCTTAGTCATACGGTGGACAGGATTCTCACCTGTCTTTCGCTACTCATACCGGCATTCTCACTTCTAAGCGCTCCAGTCGTCCTCACGATCGACCTTCAACGCACTTAGAACGCTCTCCTATCGCGTCCACGTAGTGGACACCCACAGTTTCGGTACTATGCTTAAGCCCCGGTATATTTTCGGCGCAGCGTCACTCGACTAGTGAGCTATTACGCACTCTTTAAATGGTGGCTGCTTCTGAGCCAACATCCTAGTTGTCTGTGCAACGCCACATCCTTTTCCACTTAGCATAGATTTAGGGACCTTAACTGGTGATCTGGGCTGTTCCCCTTTCGACAATGGACCTTATCGCTCACTGTCTGACTCCCGGACTAAAATATGCGGCATTCGGAGTTTATATGAATTCAGTAACCCATGATGGGCCCCTAGTCCAAACAGTGCTCTACCTCCGCTATTCATCATCCGAGGCTAACCCTAAAGCTATTTCGGAGAGAACCAGCTATCTCCAAGTTCGTTTGGAATTTCACCGCTACCCACATCTCATCCCAACATTTTTCAACATATACGGGTTCGGTCCTCCAGTGCGTTTTACCACACCTTCAACCTGGACATGGGTAGGTCACTTGGTTTCGGGTCTACATCATCATACTTAGGCGCCCTGTTCAGACTCGCTTTCGCTACGGCTTCAGCTTTTCACTTTAACCTCGCATGATAACGTAACTCGCCGGTTCATTCTACAAAAGGCACGCCGTCACCCATTAACGGGCTTCGACTAATTGTAGGCACACGGTTTCAGGAACTATTTCACTCCCCTTCCGGGGTGCTTTTCACCTTTCCCTCACGGTACTGGTTCACTATCGGTCACTAGGGAGTATTTAGCCTTGGGAGATGGTCCTCCCGGATTCCGACGGAATTTCACGTGCTCCGCCGTACTCAGGATCCTGAACGGAGGGTAAGCAATTTCGACTACAGGGCTTTCACCTTGTTTCGCGTAGCTTTCCAGCTAACTTCGTCTATCACTTACTTTGGTAACTCCAATGTTCAGTCCTACAACCCCAAAGAGCAAGCTCTTTGGTTTGGGCTCTTCCCGTTTCGCTCGCCGCTACTAAGGGAATCGATTTTTCTTTCTCTTCCTGCGGGTACTTAGATGTTTCAGTTCCCCGCGTCTACCTTCAACATAGCTATGAATTCACTATGTGATAACTTGATCACTCAAGTTGGGTTGCCCCATTCGGAAATCTCCGGATCAAAGCTTACGTACAGCTCCCCGAAGCATATCGGTGTTAGTCCCGTCCTTCATCGGCTCCTAGTGCCAAGGCATTCACCGTGCGCCCTTTGTAACTTAACCTAGACAAATATAAATTTGTCGGTTATCGCGATTCGAATTTCACTGACCTTGCGGTCAGCATCAGAAACTCGCACAAATACGCTGTGTTCTCGGCATTTAAAACTTAAAATCAATGATATCCAGTTTTCAAAGTACAAACA
>NZ_BBER01000015.1 GCF_001312865.1 Lacticaseibacillus thailandensis DSM 22698 = JCM 13996 | reverse complement strand
ATTTACTAATGATGATACTGATGACGTTACGATTCATTTGACGCACGCAATTGACCACACGACGACTACGACTACGCGGACAATTAACTATGTGGTTGCAGGTCAGCCAGAGAAACAGCCAGCTAGCGTCACCCAAACACTCACTTGGAACGTGGCCACTGACGAAGTGACGGGTGAGTCCGTTGCGACGCCGGCAGGGGTATACGCTGCGGTCACTTCCCCAGCAGTTGAGGGTTACACGGCTAGTGGCAACGTTGACACAGCTACGGCGGAGCCGACTACTGACACGCCAGCCAACGCGGCTGACGTTACGGTCACGTACACGGCTAACCCCGCATCACTGACGGTCCACTACGTGGACGATGTCACGGGTGAACAAGTCACCAGTGCAGCATTGACGGGTACGGTTGATGAAACTGGCAGTTACACTGCGGAAGTTCCAGCACACTACGAGCTGGCCGCAGGCCAAGCTGCAAGCACCGACTACACGTTTACTAATGATGATACCGACGACGTTACGATTCATTTGACGCACGCAATTGACCACACGACGACTACGACTACGCGGACAATTGACTACGTGGTTGCAGGTCAGCCAGAGAAACAGCCAGCTAGCGTCACCCAAACACTCACTTGGAACGTGGCCACTGACGAAGTAACAGGTGAGTCCGTTGCGACGCCGGCAGGCGAATACGCCGCGGTCACTTCCCCAGCAGTTGAGGGTTACACGGCTAGTGGCAACGTTGACACAGCTACGGCGGAGCCGACTACTGACACGCCAGCCAACGCGGCTGACGTTACGGTCACGTACACGGCTAACCCCGCATCACTGACTGTCCACTACGTGGACGATGTCACGGGTGAACAAGTCACCAGTGCGGCATTGACAGGTACGGTGGACGAAACTGGCAGTTACACTGCTGAGGTTCCAGCGCACTACGAGCTGGCCGCAGGCCAAGCTGCAAGCACCAACTACACGTTTACTGATGACGATACCGACGACGTTACGATTCATTTGACGCACGCAATTGACCACACGTCGACTACGACTACACGGACAATTAATTACGTCATCACGGATGGTGACAGTACCAAAGCGCCAGCACCAACGACGCAGACGATGAGCTGGAACGTCACTACGGATGAGGTCACAGGTACTAGCTATGCTAGTCCTGCGGGCGCCTACTTGGCAGTTACCGGCCCAGCAGTTGAGGGTTACACCGCCGACAACACGGTTGCCGCTGAAGTACCAGCACCAACTTTGACCAGTCGGTTGGCCAACACGACCGCGACGATCACGTACCACACCGATGATGCGGCCCTGACCGTGCATTACGTGGATGACGGTACCGGTGAGCAGGTTGGTAGTACTACCTTAACCGGCACGGTTGATGGTACCGGGACGTACAAGGTCACGGCACCAGCACACTATGTTTTGGCTGACGGGCAAGCGGCTAGCGTTGACTACACCTTTGCCACCGATGATACTGATGACATTACCGTGCACCTGACGCACGCCATTGATCACACCACCACCACAACTACGCGGACGGTTAACTACGTCTTTGCTGGCTCTAACCAGCAGGCGGCCGATAGCGTGACGCAGACACTGACCTGGGACGTACTGACCGATGAAGTTACCGGCCAACAGCAATTCGTACCGGTAGGTGAGTACGCCGCGGTGCAGTCGCCGACCGTACATGGTTACACCGCTAACGGTAACGCCGCACTTGCAGCGGTCGCGGCCACGACCACGACGCCGACGAATGCCGCCGACGTGACGATAACCTACACGGCTAACCCGGCTACTTTGACGGTACATTATGTTGATGACAACACGGGCGAGCAGGTCGCTAGTGCCACGGTGGACGGCGTTGTGGACGGTATGGGTACTTACACCGTCCAGTCGCCGACCGGGTACGTTTTGGCTAGCGGACAGGCAGCAAGCGTTGCCTACACGCTGACCACTGACGACACTGATGACGTGACGGTGCACCTGAACCACGCCATCAACTACACGACGGCCACGACCACGCGGACCGTTAACTACACGATCAACGGTCAGGATGCGGCCACTAACCACGCCGCTACGCAAGTACCAGCGAGCGTGACGCAGACGGTCAACTGGTCCGTTGCTACTGACGCCGTAACTGGCGCTATTGTGGCCACGCCGCAGAGCGATTTTGCGGCCGTGACCTCACCGGCACTTAACGGCTACACGGCTGATGGCGATGCCGCGGCGGTCACGCTGGGCACGATTACCACCGACCCAACGGATGCCACCACCACGACGATTAACTACACGCCTGACCAGGAAGCACTGACGGTCCACTACGTTGATGACGTTACAGGCGAACAGGTTACTAGTGCGGTTGTTAATGGCGTAATGGATGCCACGGGCGACTACACGGTCACCGTGCCGCAAGGTTACACGTTAGCTAATGGGCAGGCAGAGATCGTTAGTTACCAGCTGACTAACGACGGTACCGATGACATCACGGTCCACCTGACACACGCTATTGCGCACACGACGACCACAACTACGCGGACGGTCAACTACGTCATCGCGGACGGCGACCAGTCCAAGGCGCCAGCACCAACGACGCAGACGATGGCTTGGAACGTGACGACCGATGAAGTAACGGGCACCAGCTTTGCCACTCCAACTGAGGCCTACGCAGCGGTCACCGCACCAACTGTCGCCGGCTATACGGCTGATGGTAACGTGGCTGCTGCCGTGATGGCACCAACCGCGACGAGCCGCTTAGCTAACACCACAACGACCGTCACGTACCACGCAGACGACGCGGCGCTGACTGTGCACTACGTGGATGACGTCACCGGTGAGCAGGTCGCTAGCGCTACCCTGCACGGCAAAGTCGATGGGCAGGGCCAATACACCGTGTCCGTACCCGACCACTACGCTTTGGCAGACGGTCAGGCCGCGGAGCTGGCTTACACCTTTACCAATGACGGTAACGATGACCTGACGGTACACCTGACCCACGCGATTGACCGGAGCACCGCCACGACGACGCGGACCATCACGTACGTCATGGATAATGGTGATACTGCTAAGGCACCGCAGGTCGTTACGCAGACCGCTACTTGGAACGTCGCCACTGATGCCGTAACTGGCACCAGCGTCGCGACGGCTACCGGTTACTACGCCGCGGTTGATTCACCAGCGGTGGCTGGTTACACGGCTAGTGGCAACGTCGCGGCCGGCACGTTAGGCGCGGTTGCCGCGGACCAGTTGGCGAATACCAACACCACCGTGCACTACACGGCGGATGCGGCCAGCCTCAACGTTACCTACGTCGATGACGTGACGGGTGCTACGTTGAGCAGCACGACGTTGACTGGTACCACCGACGGTACCGGCACCTACACGGTCACGGTTCCAGCTAATTACGAACTAGCAGATGGGCAAAGCAGCAGTGTTAACTACACCTTTGCACCAAATACTGATAACGATATTACGATTCACTTGACCCACGCGGTCAACCACAGCACGGCCACGACGACCCGGACGATCCACTACGTCATCGCGGGTGGTGACACGACGAAGGCACCGGCTGATCAGACGCAGACAATTACTTGGAACGTCACCACGGATGCCGTCACCGGCACCAGTTACGCAACGGCTCAAGACGCGTATGGCGCGGTTACCGCACCAACGGTGGCTGGCTACACGGCGGATCACGACACGGACGCCCAGGTAATGGGTCCGGTTGCCGCGGACGCGTTGGCTGACACCACGACGACCGTGACCTACACGCCGGATGACGCTAACATTACGGTCACCTACGTGGATGATGCGGAGAACGGACAAACCGTTGAGACGCAGAGCTTACAGGGCACGGTTGATGGCCAGGGTACCTACACGGTCACCGTACCGGGCGGTTACCAGTTGGTAGAAGGGCAAAGTCGTAGCGTTAACTACACCTTTGCTACCGACGACAGCGACAACATCACCGTTCACCTGACCCACCACATGACGGCGGGCACCGCGACGACGACGCGCACCATTAACTACGTGGTTGATGGCGGTGGCGCACCTGCACCAGCAAGTGTGACGCAGACCGCAATTTACGGGACGACAACCGATGATGTAACCGGCCTGACGACCGCCACGACTGACGGTACCTATGGCGCGGTCGTTACGCCAGCGTTGGCCGGCTACACGGCGGACCAGACACAGGTGGCGGCGGCTACTCCTGACTACACGGCGGGTGATACCAGCGTGACGGTACACTATACCGCCAACCCGGAGCAGTTGCACGTACGTTATGTTGATGACGTGACGGGTGCGACGTGAGCACCACGACGCTGGACGGCGTGATGGATGGCACTGGTGTTTACACGGTTACCGTTCCGGCTAACTACAGTTTGGCGGATGGCCAAAGCCGCGCCGTCAACTACCGCTTTACCAACGACGATAGCGATGACGTGACGGTGCACCTGACGCACGCGATGCAGTACGGGTCCGCTACCACGACGCGGACCATTCACTACGTTGTGGCTAACGGCGATACGACTAAAGCGCCAGCTGATGTGACCCAGGTTGCTCACTGGCGGACGGTCACGGACCTCGTGACTGGCGGCAGTGTGGCTACGGCTACGGATGGCTACGCGGCGGTCACTTCCCCAGCAGTTGAGGGTTACACGGCTAGTGGCAACGTTGCAGCGGCAGAACTCGGTGCAACGACGACCGCCGACCTGACCAACACGACGGCTACCGTTACGTACGCACCAAACGCAGCTACACTGCGGGTGACGTACGTTGACGATAGTACCGGCGCGACGGTTGCCGTCCAGCGGGTCGCAGGGACCACGGACCAAAGTGGCACCTATACCGCGACGGCACCAGCTGGTTACGATCTGGCCAACGGGCAAGCCACAACGTTGGCTTACACCTTGACTCAGGACGATACCGATAATCTCACCGTGCACCTGGTACACCACATGACCACCAGCACGGCGGCGACGACACGGACCATTGACTACGTGGTTGATGGTGGTACCGCGACGGCGCCAGCCGCAGTTACGCAGACGGCGCAGTTCACCATCGTGACGGATAGCGTCACGGGTGCGCGGACGGTGACGACCGCCACGGGTTACGCGGCGGTCACCACACCGGCTTTGGCTGGTTATACGGCTGACGTGACGACGGTGGCGGCGGCGACCCCTGATTTGGCTGACGGCGACACCACGGTCACGGTTACGTACACCGCGGTGAGCGCACCGGACACTGGCGGGAGCACGACGCCAACGACGCCAACGACGCCAACGACGCCAACGACGCCAACGACGC
>NZ_BBER01000014.1 GCF_001312865.1 Lacticaseibacillus thailandensis DSM 22698 = JCM 13996 | reverse complement strand
CAGGGTCAACCATTGTCAACACAATATTTTGAATAATCATGCGCTTGGTTGTTATGTCCGAGCATCAGTAACAATGACTGCACCCGGTACGTATATCCCCCTCAGACAACAAATAATATAGTACCAGCGACGCCCACCACCGTCAAGACAATTTGCCAAATAAATCGTTAAAAAAAACATTGCGTGAATTACCGGTGCCTGCAAACCCCTGTTATAACGGCGCTGGCCGCGTCTACCCCACACAAAAACTCCGCCACCAGTTTTGCATCACATGTAGTGATACAAAACCGGCGACGGAGTTAGTAACGGCTACTTAGTTACTGCTGGAGCTACTAGAACTACTATTGCTACTACCACTCAACTCTGGTGCATCCGTGACGTAATCATCAATCGTGGATTTATTACCATTTTTGTAGAGCAAACTAGTCTTCTTTTTCTCCTGTAATTTCTTGAGCGACTTCTTAGTGGCACTCAACTTGTAATTGTAATCACCCTTATTGACCTTGGTAAAGCCACTCGGGTGGTAGAACCGTAGCAAGTTACCTTGAATGATACGGTCAGACAACGACAACATGGTCGTAGTCCGGTTCAGACTAGCCCGTTCCTGCCACTTCTGCGCTTTCGTCGGATGGCTGATCTTCTTGCCCGTTTGCGTATTATAGTACTCACTACCTACCTTAGTGATGGTTGGACTCACAAAGTCGCCATCCCTGAAGGCCACCGTTTGGTTACGATTTGGTGCTAGCAAATCAGTCCCCAACTGAATGTATTTAGAGCTATCGACGCCCAACAGGTTTTCCAGCGTTGGCAATACGTCAATTTCACCACCGTAGGTATGATTAACCCCACCTTTAAGACCGTTCATGTGAATCATCAATGGAACCCGCTGGAACTGGGCCACATCAAAGTCGTTGAACGTCTTCTTGCCCATCAACTTAGCAATAGCCTTCTTATGGTTGTCAGAGATACCATAATGATCACCGTAAAAGACCACCATCGTATTCTTATCCAAACCAGACTTCTTCAGGTAGCGCATGAACTCACCCACCGCCTGATCCAAGTAGTGCGCGGTCTGTACGTACCCATCGACGGTATCATCACCGGTCTTGGTCTTCGGGATCGTCACGTTCTTCTTATCCAAGGGGTACGGATAGTGATTGGTCAGAGTAATGATCTTCGCATAAAACGGCTGCGGTAGCTGTTCGAGCCAAGGGGTCAACTCCTTCAGGAAAATTTTGTCCTTCAGCCCGTAACCAATCTCGTAACCCTTCTTGTCCTTGTAGTACGACTTACTGAAGTAATAGTCATACCCCCAGGACTTGTAAGTATTTTCCCGGTTCCAGTAGCTAGGTACATCCCCATGGAATGCTGCCGTCGTGTAACCCTGGGACTGCGCCAAAATTGCCGGAGCTGCCTGGAAAGTGTTGCTAGTCCCGTACTGACTCATGGCCGAACCTTCAGAAGTCCCAAACAGTGAATTCTCCAGCATCATTTCGGCGTCAGAAGTCTTCCCCTGGCCAACCTGGTTGAAGAAGTTGTCAAAGCTCAGCGTATCACTCTCGTGGTAGATCTTGTTCAGGTTAGGTGTGACGTACTTACCGTCATACTTGTAGTCAATCAAAAACTGCTGAAAACTTTCCAAATGGAAAATGATAACGTTTTTGCCCTTGGCCACGCCCCGATACGAAACGTTGCCACTCATATGGTTTTTCTTCAGCCAGTTCTTCACACTATCCAGGTCACTAGCTTTGGCCTTATCCATCACGGCACTATTCTGTTCAGTCTTGACCCCGTCGTACACGGTGTACACGTTCAGACCTAAGTACTTGACGATGTAGTTATTATCAAACGTCCGGGTCAACAATCCTGAACGATCGTGATAAGCCATCTGCAGGTTCGCCCCAAAGAGCAGGACCGCCAACAAGGAGATCAACATGGCTACACGCTTCTTGACTGGACGCATGTCCACCCGTACCAGCTTGAATGCCAATACGACAATTAAAATAATAAGGTCAAGAAAGACCAAGAAGTCAGACGGGCGAATAATGTTAGTAATCCCCGTACTGAGATTATTGGACACTGAACTACTCCCCTTAATCAGGGCAAAGGTCATAAAGTCCGAAAATTCACGGTAATACAGAATGTTCGCAAACAACCAAGTCGTGGTCACCGCATCAATCAGCAACATCGTGACGTAGGACTTACGGCCCGTCATGTACAGCGCCACCCCAAATAACAGAATGGTCGTCGGTAACGGATTCAACGCCAGCAGCAGGTGCTGAAAACTGCCAGTGGATCCGAGGTTGAATTTCGTATTATACGCCCAGAGCGTCTTTGCCCAAAAAAAGCGCAACGGCCAGAACGAAAAATCCCATCCTGGTGCTCAAGGCGCGACGAATACGACCGCCTAATTCCTTCATAGTGGACCTCCAGATTGTTCTTCATGATAGCCAAAAAAATGGCTATAACACGCATATTATACCGCGTCGAAATTTATGTACTAGTTTCAACTAGCAAAATTAACCAATTAACAAGTAGCAAGACAAACAAAAAAAAGCCGCGGCACAGGCCGTGGACTCTTTGTGTACCAACATGTGGCAGCTACTTACTCGGTCGCTGATGGAGTCTCATCCTCGGGGTCAGTACCGTCATCGAGCAAGTCAAAGATTTCCATCGCTACTAAATCAATATTGTCAAACTTGAAGGTCTGGTGCGTCGCCATCTCTTCCAGCTCAAATGTTTCCGTCTGCGGGTCATAAGATACTAAGCCCCGCTCATCGCCGTTCTTTTCGAAACGCCGTGTCTGGGTTTCGTTCGAATCAGCTTCTTGCATTGCCTCAAGTCGCTTAATGATTGCAACAAGTTGTGAACCTTTCATGAGAGTATCCCCCTTATCTTCTATCTGCTATGAGCATACCACGGATTCACCATCCGTGCGGCAAAATATCGCTTACTTTAGTAATTTTTCCGTACGCCGAACTGACCGCCGGGGCCGAACGGCAATTGCCACCGTCCCACAAATCATCCCCAAATAATTGGTTAAGAAGCGCCAGAGCAACATCGCTAGCACCATAGTGGCAGGGTTGCCGATATACATCGAAAAAAATTGTCTTGAAACTGTACTCTGCGCCACCACTACCACCAGGGACCGGAAAAATCGAGGTGATAATCACAATCATGACGTGTAATGCCATCACTTCGATAATGTTCACGTCTGACACGTGCAGTGACAGCAGTACAAAGTACGGCACACTGTAGTACATGAGCAGTTCCACCATCGTCAGGATGGACGCCCAGATGACTTTGCGTTTCGCCTGCTTAAGCTGCAGACTCTCCGCATAAAAAGTATCGATCTTCGCGACCCACTCGAGTTCCTTAACGTCCCGCCGCTCAGCACCCATAAACCAGCCCACCGGCTTCATCGCCCAGTGTAACAGCTTCCGGGTAAAACGGTAGTAGTACATCACCAGCAACAACCCGACAATGACCGTCACGTGGATGATCATCCGAAGGCAATCAGCACGGCCAGCGCGCCAAAGTGGACGGCAACAGTACGAAAGGCTACGACGATTGTAAAGACAAAGTTAATCAGGACCATGAATTGGTAAACGATAAACTTCATTAACAGCACCGAGCTGGCGCGACCACCCTCAACGCCACTTTGCAGCATGGCGACCAATTGTGCTGGCTGGCCCCCCGCCGCAAACGGGGTAATGGAATTAAACAATTGTTCCACCAACGGCACGCGCAGGGCGTTGCCAAACGGCATCAGCTTTTCACCCTCATGGCGCAACAGCACCTGTAACACAACCGTCTCGACGACCCACGAGCCCAACATCATCAGGGTAGCAACCAGTAACCACCACATGTTCAGGTGGGTGAGCTCACGGACGACTTGGTGTGGATTCAGTGTACGGCTTTCCCAGGCAAAGATGACCACGCCCACGAACACCATCAACACGGCCACCAGTTTATTCTTCGAAGTCATTGGCACACCCCCTGTCCGCGGTGTTACCGCTGCTGGTCACGATGCCGTCCCCAACCGCGGCGAGGCGCCAACCGGGCCTGTGCGGTATAAAACTCGTGCCAAACACCCGCCAAACGCTCTTCGGAATACTCCTGGGCAGCCGCGTGACTGAGGTCCTGGTAGTGGTGCCACAATGCAGGTGTATCCGCCACCTGCTGTAGTTGCCGATCCATGGCATCCACATCGGGAGCCAGCATGGCGTACGGACGAATAATGCCGTCATACAATGCTAAATCACGTACCATAACTGGCGTGCCCGTTGCAAAAGCCTCTAGGACCGCCATGGGGAACAGTTCCTCAAAGGACGGCAAGAGGAATAGGTCCGCCGCGTTGTAGTAATCAACCATGGTTGGCCGCGGGATGATGCCCGTAAAGGTGACATTGGCCGGTGGGTGGGCCACCGCATCCTTCAAATGGCCATAACCATTCGTAATCTTGCCAAACGAAAAGCCGCCCGCCCAAATGAACTTGAATTCGCGATGCCGCCGGGCGAGCGTCAAGAAGTCATCGACCCCTTTGCGTTCCTGCACCTGACCCGCACCAAAGATCACAAAGTCATCTGGTTGAATACCCAGTCGTGCGCGAATCGCAGCACGTGTATCCGCATCGTCCTCATGGAAGGTGCGCTGGGAGACAAAGTTGGGGATGTACGTCACGTGCTCCGGGTTGATCCCATAATCAGCCAACCGGGGAATAAAGTTGGGATTGACGACCACGATTTGGTCCATCCGTTTGTAAAAGGCGATTACGTACTTGTTGAGTACGCCCTGCGCCACTTTGGGTAGCGTCAGACTGGACTCAAGTGTATCGGGCAGAAAATGCACGTAACCGATCTTGCGACCCCGACGCGGGCTAAACGATGACGCGTAAAACTGGGGGTCAATCGTATGGTAGTGACTAATGTCACTGCGTCCGTAATCATTAATGCGAATATCAAAGTCTTGCGGAAAATAGCGCCGCAACAACGAGATGAGCTCCGTGTACACGGACCCCACACCCTGGCCCGCAACCTTTGTGGCCGAACTAAACATGTGGATCTTAATCATTGATACTGTTCCTCCGTCTTACCCGGTGTAAGCGAATGGGCCCCCGTGTTTCATGACCCGCAATCGCAGTTTGGTAATACACCGTCGCGTCCTGATAGAACTGCAGGATCCGGTTACCAAATTCGTCCGCTGACACCGCCTGCAGTTTGGCGTTACGCGCGTCATCACCGCGATATGCGTCCGGGTGGTCAAAATAATCAACGACTTGCGCGGCCATTTCGGAAGGGTTCTTAAAAGTCCGACCAATTGTGGGGTCATCTAACAAGGCGTTAGTGTAATCGCCCTGGAGTGCCAGCACCTTGATTCCAGAGGCCATGGCCTCAATGTACGTGAGACCTTGCGCCTCCGAATCGCTAGCCGACACAAAGATATCGCCCGCCCGGTAATAGTCGGCCACCTGCTCGTGGTTAACCTCCCCCAGGAAGCGCACACTATCTCCTAATTCCAAAGTTTCGGCTTGTTCTTCCAAACTTTCGCGCGCTGGGCCATCACCAACCACAAGCAGCACGGCGTCCGGATGCTGCCGCAGAATTCGCGGCATGGCGTCGATGACCCGATCAATTCGCTTTTCGTAGGCCACCCGCGAAATCGACACCAACACGGGCACATCGTTGAGTCCCAACTCACCACGCACGTCTCGTTGTGGTGCACGCTGGTACTGACTCAAGTCGATCCCAGTCGGAATAATGCGAATGGGCGCACTGATCCCGTAACGCTCCAGCGTGTTTTGAACCCGCTCACTGGGCGCCACGACCCCAGAATCATTATGTAAAAATGCACGGGAAATCTGCTTAACGTGGTACGGCCGTAGCAGGTGCCCATTCATCACGTAGTGCAGGTAGTCTTCGTACATCGTGTGGTACGTGTGCACCACGGGAATTTTGAGGTTACGCGCCACAAACTTACCAATGTACCCTAGGGCAAACTCAGTCTGGGTGTGGACGATGTCCAAACGCAACTTCTTAGCTACTTGTAGGGCGTGAAAAAGGCCTCTGACCGCAATCCGCCGGTCCGTAAAGGAGACAAACGGCACACTGGTAAAACGAAAGATATTTGGTTCCTCAGTCCCTTCGGGCACCTTCGGATCCGTGGTAGTGAAAATGTAGACGGAATGCCCTTTACGTTCGAGGTCATCCTTCAGCGTTTTGATGGACGTGGCTACACCACTCACTTGCGGAAAGTATGTATCGGTAAAAATGCCAATATTCACGCCAATCCCTCCTCAATGGAATGCTTATTGTCAGTATAGAGATTTCCGGCACGGGGTGCAATTCACGTTTCCCACCCACGTACCTTAATATACTGACCATTGTCGCCCCTACACCATTAGTTGCCATCAGTCTCAAGGATGAGTTTCTGCAAAAAGGCGGAAGATGTATGCCAATTTAAGCTCAAAAAAGTTTGCGGCCGCGATTTGCTCATCAATAGTGTGCACCGCGTCGTAGTCCAAACGACAAAACTACAGCCTGTACAATACAGTGTCGTTAAAGAAAGAACAAGTCGTGACCCCTTCGGCGACATGGTCGTAGACTGTCTATGTCATTCTGGTTTTGATGCAATTGTGACCCGAATTTGTGCAAACACAATTTATCTGGATATGAAAAAAAAGACCCGCAATGCTGATTTAACAGCTTTACGAGTCTTTACGTCCGGCTATGTTCATAGCCATAATACCGGTGATCGGGGTCGAACCGATACTCCCTCAACAGGAACTGGATTTTGAATCCAGCGCGTCTACCAATTCCGCCACACCGGCATAACAAGGTATATTCAATTTCCTGCGGTAAGCCCGCTAGGAAGGCGGTAATCGGATTCGAACCGACGATTAAGGTTTTGCAGACCTCTGCCTTACCACTTGGCTATACCGCCATCAAAAGTACCCCAATTGGGGAATTGGGATAGCTGGATTCGAACCAGCGCATGACGGAGTCAAAGTCCGTTGCCTTACCACTTGGCTATACCCCAAAAAACAAAGGGCGGTATGTGGGAATCGAACCCACGTATGCTGGATCCACAAACCAGTGTGTTAACCACTTCACCAATACCGCCATAATGGAACCACAGGATAGTAGGAGTTGAACCCACATCGACGGTTTTGGAGACCGTTGTTCTACCATTGAACTATATCCCTATTTATGGGGGATCTAGGATTCGAACCTAGGAACCCGAAGGAACGGTTTTACAGACCGTCGCGTTTAGCCACTTCGCTAATCCCCCATCAATGGCGCGGGACGGAATCGAACCGCCGACACATGGAGCTTCAATCCATTGCTCTACCGACTGAGCTACCGAGCCATTAACGGTCTCAACGGGACTCGAACCCGTGATCTCCTCCGTGACAGGGAGGCGTCCTAACCAACTAGACCATGAGACCAATATTCAGTTGAATTGCGGGAGCAGGGTTTGAACCTGCGACCTTCGGGTTATGAGCCGACGAGCTACCAGACTGCTCCATCCCGCGATAATTGTAAAGGAGAATGAGGGATTCGAACCCTCGCGCCGGCATAAACCGACCTGACGGTTTTCAAGACCGTTCCCTTCAGCCACTTGGGTAATTCTCCATGCTAGGTTGGTAATGACCCGTACGGGATTTGAACCCATGTTACCGCCGTGAAAGGGCGGTGTCTTAACCACTTGACCAACGGGCCACAACGGAGAAGGAGGGATTTGAACCCTCGCGCCGCTTTCGCGACCTACACCCTTAGCAGGGGCGCCTCTTCAGCCACTTGAGTACTTCTCCATAATGAATATATTTAGTTCAATGGGCCTAAATGGACTTGAACCATCGACCTCACGCTTATCAGGCGTGCGCTCTAACCAGCTGAGCTATAGGCCCATATTCTTTGAATACAGCGGGTGACGAGAATCGAACTCGCGACAACAGCTTGGAAGGCTGTGGTTTTACCACTAAACTACACCCGCGAATGAATGGCGCGGGACAGAATCGAACTGCCGACACATGGAGCTTCAATCCATTGCTCTACCGACTGAGCTACCGAGCCGATTCAAACGGTCTCAACGGGACTCGAACCCGTGATCTCCTCCGTGACAGGGAGGCGTCCTAACCAACTAGACCATGAGACCAATATTCAATTTTAATTGCGGGAGCAGGGTTTGAACCTGCGACCTTCGGGTTATGAGCCCGACGAGCTACCAGACTGCTCCATCCCGCGATAACCATAATATCTTATCAAACATAGGCTGCCATGTAAAGATGGACCCTGTAGGACTCGAACCTACGACCGAGCGGTTATGAGCCGCCTGCACTAACCAACTGTGCTAAGGGTCCATGACTCAACCTAATCGCGGCGGGGGGGATCGAACCCTCGACCTCCCGGGTATGAACCGGACGCTCTAGCCAGCTGAGCTACACCGCGAAAACCTAGAACTCAAGAGTTCCAATCGGGAAGACAGGATTCGAACCTGCGACCCCCTGGTCCCAAACCAGGTGCTCTACCAAGCTGAGCTACTTCCCGAACAATGCACCCAGTAGGAGTCGAACCTACAACCTTCTGATTCGTAGTCAGACACTCTATCCAATTGCGCTATGGGTGCATATTTAATTGCTTACCGCTGACGTCGGTAAGCGGAAGACGGGATTCGAACCCGCGACCCCCACCATGGCAAGGTGATGTTCTACCACTGAACTACTTCCGCATATCAAGTTGCTGGGTAAATATGAACCTTCCGGATAAGTGGCCCCCTGATTAATCAGAGGGCCAACCGCACCAACTGGAATTCAT
>NZ_BBER01000013.1 GCF_001312865.1 Lacticaseibacillus thailandensis DSM 22698 = JCM 13996 | reverse complement strand
TTAAGTGCATCTTTTTGCTGAATGTCTCTAGCCACTTGGTAATCGTTGTTGGTACTTGAAAACTTTTCAAATTTGTTTGCCATAAGTTAATCATTCCCCTGTTTTTGGATTTCTGAAAACACGTCACTTAATAGTTTGAGAAATGGCTCTTGTTCATGCAACTTGTCATTCTGGGTTGCATATTCTAGTATGCCCTCCTTTGCAAGCATACTAGCGTTAACTAATTCCTTTTCTGGGATAACCCCAATGACATTGTCTATATGTTTGAGTGCTGATAAAAATTCGTGAGAAGAATTAGTATTGTGTTTGATTCGATTGCCTAAAAAGAATACGTTGGCAGTAATATATGATTTACCACTAACTGGATCAACAACTTCATCTTGTAAAGTTCCCACACTTTGCAATACTTTTGTATGACTTTCATACCCAAATCGACTTGGTTCCATTGGAGAAATGATTTTATCGGCTACAGCTACACCATTTTTGCTTAACAGGTTCCAAGCTGGTGGCAAGTCGATAATTATGTAGTCATATTTTTGATTCAGTTCTTGCGCATTTTTAACAAACCACATAAATAATAGCAATTCTCTATTTGGTTTTGAGGCTAAACGATCTGCTACTTCTTCCAGGTTGCTAGTTGATGGAATTATCGCGATATTATCCTGAACTTGTGTCTCAATTAACCCGGAGCTTGGTTTTTCTAGGACATCTGCAATGGTTGGCTTTGCACTGAAATTAAAATGTTCATTTTCAAAAGTGCCCGTCAAACTCTTCTGTGCGTCCAAATCGATCATCAAAACTTTTTGATCTTGTGTTTGTAAAAATTTGGCGAACTGAAATGCCATTGTGGTTTTACCAACGCCACCTTTGATAGCCATAAAACTGATTACTTGCATAACACACTTTCCTCCTAACATATAAAGATAAAGGTAACACTTAACGAATACCTTGTTCTCCTACATAATACGACTTTAAGAACACAAAATCAAGATAAAAGTAGTACTAATGGAATACATAAAACGCATAAAGGTATTTATTTGGTGGTATAAATAGGTTTCAACAATTAGTCATACCTATTATCTGTTAACATTAAATTTCTTTCGATACCTTATAAAGGTTGTCCGTTTAATTCCTGTACTACGGGCAACATCGACATCACTCATGCCTGCCTCGTAAAGCTTAAAAGCATGTTGCAAGCGGGGATCGTCTTGGGTGTATTGGGGTTTGCGCCCATGATATTTACCCTGCTGCTTAGCTAAGGCAATCCCTTGCTGCTGGCGCTCAATGATCCGCTTACGCTCACTTTCAGCCTGGTACTTATACAGTTCAATAATGAGGTTGGTCATCAATTGGCGTAAGTTAGGATCAGCGATCCCTGTCATGGACGGCAAATTCAACACATCTAGGGTGGCACCCTTATTTTGAATGGAGTTCATGATCTTAGTTAAATCCTGATTGTTTCTGCCTAAGCGATCTAATTCAGTGACCAGGATAATATCACCCTCACGAATATAGGCCAGCATTTTTTTGCAGTTCTGGCCGATTAGTGTTAGCCCCACTTAATTTATCCGTAAATAATTTATCAACGTCTTTTAAAGCCGCTAACTGTCGATCTAAATGTTGCTCCTTGGAACTCACACGCGCATAACCGATTTTAGCCATTTCCAATTATCCTTTTGGACAGTTCTAATGAACACTTGTAATTCCTAGTATAGCACAGAAATAAAAAAAGACCAATAGGGTATACCCTAGTGGCCTTTTTTTATTTTTTTATTCCTTTTAGTATTGGTTGTAAATTTCAAAAATCTATAAGAAGCTGTTTGAGGTCTCTATTGACGAGCAAGCAGGATCCCTATAAAGGCCATAGCAACCATGACTTTACTGGTATTTAACTTGCGTTCGCAATTGAACCAAAGCCGTCGCCAGTTGGTTAACCAACTGAAACTACGTTCCACGACCCAGCGCTGTGGCGTTACTTGACCGTTCTTCAGATCACTTTGTTTGGCGATAATGACATCTGCACCAATGATTGCATGGACCGACTGGGCGAAGTTGTCGCCTGTATAGCCACCATCGGCCATCACTCGCTGAACAAGATCAAACTGCTCTTCATTTAACGCGAGTAAAGCGATCGCACCGTCCCGTTCGGAGACCATTAATATCAACGGCAAGGTGGCGTTTAATCCCACTGATTTTCTTGCCGCCATCATACCCTTTATTTTGGGGTGTTGCCGTATTTTTGACGCTTTGCGCATCAAGAATTACGAACGACGTTCGTACCGATCGTCCCATTCGTAATCGCTCTCGAGCGACAATTTTTTTTAAAAGCAGGTCAATCAGGGAATATTCCGAATTAGCTAATGGTTTTGACCACATGGCAAAGTAAGTGTAAACGGTTTGCCATTTCGGAAAATCATGCGGCAACTGACGCCATTGAGCGCCCGTACGAAGCTCGTAAAGCACTGCATTGAAGACATCAAATAGGTCCACCCTTCGAGGACATGTACGCTTGCGAAACGTCTCAAGGTCAACGCGAATCAATTCAAATTGGTCACGAGTGATATTGCTTGGATAATCAGTCATAATGAAGTCCTTTTTTTTACATATTTTACCGGAAATTCAAGCGTCTTTCAAAGACCTCAAACAGTTTCTGATGGGTGATGATGGCATGATTCCGGCATTGTTGAAGATCACGTCTAAACCGCCAAAATCAGCCTGTGCCTTAGCAACCAGTTTCTTCAAATCATCTGGCTTGGTAACGTCAGTCACGGAATAGCTGGCAAACCCGCCGGCATCCGTAATTTCCTTAACGAGGCTCTGCAGCCGTTCCTCACGCCGAGCACCTAAAACGACTTTGGCACCGTTCTGTGCGAGTAATTTGGCGGCCGGTGGCTTCGATTACTTCAGAGCAACCCCGCAAGGTCAATCTGCGTCACGAAGCGATAAATGGCGTAACTACTTGCAACCTGTTCTAACGCTCCACATGACAGGCGTTACTTCCTATTCTCTTCGATCCAAAACTTCAACGCACGATTAACAATGGCCATTTCAGCTGGTGAAAAAGCCGCTTCGACTTTGGCTTGTTGATTATCAATGTAACTTTCCACATGCTGTTTCAACCCCACAGCCTTTTGCGTTAAGATCACCTGCTTCTGCCGGGCGTCGCTGGCTGCCGATTGACGCACCACGAAACCCTTATGCTCCATACGTTGCAGCAGGACCGTTGCCGTGGAACGTTGAATGTTAAATTCTGCCTCAATATCGCGCTGGAGAACAACGTCGTTTGACCGGCGTCCCAGAAAATCAATCATCGACATTTGGACCCCCGTCAGGCCGTATTGCCTGGCGTAGGCGTCCATTGCCTTGTCCTGGTCATTGGCTGCGCGCTTAATTAATACACCAAAATTAGATGCCATGTTTTTACCTAGTTTCCTCTAATTTTCTGTTTGGCCTGTTGTCTTGCGGACTGAGCGGATCAACGACACGAGTGACACGACCATAACGATCGTTAGGACCAGCAGTGCGTGCTGCGTCCCAACAGCGGTTAAATGTGCCTGTGTGCCGTGGCCGGATTGACTGGCCGCCACAATGGCGGAAACAATCGACGTCCCAGTGGCGCCGGCAAACTGCTGCAGGGTGTTTAAAACCGCGTTCCCATCGCTTTGCTGCTGACTGCTCAATTCCGCTAACCCGCTTGTCATGATATTGCCAAAGCCTAATCCGATACCAAACATATAGCACAAATATACACTGATAATGACGATATTGCTCATATTTTGCGCCAAACTAGTGAAAACGATCAGGGAAATCAATACCAATCCGCAACCAAATAAAATTGGTTTTCGGGCACCGAAGTTATCGAGAATCCGGCCACTGATCGGTGCCAGGGCAGCCCCCAAGGCAGCGCCTGGTAAAACGACCAGCCCGGCAATCGTGGAGGTTGAGCCGTTGACCAGCTGAATGTAGTTTGGCAACAGGAACGACATCCCTAACGATATCAACTGTAATAGGAAGAATGATAAGACGTGGCCGCTGAATCTGCCGGTTGTCATAACGCGCAGATCGATAACGGGTTGGGCAATGTGCATTGACCGGTACACCAAACCGACCAGTCCAATGACACCGATGAGCAGTGCGCCACCAATGTCCAGACTTAGAAAGCTGGCACTGCCGATGTTACTGAAGCCCACGATCAAGCCAATAAACGTGACCATGATCAGCAATACACTGAGAACGTCCAACCGTACTTTACGAATCTGACTCTTTTGTTCAATCGTCATGATGCCGATAACCAGTGAGATGATTAATAACGGCCACAGAATGATGAAGACAAAGCGCCAGCCAAGATAGTTGGCAACGATGCCGCCAAAGGTTGGCCCAATCGCTGGTGCAACTGCGGTAATGAGGGTCCCGACCCCCATCATGAGCCCCCGTTTACTAATGGGTACCTGTTCCAAAATAATGTTAAACATCAGTGGCAGAGCAATCCCGGTCCCAAACCCCTGAACGATGCGCCCGAATAATAACAATGTAAAGGCCGGGGCCGTTGCATCGATCAGAACGCCAGCCATAAACAGCAGATTAGCCGTTATAAACAGCGATTTCGTTTTGAACCGCCGCTTGAACGTAGCTGACAGCGGCACGATGATGGCCACGGTCAACAGATAGCCAGTCGTCATCCACTGTACGGTGCTGGTAGTGACGTTGAATTGTTTCATTAACGTGGGAAAAGTGACGTTCATCGACGTTTCCACAATGACCCCGCAAAACGACATCAGCCCGGTAGCAATCACCGCGGCAATGACTTTTGGGCCAATTTTTTTGAGTTGTTTTTGTTTCTTGCATAATTCACACTCCTGTTTTCGTTAGCAATCTAACGAATCATAGCGTAACGCGATTGTTGAAAGATGTCAAAGAATTGTTTTCATTATTTTGGTTTGACGGACCCGCTTTCAGAATCTTATTATCCGAGCGATAACAATCCTTGCATTCAGTCTGGTGATTCGGTAGGAGTGAAACCCATGAGAAAGCACGTCATTTTAGAAGCAGCAGAAACCCACGAACGTCTTTACTTAACCAGTAAGAACGTGTTTAGAATCTTTTCAAGAGTATTCGCAGGAAGGCTAGGCTAATCATCATCTTACTGGTGTTCAGCTTTCGCTCACAATTGCGCCAGAGGCGCCGATATTTTCCTAGCCAGCTAAAACTGCGTTCGATAACCCAGCGTTGCGGGGTCACTTGACCGTGCCTAAGGTCACTCTGTTTAGCAATAATGACTTCAGCGTTAATCATTGCCTGAACTGATTGAGCAAAGTTGTTACCAGTATAACCACCATCGGCCATTACTCGTTGAACCAGGTCAAACTGTGATTTGTTTAACGCCAGTAGCGCATTGGCGCCATCACGCTCAGAAACATTGGCGGTTGTCACATGGACTGACATCGGCAGCCCATTGATATCTACAGCAAGATGGCGCTTAATCCCACTCACCTTTTTACCACCATCGTAGCCGCTACTTTCAGCAGGATCGGTATTCTTGACACTTTGAGCATCTAGAATGACGAACGATGTATAAACTGAACGCTTCTGAGCCAACCGATGTTGGCTGACAATTTTTTTTAAAACCTTATCCAGAGGAGTGATACCAGCAGGAGATGGCGTTTTAGTCCAAAGTAACCAGTAATAATAGACGGTTTCCCATTTAGGAAAATCGCTGGGTAAATCGCGCCAAACGCACCCATTTTTCAAGGTATAAAGCAGGGCACAAAAGATATCATATAAATCAACCTTTCTTGGCTTAGTCCGCTTACGTATGCCTTCTAGATCTGTCCGGATTAGTTCAAATTGTTCACGAGAGATGTCGCTACTATAATGGTGTGCAAAGCTTTTCATGGATTAAAAACTCCTGTTTTTGATCTAATTTAACTAAAATCAAATCGAATGTCAAAGTATCCAAACACGTTCTTATAAACCTACTGCAAATAACCGTTTTGAAGATGACATTCAGAGAACTTATGAAAAAAATGATGGGATTACATTTTGGTAGACGAAGTAAAAGTGGATTAACTCGAGAGTTTTTTTGTTTTGTTTACAGAATTTAAAATTGATGGAGATGCAGAAGAACCTTATGTAGACGTAAAAGTTTATGAACGTGCTTTACCCCTTTTAAACAAGCTTGAAAGTTGGGTTCGTTATGCGTTGGCAGAGTTTAGAGATTTAAAAAGTAGTTACGCAAAAACAATGTTTCGGTTACTAAAACAGTTCAGAACCACTGGATATGCTTATTTTTCTAAAGAAGACTTTTTTTGAATTACTAGATATGCCCAAAAGTTACTGGAATAGTCCCTCTAACGTCGATAAATTTGTTATAAAACCCATTAAAGAAGAATTAACTCCTTTGTTTAGAGGATTAACGGTTAGAAAAAAAATATGGTAAAGGGCGTGGGAAACCAGTTATTGGCTATTCGTTTACCTGGAAACCCGAAAAGAAAGATGCCAATGATTTCTCACAAGGCCAATTACAAGATGAGCGTCAAAAGCTTTTTAATATTCAGCATAATGGTGAACTAACAGAACAAGAAAAATGGCGCGCTACTGATAAAGTAAAAGGCCTACCACTAGGATCTACTGAGAAACAAGCATTGGCTGATAAACAGGCCGAGCACGATAAAAAAAATAAGAGATCAAGCAAGACAAGAAGCACTTGCTGAACTCCGAAAGGGGTTTGGAAATCATGCCTAAAACCATTAGAGAGCTTGCTGATGAATTTGGTGTATCAAAACAAGCCATTAGAAAAAAAACTAGATACAAACTTCAGAGCAAACTATGTGCAAACCGTGACTAGGAACGGGGTACAAACTCTAGTTGTTATCAATTCAGGCTATTTACTATTAAAACAACATTTCATTGGTGGAAACTACCAGAAACCAGAAGGAGTAACATTTACTAGTAAAACCGGTAATAGGCATCAAAATACAATAGAATTACTCAACCAACAATTAGCAATCAAAGATAGTCAAATTAAAGAAAAAGATGCACAATTAAAATCAATGCACAAATTATTAGATCAATCACAACAATTGCAACTAATGGCTGAGAAAAAAAATTGAAGCATTTAAGTCAACTACTCTTAAAAAAAGATAACCTTACTCCCTCCAGTTCAGTAAACAACAATAATACCTCAAACACCAAAAATGCTTGGTGGCATTTTTGGTAATAATTTTATTCTTGTTACCAAGTAATCAATGCATGGTACTCTCAGAATATCCCCGGCACTGGATCAAACGGCTAAATAACTAGTAGCGGATCTCGTTAAATGTTTTTAATTCATGATTACCAATCAATTATTCACAGTGTCAGGAAAGCCAGTATACTGGTGAAGTGATTGGAATAACTTTATTGGCGGCGAAAACCAAACATTTTAATTTATTTGCTTAAGCGAATAAATTAAAGCAGTATTCGTATTTTCATGTTCGCAAACTTGGTCTAAGAGCCACCGACTAAGTTTTTAGATGGTGAGTTGAATAACAGTGTATCGTCCTTTTTTTACCTGAATCATTTGTTTTCTTGTTCTTTAAGTGTATATTTTATATATAAGTTCACGGCGATGACGTTCGCCTTTAAATATTCGTAAGGATTGATGACGTCTGTTTATTCACTAAAAAAAGTGTGAATAAACAGACGTCATTTTTTTCGTTCTTAAGAAAGGAAGTATTGGTATGAAAATTTACATTGAAAAAGCTCTAGCTCGTGAAATCTTTGACTCTCGTGGCAATCCAACAGTTGAGGCCGATGTTATCCTATCAGATGGTACGCTCGGCCACGCGGAGGTACCATCTGTTGCATCGACCGGCGAAAAAGAAGCCGTCGAGTTGCGCGACGGCGGCGCCCGGCTTCAAGGCAAAGGCGTCTCAAAGGCCGTGGCCAACGTCAATACCGAGATCAACAAGGCTTTACACGGCGCTGACCCGGGCACTGATATTTGCGCGGCCACTTATTATTTTTCAGAAAACAGGTGTCTACTATGACTGAAAAAAAATACTCTAGACGGCCTCACCCAGGCCGAAGCTGACCGGCGACTGGCCCGCGATGGCTTCAACGAAGTGGCCGAAACCCCCTTCAACTTTGCCACGGCCATTATCACCCGCCTGTGGGAGCCTAGCGCGTGGATACTCGAAGCGGCGCTGATCATTGAAATCGTGTTAGGCAAGGGCATCCAATCCGGGTTCATCGTGCTAATGTTGCTCTTTGCTGCGGTCAATGGCGCGATTCAATCTCACCGCGCCAACACAGTCTTACGCAGTCTATCACATGACTTATCGCCGACCGCCGCGGTCAGCCGCGATGGCAAGTGGAAACAGGTGTCAGCCAAGCACTTAGTCGTTGATGACCTCATCAGCCTACGCCAAGGGGACATTATCCCTGCCGATGTGCGCCTGTTGACGGACACACTGGAAGTCAACGAAAGCAGTATCACAGGCGAAGCCAAGGCCGTCAACCGCACCCCTGGTGATACAGCCTATGCCGGCACCGAAGTCCTCTCCGGCAATGCCTTAGCGATCGTCACCGCCACCGGTGCTAATAGCCGCAGCGGAAAAACGATCAGCCTGATCAACCAAAGCTCGGCGCCGGGGCATTTGCAGAAGCTCTTGGGCAAAATCATCGGCTATCTAGCTGCACTCGATGCGGTGTTGGCCGTGCTATTGATCATCGTGGCCATTGTCCGCCACGAAGACTTGGTCGCCATGCTGCCGTTTCTGGCAATGCTGTTCATCGCAACGATTCCGATTGCTATGCCATCTAGTTTTGCCGTTGCTAACTCGGTCGAAGCCAAGGTTTTGAGCACCAAGCACGTCTTGGTTTCCGATCTCACCGGTATTCAAGAAGCCGCCAATATGAATGTGCTACTCGTGGATAAAACCGGTACAATCACCGCCAATAAGCCTCTGTGGTCGCGTTCTACAACTGGTCGACGCTCCCAGACGCCGACGTGATCCAGCTGGCGATCAGTGCAGCAGATACGCGCAATGCCAGCGTGATTGACGCGGCGTTATTCAACTATGCTCAAGCACAGAACATTAAGGCCTGGCCTCAGCATAAATTCACGCCGTTCACCTCCGGTATTGGTTACTCCCAAGCCACTGTGGTCACCGACAGCGCCACTGTCAACGTGAAAGTCGGCGCATTGAAAAAGTTGGCGGCGGTGGCCACCAACCACCCAGACCTATCGGCGGTCGACTACGCCGAAGGACGTACGGCAGCGTGGTCGTTGATTCACAACTAATAGGCTTGTTCGTACTCCAGGACCAACCTCGGGCAGATTCCGCAACTGCCATCAAGGCTCTGCAGGCACGCGGCGTCAAAGTAATCATGCTGACTGGCGATAACCAAAAAAACTGCCGCCGCGATTGCCCAAGCAGTTGGGCTAAACGGTGAGGTGCTCTCGTACACCGAGGTTAATGTCGGGACCAAAATTGCAGACCTCGCAGGCATCGCCGACGTGACCCCAGAAGACAAATTGGCGATGGCCAAGTGTCTACAAGGTGAAGGCTATGTTGTTGGTATGACCGGCGACGGGGTCAACGACGCACCCGCCTTGAAACAAGCCGACGTTGGTATAGCCGTGGACAGTGCCGTTGATCTCGCCAAGCGCTCAGCGCGCATGGTTTTGCTAACAGACGGCCTGACGCCGATCATCGAGATCCTAGATGCCGGCCACCGCGTCTATCAACGCATGATGACCTGGACGATCACCAAGCTTTCACGCACCGCGGAGCTGACACTCCTGCTGACATTAGGTTATCTGATTCTCCACTTCATTCCACTAACCTTAAACGCGATGATCCTGGTCGCGATCCTGAATGATTGTGTGACCCTTGTGCTCGGCACTGACCGCACGACGATCACCCACCAGCCAGAAAGCTGGAACCTGCCCAAACTTAGCAAGATTGCTGGCATCTTGGCCATAGGCTGGTCAGCGGTCGGCTACGGTTGGCTGACTTGGTTGCAACGGCTTGGTCTAACGACTGGACAAGTCAGCACCGGCCTTTACGTCTATCTGATTTTTAGCGCAATGCTGACGATCCTGATGACCCGCACTCAAAAGCCGTTTTGGGCTGGCAGACCCAGTCGTGCCGTGGCAATAGCAATCAGCGGCAACTGTGCATTGACACTGGTTCTGGCACTTAACGGCTGGGGGATCGCCGCACTCAGCCCATCCTTGATTGGATTAGCAATCGTGATCACTTTATTAACGGGCATTGTGCTGACATCTATTCGATTGGCTGCACATATCTAGCTTATTTCCCCGATAGTGTTAATCTCAACTGATTATCATTTAATTTGAGATTTAATAAACACAAAAGTAACTGGGAAGAATCTTTCCGGCTACTTTTTGTTTAGAAATAAATTAAGAAAAGAGGATTTTAAGGTAAATGGATGAAATAAGAATCGCTTTATTCGGATTTGTGGGAGGCCTATTGAGATATATGGTTATCGGTTACTTTATCAATCACAGTACAGTACTAGGTACACTTATCATTAATTTAATTGGTTGTTTTGGTCTGGGATTAGTGAATCATTTTTTTAGCGTTACAAGAGAGAATCCCTGCTACTATCACTTTATCCATTGGAACGGGACTTATCGGTGCCTTTACAACTTTCTCAACATTTACCTATGATATTTTCAATTTAATTCAACAAGGTCATTATTTAGATGCGTTTTCCTACTTGTTAAGTAGCATTATTTTAGGACTTGTTATGTCCTATTTAGGTGTTGTTCTGGGAGACAATTTAAGAAAGAAGGTTTAATTCTGAAATGGGAACGCTACTTTTTGTGGGTATAGGAGCCGCGCTTGGTTCTGTTAGTAGATATGATATAACTAAATTCATTGGTGCTCGAACTATTCCTAACTTTCCCTTGGCAACCTTAACTATTAATCTTGTAGGGGCCTTTTGTTTAGGAATTATTGTTAGATACTTACTTCACGATTCTGCTTGGTATTTGTTTTTAGGAACTGGATTTTGTGGCGGATTTACTACCTTTTCTACCATGATTAATGAAATTATAGAATTTTCTTTAGCTAAGAATATACATGTTGCCTTAGTTTATTTATCTTTCAGCCTTCTAGGTGGTATCCTGTTATTTTTCGGTGGCTTCTTCATTTGATGTTCTGTTTTGGGCCTTGATATACTGCAAAAGAAGTATTACCTACTTTAGTAACTGAATAGAGAACCGCCAAGTTACAATCCCACAAGCAATTTTAGGGTCTATAATTAACAAAATAACCCCTCAAAAACGTTGTTAAAATAGCCCCCAATATCTATAATGTAGATATTGGGGGCTATTTTTTTTGCTTTTATCAATAAATAACATCTGTTTTTCAAAAAAAATTGTTGGACATTTGTACTAATCGAACTAATTTCTTGCTGAGATAAATTGGCCACAACTTCGCCATCTGATCGTTTTGTTGGATCGACAGCGCGGACATGTTGTAATAACGCTGTTCCGTGAATTTCCCCTTTATCTATCTTGATAAATAACGGAGATTTAACATACTTTTCTAGCGTGCGATATTTGTCAGAAGTGCTGATTGGTACAACTAGCACCGTATTAAAATAGCGATTATAGTGATCGTTGCTCACAACTAAACACGGTCGCTTTTTCTTAGTTTCAGTTCCTTTGGCTGGATCTAAATTAATCCACAAAATAGCGCCTTGTTTTAATTTCATTAATCAAAATCTTCACTTTCTATGTCCTTACCCCAATCAAATTCTGTGGTACTGAGATTTCCGAACTTTTTTTTCTTGTTCATCAACAAGTTGCCATAGATCAGGTTTACTACGAACAATCATTACTCTACCATTTGGTTCAATCTGCCATTCAATTGTGTCAGTAGACCGAACTTTTAACAGCTCACGTACTGTTTTAGGAATTGTAATCTGATTTTTACTTGTGATCTTCGAGCTAACTTTAGTTACATTACCTGCACTCACAATATCATCTCCTTACTTTTTCCTTACAAAAATAATAACATAACTATTTTAATATCTCAAGAAAAGGGGCTAAAACTATGCAACAAGTTGTCTTACCCATCAAAGATTCTAACGTGCTTAAGGAGGTTCAAGATACGTTACTCAACAACTTTAAAGCTGGCCGGCGTAACTATACGATTTTTCAAGTTGGCAAAGCGACACTTTTGCGAGTCAGTGATGTCATGCGCTTAAAACAGACCGATATTTTTAATCCGGACGGGTCTATTAAGCAAAATGCGTTCATTCACGATCGAAAAACGGGTAAGCCTAATACCTTGTACCTTAAACCAGTTCAAACAGAGCTCTTATTGTATCGCCAATGGCTACTTGAGCATCAGCTGGATTCTGAATGGCTCTTTCCTTCCATTCAACACCCCGAACGCCATATCACGGAAAAACAGTTCTACAAAATTATGAGTAAGGTTGGCGAGCTGTTAGGCATTAATTATCTAGGGACCCATACAATGCGCAAAACCGGGGCTTATCGTGTCTACACACAATCAAACTATAATATTGGCTTAGTCATGAATCTGCTCAATCATTCCAGTGAGGCGATGACTTTAGCTTATTTAGGCTTAGACCAGGCTAGTACTGAAACGATGCTGGATCAAATTAACTTTGGTTAGGGGTGGGTTCTTTATGGATTTAGATTTTAAATCAAACAAATATGAGCTGTTTGATGATTGGCATCAAAACAAGACTAAACAAGCTTTTACGCAAAAATTACAGCAACAAGCTCAAATTGAAAAAAACACACCTGCCACAATTATTATCGCGTGAAGATTTAAAAATTCGTTGGCAGATGAACTCTCGTCAAAGTGTTCACCAAGTTACTAGTAAGCCTGGTTTTCCACAACCCGTTTTTACTTTTAATCATGGTAAGACGCCACTTTACTTAGCAACTGAAATTCAAATTTTCGAAATTAATCACCCCTGGGTGATTACTCCTGGTGCTCGTCTTGCTTATAGCCATTGGATTCTTCACAATGTGATTGATTAATCTTGAGATTTAGCTCTAGGATTTTTATCGTTGGCGCTAGCCTTCTAATACAAATAATCCCCATCAAAATGGGGATTAAATCTACCCTTGACACTTGTCAAGGGTGTAAGTGCGCATTGACCTCGTTTCACTCGGTCTGCTTATTCTCCTGAATTTACTTTTAGTGTATGCCTTCCGCTTCGCTATTTCAACTTTTATACTTCGACTTAACGTTTCCTATATGATATAGTTTAGGTGATTATTTCTAATATGATTGGAGGGATCGTTGTGTATAAAAGTAACTTAGAAAAACAAGAAGCTAAATTAAAAGCCCTTAATCAAAAAAATTAAGGACGAAAAAAAATAAGATTGAACAACGGCTAGGTAAATAAATCATCAGTCAAGCCAATTTAGATTATGCTAATTTGTCTAACGATCAGATTAAGCTTTTAGCTAAGCAATTTTCTGAATTTTTAAAGGTAGAGCCCGTAGATCATTAGCCATACGAGATGGGGAAATTCCATGTCTAATCAATATGAAAAACTAGTCGAGCAGCAAGCACGTTTAAAGCAAAAAAATTGAACAAGAAGATTTTAAATTACGGCAATCTAAATACTATGAAAACCGCCAAGCCCGTAAAGCCCGTTCTCGCCGACTAATTCAAAAAGGAGCCTTACTCGAAAAATACTTTCAGGCTGATAACTTATCAGTCGAACAAACCGAATAGCTTTTAAAAACATTTACCGATTACGTTAATTCCCATAAGCCGAATAAGCTCAAAAACGATCAGCCTAGTAACTAGGCCGATCGTTTTTATTTTCTGAATCATTCATGGGATTTCTAATTTTTAAATCTGGATTATTTTTAACAAAGTCATTTAGTTGCTTTTAAATGGCGGATTCAAAGGTAATTTTTGGATTTATCCAAAGAAAGTTACGCAAATTATTTTTGATCACCTGGTCATGATCTCGTCTGTAAACTGACACAAATTTTTGGCTATTATCATAGATCACGACATTATCAGCTTTGAATGCGACTGCTGGTAAATAACGTTTTTCAACAACTTCATCTGGTACACCGTGCCCACCTTTTTGACCCGTTCATGAACCCGATTAATTGCTACTTTTTTTGTTTTTTTAACGCCACGTATAAAAGCGTGACCTCAAACCCATTTTGGTGAGCCCGCTCGATTAAATTTAATTGTGCCTTTCCTTGCCCAGATAAGGTTGTTTCAACATGAATACTCTGCCCAGTATTTAAAGCCGCGTGGAGTTGTTTTATTTCTTCGCGCATTGCCCTAAAGTTATCACGATTTTTATGCCAATCGCCACCCATTTTTTTGGGAGGATTTCATCGGTATTTAATCGTTTGGAGTGAGTAAATAATTCGGGTCTCGCGCGATATAAAGTGCTTTTACCAGCGCCTCTTATCCCAGCCACGATGATGTATCTCTTTGGCTCACTCATGTTAAATCACGAAATGCTTGTCATTGATAATTTGCTCTTGGCGTTTATCTAAGAGGTAAGTGTGTAACGCGTCAAACAGCTTGCGTTTATCAGGATCTGGGTTATGGGCTGCTTGTTCCCAAATGCCTTGAATATCAACGGCCCAGGGGTCAGCCAGCAATTGCTCTATTTTTCGACTTCTTTGCTTGGTTTGATCATTTAAAAGGCTCCCTTCACTTTCACTTAGTTCAGTCATCACCTATTCAACCACTTAAGGCGCCTATTTTTGCTTCTAAGCGATTTTAAAGCAGTTTTAATATAATTATGCACTGCAACACTTAAAACGGCTTAAATGAGCTTATACGGCGTTCAATTCCAATAACGCTCATTGTCAGTGTTCTGTTCTTCGGGGTGTTTAGCCGCATATTCTCTAGCCGCTTGTTTATTCCACCAAATCCCAAATAGGTTTTGCATAGTGCCGTATAAGTAGTTCTCCACGTTCTTGATATGCTTCTCATTGCTTCTTAGGGCGTTAAAGTAGCGTCTTAAGGCTTTAGTCATCAAAGGTTTTAGTTCTTCGTCGTCAAGCGGGATTATGACGCCAATATCTTGATGATCCTTTTCAACTCGGTATTTAGCATTTAAGATAATGCCAATGAAGCGCCGCATTTGTTGTGGGGTACGGCACCAAAAACTAAGTAGTTGCACAGCTTCTGGTTCTAAGAAAACCGGTAAGCCACTGTCTTCATCAGTTAAGAAGTCATTAGCATGATTTATGAGATCCTGGTTTTGTTTTTGAATCTCTGCTGGTGAGAAATGGGCTGTGGAAAAGTCCAACTTTTGAGTATCTATATTGTATCTATTAGTATCTATGTTTTTAGAGTCTTTATATAGATTGCTTTCGATTTTCGAAATTCCGCTCGTAGCAAGGGATTGAGAGCTATTGTCAACGAAGTCATGCGGACTTTCGATTTTCGAAATTCCGCTCGTAGCAAGGGATTCAACGAAGTCATGCGGACTTTCGATTTTCGAAATTCCGCTCGTAGCAAGGGATTTCGGCGTTTCTTGTCCATATTCACCCCTTAAATAGACATCAGTAGCTTTCACATCGAGCTTGGAAAGGTATAAACGATTCGGTTCATTCTTTTTCGTTTTAGGATTAAATCCCATTTGAATTTGTTTTAATAGATTGGCTGTTTGTAATTCTTTTTTTTATTTTAACGGCTTTTTCAGTAGCGCAGTTAAATAAGTCTTGTAGTTCTTGAACGGTAAAAATAAAGTAAACATGATTATCTTCATCAACCCAATGATTACGCAAAGAATACTCTAGCCGGTCTTTCAGTACCATATAAGCCAATTTAGCATCACTGCTTAAATGTTTATATTGCTCGCCATACATTAATACCTTAGGGAACTGGAAAAATAAGGCTCCATATACGTTATCTGCTTCATAGTAATTAAAATTTGTTGATTTTGTCATAATAAAAACTCCCTCTCTTGACTGACGCACGCTGTCTCAAAAGAGAGTTGCTAAAACATTCGACTTGCATTACAATACAAATCTGATATGCTCTAACTGAATTACAAAGCGAACATTGGTCGTGATCGGCTTTGTAATTTACCAGCATGTGTCTGTTTGTGAGTTGCCCAGTCGGCAACTTTTTTTAATTTCTAACAACAAAAATGGACTAAATAGCTTCGGTTAGCTACTTAGTCCATTGGATTTAATTTGTTTTTAATTATCCCTCACTTGTCCTTACGGACTGGTTTGCGGTATAATTAACCTACAAATTAAGAACAATGTTCAGTCGATTTTTTTCCGGCAAGTCAAAGTCGACTGAATCTAAGTAGCTCGCTATTAGCTACTTGCTAAACCTAAAATCCCCGATTCCTCGTGAATCGGGGATTTTTCTGTTTAGCTTGATCTCTTTATTCGGTTGTTAAATTAGTCATAGTCTAGCATAGTGCTTACCTACCGGCAACTTTATTCTGTCTTGTATACTTTATCAGCCCCCATCGGTCCGTTGAGCCCGTTGATCAGATACAAGGTCTTCGTATCAATTGTTGCTATCAACTATTTGTGATTTCATCATTTTCCCCGCTCAATTATTCTTGAAAGTCTCTATAAGCATTTTCTATTATGGTATCTAATAAGGTTGATCTTGATTTTGCGTTCAACTGATTAACCATTTCATCTAAACGATCAATATTCTTTTGTTGAATTGAGAAGCTTGTCTTTACTTTTCGTTCCCAATTCAATTTTTCG
>NZ_BBER01000012.1 GCF_001312865.1 Lacticaseibacillus thailandensis DSM 22698 = JCM 13996 | reverse complement strand
CAAGCGGTACACCAACTACGCTATTGCCGCCGCCGCGACCCGACTGGCCCGCACCATTCTGGAAGACGCACACACCGAACTGGCCGTCTCTAACTGGCATGAAGACTTCGGTTGCTACCTATCCACGCCGGTGATCATTGGGCGTGACGGTATCCTGGCGCGAGCGATTTCCACCTCACCGAATTGGAACAAGAAAAACTCGCTCGTTCCGCCCGCTTCATCCACGACCACTACGCCGAAGTGGATCCGGCCAAGGATGAAGTGGCCAGCCGGGCATAAAATCTGTCCGCAATGGCCCCAAAAAATTTAACGATTACGTAACCATACTTGATAGATTAGCATTGACGGGACGTGCACCCGGTCTGGCCGCTAATTCATCCGTCCGCCGACTGGTCGGACACCCCATGAACGGGTTACAATAGTAGTTGTGAATAAATACCGCTGGGACATTAGCCAGCGTTTTGGGGGAACCATTAACACATGGATGATACGGACAAGTTTGCGGCTAGTCGGGTCCAGCGCTACGACCACAGGCACCAGACGTGGTGGCGTTGGTTCATTCGTTTCTTCGATGTCGATTAGGCTTAAAGTGAACACAATAGTAAACGGGACGCGGAAATTAAATTCCGCGTCCCGTTTGCGTTTAATCACACCATTGCCCTTGATGGCCTTGTTATCGCACTAGCCCTCATTGCAGCGCGTGAACACCAATATCCTCGCGGTACGCTAGTGCGTCCGCCCACGGCGCCACGAGCTGATAGGTCGCCCGCACCGCGGCACGGGCATCAGCACCACTACCCACCACGGTGACGACCCGACCGCCACTACTTTGCCACTGTCCATTAACCTGACGCACCGCCGCGGGCAACCAGTGATTCAAAGAGGCGACCAGTGGCGTCATTACGGCTACGGGTGGCTGACTGGTTGCCGGGTATCCCGGGTGCACGAGCACCACCCCGCAATAGGTCCGACCATCGAGGTGCAGCCGTGGTTGTTGCCCGTCCAACAACTGCATAATCACGCTGAAAAAGTCGTCGGTCAACTGCGGCAACAACACCTGCGTTTCGGGGTCCCCCAACCGCATATTGTATTCTAGCACCCGCGGTCCCGCCGCGGTAAACATCAACCCGGTATACAGCACCCCACAGCCATCGAGCCCCTCAGCGTGAATACCGTTAATGGTGCGTGTCACGATGTTCTGCGCTTGCTGCACCGCGGTAGCATCGAATTGGGGTGCCGGACTAATGGCGCCCATGCCACCAGTGTTGGGACCCGTATCACCGTTAAACCGCCGCTTATGGTCCTGCGACAACGGCAACATCACCCAGTGCTGGCCGGCAAAGAGGGTCATGACGGAGGCTTCCTCACCGCGGAGGTATTCCTCCACCAGTAGGGGCGCATCCACCTGCTGCTGGTAGACCAGCGCAATCGCTTGGTCGGCGGCCGCCGTGGTGGTGACAATCTGCACGCCCTTACCGGCTGCCAACCCGTCCGCCTTGAGCACCACGGGCACCCCCATCGTCCGTACCTGGGCTCGCGCAGCATCCGCGTCATGCACCAGCACAGCCCGTGCCGTCGGGATCCCATGCCGGGCCATAAAGTCCTTAGCAAAGGCCTTGCTACCCTCGAGTTGGGCCAACGCTTGGTGGGGACCAAAGATACGCAGGTGTGCGGCGGTAAAGTAATCCACGATGCCTGCGACTAAGGGTACCTCGGGTCCTACGAACGTCAGGTCCACATGTTTCCGGGCAAAAGCTACCAGGCCCGCAAAATCAAGCACGTCAAGCGCAACTGGTTCCAATCCGCGCAACTGCATGCCCTCATTACCAGGGGCCACGTAGACGTGCTCGACTCGCGGTGAGCGCTTGAACGCCACCCCTAATGCGCTTTCCCGCGCACCACTACCAATGACCAATACGTTTTGCACCATCTTTGCCTCCCTATTAGTGCCGGAAGTGCCGCACGCCAGTCGTGACCATTGCGATGCCGTACTCGTTGGCCTTGTCGATCGACTCCTGGTCGCGAATACTACCACCAGGTTGGATGATTGCCCGAATGCCGTGTTGTGCGGCGTATTCCACCGTGTCACCCATCGGGAAGAAGGCGTCGCTAGCTAGCACCGCGCCGGCAAAGTTGCTGTGCGTTTGCGCGGCGGTCAAGGCAATTTCAGCCGACCCGATACGATTCATTTGCCCGGCGCCGATACCGAGGGTTTGGCCGTCTTTGGCCACCACGATGGCATTGCTCTTAACGTGTTTGACGACAATTTGCGCGAACAGCAGGGCCTGTACCTGCGCGGGAGTCGGCGCCAAATCGGTCACCACGGTCAGGTCGGCCGCCGTCTCCACCCGGTGGTCGGCCTCCTGCACCAGCACACCACCACTCACCGAGACGGTTTCCATCATCCGTGGTGCTGGTTGTGCGTGGTCCGCTAGCTGGATGGTGAGAATGCGGAGGTTCTTCTTTTGGGCCAGAATGGCGAGGGCGTCATCATCATAACTTGGTGCCATGACAATTTCGAGGAATAACGCGTGCATTTTGGTGGCGGTGGCCAAATCTACGTTGCGGTTGAGTGCAATAATACCGCCAAAGATGGAGGTACTGTCAGCCGCAAAGGCTTTATCCCACGCCGCTTCGATGGTTGCACCCTGGCCAATCCCACACGGATTCATGTGCTTCATTGCGACCACGGTTGGTTGGCTGAATTCGTTGATCGTTTGCAGTGCCGCATCCGCGTCTTTGAGGTTGTTAAACGATAATTCCTTTCCGTGTAGCTGGTGCGCCGCCGCAATACTGTGGGGATCAGGATACGGTTCGGCATAGAATGCCGCCGCTTGGTGACTGTTTTCTCCGTAGCGCATCGTTTGACGCTTCACGTACGTCGGCGTATAGGTGTCCGGGAACTCAGCGGTTGTCAGGTAGGCGGCAATTTGGGCATCATACGCAGCGGTGGTGCGGAACACCTTGGCCGCCAGTTCACGACGCATGGCCTGATCATCTTGATCCAAACCAGCTAAAACCTTGGGGTAGTCGGCCGGATCAACCACCGCCCATACGCTATCGGCGTTCTTCGCGGCCGCGCGTAACGCTGAAGGCCCGCCGATATCGATCTGTTCGATGGCCTCAGTCCGCGTGATTCCTGCCCGCTGAATGGTCGCCGCAAACGGGTACAAGTTCACGCACACCACATCAATCGGAGTAATCTCCGCGTTAGCCAAAGCGGCCATGTCGTCCAGCTGGTCACGCCGGGCTAAAATGCCCGCATGGATACGCGGGTGTAAGGTCTTCACGCGGCCCCCGAGCATTTCGGGGAACCCCGTCACCGTAGCCACACTGGTCACCGCGATACCCGCAGCAACTAATTGTTGTTCCGTACCACCAGTCGCCACAATTTCAAAACCACGGTCCACTAGTCCCTGAGCGAATGTCTCTAGCCCCTGCTTATTGGACACACTGAGTAATGCACGCTTCATCTTAGATTGTTCCTCCTTGAACTAACTGACGCACGGTTGCTGGCAACAATTGGTGCTCCACCCGGTGAATTTGGGCGGTTAAATCCTCAAGACTCATCCCGGTAGTAATTGGTACCGGCACCTGGGCAATGATCTGCCCAGAATCTACGCCGGCGTCAACGTAGTGGACAGTGACCCCGGTCACCTTCACGCCGTAGTGCCACGCGTCTTCGATGCCGGTGCGGCCGGGAAAACTAGGCAACAACGCCGGGTGCAAATTAATGATACGTTGCGGGTACGCGTTCAAAAGCGTGGGCCCTAAAATGCGCATGTATCCTGCCAGTACGATCAGATCGATTGGGGGTAGTTGGGCCAAAATACGGCGTTCCGCCGTAGTCTTGCTGCCCGCCGTGCGGTAGTCAACCACAATCACTGGTATTTGCGCCCGAGTGGCTTTGGCCACCACCGGCGCATCGGCATGGTCACACACCAGTGCACGGATAACGATATCGGTGCGGCCGGCAAATGCGTTGACCAGGGCCTGAAAGTTCGAGCCGGTGCCAGAAGCAAAAATGGCAATTGATTTACTCATGTGCCGCCTCCTGCCACACAATAGGTGCCTGCTGGCCCCGCGTGACAACGCGACCGACCCGCACCGCGGTGGGGCAAGCAGCCACCACCGCTGGCCACGTTACCGGGTCAATGGCGGCCACCATCCCCATACCGAGGTTAAAGGTCCGCCGCATTTCCGCCACGTCTAGCTGACCAGCGGCTTGTAACCGCTGGAACAGCTCCGGCCAGCGCCACGCTTGGGGATCCACGCTGGCGGTCAGGGTGGCCGGCAACATGCGGGGCACGTTTTCGGTCCACCCGCCGCCCGTGATGTGCGCCAACCCGTGGATCAATCCTCCTTGGACCAGCGGTAGCAAGGAAGACACATAGATGCGGGTCGGCATCAGCAACGCCGTGGTCATGCTCCGGCCGTCCGAAAGGCGTGCGTTACCCAGATCCGTCCGCCGTAATAGTTGCCGCACCAACGAAAAGCCGTTAGCGTGCACGCCACTACTGGGGAAACCGACTAGCAGGTCACCTGCGGCCACACCTTGCGGCAGTAACCGCCTTTGGTCAGCAATACCGACGCCGAACCCCGCGAGATCAAAGTGACCATGTTCATACATATCGGGCATTTCGGCCGTTTCGCCACCAATGAGCGCCATGCCCGCCTGCCGACAGCCATCCGCAATACCCGCTACCAGCTTAGTTGCCAGAGCGGGCTCGAGGTGCCCCACCGCCATGTAGTCCAGGAAAAACTGGGGTTGGGCGCCATCCGCCAACAGATCATTGGCCACCATGGCGACCAGGTCCACGCCCAACCCGTCAACCGTCCCAGCCGCTTGCGCCAACAGGACTTTGGTGCCGACTCCATCCGTCGCTGCTAGTAGCGTTGGGTGGGCGACGTCCGGTAACGAATAGGCGGCTGCAAAGCCACCCAAACGGGACAATACGTGCTCATTATGGGTCCTGGCGGCAAGTGGACCAAACTGGCGCACCGCTGCGGCACCAGCTGCAATATCTACACCCGCTTCACGATATGCATCCGTCATGCGCTGACCTCCCCCACGTTAATGTATAACTGGGCCAATTCTGACCGCAACGTCGCATCATAATCGTCTAATGGCGTGGGGTATTCCCCCGTAAAGTACGCCACGCACAGCCCGTGGTGTGGGGCCGTACTGGTTAAATTCACACTTTGCTCCAACCCCGCGACCGATAAAAAGGCTAATGAATCCACGCCTAACAGCGTGCGCATGGCCGCCACACTGTGATTGGCCGCCATGAGTTCGTGGGTCGACTGGATATCAATACCGTAGAAACACGGGAACCGCAACGGTGGGCTACTAATACGCAGATGAATTGACTTGGCCCCCGCGTCCCGCAGCAACTTAACGATTTGGCGGGCCGTGGTGCCGCGCACTAGTGAGTCATCCACCAGTACGACGCGTTTGCCAGCGACAACTGGACGAATCGCGCTCAGCTTCATTCGGACACTGCGTTCGCGCAACGCCTGGGTCGGCTGGATGAAGGTCCGGGCCACGTACTGACTTTTGACTAGCCCCATTTCGTAGGGAATGCCGGACTCCTGCGCGTAACCCATGGCCGCAGAAAGCGACGAGTTGGGAACTCCGCACACGATGTCGGCCGCCACCGGTTGTTCTTGCGCCAAGCGCCGGCCCATGCGCACCCGCGCCTGGTGCACGTTGACCCCATGAATCTCGGAATCGGGCCGGGCAAAGTAGATGTACTCCATGGAGCACACAGCCAGCTGCGTGTGCGTCGTGTAGTGGTCAAAACGGACGCCACTCTGATCCACGATGACTAGCCCACCTGGAGCCACGTCCTGGACGAAGGTTGCCCCCACCGCGTTGAGCGCCGCGGTCTCACTGCAAATGACCGTGCCACCGTCAGGTAGGGTGCCCACCACCAGCGGTCGAAACCCGTTGGGATCACTAGCAGCATATAAACCGTGCTCCGTTAACAACATAAAGGCAAAGCCGCCGTGGACCTGGTTCAACGCATCTTTGAGTTGCGCCACAAAGGTGGTCTGATGACTACGGCGAATCAGGTGCATTAACACTTCCGTATCCGACGACGACTGGAAAATGGCGCCTCCTTCTTCCAGCTGGGCGCGCAGGGAACGGGCGTTGGTGAGGTTGCCATTGTGAGCCAACGCCACGTCCCCCGTGGTGGTAAACCGGAACAGTAAGGGTTGAATATTCTCCAAAACGCGCCCACCGGCCGTCGAATAACGCACGTGTCCCAGGGCGGCACGGCCGCGAAGGCTAGCTAACTGCTGGGGTTTGGTGAACACTTCGGCCAGTAACCCCAGGCCGCGATGACGCACCATCCCCGCGTCGGTCAGACCCACGATGCCGGCACCTTCTTGGCCCCGATGCTGCAATATGTGTAGCCCCAGGTAAGTGATATCGGCGGCATGGTCATCATCCCAGACGCCAAACAGGCCGCACTCTTCGTTTAACCCTTTTATTTCATCAGACACGGAATCGCCTCCTCGTACTGTATTTGCAACTCTGCTACCGGTATGTCGATCGTTTCATCCTGCGTGGTGACTGCGAGTGTGTTCGCCGCGGTGGTGGTACCCAAATAACAGGCCTCTTCACCAAGTAATTGCTCAAACGCCGCAATTTGGTCTGGGGCGACCGTGACCAAAAACCGGCTGGGCGTCTCGGCAAACCACAGGCTATTCGGCACAGCATAATTGACCGTCGCCCCGATGCCCCGAGTAAAGGTCATCTCGGCTAACCCCGCAGCCAGGCCACCAACACTCAGGTCATGGGCGGCTGTCACTAAACCCTGACGAATTGCGGCTAAGACGACTTGCTGGCGCCGTTGCTCGGTCGCTAAATCTAAACCAAACAACCGCCCCCGCACGCCACCGGTCAGCATCTTTTGCAATTCCGTTCCGTTAAAGTCCGTGCCAGTGGTCCCCACCAGGTACAGCACCTCACCCGGTTCCCGAAAGTAGTTGGGGGTAACGTCGGTTAGGTGCCTGATCAGCCCCACCATTCCAATCATTGGCGTTGGGTAAATCGCCGCTCCATCGGTCTCGTTGTACAGCGACACGTTACCGGAAACGACCGGCGTGTTCAGCGCCTTGGTGGCGGCCACAATGCCCTTCGCCGATGCGGCTAGTTCGTAAAAGTGTTCAGGGTTCGTCGGGTCCCCATAATTCAGGCAGTCAGTCACCCCTAATGGCTCTGCCCCGGTGGCAACCAAGTTACGAGCCGCCTCCGCGACCACCATGGCTCCACCCCGTTCTGGGTCCAGGTAAAGGTACCGGCCATTGCTATCGGTCGTCAGTGCTAGCGCCCGGTGGGTGCCGCGGACGCGAATAACGCCAGCATCACCACCGGGGAGCACCATCGTGTTCGTTTTGACCTGGGCGTCATACCGCTGGTACAGGCTGCGCTTACTAGCGACCGTGGGTTGGGCCATCAGCGCTAACCAGGTGGCCCGTATATCGGTGACCGTGGGCGTAAAATCACTGGCCGGTTTAGCGAGACGGGCCGGCCGTACCCCCACCTGATGGTAGATGGGTGCGTCGTCGGTCAACAAACTTACCGGCACGTCGCAAACCACCTGTCCGTGCTGCACCAACTGGTACTGGTGCCCGGCCGTGACGCGGCCAATGGCCACGGCATCCAACCCGTTCTGGGTAAAGACGTCCATTACTTCTTGTTCAGCCCCCGCCTGAACACACAGCAACATGCGTTCCTGGGACTCCGACAACATAATTTCGTAGGGTGTCATCCCCGGTTCACGCTGCGGTACCCGGTCGAGGTCGAGGCGCATGCCCGCACCTGCTTTGTCCGCCATCTCCACACTGGAACTGACCAACCCGGCCGCCCCCATGTCCTGGATGCCCACTAGTACCGCCCGGTGTGCGCGGGAGACCTCCAAGCAAGCGTCCGTCAACAGCTTTTCCATAAACGGGTCACCGACCTGCACTGCCGCGCAGTCAGCGTCACCCGCGGCGCTAAATTCGGCGGAGGCAAAGCTGGCCCCGTTAATACCATCCCGACCAGTTTTCGCTCCTACATAGATAATGGCGTTGCCAACCCCGGCCGCCCGGCCCCGCTGAATAGCGTCGCGGTCCATCACCCCGACACACATTGCGTTCACCAGCGGATTCTGGGCGTAGGTAGCGTCGAAATTCGTCTCCCCACCGACCGTGGGAATCCCGATGCGTTGCCATAACCGCCGATACCAGCCACAACCCGGTCCACCAGGTGCCGTACATGCGCGTCATTCAGTTCGCCAAAGCTCAAGGAATCCAAAATGGCCACCGGTTCTGCGCCAATGGAAAAGATGTCCCGAATAATCCCCCCGACCCCGGTCGCTGCACCCTCGTACGGCTCCACCGCGCTAGGATGATTGTGACTTTCGGCCTTGAACACCACCGCCTTGCCCTCACCAATGTCGATGACCCCAGCACCCTCACCGGGGCCCATTAACACCCGGTCGTTGTGCGTCCAAAATTGGCGCAAGACCGGCTTGCTGTACTTATAGGCGCAGTGTTCACTCCACATTCCTGATGCCAGGCCCACTTCGGTGAAACTAGGCAACCGGCCCAGCTTAGATACCATTCGCTGGTATTCATCCTCAGTGAGTCCCCAGTCCAGGTAGGGTTGTTGCTGCCGGACTGCTTCTGGAGTTAATTCAACGACCCGCATAAGCTGCCTCCTTCGTTGCTGTCAATAACGAGGTAAACACACCCAACCCGTCAGTACCGCCCAAAATGGCCTCCACGGCACGTTCCGGGTGGGGCATCATGCCCAGCACGTTACCAGCACGGTTGGTAATGCCGGCAATATCATGCGCACTCCCATTCGGATTGTGTTGGTACCGGAAAACCACCTGGTGGTGCCGCTCCAGCGACGCAAGCGTATCCGCATCCGCGTAGTAGTTACCCTCACCATGAGCAATGGGCAAGGTGATCTGGCCCCGTCGGCGTACGCGTTGGTAAACGCGGTGCTGTTATTCACCACGGTCAGGGGGGCCGGTGCACACACAAAGTCCAACTGGGCGTTGCTTTGTAAGGCTCCGGGCAATAACCCTGCCGCCGTCAATATCTGAAACCCGTTGCAAATGCCAATAATGTACCCACCGGCCGCAGCGAACCGTTGCACCGCCGCCATAATGGGTGCCAAGCTGGCAATGGCCCCACTGCAGAGATAGTCACCGTAGGAAAAGCCACCCGGAATCATGACGACGTCAAAGCCAGTCAGCGTCCTGGCACTTGCCGGTACGAGTTCGGCAGTCGCCCCAGCTACTAGGCGCGTCGCCCACAATAAGTCCTGATCACAATTCGAACCCGGAAAGCTTAGTACCGCCGCCTTCATACTGTGGCCTCCCCAACTGGAGTCACCGTGAAATGGTAGGTTTCCATGCTGACATTGGCCAACAGGCGGTCACAAATGCGGTCCACCTGTGCAGTGGCTGCGTCAACATCAGTGGCGGTCAGGGTCAACTCGAAGTACTTACCCATCATCACCGTCGCTACGTTGTCATCACCCAAACGGACTAAAGCTTTATGGATTGCCTGGGCTTGGGGATCCAAAACGGACGGCTTGTAATTGACAAAGATCTTGGCCTTATACATGGTGCACCTCCTGTTGAGTCGCTTGTAAACGCCGTAACACCTCCGCGTAGACCGGCACCAGTGGCCCTTCATCCTGACGAAAAACGTCCTTATCCAACGATGCATGGGTTTGAGCGTCAATTAACCGCATGTTATCCGGCGACAGTTCGTCAGCGAGCACCAACGTGCCATCAGCGAGCCGGCCAAATTCAAGCTTAAAATCTACCAACTCGATTCCGGCACGGGCCCACCGCGCGGTCAGCCAGGTGTTGACCTGATCCGCCATGGTCCGTAACGTGTCCAGTGTTGCGCGAGGGGCAATCCCTAAAGCGACAATCTGTTCATCGTTCATGAACGGATCGTCTAATGCGTCGGATTTGTAGTAAAACTCATGAATGGCGGGATCGAGCACCCGTAATGGCGTCACGTTAAACCGACTCACAAAGTGGCCGGAAGCGCGGTTGCGTACCACCACCTCGAGTGGAATCATCTTGGCCCGCCGCACCAACATGTTTTGGTTATCCATGTCGGTCACAAAGTGCGTGGGGAACCCAGTTGCCGCCAGCTCCTTAAATAGCAAGCCCGAAATATGCAGGTTTAACGTGCCTTTGCCGTCAATTGCCACCTTCTTCTTACCGTTGAGGGCCGTTGCCTGGTCCAGGTAGTACACCCACAATAACTCCGGGTCATCCGTACTAAAGACTTGCTTAGCCTTCCCGGCATACAGTAAAACTCCTTGCTTAACGTCCTGTTTCACGTTACTGGCCTCCTAACTTGACCTGTGCCAACAAGTGCGTTTGTTCATCGGTTAATGGTGCGGTCACGGTGAGGTGCCCCATTTTGCGCCCGTGTCGGATCGCGGCTTTGCCGTAATCATGCACGTGCCACTCTGGGTGGGCTGGCCACTGCGCCCGGGCTGCCAGCAGATCATCGCCCAGCAAATTGCGCATGACCGCGCGCTCTACCAGCCGGACCGGCGGAATGGGTAACCCACAAATACTCAGGATGTGCGCCGCAAACTGCGACACGTTGCACGCTTCGATGCTGTAATGACCCGAATTGTGTGGTCGCGGTGCCAGTTCGTTGACCAGCACGCCGTTCGCAGTCGCAAATAGTTCGATGCCCAGGACGCCGCGCAGATCAAGCCCCACCGCGATACGCGCCGCCAGCCGGTCGATCTGCGCATGAACCGCTGCTGGTAAGTTAGGAGCAGGCGCAATCGTGGTGTGCAAAATATGTTGTGCGTGCCGATTTTCGACGACCGGAAAGGTGCGTACGTAGTCGCGACCGTCGCGGGTCACCATCAGCGACAACTCCCGCTCAAACTGACAACGCCGTTCCAAAATGCACGGACCCTGCGCCGCCAACCGGCGCGCTGCGGGGAGGTCGTCGGGACCATTCACGTCCTGCTGTCCGTGCCCGTCGTACCCGCCAGTAGTTGTCTTTAAAATCGCGGGGTAACCCACCCGCGTAACGGCCGCAGGCAAAGCGTCTGGATCCGGTACACTGGCAAAGTCGGTGACTGGCACCCCAACGACGTCCCGCAAAAACGACTTTTCCCGCAACCGGTCCCTGGTGATGGCTAGTAACTCCGTACCCTGGGGCAGGGCGGCCACGCTAGCGGCGCGGGTCAAAGCCGTTAAATCCACATTTTCAAATTCATAGGTCAGCACGTCGCTCCGCTGGGCCAAGGTCATCAAGGCGTCCTGATCATCATACGGGGCCGTGATCTGGAAATCAGCCACCTGGCTGGTGGGCGAATCCGGTGTGGGCTCCAACGTGCCGACCCGATATCCCATCGCGCGGGCCGCAAGTGCCAGCATCCGGCCTAACTGACCCCCGCCCACGATGCCAATGGTGGCCGGCGGCAAAATCGGCTTATTCATCAATGGTGGCCTCACTTTCCGTGGCACGCTGCGTCTGCGCGGTGCGAAAAGCCTCCAGACGCCCGGCTACCTGGCGGTCAGTGACCGCAGGATGGCTGCCGCAAAAAGGGCCGCATTGGTGGCTCCCGCTGCGCCAATTGCCATCGTACCGACCGGGACGCCACCCGGCATCTGCACAATCGACAGCAACGAATCCATTCCGTTTAATGTTCGTGTTTTGATGGGCACGCCCACCACCGGCAACGTGGTGTTGGCAGCAACATCCCCGGTAAATGCGCGGCACCACCCGCACCAGCAATAATGACTGCGTACCCCGCGGCCCGGGCAGAACGACCAAATTTTGCCAAGGTGTCCGGCATCCGGTGAGCCGAAATAACCTTGCTATCATAGGCAATACCTAGTTCCGTTAACTGTTGTGTTGCTAACTGCATTGTGGGCCAATCTGAAGTCGAGCCCATCACCACTGCTACCTTCGTCATCGGTAATCTCCTTTTCCCGTTGTTGCCATGAGTGTAGCACGGAATTATGGACCGTTCAACGCTAAAAGGGAACAATTTTATTGTTCGTATTTTTATTGTTCGTGTTTTGCTGATGTCTAAGCACTCTTGCCAACCAAAAAAGACGGCCAGCCCGCGGCTACATGCCGTGCAGGTTGACCGTCTTTAACGGCGCCAAATTACTTGCGGTACATCTTAAATTCAAGGAACAGGTCGTTGTATTCGCCCACTACTTTGGGTGCCAAATCGTCATAGACTTCTAGGTGCCGCATCGTAGCAGCATCCGGGTAAAACTGGCGGTCGTTGCGCACCGAGGCTGGCAAAAGTGCCCGGGCCCGGTTGTTCGGCGTCGCGTACCCGACGTACTCGGCGTTTTGCGCCGCGTTTTGCGGTTGCATCATGAAGTTCAGGAAAGCGTAAATAGCCTTGAAGTGCTTCGCCGTCCGTGGAATGACCAGGTTGTCAAACCACAAGTTACTCCCCTCGCTCGGTACCACGTAGTGCAAGTGCTTGTTCTCGGCGAGCATTTCGCTGGCTTCACCTGACCAGTCCACCGCAATGGCGGCCTCATCTTGCTCCATATACATTTTGATTTCGTCAGCGACAACCGCCTTCACGTTTGGGGTCAACGTGAAGGCGGTTGGTCGGTAGTGTTCATCGACTTTCCCAACGACACCAAGCTCATCCCCATGATGTCTCGTGCCGAATCAATCAGCATAATGTCACCCCGATACCGGCGCGACCACAGATCATTCCAGTGCTGGATAGCTCCGGGTTTGACGTACTTATCGTTATAAATGATGCCGAGTGTGCCCCAGAAGTACGGGATGGAATACTTGTTGCCCGGATCAAAGCTACGGTTCATGAAGCTGACCCAAAGTTGTGCAGGCCATGCAGGCGCGACCGGTCTAACTTGAGGAGCAGCCCCTCTTTGCGCATCTTAGCGACCATGTACTCGCTGGGCACCGTCAGGTCATAGTCGGTGCCACCCTGCTTGATCTTGGTGTACATCCCCTCGTTACTATCAAAGGTTTCCAGATTAACGTGGTAACCCGTTTCCCGCTCAAACTTAGTGATTAGTTTGGGGTCAATGTAATCTCCCCAGTTAGCGAGGTTAAGCACATTGCGCCCGGTATCGCCCGTGGACGCGGACAACCGGTGACTACCAACGGCCAAACCCAAGCAGGCCACGATAATGGCCATTGCTAAAGCAATCAGCTTTTTCATGTTACCGGGTCACCCCCCGCTTTTTGGTCTTCCGCGCACTCTGCCCGCGCTGGACAAAGTAATAACCCACAACCAATACCAGGGCAAAGATAAACATGATGCCCGACAGTGCGTTGATCTCGAGACTAATACCTTGGCGAGCCCGCGCGTAAATTTCCACTGACAAGGTCTCAAAACCGTTCCCAGTCACGAAGAAGGTCACCGCAAAGTCATCCAGTGAGTAGGTCATCGCCATGAAAAATCCGGCAAAAATCCCCGGCGTAATGAACGGAATGATCACGTCTTTCAACACCTGCAGATTGGACGCACCAATATCACGCGCCGCGTCAATCAGGCTGGCCGACAGTTCCCGTAATTTTGGTAACACCATCAACACAACAATGGGAATGGAAAACGCAATGTGACTGAGCAGTACCGACATGAACCCCAGGGTACCCGTAACGCCGTGAAGAAGATCAAAAAGCTGGCACCAATAATCACGTCCGGACTCACCATCAAAATATTGTTGAGCGATAAAATCGTGTTCTTAACTGACGGCCGCGTGGTGTTGTTAATCGCCAGTGCCCCCAGCGTGCCAATGATCGTCGCAACTAGCGCTGATAACAGCGCCACAATCAACGTATCGAGCACGATTTGAATCATGCGTGGATCAGCAAACAGCTCCTGGTAGTGCTGCCAAGTAAACCCGTGGTAGTTGGTCATCCGTTCCCCCTCCGAGAACGAGTAGAGGATCAGGTAGCCAATGGGCAGGTACAAAACCACAAACGTTAACAGCAGATAAAGGTGGGACCACTTAAATTTACGCACGGTGAATCACCCGCCCTTTCCGGTGTTGCCGCTCACTCGTCAGTAGCATGATGATCACCATGCGACAATAAGTACCACGCCGATGGTCGAACCCATGCCCCAGTTCATCGTGGTGAGGAAATGTTCCTCAATGGCAGTCCCCAGCGTAATCACGCGGTTACCACCAATGAGCCGGGTCAGCATAAAGAGACTCAGACTGGGAATGAAGACGGCTTGCACACCGCTTTTGACCCCTGACATACTCAGGGGCAGCACAACGCGGGTAAACGTTTGCCAGCCACTAGCCCCCAGGTCCTTACTAGCGTTGATCAGACCCTCGTTGAGTTCCTCAATGGCATTAAAGATGGGTAAAATCATGAACGGAATTTCGATGTACGCCGCCACGAGAATAAACGCGGCGTCAGTAAATAGGAACTGATGCGGTGCCAGCCCCAGCACACCCAACACGTTGTTGAGGCACCGTGCTTGCCCAGGATGCCGATAAAAGCGTACGCCTTTAGTAACAGATTGATCCAGGTCGGCATGATCAGTAACAGTAACCACAGCTGCTTGTGCTTGGTGTAGTGCAAAAAGTACGCCGCCGGGTAACTCACCAATAGCGTCACCGCCGTGATGATGAGGGCGTACCACACCGAGTTGAACGTCATGGCTAGGTAGGTGCCGGATTGGAAGTATTCGACGTAATTAGTCAGGGTAAAGTGCCCGTTGGTGTCAAAAAAAACTTTGGTAACAGATCAGCACCACCGGGGCGACCACAAACAACGTCAACCACAGGAAGTACGGGATGTAGTAACCCGCATTAACGGTTTTACGCATGGTTTACTCCTCCTCGTAACTCTCCAACCGGGCATCAAAGTCTTCCTCCGACTCGCCAAAGCGCATCACGTGAATGTCCTCCGGGTCAAAGTACAAACCCACCAAGCCCTTTTCCGGCGCCGGTTGGTCGAATGAATCAGCCACTCATTATCTGCATCGTCATAGGCCACAATTTCGTAGTAGTCCCCACGGAACAACTGGGTGTCGACCCGTACTGCGACTTTCCCCTGTGCCAACGCCGTAATGTCGAGGTCCTCCGGGCGTAAAACGACTTCCACGGCTTCGTTCGGCCGCATCCCCGCGTCTGCACACTCAAAGGTTTTCCCGTTGAACTGCACCTGGTAATCGGCAATCATACGGCCGCGCACAATGTTGCTTTGACCGATAAAGTCCGCCACAAAGTGGTTGATGGGCTCGTCGTAGATGTCCACGGGCGTGCCACTTTGCTGTACCTGGCCGTCGTTCATGACAAAAATCTCATCAGACAACGCCAGTGCTTCTTCCTGGTCGTGGGTCACAAAGAGGAACGTGATGCCCAGCCGTTGCTGCAACTCCCGCAACTCGTACTGCATGTCCTGCCGCAACTTGGCGTCCAGGGCCGAAAGTGGTTCGTCGAGCAATAAGACCTTGGGTTCCAACACAATGGCACGGGCAATGGCCACCCGTTGCTGCTGCCCTCCGGATAGTTCACCAATCATGCGGTCACCGAGATTATCCAACCGCACCATGTGAAGGGCGTCCTGCACCCGCGTCATGATGGCAGCTTTGTCGACCTTGCGAATGCGCAGGCCGTACGCCACGTTATCAAAAACGTCCATGTGTGGAAACAGGGCGTAATCCTGAAACACGGTATTAACGTCGCGCTGGTTGGCGGGAATATCGTTGACCCGCTGCCCCGCAATCATGACGTCACCACCACTCACGCTCAAAAAGCCCGCAATTGCCCGCAGGATGGTGGTCTTACCGCTCCCAGAAGGTCCGAGCAGGGTATAGAACTTCCCCGCCTCCAAACTAATGTCGATATCCTTGAGGACGGTCGTGTCCCCGTAGTTCTTAAACACGTGACGCAATTCAACGATTGGTGTTGTCAAGGCGTTTTCCCCCATATATGTATCACCCCAACCCGTGGGGTGTACCTGTAATTGATCGTGCGTTAGGACGCATCGTTCGCGTCGGCCAGGTTCACCGCGTTTTCACTGTAACTCACGTCCGCACTCAGCTTGGTCGCCATGCGCGTCGTGATGTAACCATTATCCATTAAGCGCCGAATGGCTGACCGTTCGGCCGCAAAGCCGAGCAGTCGTAGCCGCCGTAATTCATCATCATATTCGGTATTGCGTTGTTGCCCGGCCGCCTTTGCGCTGGCAATACGGTTGCGGTAGTGCACCACTTGTGCGTACACCATCTGCCGGTCGTACTGCGCCGCCGCTGCCGGCTGTTGGCGCATCACGGCACTCAGGTGTTTCAGACCCCCTTTGGCCGTCTCCTTCTCGACCAGCAACTGCTCATTGTAGTGATGACCAGCTCGGCGGTCGCCCAGCCGCAGATGCGCCATACTCCGTTTAACGCGTCGCCACCGGTGCCGCAACCACGCGGACGGGCTGCGCCGCCCGGCGTGGGTCAACGACCGGTCAATGTCTTCGACCCGCTGTTGAATACGTTCGCGGGTGGCTAGGTAAGTATCCGCCAAAATCCGACCATCACGCCACAGTTGCGTGAGCGCCCGTTGCTCGCCCACTAAGCCGATGCGCCGCAAATTCAGCTCGTCCGCTAACAGTGGCGGAATGGCGTCATCGGGGGCGTCGGCGTTGATGTACGCCAGACGCCGAATGCGGTCTTGGTATTCCGCTAACAGGTCCAAGGCGGGTTTCTGGTTGTCCGTCCGCCGTTCGGACTCGATCATCCGCACGGCCGATTGGAGGGTGTAACTTTGCGCCTCTGGGTACGTCAACTGGGCGGCAACCACGGCGTCGTCATCATCATCGTCGTCATTCTGATCGGACGCGGCTAGGGCTGCGGAATCACCACGGCCCTGAACCACGACCCGTTCCCGCGTAATCAGCGGGAGCGCAACGGACGCCATGACCAAGCTCAAAATAACCACACCGGCGGCGACAAAGAGAATCAGTGACCGCGACGGAAATCCCGCTCCGCTGGCCACCGTTGCTGGGAGTGACAACACCCCAATCAGGGTAATAGCACCACGCACACCGGAAATACCGGCAACCAACGCTTGTTGCACCGAGGGCCACCGCCAGGGCTGGCTAGGGTTATGGGTGCGGCGGGCGGTTAGTACCAAATTGCCGTACAGCCAGGCCACCCGGACCACAAGTAGCAGCACGTACATCAACCCGACCAGGAGCAGCGCCTGGATGGTGCTAGCCTGTTCACTGCGAATGGTCGCCCCCATTGCCATGGGCAATTCCATTCCCAACAGCACAAAAATGATTCCGTTCAGCAAGTACACCACGATGTCCCAGGTGCGTTCCGAAACCAACCGTAATTCCGGTAGGACCGAACTTTGGAGACTGGTTTGGCCGTTACTCAGTAACCCTGCAATGACGACCGCGATGACCCCCGACGCGTGCAACAACTCGTCAGCAACAAAGTAAACCACAAAGGGAGTTAAAATTTGTAGTGCGGTGTGCAGGGCGTAGTCGTTGATACCCTGCTTCAATAGCCAACGCCGTAACGCATTAATGCACGTAATCAGTATGAATCCCACGAGTAACCCAACGACGGTGACGTAGGCAAAGTCGCGTACCGCGTTCCGCAGAACGAACGCGCCCGAAACCGCGGCCGCCACCGCGTACTTAAAACTGATCAGCCACTGGCGTCGTTAATCATGCTTTCGCCGGCGACCAAGTTTAAAACGTTCTTCGGTAGGTGGATTCGCGCCGCCAACCCCTGCACGGCGATTAAGTCCGTTGGGGATAAAATTGCGGCTAACGCAAAGGTGGCCGCCAAGGGAATACCCGGAGCTACCCAGTGCAAGACGTACCCACCCACCACGGTTGAGGCCAACACCAACAGGACGGCGTTACCCAAAATGGGCCCCGGAGGTACCACAATTGGCGTTTAGGGTAATGTCGCCCATCGTTAAACAGCAGGGGGGCCATGAACAGCAACATGAACCAATCCGTGCTGACCTGGAGCTGAATGCGAAACGCCAGCGCCACAATCAAACCCAAAGCGGCCTGAATCAAAGCTACAGGGACCACCACCAGGTAACGGTTGATGACACTACCCAGGATGACCAGGGCAACCATTGCCATGATACTTTCAATTAACTCCATGGTTGTCCCTCCTCACTCCAACTGTTTATTCTGGGTCGCGCCCCGCGTGGTGTTCAGGGTGAGCCGGTTCTGACCCAATGATACGGACCTCAGGCTGTAAGTCCACGTTAAACATTGGGTCCACGTGCGCCTGTACGTAGTGGATCATGTCCACGTAATCGGTCGCGGTAGCGTGGTCAATGTTAACGATGAACCCCGCGTGCTTGGTCGAAATCTGTGCCCCACCAATAATGTGGCCCTGTAGCCCAGCTTTTTGAATCATCGGCCCAACGTAGTGTCCCGTTGGCCGCCGGAAAACACTGCCACAGGACGGGTATTCGAGTGGCTGTTTAGCCGCCCGTCGCGCGTTCAATTCGTCCATCCGTGCACGAATGGCCTGGGCATCACCCGGGGTCAGGGCAAAAGTAGCACTTAACACAATATCTTCAGTTTGTTGCACGTATGAGTGCCGGTAAGCAAAGTCCATTTGGCTGTTAGTGTACGTCTTGAACTGGCCATCACGGGTCAGCACGTCAACGGTGGCCAAACAATCTTTGACTTCACCACCGTAGCTCCAGCATTCATAAAGACCGCCCCACCAACGGAGCCGGGGATACCGGCTGCAAATTCCAGGCCAGATAGGCCCGCGGATGCGGCCGCATCGGCCGTATCAATAATACGGGCGCCGGCAGCCGCAGTGACACCACTAGCCGTCACCTGAATATCATGCATATGCGTCAGGATCATGGTCAGGCCGCGGATGCCGCCATCACGGACGATGAGGTTACTGGCGTTGCCAATTACGGTTAGGGGTATGCGCTCGATTTGCGCGTAATCCACCAGGGCGTGAACTTGCGCCACCGTTTCGGGGAAGGCCAGCAGATCGGCTGGGCCACCCGTTTTGGTAAAGGTATAGTTGGATAAAGGTTCGTCCACCATCACCGGCAAACCGGCGACTGTTTTTGTTGCTACTGACACCATCATCACGTCCGTTTCCAAAATGTTCGTGGGCGCGCGAGCGGGTGTCCATACTGATGAAATTCTAACATAGATGACGCTCAGCGTGTAGCACCGCGGTGGCACCATTACCACTGGATATTGGCGCGTGTGCTAGCCCCCTACGCCTTGGTGAACCACTCATGATGACCGCTGCCCGGACGCACCCCTGCAACTGGCCCAGTAGAGCCCATTTCCGGCATGATGCAGCACACTCGTTACCTATCGATTCAATAGCCAATACGGAACAACCACGACCGAGTTTTGGAACCAGGCAACGTTATGTTCGCCATACCAGTGTGGGTGATGATACGTATATTTTTTTTGCCGCCACTACCCGTGCCCAAAAAAACACAGACCACCACGATACGAACTGGCGTGGACACTACCGGTGAGGTTCGTTAAAATTAGGGTAACGTTGTTGCCGCGCTGAGTGGACACAAGAAGGGGTGCATAATGAAATTTATTTCTTGGAACGTTAATGGTCTGCGGGCCGTGTTGAAGAAAAACTTTTACGAGGTCATCCAGACGCTCGATGCCGACTGGTTCTGCCTCCAGGAAACCAAGATGCAGGCTGGTCAGGCTGAACTGGACCTCCCTGGTTACCACCAGTACTTCAACTACGCCGAACGCAAAGGTTACTCCGGGACCGCTATTTTGACCAAACACGAACCAGACGCCGTCACTTACGGCATTGGCGTACCGGAATACGACACTGAGGGCCGGGTGATCACCTATCCTACCCGTCCTTCTACGTCATCACCGTGTACGTCCCCAACTCTGGCAGTGAGCTGAAGCGGCTGGACTTCCGTCAGGGGTTCGACGTGGCCTTCCGGGAGTACACCAGCAAGCTGGCTGCCGATAAGCCAGTGATTTACTGCGGTGACCTCAACGTGGCGCACCAGACGATCGACCTGAAGAACCCCACTAGCAACCACCATCACGCCGGCTTCACCGACGAAGAACGGACGGACTTTACCGCACAACTAGACGCAGGCTTTACTGACACCTTCCGTTACTTTTACCCTGACCAAAAGGACATCTACTCCTGGTGGAGCTACCGCTTTGGCGCCCGCAAACGCAACGCCGGCTGGCGTATCGACTACTTTGTCACCAGTAATGACCTGCAGCCGCAACTGACTGACGCCCAGATCCACACCGACATTATGGGTTCTGACCATTGTCCCGTGGAGTTGGATACCACTAACCTACTGGAGGCATAATTGTGAATTTTATCGCCATGGATTACGAAACCGCCAGTGGCAAGCGGGCCTCCGCTTGCTCTGTCGCCATCGTGGTGGTGCGTAACGACAAAGTAGTGGATTCGTTCTACAACCTGATCAACCCCGAGACCCCCTTTTCGCCGTTTAACATCCGTATCCACCACATTACTCCGGACATGGTGGCCAATGCACCCACCTTTCCCGAACTGTGGCCCCACATTGCCCCGCTATTTACGCGCACGCAACTAGTCGCCGCGCATAACGCCCAGTTTGACGTCAGCGTCTTGCGTAAATCACTGGAACGCTACGGTCTCCCCACCCCTCAATACCAATACATCGATACCGTGGCGACCTCGCGGAGCTTCTTGCCGTCACTAGCGAACCACAAGCTCGACACCGTGAGTGACGCGTTGGGCATCACGCTGAACAACCACCACAACGCCCTCGCGGATTCTTACGCCTGTGCGCGCATCTTGATGTCCGAAAAAGCGCAGTTTGGCAGTCAGGCCCTGAATAATTTTATTAAACTAGCTTAATTATGCGTTCAAAAAAAACCCGGTGCTTTGTGAATAAACACAAAGCACCGGGTTTTTGCTGTCCTAACGGTCCCAAATCACGACGCGTTGCGCTGGCGGCAGGTATTCCCCATCACCAGGTTGAGCGCCATACGCACGGTACCACTCGCTGAAGTTCATCACTGGCACGTTGACGCGCAGCGTTGCGGGCGCATGTACATCTTGCCGCAACACGGTTTTAGCGCGCTCTGGCCGCATCTTGGTAGCCCAGGACCGGGCATACGCCGTAAAGAATTCCCGTAGTGCCGCCACGCTGGCATCGGGACCGAGCACGGCTAGCGCAACATCCATTCCCGCATTATCGGCCATGTTCTCACTGACCGTGAGGCGACCGTTAACGGGCACCCCTTCGTAATGGCGCCCGTCAAACTGTTGCGCAACGGCGTCCACGATATGGTCAAACGCGACTTTGTCCGCTTCTTGCCACCAGTTGTTCATGGTCCCATGCTCATCAAACATGGCCCCATTATTGTCAAACGAGTGCGAAATTTCGTGCCCAATCGTGGCCCCCGTGCCACCGAGTTTAGCGGCCCGACTCCAGTATAGGGCGTAAAATGGCGGCTGCAAAATTCCGGCCGGAAACGTGATGTCGTTCATCGACGGGTCGTAACAAGCGTTCACCAGGTGCCCAGGCATTTGCCACTCGCTGCGGTCGACCGGCTGACCCACCGTGGACCACCGGTACGCCGTTTCCTCGCGTTCTAGCCGGACCATTGCGCCCAACAAATCAGCATCCGGATCCACATGCAGGTGTTGATACACCGGCGCTGCGTGGTCCGGGTACCCCATTTTGATGCGCATGGTTTTGAGCTTGGCGATCGCTTGATCACGGGTGGATGGACTCAGCCACGTGTTATTTTGCAACTGCACCTCATACTGCGCGATCAACTCACGCACCAGCCCAGTGATATCCCGTTTCGCCGCAGCACCGAAGTAAGTCCGCCCATAGTAAATGCCGATTGGTTCGGCGAGGTATTCATTAGCCACGGCAAAGGCGTGTTTGTGCCACTCCGTCGGTTGGGGTTGGCCAGACAAATAGCGCTGGTAGGCCCCTGCAGCCTGCCGGAGCTCATCACTCAAATACCGGCTGTGATCGATCAGTTCCTGAATCACCGCCATGTGTTGCCACTGGCCGTAATTGTCCGCCGTCACCAGTCGGTCCAACGCGGCCACGTACCGTGGTGTCGGCGTATTGATGCGCACCGGCTGGTTGGGCAGCACCGTAGCCAACGCGGTGGCCAACGTAGTGTCGGCGGTGACCTCGGCAAAGTCCTGCCAAGATAGTGGGTGATCCCAATTAGTATCAACGGCGAACTCTTCGTTAGTGGGTAGCAACGCTGCGGCCCGCCGATCAAAGTTCAGGGCGTCGTCCACGTAACGGTCTGCAGTACGCCCAGTAATGCCGACCGCCGCCAGCAGGGTGCGCGCCATCTGACTCCACGCGGCGAACATCGCATCATTATCGGCATTGGTCTCCTGATACATAGCAGCATCCGGCAAAATGGGGTCGGGACCACTAACATTGAGCATGTTGACCGTAGCGTCGTGAAAATCGGCCATCACAAAAGTGCTCAGTGGCAACGGGTACTGTTCCCGCCACAACGTGGGTAACGCGGCCCGCCACGCACCAACATCTTGCAGGCTCATTAAATAATCCACCCGCGTTCGGATCGGCGCCACACCAAGCCGATTCCGGGCCTCACGGTCATCCGCCAACACGAATAGCCGCGCCGCCGCTAATAGGGACTGATCTGCTGTGGCGATGGTGCCCGCATTAATAGCGCGCAGGTCCCGCACCAGCTTGGCGCGAATCTCATCACCCAAATCGCTATCGGCACCAATCTGGGCTTTGTCCGGTGGAATCACGGTCTGGGCCTGCCAAGCACCGTTAACCGCCATGTATAAATCGTCTGCTGGTCTTACCGTCATCTATTTTCCTCCTCCTAATGAAAACGGTGGTCACCGTTTTCACAGCAGCCACCAAGTTTTCATTAGAACTCTTCGTATTTACTTGGATCCTGATTCTTCAACCGCCCGTCAGGGGTGCTCAGAGCGTTGATCGTTGCCATTTCGTCATCGCTCAGATTAAAGTCAAAAATATCAAGGTTTTCCCGTTGCCGGCTGGCGTGCTGGGACTTCGGAATTGGTAGCGTCCCTAGCTGCACGGCCCAGCGCAAGATGACCTGGCCCACGCCCTTGTTGTGCGCTGCCGCCACCGCTTTGATTGCTGGGTTTTGGAGCACGTCACTAGCCCGGCCCAATGGACTCCAGTCCTCCGTCAAAATGCCGTGCGCTTCATCGTAAGCACGCTGATCAGCCTGGTTGAAGTGCGGATGCAACTCAATTTGGTTGACCACCGGCAGCACGCCGGTTTCACGGTCTAGACGGTCCAGGTAGTCGGGTAGGAAGTTGCAGACCCCGATGGACCGCACCAACCGAACTGCTGGGCATCGATCAGTGCCTGCCAGGCCTCAACGTACAGGTCCTTGCGGGGGTTAGGCCAGTGAAGTAAGTACAGGTCGAAATAGTCTAGACCCGCGCGGTACAAGCTCTCCTTGAGTGCATCAATCGCCGCCGCCCGGTGGTAATAACGCCCTGGTAGCTTAGAAGTCACGAGCAGTTCCGAACGTGGTACGCCGGCGCCGCGAATGGCGGCCCCGACCGTCCCCTCGTTTTCATAGTTATAAGCCGTGTCGATCAAACGGTAACCTTGGTTGATGGCACTCTCAATAGCCCGTACCCCGTTAGTACCGTTCAGCTTGTAAGTACCAAAGCCGACTTTGGGCAACTGTAATCCATCCCGTAACCGGTAATATTCCATGTGCAAACCCCTTTCCGTAACGGCCTCAACCGTCACATTTTCCTTGTTACTTATGCAGACAGTCCGTTAATGGCTGCTAGCAACACTTGTCCGCGGTCACCTTCACCTTCAGCGGTGATGGTGCGGCGGTTGTCGTCTTGTTCATCTTTGTGAAAGTGCAACGTGACGTACTCGTATGGCGCACTGGCACCCAAAAAGTCTGGCCACTCGACGACGCTCACACCATCACCATCAAAGTATTCCTCAAGCCCGAGGTCCTCGGCGCCACCACCTTCGAGCCGGTAAAGATCCATGTGGTAGAGCGGAATGCGTCCCTCCGGATACTCGTGAATGATGGTAAACGTCGGGCTTTTAATTGGCTGCGTGATGCCAAGTGCTTTACCGAGCCCCTTAGTAAAGCTGGTTTTACCCGCGCCCAAGTCGCCGTCGAGCAACAACACGTCGCCCGCCTGCAGTAGCGGCGCGATGTGACCGGCAAACGCCCGCAACGCCTGCTCGTTATCAAACGTCCACGTTTTAGTCATGACGGCTGGCCAATACCTGGGTGGCCGTCACGAGCGCGGTCTGGTAAACGTCGTCCGTAGACGCCCCACGGGACAGGTCGGACACTGGCTGGTTGAGGCCCTGGAGAATCGGACCCACCGCCTGAAAGCCGCCAAGCCGTTGCGCAATCTTGTAGCCGATGTTCCCCGACTGCAGTTCAGGGAAGACAAAGACGGTTGCGTGCCCAGCCACCTTTGAGTCTGGTGCTTTCTGGGCCCCAACACTCGGCACAAAGGCCGCGTCAAATTGGAGCTCACCATCGATGGGTACGTCTGGCGCGAGGGCCTGCGCCTTGCGCGTGGCCTCCTGCACCTTCGTCACCATGTCTCCAGCCGCAGAACCCTTCGTGGAGAAGGATAACATGGCCACTTTGGGTCAATACCAAACGCCTTGGCCGTGGCGGCAGACTCCACCGCAATTTCGGCCAGCTCGTCGGCGGATGGGTCAATGTTAATCGCCGTGTCCGCAAACAGGTAGCGCTCATCCCCACGCTGCATGATGAACGCACCACTCGTACGCGAAACACCCGGCTTGGTCTTAATGATCTGCAGCGCTGGCCGCACGGTGTTGGCCGTGGAGTGGACGGCACCGGAGACCAGGCCGTCGACTGCACCGGTGTACACCAGCATGGTGCCAAAGTACGTGGCGTCGCGGACGGCACTCGCTGCCTGCTCTGGCGTGGCCTTACCATGGCGGCGTGCCAAGAAAGCGGCGGCTAATTGGTCTAGGTCGGGATCGGTTTCTGGGTTGCGGATCGTTACGCCGGTAATGTCAAAATCATGCGCGGCAGCTACCTGCTGAATGGCCGCCGGGTCACCCAGCAGCACGGCGTTGATCACCCCGCGCGACTGTAACTTAGCCACGGCGCCCAGAATCCGTGGTTCAGTGCCCTCAGGAAAGACGATGGTGACGCCTTTACCCTTGACGTTCTGTTCCAAAGTTGCGAATAAGTCCACGATGATACCCCCTATTGTTTGCGATACTTCATTTTAACAAGGCTGGTGTACAAAACCAACCGCCCTAGTCCGTCCGTTCCACGTGTTCGGGCAACCGCCAATCAATGGGTTGCTCGCCCATGCGTTCCAGGGCTGCGTTCGTGCGTGAAAACGGCTTGCTACCAAAGAAACCGCGGTAGGCCGAGAGTGGACTCGGGTGGGCAGACGCAATCACCACGTTTTTGCTTTCATCAATCAGGGGCCGTTTATTTTGCGCGGACCGGCCCCAGAGAATGAATACCACCCCGCCGCGAGCAGATAACGCCTTGATGGCGGCGTCGGTTAATTCTTCCCACCCCTTACCACGATGGGAATTGGCGCGGTGGGCCCGCACCGTCAGCACCGCATTGAGTAGCAGTACCCCCTGTTCAGCCCAGGCCCGCAAGTAACCGTGGTTCACTGGCGGGATCCCCAAGTCATCCTGCAACTCCTGGTAAATGTTCACCAGCGACGGCGGAATCTGCACGCCCGGAGCCACGGCAAAGCTGGCCCCGACGGCCTGATGCTCCTCATGGTACGGGTCCTGATCCAAAATAACTACGCGGGTCTGACTAAACGGCGTCCATTCAAACGCCTGAAAAATATGGTACATGTCTGGGTAAATGGTCTGGTTGCTGTATTCGCTCCGCAAAAACTGGTGCAACCGGGCATATGTAGGGCCAGCAAAGACGGGTGCTAACACTTCTTGCCAGTCATTGTGAATAATTGTTTTGGTCACAAGACACCATCCTTCCGCTCACCATCATAAAATAGTGGCCTCACTGCCCTGGTGCGCCACTAGTGATCGTTTTTGGCCGCCCATTAAGGACTAGGCACTACCAAACGAGTACTGTAGTGGCGGCTTTTTTTTGTGCATTCGTCACGACCCGAACGCGGTCCAACGCTGCAGCCACTAACACCGCCGTGACGCTGTCGGCTTCTTTATCCACCTGGACACGCAGGGTGCGCCCGCCACTAGTCATCACGGGTGCCATGCCAAAGACGAAGCTAAACCCCTGAAAGCCGCGGTAAGAGTCACTCTTTTCGGTGCCAGCGATGAGCCACCCACCATGCCGCAACAAGTACAGCGGGTGGCCACCACCGCGCGCGACCCGTACTAAGGTGTTACTTTCCTCGCCCACCCGTAATTCAAAGCGGGCTGCCTGTTCTTCGTCCGCACTGATCGTACCGATCACTTCATGTTCGGGAAACGAAAACGCCCGAAAACCAATGGCCGTGCCGAAACTACGCCGCACGCCCAACAACGTGTGGTTGTCTACGTCACGTACGCTTGCAATCCGCCCAGATTGTAACGGTGCAGTTTCAAAATACAAGTCCACGCATAATCGCCTCCTCACACGAACATATCACTACTTAGTTGCTACTTCCTGGTCGTTCAACTCAATGGCCCGATAAATTGCTTTGGCCACGCCGTCATGCACGTTCGACTCAGTTTCAAACCACGCCAACTCCTTGATGGGTTGTACGGCGTTCCCCATTGCCACACCGTACTTGGCGTCACGAATCATCGACTCGTCGTTAAAGTTGTCACCGATAGCCATGACGTTGTCCATAGTTAGGCCACGTTTCGCCGCATAGGCGCTACCGCGAGCCCCTTTTGGGATTTAATGTTATTGATTTCGATGTTGTTGCGCGAGCTGCTAGTGACCATTAATTTCCCCGTAGCCAGCAACAACTTCTTCGGTTCACTCAACGCCACCGGGTCGGCCGTGTTGAAGGCGATGATCTTCATCACGTGGACGTTTTCATCCCCAACGATTTCACCATAATCCGTGACGTAATTGATGTTCATAATTTCCAACCGGGCTGAGGCCAACGCCACCGCCATTTTGTAATCCGTATCGGGGTTGAGATTGACCAGCAAATCAGCCACGTTCTGAATCCGCCGGACGCGGCTGTTGGAAAAAATGCCGTGGTCGGTGACCAGTTCGTAGTACAAATTCCGGTCATCCAGCGTCTTCATGGCCAGTTCCGTCATGTCGTCAGCCAGTGGCACTGATACCACCAACCGGCCGTCCTCATCAAACACCTGCGCACCGTTCAGCGTAATGTACGCTGTCCGCAGTTGTTGCTCCTGTAGTAACGGTTTGGCTTCGGTGAGGCCGCGACCCGTCGCCACCATGAACTCAATGCCGTGCGCTTGTGCCGCCCGGATGGCCGCGGCGTTCGCGTCGGAAACCTGCATTTTGTTGTTCAACAAGGTGCCGTCCATGTCGGAAGCGATAATTTTAATCATTTAAGCGTCCCCTTCATTCGCGCATTTACGTTCATTTTAGCATGAATGCGGTTACCGGAACAGCGCTAGCGCCCGGATTGCCCGGTTCTAGCCACCGTGACGGTAGCTGACCGTAAGTCTTGGCGCATGTGCCGGTACTCGTGGTCGAACAACCGCACCCGACCATCCTCCGTGAAACCTTCTCGTGCATATAACGCCGCGGCGCGCGGATTCACCAAGTCGCACAGCAACCCGATCCGCTGGTCGCCGTGTTGCTGGCGCTGCTGCTTGGCGGCGCGTAACAACTGCGTACCCACGCCGCACCCCCGCGCGTTACTTTTTACCGCTAATAGGTCTAAGTACCACTCCCCGGGAAAACTTTCGCGGTCAGGAAAGAGGTCCCGACCATCAGTGATGCCGACGCGCGGTAGAAACGGGGCAAAGGCGTCGTCAATGTGCGCTTCGGCTGCCGCCGGATAACCCACGCAGATACCCACGAGCTCGTCACCTGTGACCGCCACCAAACTGTGAGCATAACTGTAGCGGTACGCACCGACCCGAAAGGCATCCGCAAAGACGGCATTCACCGCCGCATCCGTCATCGCCATGATGGTAGGAATTTCCATTTCGTCAAACACTACTTTGATCAGCGGTGCCGCCTGCACGCCATCGGCAGGTGTTGCTGGTCGAATTTGCATATTAATATTAATCCTCCTGTACGGCTACACCTTCAACGCTAGTAATGCGCGGCGCAACCCCCAAATTCCGTAAGAACCGCAGTAAGTCTGCTGAACTGATGACCACCAGCTGGTCGGCAGCGCCCAAGTCAAAAGCAAGGGCAGCCCGCCCCACTAACTGGCGACTCAATACCACCGGCACGTGCGTGTCCTCGGGTAACGTCAACGCACTAACGTGGCCCGACGTCGCGCCGACTGCTGTCAATTGTGTGGGAGTAGCTGGCTGAATACTATCAGCGTCCACCCCGTAAATCGTGGCTAACTTGTGCCTGTCTACCTGGTAGCGTGCAGCTTGTAGCACCAGGACGGGTTGGCCCTGCACCGCCAAGCACTCGTTACTAACAACCATTACTTTGGTTCCAGTGGGAGTTGGTGACGCCGCCGCCGACCCGACCACCTCATAGTGAATCCGCAAACTATCTAACCGTTGAAGATATTGCTTTGGTAAAGCCATCTGCCTCATTCCACCTTTGCCTTCCATTGTCGACCAACCCGGCAACAGGGTCAACGGGCCAAAGTCGGACTTTACTCTCCGTGACCCTGGTCGTGTTGTTCCTGCACCCGAACCACGTAGGCGTCCAGCAAGATACGGCTGATCACCTGGACGGGTAATCGTGAGTGCACCTCATAATCAGGAAAGTAGGATTCAGCCGACTTATATCCGGTCAACAAAATATCGGTGTACTGGGCCAGCGAGGCGTCCGCGTTGGTGGTGATGGTAACGATGGGTACGCCGTGCGCCCGTAATTTACGGGCGGCCGTCACCAGCTCTGGAGTCTCCCCATTCAGCGAAATAAAGATGGCGCACGCCGTGGTGGGCACGCGCTCGGCTAACGTCATGATGATGTTGGGATCGTGCAGGGTTTGCGTGTACTTCCCCGCCAACTGAAACTTTAACGCCATTTCGTCGGCAATCATTTCCGACAACCCACGGGCAAAAATGTACAGCATCTGCGCACCGGCAAATTGCTGCACGCTATCTTCAATCGTGGCGATGTCTAGTTGGTTGATAGTCTGCTGTACCTCGCGTAGATTGGCGGTGATGACCTGCCGAATATTACTATCCGCTTCCCGCAACACCGCCGGCTCCACCTCATGTTGGCGACTGACAGAATGCCGAAAATCGGTGTACCCGGAATAACCCAGTTTCTTCATCGTGCGCACAATCGTGGCTGTGGACACGTTCGCAAACTCCGCAAACTCCACGATGGACATGCCCATAATATGATCCCGCTGCCGGTGGATCAGATCCACCACGTACTGCTCACTAGCACTAAATTTACTCACTTGGGGCCTCCCGTAAACTTTTTCAATTTTGACGTCATCGGCCAAACTAATTAGAAAACATTTTCAGGCATCGCTGCGTTATGCTCTTCTTGTAGACGAGGAGGACAACGCATGCTTTATACACTCACTTTGAATCCAGCAATTGATTTATTTATTGATACACCACGGCTGGACGCCGACGTGGTCAACCGTACCAATAGTTACGACGTCCAGGCCAACGGTAAGGGTGTCAACGTTTCTTTTATTCTACAACGCCTGCACGTACCGAACCAGGCGTTAGGGATCGGTGGTGGCTTCACCCTAGCTACATTCAGCAACAGCTTTCAGCGGCCGGGATCACCAACGACTTTGTCGACGGTGGCGGCATTACCCGCATCAACGTGTTCGCACACGTTCAGGACGGGCCCCGCGAATACAAGCTCGTTAATCCGGGCCCGCAGGTCACCCCCACAGCCCGACAACAGCTGCTGACTAAGCTGGAACAACTGGGGCGGGACGATACGTTGATTATTTCGGGAAGCTTTGCGCAAGGCATCCCCGCTAACTTCATCGGTACCATCGGTCAGCAAGCCGCCAGCCAGCACTTCCAGTTCGTGATCGATACATCATACCCGGAAGTGCTCGACGCCCTGCAATACCACCCGTTACTGGTCAAACCTAACAACGTCGAACTAGCCAGTTGGTTTGATCAACCGGCCGACATCGACGCCGACCACCTGATTGAGCTAGGCCAGGAGCTCCGTCGACGTGGTGCCCAGAACGTCCTCATCTCTCGTGGGGGCGCGGGTGCCATCCTCGTCGGCGACCGTGTCTTTACGGGTACGGCTCCGACCATCACCGTTCTCAATTCAGCTGGTTCTGGGGACACCATGCTGGGCACCTTTGTTGCCGGCATGGTCACCGGCAAGGCACCAGCGGCCAACCTACAAATGGCACTGGCTGCCGGCAGTGACACCGCCCGCAGTGCTTGGATCACCGACTTCCAGCACGTTCCGGAATTGGCGGCGCAAATCAACGTGACAGAAGTGAAGCATTCGCAGTATTAATGGAGGAGGCAAACATTATGGCAAAGTACGATTTAATTGCTGCGACTGGTTGCGCAACTGGGATTGCGCATACCTACATGGCCCAGGAGGCGTTGGAACAGGAAGCCAAGCGCCGGGGTCTGACTATTAAAGTGGAAACCCACGGACAAACCGGCGTGGATGACCCGCTGACCCAAGAGGAAATTGACAACGCCCGGGCCGTCATTGTGGCGTCAGACATCGATGTAGACGCGGACCGGTTCGCCGGTTTGCCCCTGATCATGGTGCCAGTTGCTGCTGGCATTCGTGATCCGGGTAAATTGTTTGATGAGGCGCTGGCCAAAGATGCACCCATCTATAAAGCCAATACCACTGCCAAAGCCGCTGCTAGTGACAACGAGCAGGGTGGTGGCCTGTGGCACCTGATCTACACCAGTCTGATGAACGGGGTTTCGCACATGCTACCAGTCGTTGTGGCTGGTGGTGTGCTCACCGCCATCTCGTTTTTCTGGGGCATCTATTCTGCTGACCCCAAGAGTGACCAGTTCAACGCTTTTGCCGCCATGCTCAATTCGATTGGTGGCACGACGATGAACCTGATGGTCCCCGTACTGTGTGCCTACATTGCTGAAGCGATTGCTAAGCGTAGCGGTCTGATTGTTGGCTTTGCGGTCGGCATGATTGCCTTCACTGGTGGGACTGGTTTCCTTGGCGGGATCGTCGGTGGCTACGTTGCCGGGGGTGTCATCATTCTGCTGCAACACCTGCTGAAGCCCCTACCTGACAAGGAGTTCCGCGGCCTCAAGGCGATTTTCCTTTACCCAGTACTGGGCGTGTTCATTGCCGGGGTCATCATGTGGGTCATTACTAAACCAATGGCCGGCATTAACACCGGGATGATGAGTTTCCTGAAGGGCATGCAAAACTCTGATCCCATTATTCTGGGTCTGATTGTTGGTATTATGTGTGCTTCTGACTTTGGTGGTCCCATTAACAAGGCGGCTTACTTAACCGGGACTGCCCTACTCGCTCAAGGCAACAGTCTGTTCATGGCTGGGGTTTCGGCCGCATGTATCGCTCCACCAATCGCTACTGGGATTGCCGTATTGCTCAACCCCAAAGCTTACACTAAGGACGACCGGAGTGCGGGTTACGTTAACTTCCTGCTGGGTTCAACCCACATTACCGAAGGGGCCATCCCCTTTGCCGCCAAGAACCCGCTACTAAACATTCCTAGCTTCATGATTGGGTCGGCCATTGCTTCGATTCTCACCTACATGAGCAAAATCAAGGTCCCAGCACCACACGGTGGCTTCATCATTTTGCCGCTGGTTAACCACCCAATTCTTTGGGTCGTGTACATTCTAATTGGTGCCGCGCCTCCGGCGTCCTACTAGCCTGATTGCTGGACACTCCGCCCGCAAGCACGGCGTCACCCAGTCGTCCGTCTCGTTAGCCGGTTTGACCGGGGATGAAGCGGTCGCCGCGATTGCACCAGACGCTACTGCCGCTTCGAACCAAGGCACCACTACCAGTAATGATGATGCTAACCTAGGTGACATTTTAACCGACGATAACATTGTCCTAGATGCCACCGCGACCTCGCGGGATGATGCCTTGCACCAGTTGGCGGAGTTGGCCGTTAAAAACGGCATCGCCACGGACGCAGAAGCGGTCTACCAAAAGTACCTACACCGTGAAGGCGAAAGCTCGACCGGGATGGAACAAGGTATCGCGATCCCGCACGCCCAAGACGCATCCATCAAGCACTCCGCCATGTTGGTCGTGCGGCTACAACAGCCAGTCAAATGGCAAACATTCGATAACCAGCCAGTCGACACGTTGATTAGTTTCCTAATTCCGGAGCACGATAACGGTGCGCACCTGCACTACCTGAGCAACACCGCAAAGCTGTTGACGCACCAGACCTTCATCAAGCAATTGAAGGCCGCCCACACGCCAATGCAGATCCTCACGTTGTTCAAAGAATAATGCATAGCCGTTTGTGTTCAATTTAACGGTACAGAAAGGGCGCCACACCTCAGTGTGACGCCCTTTGAATTGCTCAACTAACAGGCCTTACAGGAACGCCGTCACGACACTCCCTACGACTACCAGTAGCAGCCCCAGCAACGTGTACGTCATGGCCCGGCCGCGGCGTGCTTCGTGCAGAATGAACATGCCACCCAGCGTGGAGATAACCACGTTCAGCTGTGTGATCACGTATGCAGTGGCCACACCGTTGGCCTTGGCGGAAAAAAATGTAGGCCAAAGCCGAAATGCTGAACACGATGCCAACCAGACCGTTCTTCCAAGTGGTGGCTTCACTGAACGCTTTACCTTTGGACACCACCAGTGCGTACACGGACGCACCCAAGAAGATGCCGAGCATCTGCGGGAAGAAGTAACTCATCCCACTCTTATCAGCCAACAACGGAATCTTCGGTAAGGCACTGTACACCCAGTAACCAATGGACGTAGGCAACAGCGTCGTCAGGGCTGGGCCCCAGATGCTGTGGGTATGGCCATCAGACTTTTCTCCAACGGTCGTCAACAGCACGCCAATGATGATCAAGGCAATGGCGGCAAAGCCCAACACGCGGGCGAGGCTGCCCTGCCATTCACCGAACATCAGCACCCCAATTAACGAGGTCCCCACCAGTTGGAAACCAGTCGACAGTGGCATCGTTTTGGACACCCCAATGCGCCCAAAGCTGATGTACTGACCAGTTTGGCCAATCACCCAGAAAGCACCGGACACGAGGCTCAGCCAGAAGGCCGCCCCGGTCACCATGCGCGTCATGATGAGGGTAATTGCGCCGACGAGTAATGCACCGAGCCCGGTACCGAGAATTTGGTTGGTCTCACGACCACCCATCTTGCTAATAATCATGGGCTGGATGCCCCAGCCAATTGCCGGGATCAATGCGATGAGGATATTCATTTGAACTTTGTCATCCTTTCTGTAATCACTTTGCCATTAACAGTAACGTCAATGTACACACTGGGTCGGCTTGCTGGCCGTGGTGTCACATTATGAATTTGTTTACCAACGATATATTAGGTGCTTTGTAAGCAGTTAACTATACCATTCTACGCAAAAGGTGCGGACCAATCAATTCTTTTTTTTGCTTAGCATGTAACGGTAACGTTATTTTATATGTAATGTCACCCCATTATTTTAGTTCAACCAACAAAATATCCCGCCATGATTAGCCGATGAATGAATACAATTCATCGCCCAGTCATGGCGGGATTATTTGTCAGTCAACCGCAACCAAATGCCTGCTGTTGGCCACCATCAAACGTAGTATTTAGTACCGTTCCTTAATGGCCCGTGCAATCTCTCGGTCCTGGTCACGCCGCTTGAGCGTTTCCCGTTTGTCGTAGTTATGCTTCCCGGAAGCAATGCCTAACAGCACCTTAGCATAACCGTGCTTCAAGTACACCCGTAGCGGAACAATGGTTAAACCCTTGCCCGCGGTGGCTTCATCGAGCCGCCGAATCTCCTGTTTGTGCAATAACAGCTTACGGTTGCGCAACGGGTCGACATTGAACACATTCCCCTCCTTGTAGGGACTAATGTGGACATTTTCTAGCCACGCCTCACCGTTGCGAATGCGCGCAAACCCGTCCTTCAGGTTCATCTTGCCAGCCCGCACCGATTTGATTTCGGTCCCGGTCAACGCCAGGCCGGCCTCGTAGGTATCGCCGATGTTGTAATCATGCCGTGCCTTCTTGTTTTGCGCCAGCAAGTTTGCCGGCTTCTGCCGATGCTTTTTAGCCATGTTGACGCCTCCCTTCTGGCAACGTACGTACTACTTACGCTTCATGTGAATCTGGTTAAACGGCTGCTTGCCGTGCTTTTGGCCCCCACGCGGGTGCCGGTTACCACCGCGCCCGTTACCCTGATGGTTCCGGCCACCAAAGCTGGGCTTACCACCATGGCTGTTATTCGACCGCGGCTGGGGCTTCTTGATGTCGCTGGTATCAAAGTTAGCGGCTGGTGCCTGGTCCGGGTCAACGATGACAAAGTCGACGTTGTGCTGCTCCACGTCAACGTTTTCCAACCGTACCCGCACAGGCTGACCGATCCGATACATCCGGTGTGAACCCGCACCAACCAGAGCCATCTGCTGTTCCACAAACTGGTAATAATCATCAGTCAT
>NZ_BBER01000011.1 GCF_001312865.1 Lacticaseibacillus thailandensis DSM 22698 = JCM 13996 | reverse complement strand
TGCTGGAAATCGTTGAACGACGTGTTCGTCTTCATGGACGGGTCAGAAACCGTCGCACCACCAAAACGAGTGTTGTTCTTCTCCGCTGCGGCTTCATTGGCTTTGGTTTCCTGCTGCTGCTGGAAATCGTTGAAGCTACTGTTAGCCTGATCAGCTGCGGACTGAGCTGATGCGGAGGCACTGTCGGCCTTTGTTTGCGTGACAGTAGCTGTACTCCCTGCCTTTACCTGGGTAGTAGTTGGCTCCGTACCAGTTGTGGCAGCAGAAACCGAGTTACTACCTAAAGCACCAGCAGAAAACAACCCGATGGCTGCAACCCCAGCTGCAAACCATACTTTGTGGGCCTTATAGAGCTTTTTGGCACCATTGCGTTCATTCATCATAATCTTCCTCCTTCAGGAAAAAAAGTTAATAATAATAACTTTACGTAGACAAGAGTAATTCCTATCGTTGAGGAAGACAATGAAATTTGCGTATCTGCTCTTGTTGATTTGGTGCGGATGAAAGCGGGACCGAGATTTTCCTGGATTGGACCATCAAACGCCCGTTTGTACTATTAAATTACAAATATGACTGAATACATTCAAAGAGTGAGCTATTCACGATATGCAAATCTTTACTAACGAAGTAATTTGGAGGACTGAAAATTTAATACGTACGCGACCATTTGCCAAGTTATCAAGGTTATTTGCCAAGAGCAAACCAGGAACCACTTACGTCAGCTTAAACTAACAAACTGTAGAAAAACGGTTCTACACTTTGCTTTTGACTTCCATCGATGCGAAGCGAGTGTAGAACACATTTCTGGTGACAATTTTGGCAAAATGAAGGAGGCACTATCCATGCGACGCTATAAACGACCAAACCAACAACATTCAATCAGTACCCCGAAACATTCTTACACTGTCCATCCTAGGAATACCAGATACTAATATATCCGCATACTCACGGTAAATGATGCAAAAAGCGTCATCCACGGTACTGATCACCAGGTTCATGTCATCTCCTGTCTACATTCTTATCCACTCATCCCGTCCCAATTGTGGGTTTGAAAGTCTACAACAATATAGGCTACACCTTGACCCATAGCCGTAGCCAAAGTGGCACTGACATATCAACCTTATTGGATCTCAGAAAACAGCGCTACGGTGCGTCAACTGCCACCAAACAACTGTCCCAATGTCGCAAAATACCCCAGACAATGGATTACGCGAACGCGTAATCTTCGTTTCAACTAGTTTTATTATAACGACACTATGTTGATCGTTCATTTGTATTGATGATGGCACACACAAACTAGTTTCACTACCATTTGACGACTTTAAGCGCACAATTAAGAAATTTTTCATTATTCATCACAGCATTGATGAATGGCAGGTAGTCCCGAACATCATCCTGAGCACGAATGCAGCTTGCAAACACTTTATTTTCTGAATGGCCGTATCATCGTTGAACGCTTCCACATCGTGCAATTGCTCGGACGAACACCTGATAAAACCCGTATTGCCGCTCTTACGCAGCTTGATAATCACTATATTTGGCAATACAAGATGTTCAAATCGAAAGGGCGCTTGTTCCACAAGGCTGATCCTCACACCCGTCATGTTGACTCCTCCTTCGGACTCAACGAATATATGACTGAACAGAACACACTTGACATTGTCTTTGACAATAAGCCATAGCTACAAACCTTTTACGAAACGTATCTCAGGCTACGTAATGCCTGATATTGGGCAACACCGTGACCCTTTGGTCTGTCCTTAACACATATTGCTCTATGAGTACTTCGTTAGATACTCGCATGACCACCCGGAAACAAAAAAATCAGGGTATGCCAATGTCTGCTGCTAGCCCCAGAAGTAATGGCCCATTGCGGGGGAAAAAAAACTGACTAATCAGGTCCCTAAAACGTAACTGCTTTAGCTTTAAAGACCAAATTAACTTCTTCAACCGCATCTATCAACTGATCGCCTAGATAACAAAATGCCCTCCAAAGTGGAGAGTCGTGGCAATTACAAAATGCTAAAACCAACAGAACTCGACAAAAAAAACGAGTCTACACTTTCTGGTATTGGTGAAAGCCAATGCCATTTTTTTAATTTTGGAAAATCAAAAGGACATCACTGTCCCCTCATGCTACGATTTAAGCGCCTAAACCTAATCGAGAAGAGAAAATATGATGTCCCAAAACGATTTTATCCTAAGCTTGTTCGAATTGACAGACCCACATCTCTCAGAAATCACTATTAACCAGCCAAAGCGAGTGAAAGGAAGAAAGATCCATGTGATCAAAGCGACGCTATCCTATCCCCTTAAACGTTGTCCTCAGTGTGGCTTTAAGGCGTTGATCAAGAACGGTACTCATCTCTCTAAAGTACGCCTAGGTACTTTAGCCGGCGGTTGTTATGAACTTCATCTCAAACGTCAACGCTATCTATGTCATCACTGTGGGGCGACCTGTGGTGCCCAGACTACGCTGGTCAAGTTTAATTAAACCTTCAGTCATCAGGTTATTCATCAAGTGATCCGTTTGGCCAAAGAACTGATACCGACCACAACGATTGCCCGAATTGTAGGTATCTCGGCTAGTAACGTCCAACGGGTCTTAAATAAAAACGTGCATCTCACGTATCGGGTCAAACATTTACCACCTAATCTTTGCTTTGATGAGATTCGTACCTGCGGTCATCGCATGTCGTTTGACTGTTGCGACGCTGAGAGCCATCAGCTCATCACTACTTTACCGACGAGGCTAAGCCGTGACATTATCGACTATTTTGAGGCGCGGTACTCACTACAAGAAAGACGAACAGTACAAACCGTCACGATTGATATGAACGCGCAGTATGTCCAGTTCATTCACCGTTTGTTTCCCAACGCTGAACTCATCATCGATCGTTTTCACATCGTGCAACTGGCGGCTAGGGCACTTGATCAGGAGCGCCTACGGCTGCTCCATCAAGAAATCGACCAACATAGTCGTCGCTATCGAGTTCTAAAATCTCAGTGGCGCTCATTTCACCTCAACGAAGACGAACTAGAACGAGCCAAGAGCCGATATTTACGGGGGTTAAACGAATGGATTGTCCCGCAGGCCGCGGTTAATCTCGGTCTCGATCATGCCCCACGCTTCCGAGCTGCCTACGAAATATATCAAACCATCATGACAGCCCTAAAAAAACAAGTCAGGAGCCAAACTGGCCCATTTACTGAAGATCTATAAGAATTGTGGCAACGCCATGGACACCACCATCGCTAAGCTGAGAAAAAACAAAAATGCAGTGCTAAATAGCTGCCGCTACTCCTATTCAAACGGTCTGCTTGAAGTCCTCAACCGAAAAATCAAGACGCTGAAACGTAACTGCTTTGGTTTCCGAAATCAGTACAACATGTTTATCCGCATTCGGCTGATTCATGAGGAAAAAAACACATTCACCGGAGTGAATGTGTTATCAACAGAGTATCACCAATACGATTTGACGAAGATCCGTAATTTGAAAGTATTGAAACCCACAGTGCTTGACAGATACCCTTAAAAACATTGAAACCACTATAGTTTGACGGAACCCTTTAAAATATCAACGATCGCCCATCTTTAAATATGGGGATGAGCTTGAATTAAACTTGTTGGGCTACACTAACTTTAATCGTCACTGGAATTCCGAGGAGTTCCAAACATTTCCTGTGTGTTGATGGTCGGCAGTAGGATTGTATGTGCTGAATCCAACCCAGTCACCATTGAAATGATGCCACGCACGTATGGAAAGAGGATGGCAGTTCCATTTACGGCCAAGGCTCGTCCAATGTCATCTTTATTAGTAAGTTCTTCCGAAATGTCAAAAAAAAGCATTGACCTTTACCCTTACAAGGCGTGAATCAGCTTGGTTTGAGTCTGATTCTACTTTTAGAGATACATCAAGCGTTACACGTCCAACATTAAGTGACTCATTGGTTCCGATGGTCGGCTCAATATGGAAGCCGCGCGGAGCAGCTTTCAACTTTACCGCATCAGTGGAGTATTGAAGATCTTCAATGCGATATCCTTTCAGCTTGATAATTGGAGTATTTTCTTTTGTCATCGCTTCACCTATGCAGCACGATCAAAATCAAGAGAAGTATTACTCGTGATTTTAGACGTTTTGCTTACGTCAATTTCATGAAAGTGGTCACTATAATCATTTCTAGGTTCATTAGTCTCAATTTTAAAATTTAATGTTGCTTCATTTTTATCAGACACTTTAGTATCGCCAATTGTTACATCGAGCTTAATGGTTGATTTTTCGAAAAACTTTTTGAAGGCAGCATTAACCATACTTGTCATAAGCTTCCGAAAGACACGCTTTCTGAATTCAGTCTCATACTCAGCGGTTGGGTGAAAATCAGACTTTTGCAAATAACGGTTAAATTCTTCAACCGTAAGTGTTTCTAGCCGCATAATTTGATCCTCCCTAAACTGCAATGCTTTGAATTACTGAATCATCCTGTATACAAAAATATTTAGGTTCATTACCAAACGTTCTGGCTACTACCTGAATGTTTTCGTTTGAAAACTGCTGGATAATCCATAATGAGTAGGCGAAAATATATGGATAGTCCTCCAAATCCGCACTGGAATCTGCCAGATCAACCAAGTAATCTGCGAACTGTACACATATAGTACGATACTGACGTATCATTTCACCGTCGAAAATTTTATTTTTTTATGGCATCAGCTACATCACCAGAAAGAAGACTGAGCGCAAGATTACGGATAGAATCGGAATTGTCTAGGTCATAAACATCAACGCCATCACCAATATCAATTGTAACAACATAGTGCTCGCTGGTGAAGCTGCATGCCTGATGTTTACTCGCAAACGCATAAATCCCAACTCCAAGTGCAGCGGGCTGACTGGTTCCAGCTGACTTTGGTAGATAGTCAAGACTATTCATGGCTGCATTAGTTCTGTCTAACAGCACATCCATTGTCTCAGGCATCTCAATACCACTTGATTTAATTTTATTAGTCTTTTTAATTCCTAATAGGCCCTTTTTTTTGTTGTCCCATGGTAAAGTTTCATTTATTATCACACCAGCCAAAATTTCTAAATACAAGGATCATATTTTGGCTTATTCAAAATGTCTAACAAGCCCATGGATACAGTATCACGGTAATGAATATAGTTGTCAAGAAACATCTGTAGACAATTTTGCCGTTGACGCGTACACCAACATAAACAATAGTGACCTTTACAAAATGCACAGAAGTCCTCATCTTCACTTGAAGCTCCCTACAATTGTTGGATAATCAATCTAATGATTGGTTGAAATTTAGCTGTGGGTTACCTGAAGGTGGTGCACCTTATTTATCAATCGTGGAACCATCTTTCTAGGCGACTGAGCTGATTCTTACTATTAGTAGTTATCCTGTCAAGGGCACTTACACCGAAAAGAAAGTGCTTGTGAAATGCCAGTGATATTGTCTCAGGCAAAGGCCAAGGCAAAATGTCCAGACATAGGTAACCTCTTACTGATCAGTAAGAGGTTACAATGAAGCAGGTATGTCTTACGAAAACAGAAGCAACGAAGTATCGGACGATCAGAAACGTTGTTCGAGGCAAACCAGCTAAGCAACGAGCAAGCATCACCCTCGACCTGAGTCGACGCCAGATAAATCGGTTAGTCAATGTGTACTAGCGTCAAGGCAAAGCCGGTTTTGTCCATGGTAACGCCCCGCAGGGAACCGGCAAACAATCTGTCAGCAACAGATCATCTGGCTTTACACCACTAAGGACACAGGCCTTGACATCAAACATTTTCATGAGTTCCTAGTGCGTGACGAACAAATACCAAATTAGTATGACCTCACTGCGATGGTTATCACGACTTAATCTGATCTTGTCGCCCAAGGCCCATCCTTCGCAACCAAGGGTCAAGTATCCCGGCGTGCTAGTGCAAATGGACGCGTCGCATCTAAGAAGCATTAGTATGGCAAGCGTAAGGCAAACTACTCCATCGCCACTGATGACAGTAGCGGTTGTGTGGTCGGTGCGACCTTTGCCCAAGAGGAAACCCTCCGCGGCTACTACAGCATCATGGTCCAAATTTTCCGCGACTACGAGTCACCCGCCAAGATCTTGCTGATCGGTGCACTGTGTTCAATTATTGCCTGCATCAAAAAAAGAGGATTCCCCCTCAACTGAGAATCCCCTCACGAAGTTTGGCTATACATGCAAAAAGTTAGCCACAGAACTAGCGGTAACTAGCATACTCCAAGCTAAAGGGCGCGTGTAGCGCCTAATAGAAACGTTTCAGAATCGCCTACACCTAGAAATAAGGTGCCTATTCTCAAACTGCCTACGATCATTTAGTGAAGCCTGCTGAAAATCTTACTTGTGTTTATTTCCCATATTAGCAATATAAGTATAAGTTAATAAGAATTTGAAATAGATGCTCTTATCTCTGACATCCTTTGCTGTAACCAGCTTAGTCGCGTTATGTGTGGCCAAATTAAGAAAATCAATTATTGGTACAAACTTCTGTTCTTTGACAAGACGATGTATCGTTTGTAATGCCTTCACGCTCTTATTACAAATACCCGAACGCTTTAAAGCTTTATTGAAGTTGGCGTCTCCCATTACAGCATTATAAGTTTCTTTAAGACCATCTTTATTTGCACTTTCAGTTTTTGCAATTGACCTAATCATTAGTTCGGCAAATGTCCTCAGTGAAGAAACAAATACAAGGTCTAATTTGTCGTCATTAGCTATTAAGTTGACTTGATTAGTAAAATCTATAATATATGATTCAACATCTCCGTCAAGAATATCTGTATCCAGAAGCGGGTACACCCACACGTCGTTCTTTTTATGATGCAGCCGCTTAGGTCTCTTAACGGTCACTGAGTCACAAAAATGACTTTTCTTTTGGGTGATTTTGTCCCAATAATCGAATGTTATAGTTACTTCACCATAGTGGGTAAACACAACCGTTTCTTTATCGGAATCAAGGTAAACGGTTCGATCTGAAGGTTGAAAAGACACCTCTGAAGGCTTAACTGACTGCCCACCCTGGGAGTCCTTCAACTCAATAAGCTTATCAAATTCGTATGGCTGACCGACCTCAACCGTATCTAACAACAGTTTAGCCGTCGCTCCATTTTCTCTCCTTCCGGGCTCTGTTTTACCACCCACAGTTGCACCTTCACCCTCCGTCTGAAGATGACTGCCATCTGCCTTTTCATTATGATGAGGACCGTCCACGCCAGTAGCATCACCATGCACCGTTTGGATGATTCGTGAGACTTAGATTGTAAATCAATCAATCTACGAACCTCTGACTGGCCCTCACTAGAAATAAAATCAAGCAGCGCCTTTAATTCACGGAGTCTCGTTGAATCGATAATTCTAGTTCTGTCAGCATTAAAACTCAATATATCTGGCTTATCTAAATATAAACTAATCTTACCCGTCTGCTGTCTAAACACCCTGTTAGTCTTGCCACTGGCGTTAACTTCAACATTATAAAGACCTTCGCCCTCAAACAATGAATCGTTTATATACACCAGCGGATGTAATTTATGATCATCGAATAAATATATTTTCGGAGCATAATCTATACCAAGTCCTTGCAGCCTATAGACACTAATCTCAGCCCATAATTTAAGGTGCTTAGTATTTAAAATACGCCCAATATTTTGAGGAATTTGTATTTTGGACTTTTCGTGGCCAACACAAACCAAAACGGCGCCAGTAGTATCAACCTCATCTGGTCCCAGCAGACTAATGGTTGCAATCCTGGCCTGTTTAAATTTGTCATTTTCTATATAATCATCTGCAACATGCACACCGTCAACCAAGATATTTATACTAAAACTGGTGTCGTCAATAATATTTGTTAATCGAGAAGAGAAACCTGCCTGAGAAAGGGATTTGCAAAACAATTTAACGGCATCAACATTTAGCCTAGTAATCCGAATGATTGTCCCTTTGCCCTTATTATTTGTGGATTTTTCAACTGGAACATCGAGATTTGATACATCGCTAGTCTTCCCAATTTCAGCCATGTCAAGTTTAAATGAACGTTTAATACTACTATCGTCAGGATCAGAAGTATCAACGCTAATCATTCTCCCAAATTTAAAAGCAGAGAAAAATCCAAGTCCTTTTTCTCCAGACACATACCTACCATTGACTTTGGAACCAAAGATTTTATCACTGTGACTTAGGTTAAGCAAAGAACCTATCTCGTTGTCATTCATTCCACTGCCATCATCGCGGATGATAATATCGGAGCCAACAGTATTAATACTAATTTTGATCGAGTTTGCATTTGCCTCGTAAGCATTCTTAATTAGCTTGGTCATCGCTAGTTGCCCATTTGGGATCTGTTCGGAGATTTCCCTAATTATCTTACCTGCCACACGGATTTGCGCCATAATCATACCTTCTTAAAAATAAGTATACTTTCTTCATTCATCGATTTTACTGGGGTACCTTTGCTATCTGAGGACAGACGGACCGGCATCTTTTTTTGAAAGGATATGCCGTTTTTCTTCATCAATTAGCTGGACACTATACTTTTTAAACATTTGAACAGTGATTAGATCTAAGGGTTGCTGAACCCCATCAACTCTTCTGTTCCCAACAGTAAATAATGCAACTCCACCACGCTTAAGGACTCGGGACAGCTGCTTAATAATTATCAAGTAATCAGAAAGAAATCGTCTTACCTTTTGCTGTTTACGAATTGCAATTGAATTTACAAATTCTTCAACTACACGTATGTCTATTGGCTCCAATTCTGCATTCTTACCCCCAAGACTGAAACTATCAATGGCCGAAAAATTATCAAGTAGTTTTTCATCCCCGCTAATATCCCGCTCATCAATCCACTTGAGAAATAAAATTGAAAATTGTCCGTAGGTGACAGTTGTTGCATTCTCTCCATACGGTGGTGAAGTGCAAATCACATCAATACTATTCGTGGCAAGTGATTCGCAAGCTTTTTTTTGCATCACCAGAAACTATTCGCACACTTTGTTGTTGGGTTACAGGTAAGTAACTCTTCTTCGAAAAAAAACTATTTCTAAAAATGTTTCAATTACATCGTCCTTTATATTCTTAATTTGTGAGTTGGGTTTAACATGCATTTTAAATGTAGAAGTTCTGTCATTTGAATGGTAATAAATAACCTCTGACATGCATATCCATAGATAACGTCTAATCCATATGTCATCTTCATGAAGAATAGCATTTCTTACCTTTGTAAGAGACCTAATAATATCTGGTCTGAACCATTTATCGATGTTTGAAAAATGCCAGTTTTCTATGCTACCATGATTAAAAAAAAAGTCTTTCTGACAGGCGTGCCTTCAATGCATGCCAGTTTACATCGCCATAATTATGTGTCTTGACTTGCGACAAAAGGACGGCATACGGATTAATATCGATTCCTATGGCATCAAATCCTAACCTTTGCGCTTCAACTAACGAAGTACCTGATCCCATAAACGGATCCAACACAACCTGATTGGTTCCTGTTGTCCACTCTTTAAGTAGCTTAAACTGCATTTCCGCAACCATAGTCGCAGGGTATTTTCCAAGCGAATGTATCCCACTTTTTTTTAAAACCTCTAAAATCCCAAGAACTACCAGTTACTCCAGTCATACCATTTACCTCATTGAGAAAACACTCGCAAATTACTATCAATTATTCTTATTAATAAGCTCCATAGCAACCTACTTCCATCAATCGCAATAGCAAAAAAAATTATGGCTACAGGTACTCAACTCTATCCTCAAGAAAATCTAACGAATCATCGTCTAAACACTGAACCCATCTTCAAGACACCTTTCCCGGATTTGCACAATGAACTATTTTACCACTAAAGAAGCGCGCCTAACCGTTAAAGTAGTTACACTTTTATCGTTGGCCCTTAACAATGCACATAGCGTAAATCCCCTGTTTTCAGCGACATTTTTGCCAAAATTCAAAGTCCACTTATCCAGGCGCATAGTTATTTAACCGACTGGTATTAAAAGAGTTAAAGGAGTCTGACAAGATGTGCTTCATCTAAGTTGGCAATCATATACTTGAAGTTATTTTACCTTCATGGCCTCCCATCACATCCACAATCACCTAAGCAATTTCCGCCGTGGAACACACAGGGTGGCATCGTCTTATTTACCCTCAACAAATTAGCTCCAAGGTTGTTGTTGACCATTGCCACATTGTACAGACGATGTTGGTCATCCTTAGCGTGTACGTTTCAGAGTCATGAATACAATACCCAAGACACTAAAAGCTACCATTTTAGGATACGTTAACAGCCGATGTTGATGTTATTGAAGAATATGGGGACATTGATGCTAACACCACGGTCACAGTCGGTCTGTTATTGGGTACTTACACCTAATGTCCAAAACTGTGGAATAATCTCATTAAAAAAAAGGGCTACACTTTCTGCTGTTAGTTTCTACCAACGCAGCAAGTGTAGGCCCTATTTTTAATGACACTTTTAGCAAAATAAAAAGGCTACCGCTACCCATGCTATGCTCTTATACGACCAAACAACAAGCGAGGTATCGATCAATGTCCCAATGTCCAAAAACATTTTTACGCTGTCTATTCTAGGAATAACAGATACTAACATCAAAGTCACCGCAGTAAGTGACGAAAAAGGCTCCTCTCGGGGCGTTACCCGCCAAGCCCACGTTATTTATTGTGAACCATCTCACCCGCTCAGCCGGTGTCCGAATTACCAGTTTGCGACTCTCCAACGCTATGGCTACGAATTAACGCAGGTTAAGGTCCCCAGAGCGGCTGAAACGCTAACGATCATAGCGCTTAAAAAAACAGCGCTGGTGGTGCACTAACTACCATGACCACCCGCCTTAGTTGAACCCAAGTGGGTTACGTGGAACGCATCATTAAACTAGCGTAGAAGCGACTACCATTAACTGTCATCGCCGACATTATTAACATCTCGGCTTCATCATTCCAACGGCTCCTCACGGCGGCAGTATACTACCCCCCCTGCGCGACACCTACCCCATAATCCGAGTTTCGACGAGTTTCGTTCCACTGGTCATATGATGTCGTTTATTTACATTAATGGCAACATGCACAAATTAGTTTCGTTCGGTCCCCATAGTAATGGCCCAATTGAGGGTGAGAACCGCCTAATCAAACCCTTGAAACGTAATTGTTCTGGCTTTAAGAACCAACAAAACTTCTTCAATCGTATTTACCAACTAGTCGCCCAGATAACAAAAAGATTTTCAAAAATGGAAAACCTCATAAATTCGAAAATATTAAAACAACAGCGCTTGATGGAGAACAAAAAAAAGGTCCTCCAAAGCGGAGAACCTTAGTAATTCCAGAATGATGAAACCAACAGCGTTTGGTGGAAACCCGTAATATGCCTTTTTTTAGGCTGAGCGTCAAAACTCTACTTATCTACAATCGCTAAAAATTCCTTCAGCGCATCCTGCCAGGTAGGAATCTTGAACCCGGTAGCCTTGGTCTTACTCAAATCAAGAATAGAGTGGCGTGGGCGCCATGCCTTTTGTGGGTACTCAGCAGAAGAAACTGGGGAAACAGTTACGTTCTTATCAGCCAAGATAGCGCTGGCAAATTCGTACCAGTTGCAACTGTTGTCCTCAGACAAGTGGTAAATACCATAGTCCAACTTCTTATCGATGGCAAATGTCATGAACTCAGCCAATGTCTTGGTCCATGATGGGCGGCCATACTGATCATCAACCACCGTTAAATGATCATGTGTCTTGGCGAGGTCAAGCATAGTGTAAACAAAGTTGTGACCGTATTCACCAAAGACCCATGAAGTTCGGATGATGTAATACTTCTTGGCGTACTTTTGAACTGCCAATTCACCTTCATACTTGGTGCGCCCGTATTCGTTACGTGGGGCTGGCTGGTCGTCAACTTTATAAATTTCCTGCTTGTCGCCATTAAAAACGTAATCAGTACTAATATAAACGATGGTAGCGTCTACCGCAGCTGCGGCCTTAGCCAGATTTTCAGTGCCATTGACGTTAATCTTCTGGTTAAGTGCCTTGCCTTCATCCTCAGCCTTATCCACAGCCGTGTATGCAGCACAGTGATAAATTACATCTGGCTGGAAGTCCTGAACATATTTATCAACGGCATCGGCATCCGTGATATCCAAATCCTTAACATCAGTACCACGATATTCGATGCCACGGCTATCCAACAAGTGACGCAATTCAGTACCTAACTGACCATTTGCCCCAGTAATCAAAATTTTCATTTGTGTATCCCCTTTGATTGCAACTCTAAACAAAAGCGAAGCCCCAGCAGCCTCGCTATTTTGCTATCCGCAATTACTGACCGTTGGCCTTGTACTTGGCCTCGACAGCAGCTTTTTCGTCCTTCCACCAATCTTCATGGTTGGTATACCACTCAATAGTGTGCTTCAAACCATCTTCAAAATTAGTGTACTTAGGTTCCCAGCCCAACTCAGTGCGTAGCTTTGTGGCATCAATTGCGTACCGCAAGTCGTGACCCGGACGATCCTTAACTTGGTCATACCAGTCTTCCGGCTTACCCATCAACCGCAGGATGCCTTCCAGGACGGTCTTGTTGTCCTTCTCACCATTAGCACCAATTAGGTAAGTTTCACCAATCTTACCCTCAGTCAAAATCTTCCAAACGGCAGCTGAATGATCATTCGTGTGAATCCAGTCGCGGACGTTCTTACCGGTACCGTACAGCTTCGGCTTAATGCCACTCAGGATGTTGGTAATCTGCCGCGGAATGAACTTTTCAATGTGTTGGTAAGGGCCATAGTTGTTGGAACAGTTGGAGATAGTAGCCCGTAACCCAAATGAGCGCACCCACGCACGAACTAGCAAGTCACTAGAAGCCTTGCTGGAAGAGTATGGGCTAGACGGGCGGTACGGACTATCTGGCGTAAACTTTTCGCCCACGCCCTCGCCGTGACCAGGCAAGTCTTCGCGTAATGGCAAGTCGCCATAAACCTCATCAGTTGACACGTGATGGAAGCGCTTGTTGTACTTGCGAGCTGACTGAATCAAAGTGTACGTGCAACAATGTTGGTCTGAATAAAGGGTGATGGGTCCTTCAAGGAGTTGTCATTGTGACTCTCTGCGGCGTAGTGCACCACCGCGTCAACTTCTGGCATCAACTTATCTACGAGTTCAGCGTCACAAATATCGCCAACCACCAGTTTCACGTGGTCGCCAAGCACGTCGGCAATGTTGGCCTTGTTACCTGCGTAAGTAAGCTTATCAAGAACAACGATGTCTACATCTGGATGATTATCAACGACGTAATGCACAAAGTTGGAACCAATGAACCCGGCACCACCAGTAACCATAATTTTCATTGTTAAATCTCCCCGTAAACGAAATTGTTCTCGGCATCCTTCAACTGTGGATGGTGCTGATCTTTTTCCGACATAATCAAATGCGCAGTAGACATTGGCCAATCAATACCAATATCAGGGTCATCGAACGCAATACCGCGATCTGCTTTAGGCGCGTAGTAACCCTCAACCTTGTAGGCAAAGTTAACATTGGGCGTCAGCGTAATGAACCCGTGGGCAAAGCCCTTCGGTACCAACAACTGGCGGTGGTTAAACTCACTCAGAATGTAGCCCTCCCATTGGCCATATGTAGGTGAGCCCTTACGAATATCAACTAAAACGTCTTCAACCACACCGGTGACGACCCGAACTAACTTAGTCTGAGCATACGGCGCCATCTGGTAGTGCATCCCCCGTAGCACCCCGGCCTCTGCAGATAGAGACTGGTTGTCCTGATTGAAATCGTTGGTAATACCCGCTTCTTGGAACTTGGGACGCGTATACGTCTCAGTAAAGAAGCCACGATTATCACCAAATACATCCGTCTCAACCAACTTAACATCAGTTAACTTTGTAGGAATTACTTTCAAAGCCATTACTTACTCTCCTCCTTGACCAAACGCAACAAATACTGGCCATAATCATTCTTCTTCAGTGGCTGGGCCAGTTTTTCCAACTGCTGAAGATCAATATAACCCATACGGTAAGCAATTTCTTCGAGGCAAGCCACTTTGAGATTTTGCTGCTTCTCAATTGTAGCTACAAAGCTGGAGGCCGCGAGTAACGAATCATGCGTACCCGTATCCAACCAAGCGTAACCACGCCCCATTACTTGCACATCCAACTGGCCACGACGTAAGTACTCTTCATTCACATCAGTAATTTCAAGTTCCCCTCGCGGTGACGGTTTAATGTTCTTAGCAATATCGACCACGCTGTTATCGTAGAAATAGAGTCCAGTAACAGCATAGTTGCTCCGTGGATGCTTTGGCTTCTCAACAATTGAAACGGCGTGCTGATGTTCATCAAACTCGACTACACCAAAACGTTCTGGATCGGTAACCTGATACCCAAATACCGTAGCCCCCTTGTCTTGGGAAGCCGCATCTTGTAACAGTTTTGATAGGCCTGCACCATAAAAGACGTTATCACCAAGTACTAGTGCCACGGAATCACCGCCAATGAAATCAGCACCAAGAATGAACGCTTCAGCCAACCCATTTGGCTCAGCCTGTACCTTGTATTGAATGTCCAAGCCTAAATTGTGACCATCACCGAAAAGTTCCTCAAACTGAGGCAAAAACTCAGGCGTCGAAATAATCAAAAACTGTTTAATACCCGCAAGCATCAACGCAGATAACGGATAATACACCATTGGTTTATCGTAGATTGGAACTAATTGCTTACTTGTCGCCTTTGTAATGGGATATAAGCGTGTTCCAGATCCCCCAGCCAAAACAATACCCTTCATAAAACAATCCTCCCTTACTCTCAGCAAATGACACTTCTGAACTAAAAACCTACAAATAGTAAAACCTATGCATGCAAATTATTCATTACGTAATCAAAGCTATCATGAATACGCCCCCTAAGGGTAAAGCCATAAACAATAAACATGACCGCAAATATCGCGAAAGCGTATAGGCCACTCAGGAACCATGTGACACAGATAAAAATGGCAACAAATAATGTCTCCACACCTATACTCCGTAAAACATTTAAGCTCAGTCTAGAGCTAATTACAATTTCTCCTAAATTGCTTCTAAACCATAAAATCAAAATTATACTAAGCATAATAATGTTCAAGTTTTTAACAAAGAAAACGTTGACAGCAGTCACGCATACACTTGTGGCAAGGGCGGTAAGATTAACAAGGAGTAACTTTCTTTCCATTCTCAAAGTTTTCATAAATGTGTTAACCATTAGCTCAAACTTGCCTTCATAGATAAACATCGGGAAAAGAAATGAAAGATATTTCAAGGAGTCTTGATAATTAGGCAGCCAGCGTGTGATTAGGAAATTTAAAGGGAAATACAGGAACATACATGCAAATAACATTAGAATTAGTATCTGTCTAAAATTATCATAAAGGCCAGGCAGAAGTGATTTATTAATTCTCCGCAATGTGGGAAAAAGCACTAGACTGATTGCCGTAACAAATAGCATCATTGCATTAGAAATACTGAGAGTCAACGAAACCTTCCCAAAGACGGTAACTCCCCAGGTAGACTTGATCCCAAATCTCACAATGCCAACAATCAAGAGACTAGCAAAATTTGCAACTAAGAGTTTTATACCCACATTGACATTCTGATAAATCTCCTTAATCGTCACGGATAAACGTTGAATTTTACCTCTGAAAATGGTTCTGCAACTATAGATAGCTATAAATAGCGTGATAATCTTAGAAATAACATCCCCAACAACTAGTAATTTAAAGCTCCTAACTCCTACAGCTAGGCAAATTACAATCCAAACAACATACACAACCCTATCCAGTATTAAATTAAACGCATATTCCCGAATCCGATCTGTGTCTTGTAATATATACAAAAAAAATTGTCTTCCATTGTAAAAAAAGTAGGTACAGACCCACCGACACGACAACAAACTGATTATTACCACTATCAACTATCAGACCGAATGCTGCAATAAGCACTGTAACAAGTGATTCAAATACTATGAAGTAAGAAAACTGACTTTTAAAGTAGCTGCTATCTAATTCATCATAGTCCAGTCCACCATACTTTAAATACATTCCATCAATCCAGCCAAAATGTAGTACACCAACATAATTAGTATAGAAAATGTACAGTTGCCAGAAGCCATACTCCTTAACTCCAATGACTTTAGGAATAATTAAGGTCACAAGAGCAATGACTATAAAATTCAATAAATTAGACGAAACAGTATATGAAAAGTTTTTTTAATAGTTTCAGCATTTGATTACCATATTTTCTTATGCTTAATTAGTACACCTGCAAGGGCGGAAATAAACACTCCAACAATTAGTGAAAACCATAAATATGCTGGCCGGAGAAACCATGCAAAAAAATGATAACACCATTAGCGCAAAACATATATCCATTACTACAAGCCAAGTTAATGACGAATAGTTACTTCTACTTTTCCTATACGAAACACCAAAAATAGCTCCGAAAATAAACGTTGCCACTCCACCACCAAAAGTTCCAAAATCAAGGATTAGCTCACCAATATATGAAACCACGTTCGCCGGAAGTGGCGAATAAAAGAGAAATATATTGTAGAAATCAACATTATACGTTGTCACACCCAAACTATTTAAAAGCAGGTAAAACGGACGAAATGTCGAAGCCCCCCAGTACGTGTGAACTGGTGATTTCAGGAATTCGTTCAACGTGGCAATGGGGGAAGTGAAATAAAAGGATATATTATATACTAGGGACGAAAAACCGCCAAGCTTTTTTTTAGGTTAGGGGTTGCATAAGGCAGGTCTATTAGAGAGCTCTTTCTTAAATATGTAATGATTAGGAGAAACGCCAGCGCAAGTACTACAGCAACCCTAACACCAATGTTAGATTGATCTTTTCCCTTCGTTTTGCCTTTAGGAATCAAAATCCATGGGCCTACCAACAAAGCGACTTGTACAAACAACCCCCCTCTAGAACCACTTGTAAGCTGGCCTAACATCGCAGTCATTAATGCCATTGAAACTGAAAATGACATGCCAAACTTTCGCACGTAAACACCGGCGAAAACTATTGCTACAAAGACAAAATTTTCTAAACTTAGGCCACCTGCATTTGATCCTGCAAGATTACTGATTGAATCCTCGTAAATTTGATTGCTGTTCGCAACCAGATTCAAGCCATATGACCCAACTAGCTTAACAACCGAAGGAATAATCGATAACCACGAAATTGCTGTACAAAAAAAAGATTGTCCTATTCAGATATTTTTTTTAGTGCGGCCTCGTCAAACTGTTTTAAGAACAAAGCATTACCGTTGCTACTGTAAACCGACTGAGAGACTTTCTTTGAAACCAACGACGAGCCCATCAAAAAGGAAAGAGTATACACTAAAGAGTATGCATTAATTAATATCCATGTCTGTTCACTAAGAGTGTTAAACTCAATCACCTTTAATTCGATTAAAAGAAGGCAGAACACCCAAATAATAAAATAGATGCTTATCGGATTTAGCCTCGTGTGGAAGCTTAAAAAAAACTAAGAATACAAGAAACAATCGCAATTAAAAGAAACAGCAAAAACATAATATTCTCCTGAACTATGCAGATTTAAATGACTCCCTCGTCCTTGCAAAAAAAACGTTTCAATTGCTGCCTGTAGTCTGCCCGAACTAAACACCTAGAAAAATATTGCACGCACCGTATCAAATATAATGGCATAACAGCAACTTTTGAGCTATGCAAATAATGCAAACAGTAATACATTTCACTTCTTACAAACTCAGTAAAGGAGAAAGCTACAATACCGTGAGTAGACGCCCCGTGCACATGATGAACAGTTGCATTCGTATCTAATAAAGTCTTAAATCTCGTCTTGGACAGTGCTAGACCCAACATAATTTCTTCTTCATACAAAAAAAAGGAAATTCATCAAAGGGAAAGATGGCTTGGCAACATTCACGGGAAATCAACAAGCAAGCTCCTGACACTGAACTTACATAAAAGGGAGCAGAAAGATTCGACCTGTCCGCTGAAAAAGTGTTTATGTATTTCCTAACAATTCTCTTGAAAGGTGTGTGCCCTAATAAATACTTATATTTCCCACCTAAAGTAGTGGGCACTAACATATTAATTTCCTGAATAGAACCATTTCCCTCAATGATTTTTGGCCCAACGATCCCGACATCAGGATGCAAACTGAACATGCTGACCATGCTTCGTATGGTATCTTGATCATACGTTACATCGTTATTAGAAACCAAGATGTAGTCACAGCCATCTTGTAAAGCTTTCCTTATGCCAACGTTATTTCCAGCATTGTAACCAGAATTCTTAGTATTCCAAATCAATTCCGTTCGCGAATCTGCATTAATAAAATCAACAAATTTCTCTGGTGCAACTACGGTAGAATGATTATCAACAATATAAATAAAAATATCTTTATATTCATTTATGTTGAGAAGAGATTCAACACACTTCCTGCTCTCTTCCCAAGTGTTGTAATTCAGAACAACTATTCCTATCATTTATCGTACCTGACCTATTCATCTATCTCAGCAACTATCTGCTCTAAATAACCCTCATCGTGGATATCTTCAACATGATCACCATTAATAATTTCATTATCATATCTGGTTGGCACATTTGTTTTGTGATATTTCCCCATTGCAAGGTACTCGTACTGTAAATCGAAATGTCCAATATCAATTGACTGACATATGCTTGACAGCCTGGACGCCAACACAGTTGCTGTAGGTCCCAGAGCTATAAGAACAATAAAATTATCTTTACGCGGCTGTTTGCTTATAAACTCCACTGCGCTAGACTCAATTTTATTTATCACATTATATGCATTGCGTGATGGAGCTATGATTCTTGAAACATTCAAGGCATTTTCAAATAAACCATTACCAACACCGAATCTGGTCCCGGCTCCCTCTATAACTAAAACTCGTTTATTTTCCCACAAGTGACGTACCTTTGTTACAATCCGTTTTATTGTCTTCTTGCTGCGGCTTTCTGTGACCGTCCTGGAAAAATTGGTATCAAGAAAATAGCTTCTATGTGAATGATTAAGAAAATTTGTAATGTTATCCCTATTATTAACTACGTATGCCCACCAAAACGATTTCACAAGCAATTTATCCGGGGAAGTGGAAAGAAACGCATGGGGCAATCCGATAAAAACATCATTATTCTCTTGACTAGCCACATCTAGCAAGTCTTTCTGCAGACCCATGGAATATTTCTGAAATCCAATTGATCTTTTGCGAAACATAATATTTATTTCACCATCACCAAATCTAGAAAAAGACTTACCCGTTTTCGCTAACTCACTAACCGTTTCATCTAGACTGGCTATCGTAAATGGTCTGAAACTCTTAGTAACCTTTTTGTAGAAGGGAAAATACGCAATTCTAACAGTTCTCAAGAGTAACTGAGACACAGGATTTTTTTTCTATTACCTTAATAAATTTCATCTTCGACCCTCCTCCACTAGTAAAATCAGCCTTTATGCAATATTTTCTTGTACAATAAGCCTCTCACGTAGGTCGGCACTAGTGAACTGGAAAGAACAGCGAAATCCCCAATAATCACCTGGAAGGAATTAATGATTCCCATAGAATGTAGTTTCCGTCTCAGTAAACAATAATTTCTGAAATATTTCATGCCGCCGCGCCTTCCGTAAAGATTCGCTCCAGATCTCATTAGCAACAAAACATCGGGGCAATTAGTAACAACAGCGCCAGTAGCTATTAGTTTGGCCCACAATAAATAATCTTCCAGAAAATCAAGACGCTCATACCCACCAAGTGCCAAGATTGCTTTCTTTCTGAACATTACAGTGGGATGATTAAAGGGGCTTCTAAACCTAGCAAATCGTTCTATAGCCCTTCTGCTCAAGGGAACTTCTCTTTTGCCAATTATATTTGCTTCATTACCATCTTCAAACTCAAGCAACTGGCCACCTAACAAGGTTAAACCGGGTTGATTCAAAAAAAATATGAAAGTTGAATTTTAAATCTGTCCTTAACTGAAATATCGTCAGAATCCATTCGAGCCACCAAATCGTATGTAACATGATTCAACCCAACATTTAAAGCATTTGCCAAACCAGTCTGATGAGATATTTTGACAACTTGCAGAGACGCATTCGTCTGCAAGAACTCTTTAACCACCCTGTCTAAACTTGCGCCCAAAGGTCCATCCTCAACAAGGACTATTTCATTTGGCAACACGGTTTGCTGTTCAAGACTTTCTAGGGATTTGCGTAAGTTACTCGGTTTCTCCTTCCAGTAGACCGACATAAGCACTGAAAACTTTGGAAACTTTAAACTCATCGGAACAATTCACCACCTTGAAAGAAGCGATTCCTACATACTCTTGGCTTTTGTGTTGCTGATACTATTAGTCGAAACCACGTCAGTTGTTTTTCCAATTCTCCGTCCTTCTCGAATTTCTATATGGAACAATACGTACCAAACAGTTCTCACAAACAGCCTAACATCAAGCAACATAGACAGCTTTTCAGCATACATATCATTTATTACCCTGAATTTTATTCTTGCTGCCTGGATAACCTCTTTGAGATCTTTCCCAATTTCACGGTTTTCAACGATAAGCACCTCATTAACAGTCGTGTTCTGATTAAATACACTTTCAAGCGCTTGCTGAAAACACTCTGACTTTTCTTCGAATATACATACATTAAAACGCTAAAATCTATTATGATTCTCCTAATGATTGATAATACTTTTCCAAACCATTCTGCAAAGAGAATTGGGGCTTGTAACCCAAATCCCGTATTTTAGAAATATCGGCAACCGAGTTCTGAATGTCACCAATCCTCGAATCAGCCATAAGTATTTCAACCTTTTTTTGAAGCGACGCGTTCCAAATCTTTAATTACTTCCATAAGTGGATGTTGCTCACCAGTAGCCACATTGAAAACAGTATTTAGAGCTTTGTCACTCAGCATTAGTAATATTAATGCGTTTACCACATCATCAATGTACACAAAATCCCGAGTTTGCATACCACTACCGTATAAAGTGAATTTTTTTTGCATTATACAATGCATCGCTAACTATAGATAACACTCCTGAATAAGGAGACTTTGGATTTTGCTTTGGACCATAAACGTTAAAAAAAACGAGTCGCTACCGTGGGAATATCATACAACCGTCCATAATCAATTACAAAACGCTCGGTAGCAAATTTGTCCACAGCATATGGTGAAAGGGGGTCAATCGGAGATGTCTCCTTCTTGGGAAGTTCTGGATTGTTGCCATAAACCGCGGCAGAAGAAGAAAATAGAATTTTCTTAACGTCTAACTTATTTATCCTAACTGTTTCTAAGACATTTAAGTTAGCATCTTGATTGATAATATGTGTCTCAGCAGGCCGAACAATTGTGTCCGCAACACTTGCAACTGCAGCCAGTAAGAAAATGTAATCGAATTTCCAATCCTTCAATAATTCCGACATGAATTTGAAATCCGCAATACTATGCTTGAAGAAATGCAAATTATTGCTTTGTGGAAGGTTCTCCACCCTTCCCATTGATAAATCGTCAACGACCACAACCTCGTTATCACCAATTAAAGCATCTACAAGATTGGAACCAATGAAGCCGGCACTACCAGTGACTAAAACCCTACTGTTCCTAATAATTGGGTTCTCCATTACCGTGCACCCTCCCCAGTAAATACAGTCTTAATCGTCTCAAAGAAAATACCCAAATCCATCATTGGCCCAAAATTTTCTATGTAGTACCGGTCCAACTTAGCCTTCTCACCTGGGTCAATATCGTATCCGCCATGTACCTGTGCATAGCCACTTAACCCTGGCTTGATACGTAAACGTTGTTCAAACCCCGGGTACTCATGCGAGAACTGTTCTGTAAAAGCAGGACGCTCTGGACGTGGACCAATTAAACTCATCTCACCTTTTAGAACTGCAACAAGTTGTGGTAATTCATCAATCCGCGTTTTACGAATAAAATGACCTACACGCGTAATGCGCGGATCTTCCTTCTCCGCCCACTGCGCGCCGCGTTTTTCTGCATCAACATACATTGACCGTAATTTCGTGACCGTAAAATGGCGACCCATCAAGCTACTCGCGTCTGGTGATAGAATGCTGGCCCCTTGTCCTCATGTTTAATCGCCAACACGGTAATTAAAATAATTGGCGAAGTCAATACCAAAATCACCGCGGCGGTAATGAAGTCCAAAGCAAACTTAATTGGCAGATACCACGACTTAACTGGTTCCCCAATCGAATTTACATACGTCTCCTCAGTCTTTTCCCCATTTTGTACACGAATTGCTTCCATAATTCAATCAACCCCCAACTTTTAAAATGAATCTGTAAAAAAAGCACCCTACTTACTGTCGTTTCCGTACCCGTAGCCGTAGCCGTAGCCGTAACCATAGCCACGATCGCCGTGTTTCGAGTGTACCCGTTCAACCACACCAAGTACCTTCGCATGAGCCATTCTCAGGACCTCAACCGTCCGTTCCAAATCCCCCTTCAGCGTGTGTTCCATACGTACAACGAGCACCACCCCATCGGTCTCGGGCACCAGTACTTGCACATCTGACACTGCTAATACTGGTGGCACATCCAACACTACGATGTCATAGTGCTCACGCGCCCAAGCCAGCAGGTCCGCCATCTTCTGCGAATTTAACAATTCAGACGGATTTGGCGGCACTGGGCCTGCGTTCATCACAGCTAAGTTAGGCACAAACGTGTCTTTCACGGCGTCTTCCACCTTGACGTTACCCGCTAAGACGTTCGTCAAACCGTCGGTGTTCAATAAATCAAATGTTGCATGTACCGTCGGACGACGCAAATCAGCGTCAATCAGTAATACCCGCTTACCAGACTGTGCCCAAGCAACTGCAACGTTGTTTGATACCGTTGACTTACCTTCTGAAATTGCCGCAGAAGTAAACATTACCACCTGTAACTTATCCAGGGCAGCACCGGCAAATTCAATATTCGTACGTACCGTTCTGAACTGTTCAGATACAACATGCTTGGGATCAGCATAGGTAACCAGCCGGACGCCATGAGTCTGGAAGGTCATGTCTTCTTTGTAGTGCTTATGAAAAAAAAGGAATTCGCATCGTATATGCCCCCTAAATCCGTCGGCTGCCGCTGCGCCGTGATCGCGTTAATGATTCGCGGGTCAGGTCAGTCTCATCACTAGTCACCGCGGCTGGCGTCGTTCCTCGCGGAGCCAGCCGGTCCGAATCTATGCGCTTATTTGCTACTGTACTGGACGCCTTGGCAGCATCAATACTCTTCATTTTATGAACGTAGTTAACGATACCAAGGTTAGTCAGTCCCAAATCATCAGTAATGAAGTCGAGACTCTTAATCGTCCGGTCCGTAACTTCGCGAACGAAGCCCCAAGCAAAACCAATAATGATACCCAAAACTACCCCAATCAGCGCTAAGAGCTTCAGGTTGGGTGACGTCGGTGTGTAATCTGCCGTTGCCCTTGACATGATCGTGACATTTTTAACGCTCATAATTTTGCTAATCTTAATTCTGAAAACAGATGCAATTTCATTGGCAATGTCGCGCGCTTCCGTGGCACTGGTGTTTTCGACGTTAACCGTGAACAGTTGAGAATTAGTTTCATTGGTAACGGAAACCATATCCGTCAAATCACTACCAGTAATATCTTGATATTTAGCTGGCACTAATTTGTACTCAGCCGGTTTTGCCTTGGTCTTTAAGTAGCTACTATAGGAATCAGTGTAAGAATTATACTTCCGCCCATAGACTGCCTTGGTAGGCTTCTTCGTCATCACCTTCCGCGGCTGAGTTAAATTCTTCGCCACTGTGTCCAGAATAGTAGGGCTCGTAAGGATACCCTTGTATGTAGTAATAAGTTGAACATCAGCCTGTTGTGCCGTGTACTGTGTGTTTGCGTCTGTACTATCAGCCGCTCTATTAACTAGCATCGTCGTCGATGCCGTGTACTTCGGCGTAATCAGCACCTTGGCCCCAATAAAAGCCACCAGCCGCCTACAATCGCCAGCACAATCATTGGTACGAGACTGCGCTTGATGATAGCCCAGAGGCGTGTTAGATCAATTGCATTATCCATATCGTTTTTTTCCCACCTAAATTCGACATTGATGCGTCCACATTTTAGAAAAGTTTGCGGACTTTTACCCTAATTTTAACGTTGCTTGACATTATTAAATCATAGATATGGGCTGCTGACCATACGGTTGGCGGTCCCATAACAAGTTACTAACGTTGTCTAACTTTGCGAAAAATGGGTGATAAACAGCGCCTCTCTGCCTACGGAACCGCTGTCAACCGCGCTATTCCCACTATTGGTCTATACGTAAGAAGTTGCATATACGCAAACCCAGAGACCAGCATTCACTCCTGTCAAATATTAAATAACCGTTACATTTATCCTAAGATTTCCTTCTAGCTGCTGGTATTCGGCCGATTATTCCTTATAAAAACGGCATCCCACGATAGCAGAATGCCGTTTTTGCTTGTGAATTTTATGCACTTGCGGTCCGGTTAAAGAACACTAGTCGAAGTAATTGACCCCAATAGCCTGCCGTACCTCTGCCAGTGTCTGGTTGGCCACCTCGTTGGCGTGCGCCGAGCCTCGATGCAGCATGTCAGCTACCGCGCCCATGTCCTCAGCGTACTGGGCACGCCGCGTGCGAATGGGCTCCAGGATAGCTTCCATGACGTCGATGAGGTAACGCTTGATCTTCACGTCGCCCAGGCCACCGTGGCGGTACTGCTCCTTCAGTTGGGCAATCTTGTCGGTATCGGTGCCAAAGATGTCGAGGTACGTGAACACCACGTTGCCCTCGACCTGACCTGGGTCCTGAACGTGAATGTGGTGCGGGTCGGTGTACATACTCATGATCTTGCTCTTGACCGTGTCGGCGTCGTCGCTGAGGTAAATGCCGTTGTTCAGTGACTTGCTCATCTTGGCGTTACCATCGATCCCTGGCAGGCGCCCTTTGCCTTTGGGTGGAAAGTATCCCTCGGGCTCCACCAGCGTATCGGTGTTGTAGACGCGGTTAAACGTGCGTACAATTTCCCGGGTCTGCTCCAGCATTGGTTCCTGGTCATCTCCCACCGGCACCGTGTCGGCCTTGAACGCCGTAATGTCCGCCGCCTGGCTAACCGGATAGATCAGGAAGCCAGCCGGTACGGACTCACCAAAGGCCTTCTGCTTGATTTCCGTCTTGACGGTGGGATTGCGGTTCAGGCGCGCAACGGTGACCAGGTCCAGGTAGTACATGGTCAGCTCGCTCAACGCGGGAATCTGGGACTGCACCAGGATGGTGGACTTGGCCGGGTCGATGCCCACGGCCAGGTAGTCCAGCGCCACCTGCAACAGCGAGTGCCGAATTTTCTCGGGGTCACGTGCATTGTCGGTCAGCGCCTGCATGTCAGCAATCATAATGAAGTTTTCGTAGTCGCCGGAATTTTGTAGTGCCACACGGTTGCGCAACGAACCCACGTAATGGCCGATGTGCAGGCGGCCAGTTGGGCGGTCGCCAGTCAGGATGACTTTCTTTGACATTTGGATATACACTCCTCTGCTTTTGCTATTCCCAACCAGTATAGCATGACCGGCTATGCCCGAGCGGAGAGAATCTGGCCCCTGGTAGTACGACGACCGTCTGGGTAGTCCACCGCCGTAACTGACAAACTAAAAAGGAGGCGCCCCCAGCTCCACGCCGGTGCGCCTTCAACCTGTCTATCTGCATTGATTCGTATTACTTACTTGTCGAACTACTCCCAGTAGTCGGGCTGACCGACTTGGTGTTCAGGTACTTACCGACCGTCTTGTACCACTGGTTGGTGGTCCCCATGTCGCGCAGCTTGTACGTACCCTTGTAGGTCTTGGTCTTACCGCTCTTCTTGATGTTGTACGTGAACTTACCGCTGTACAGGTTGCGCTTCGCCCCGTACGTCTCAGTGGTCTTCTTGCTAGTGTAAGGCTTGAAGTCATACTTGAAGTTCTTCCCGGTAATCGTGATGTGATTGCCGTTCAACTTGTAGCTCTCATCGTACTGCTTGGCCGTCGCCGCCTGCACCTTCCGCAGGTACGCCTTTTTAATGTAGTAGAAGTAGTTGAGGTCCATGAAGGCCACCTGCTTCTTGTCGTACTTGCCAAAGGCGAACACTTCACTCTGCGCGTTACTCGACTTGCCGTTGACCGCCAACGTAACCAGGTAAATGTGGTCAGCAAACTTAGCCTTGGCACTCTCCTGACGCCAACCAAAGAAGCCGGCGATGGCCGCCACAATCACCACGATCGTTACGACGCACGTCCAAATCTTACGTGCCTTGCTCCACGGTTGCTTCGTCTGAGCCGCTGCTTGCGACCCACTTTGCTTATCTTGTGCCATGCGAACCCCCATCAATTTATCTTAGTTTTGTCACTGGTATCTAATATACCGTATTGCGGGACCGCTGAACAGGGTGGGCTGGGATTCTTAAGAAGTTGTTGGCTGGCGTACCGTGGCTTGGACTAGTAAGCTAGCATCACCGACAAACGGGGCGTTATCAGCCTTAACCCGACCAACAACGCCCCATTTATTCATCATCAGCCCCGCATGGCCGCAATCAGCCGCGCCACGTTCTCTGCCGTCTGGGCCACGTCATGCGCCCCATCCGCGATCGCGCGGGCCAGCGGTTGGCGCCTGCCACCGTACAGAAGATGGCGTCGATGGCGTCGTGACGGTACAGCACGTCAACGTCCTTGCCCACGTTCCCCGCGAGCACGATCACCGGCGCATCGGGCGTCACGGCTTTGGTCACCTGCGCCACCCCGTATGGCGTTTTGCCGTACTGGGTCTGGAAGTCGATGCCGCCCTCACCGGTAAAGACAAAGTCGGCGTCAGCGGCCTGCTGCCGCAAGCCGCTGTACTCGACCACAATGTCGATACCGTGGGCCATCGTCGCGTGGGTAAATGCCATTAGCCCGGCACCCAGGCCACCAGCAGCCCCCGCACCCGGCGCCTGGGCCAAATCTGGTCCCACCTGGGTGTGAATCACGTCCGCATAGTGGGCCAAAGCCGCGTCGAGCGTTGCCACCATGGCGGGTGTCGCGCCCTTCTGCGGGCCGAACACCGCCGATGCGCCGGTGTCACCAACGAGTGGGTTGGTGACGTCGGACGCAATTAGCAATTCCACGTCATCCAGCAGCGGGTCACGCTCACTGAGGTCGATTGTTGCCAAGTTGGCCAGCGCCGCGCCACCGAACGGCAACTCGTGCCCAGCTGCATCACGCAGGTGCACGCCCACGGCCTGAGCCATCCCCGCACCGCCGTCATTCGTCGCGCTGCCCCCAATACCAAGGATGATCTTATCCACGCCCTGCGCCAAAGCCGCGCGGATCAACTCCCCCGTGCCGTACGTGGTCGTCACCAGTGGATTATGCGTCTGGTCATCAACAAATTGGATGCCGCTGGCCGCCGCCATCTCGATCACGGCCGTGTGCCCATCCCCCAGCAGCCCGTACTGGGCCGTGACTGGGTCGCCTAGTGGCCCAGTCACGGTGGCGGTGACCAACCGCCCGTTAGTCGCGTCGACCAGCGACTGGACGGTCCCTTCACCGCCATCGGCCATCGGTACGAGGGCGTAATCAGCGTCCGGAAAGACGCGCCGGATGCCGGTCGCCATCGCGTGAGCCGCCTCCTTGGCGGTCAGGCCGCCCTTAAATGAATCTGGAGCAATGACAAACTTCATTTTTTTGCTTCTCCTTTGCCTCGTACTGCCTCTAGAAGAACCCGTACATAATCGTGGCCGTGATTACGGCGGCGCCCCCGACCAGGGACTCGTAAAGAATTCCCTTCGAGCGCTCGCTGATCGACATCCGCATCGCGTTGGCCGTGACGTGGAAGTAATTACCGTGCGGCAGGTGGTCGCAGACGATGGCACCGGTGTGCATCATCGCGGCGCCCGCCAACGGACTGATGCCAAAGCCAAGCACGGCTTTGCTAAACGACCCCGTCGCCAGGATGACCCCGGTCGAAGTGGACGCGGTGGCCCCTGCCATCAGGATACCAGCAATTGGTGCCAAGAAGACACCCGAGATGCCCGACATTTTGATCAGGTGAATTAACTGGGCCGGCAGGTCGGAGGAGGTAATTACGGCACCAATCGCGCCGGCACCAATCAAAATCAGGACGACGTCAGTCATGCGGTTCATCCCCGCCTGCGCGTAGCTCATCAACTTGTGCCCCTGGCGCATCGCCAGCGCGCCGACAATGGCGGCAATCGGCAACACGTACATCGCGTCCAAGCTGAACTTGGTCAACACGCCAATGTGGAGCAGGGACCCAATCGGGTTGAGCAGTAACAAAACGATGGCCAACACCGGCGTGACTAGCGCGGTACCGAGGGACGGCAAGCTGTCTGGGTGCGCCTCACTGGCTAGGATGTCTAGGTCGCGCTCGAGTACCGCCGAGCCTTTGCCCTTCAACAAAGTGGCCACGAGCACCGTGACGATCAGCGCCACAACGGCCGGAACAAAGTCGGCAATCATCACCTGACTCAACTCAACGTTAAAGCCCTTGGCGGCAGCGATCGTGTTCGGGTTCGGCGAGATAATGTTCCCGGCCTTGCCCCCACCAGACAGGGCGACAAGGAGCGCCAACTTGGAGATGTGCATCCGCTGGCCGACCTCCAAAGCAATGGGTGCCACGATGAGGACCGCGACGGGAATGAACACCCCGACGGCCGTGATCACCATGGTCGCCAGTGCCAACGCGAGGATGGCCAGGCGGTCACCCATCTTGGTGACGATGGCCCGCGCCAAGGTGTCGGCGGCACCAGACTCCATCATGACCCCCGCCAGCATGCCGGCCGCGAGTACCCGCAGTACGATGCCCATGACACTTTGGCCCCCAGCAATGAGAATGTTAATGGTCTGGGTCAGGTTGGCCCCACCCAGCAAGCAGCCAACCACGGCTCCGAGCATTAACGCATATACCGGATTCAGGTGCTGCAAAATTAAGATGATAGCGACGGCCAGCCCAATGAGGGCCGCCCACCACGTTAAAACTAACGACATAATTACGTGCTCCCAACTTTTATATGTAGACTAAACAATTCCCTATTGTAATAGAAGTTACTGGTGAAAGCAGTAGTTTGCTGAAAATAATCGGGGCAAAGTTGGGTCATGGTGGGCATTAATGCTGGGGATGGCCCCAGCACGTGAGCTGATTGCTGTAAAATTGACACCGCATCTTTCCCCCATGCCCACCAAAAAAAGGCCGCCACGTTGGCGACCTAGTTAGGTAGAAATATTTATTGCACGATCTTCATGAGGGTCACGGCGACGGACCCGTTCCCAGCTGATAGGGTACCGGTCAGCTCGTTACCGTCGATCTTACTGCTCTTGATCTTAAAGGCCACGGCGTTACCGTCGTAGAGAATGAGGGTCGAGTTGTTCTTGAGGGTGTACGTGTTGCGCTTGCCGCCAGCTACCTGCTTCTTCAGGTTAGCTTTGAACCCGGGTTGGGCGACGGCCTTCTCCAGTTTCTTCTGGCTGGTAGACCCCACGGCCCCGTACCCGGATTCCTTGTCGCCAAAGTACATGTAGGAGGTGGACCGCGCGCCGCTCTTGCCCGTCATGGTCACGCGGAAAACGTTGTCAGGGATAAAACCGCTCAGCTTCGGCCGCGTCAACTTGTAAACGGCCCCGCCAAAGACGGCGACGACAAGCAAAATGATACAAATAGCCTTGTAATGACGAATCCAGAAACTCTTGCTCTGCTTAGGATCCATCTGGGCTGGTGCTGCTGGTTGACCTGGTTGTTGCTGCATAATCGAACTTCCTTTACTAAGCTGGTGGGCACGGGACCCGCCACGAATTAATTGCGGACGCTTACATATGGCTTCAATTGTACCACACGTCCCTGGCTTAGTGCGTAAGATTTAGGGTTGGTCGGGGTCAGGTAGTTGCGGCTTGCGTGGGTAGAATCTGTGGTCGGCGGTGGGACTGTGGCTTACGTCCTACGCCGTAGCTTCCTACCACCAGCCGCAGATTCCCGCTATTTTGAGGTCAACTACACGTCAAAGAGTTACCGTATTATACACACCATTGACCCAGAGCCAATACCACAAAACGCACAGCTTATTCTTCTTTGGCAGACACCACCACGTTTGTCTTCCACAGAAGAGAAGCCGAAACTACCCACACTCAAGCTGCCCGAAATCATACCAGCGTGCTCACTTGCACATTTGGCCGGCGGGAAGTACAATGTACTATCAATTTAGAAGTGGAAGTAAAGGAGGGTTGTCCCATGCAAAATGCATCGCGCGCAGATGAACAGCGCCGCGTCGACCACGTCATTGACCGGCTGCACCACCGGCTGGATGTAGTCGCACACCAAATCGACACCGCACACGCCGAAACTCGTGACGTGGAACAGAATTACGGTGATAACACTAAGGTCAACATCACCGAGGTCGACGACCGCATGGAAACTAACGCCGCCGTGCAACAGCAAAAGCAACTGGTTGCACGCGCCGTCGAAAACGAGCAGATCCTGCAAAAGGAACAGACTCGCCTCACCCGGCTGGCCCGCTCACCCTACTTTGGTCGCATCTACATCACCGAAGATGGTGAGGACGACACCCTCTACATCGGTACTGGGACCTTCCAGGATAGCGATAACCAGTTCCTGGTCTACGACTGGCGCGCCCCCGTTGCTTCTATTTATTACAACGGGACGCTGGGACCCGTCGACTACACCACCCCAGTCGGGACCGCCCACGCAACTTTGAATAATAAACGCCAGTTCCAGATTGAGGACGGCCAAATTCGCAATATGTTCGACACCAGCGAAACCGTTGGCGACTCGATCCTCCAGGAAGTGCTGGGTGACGCTAGTTCCGAGTACATGCAAAACATCGTCGCTACCATCCAGCAGGAACAAAATACCATTATCCGTGATACCAGCTCCGACCTCCTGCTCGTGCAGGGGGCTGCGGGGTCCGGCAAAACCAGTGCTGTGCTCCAACGCATCGCCTTCCAGCTGTACCACAGCCGCACCACGCTGGACGCCAATCAGATGGTCCTGTTCTCGCCCAACAAGCTCTACGCCACCTACATTTCCCAGGTGTTGCCGAGTTTGGGCGAAAAGAACATGATTCAGACCACCCTGGTTGAATTCCTTGCTCGGCGGCTAACCGGGCTGCAGGTGGAGACCCTCTTTGACCGCTTCGAACGCGATGAAGCCTCCTTCCCCGCCGCCGCTAAAGCCATGCGGCGGCTCAAGGAGAGCGCTGCGTTTATGGACGCCGCCACCGCGTACGCTAAGCACGGAGCGGAACCGCACTTTGTCGACGTCGACCTCAACGGTGAGACTTTCTTTGCCGCCAAAAACATCCGTAAAATTTACGACCGCCTTCCGCGGCAGATGACCCTGGCCGATAAGTTTGCCGAAACGCGTAAACGCCTGATGAAGCGGCTCAACACCCGCATCGGCCTCGAAACCCACCAGGATTGGGTCGACGACACCCTGGCCAGCCTCAACGAGGAACAGGTCCAGCACTACATCGGCGACCAGCGCTTCGAAAACGGCGCCGACGAGCTACGCGCTGTGGCCCGCGCGGTCGTGGCCGAACGCTTTGCGCCCGTCTACACCGCCCTGTACGACGACTACTTCTTCGACCCCTACCTAAACTACCTGGACTTCCTCCGTCAGTACCCGCAGACCGTTGTGGACGCAGCTACCTGGACGGCCATGTGTGACGCGGTCGGCGCTGACCTGGAAGCCCACCGTCTGCGCCTCGATGACGCGGCACCACTGATGATGATTCGCGACGTGCTGACCGGCGGTGGCCAAAACCATGGCATCCAGTCCGTCTTTGTCGACGAAATGCAGGATTACAGTATCGCCATTCTCAAGTACCTGCACCACGCCTTCCCCCGCGCCCAACTGACCTTTCTCGCGATGTGGCTCAAGACGTGTTCACGGGCAATTACGCTGACAGTCAGAGTTACCTGGCGGAGTTGCAACACGACTTTGCCGACCTGCATCCCCGCCTCGTGACTCTCAACAAGTCCTACCGTTCAACGCGTCCCATCACCGACTTTGCCAACGCCTTAATTCCAGCAGGCAAGGACATCACGGCATTCAGCCGCGGTGGTAATTTGCCGCTGGTCCTGACGGTACCACGGCGCACGTACCAGCCGGTGCTGTCGACGCTGGTCAACCACCTGCTACAGCGCCACCCGACCGTCGCGATCCTCACCAAGGACGCGGCAACGGCCAGCAAAGTTGCGTTGGGCCTGCAGACCGACGTGGACGTCACGCTACTCAGCAAGGATGACCACCAGCTTAGCCGCGGCTGCGTGGTGCTACCCGTCTATCTCGCTAAGGGGCTCGAGTTCGACGCCGTCATCGGCTTTGACGTCTCCGCCGACACCTATACGAGCGCCGGCGACCGGGACATCCTGTACACGCTATGCACCCGCACCCTGCACGAACTGGTGCTAGTGGCACGCGATGCGGTCTCACCGCTGATCGACGCGGTGCCCGCATCGCTGTACACCGCCCAGACCGGTGAGCAGTACCTAGCGGCCACCGCGCCGGACAACGCGAGCGCCGAAACCCAGCCATAGTCCCGGAGGATAGTTATGCGGCATTTTTCGGTCACCCAACGCACATTAGGCTTCCTGCTGGCCTTCCTGGCCTACCAAGTAGTGGACGTCCTGGTGCTACCCACAGGGCATCATGAAGACGCCGGGACGCTCGCCGTCACGGTGGCCGGCTACCTAGTACTGATTACGGGCCTATACTGGGCGTACCGGCGTTACGTGCGCAACGTGACGCCTGCGGACCACCGGCGCCGCCTCCTTAGCCGCCGCAATTGGCAGGCGTTACTGGGTGGCTTGGCAATCCTGATTGTCGTGCAGGTAGCCGCCTGGTTGGCCGCCACCTACCACCTGGCACCGCAAAGTAGTAACCAAAGCGCCGTGGTCAGTTACTTGCGCCGCATCCCCTGGAGTATGTCCTTATCGGTAGGCCTATTTTCACCCATCATTGAAGAGCTCATTTTCCGCGGCATGTTGATGAACGCGTTCACTGCTCAACGCACCCGCGGTAGCCGCTGGTTTGCCGCCATCGTCAGTAGCATCGCCTTTGCCCTGGTCCATTCACCCGGTGACCCGATCAACTTCTTGACCTACTGCGGGTTGGGCGCGGGCATGGCCTTTGCCTACACCTGGAGTGACGACCTGCGGGTATCGATGGTACTGCACGTACTCAATAACTGCTGGGCGTTACTGTAATGAATAAAATTATGTGGCTAACGGTTAACCCGTTAGCCTTTTATTTTGCACATGCCGGGGTTAAAATAACACCGACGCCGCTACTTATCCCCAGACCGCCTGGTAGCTACTCACCGCCAGCATTACTTCTGCGCCCCGATGATTGCCATAGTCGTCCCACAGTGCAGTTTTGGCTCATCTCCTGAGCGACGCCCAACACCCCCACCAGCTAACTGGTGGGGGTGTTTGTTGCGGAGCCACGATCAAAATAGGGCCAGACTCGTGTGGAGTCTGGCCCTATTGTGTTAACGTCGTCAAACAACGTAGCACTTATGCCGCCTGCTGGACTTGAACCAGCCACCTCAGCCTTACCACGCTGCGCTCTACCTCCTGAGCTAAGGCGGCGTCTAACTGCACCGCCTTCATAATATACCCGATTTGGCGCCGGAACTCCAACCCGCACCCTTACGCGCGTGCCGCTAGTTCTGTCCGCAACCGCTGAGCCACCGTCTTGTCCTCCACAAAGTCGCACAATTCAATGATGGCGGTAATCCGCTGCCGGCCCACCTTGGTCGACTGCTCAGGGTCCTGAATCATGTACAGTGCCTCTAAGCCCTGCAACCGCAACTCTTCGTATGGCCCTCCTGCCAGCGCGGGCAGTTGGGCTGTCACCCGCAACGCGGCCGCCGCGAGGGGCAGACACCCGGCCGCCAGTGCCACCTGCGCCACCATTAACAACGCGTCGATCTGACGCCGCTGATTTTGGTAGCCCAGCCGCGTCCGGACATCAAATGGTTGCGTTAACTGCGCCCATAATTGGCGCACATCGCCCAGCGTGAGCGTGGTCGCCAACCCGTGCGTGAACAGCGCGAACTCGTAATGGCTCCAGGCGCCCTGTTGCCGGAGAAAGTAATAGAGCCGCTGGCGTTCCGCTTGCCGTCTTTGCCCGTCCGGAGTCGCCGCCAGCATGACGGCCCGGTGCTCCAACCACGCGTGCCCCTCCCGGTCGTAGCGGTTCCGGTACCGCGCCGCTAGCATCTGGAGCCGCACGCGCCCCGCCGGTCCGTACAGCAAGCGCTGACGCATGACCATGAAGTCTTCAAAGCTGCCGTCCGGATCGGGCGCCAGCAACCGTAAATACTCCTGGTAGGTGGCCGGAATGCGGTCCAGCATGCGGCTCAACCGCATCACCGTCAACGCATGCGCCCCTCGTTCGAACCGCGATAAGGCCTGCCGTCCCGCATCACTATCGGCCAGCGCCAACTGTGACACCGCGTTGGCCTGGCGCAACTCGCGAAAAGCCGTCCCGTATTTAGGCTGTACCATGCGTTCATCCTCCATCATCGCAAACATCGCGTCCATGTGTTCCGTAAACAGTTGCTCCTCCGTCGGGTCATCCAGTACTCGCCATGCTCGTAGCACCTGCGCGCGCATCCGTTCAGCGGCAACCACCGCCCCCTCAGCGAACAGCACCCCCGCCTGCACTTTGCGGACCATCAACCGTTCATACATATCAACGGGTCCGAGGTGTCTCTCCACCCGGGACAGCCACTGTCCCGCCAAGCATGGCTGCCCTAAAATCGCTTCGGCTTCGGCTAAACACACGACGGCGTACATCGTGGTGCACGGCCGCAAGTAGCGGGCGTAGGACCGAATGGGTGGTTGCTCCAGGAGCCGGTTGGCCGTACTGACGCGCAGTTCGTTGGGCAAGGCAAAGGCGGACAGTGCGGCCACCAGGTTGCTAAACATCCCCGGACGCACGGTGCGCCGCAATACACCGGTCACCGCTGACAGCGACGCACCGGTCAATGCCCCCCGCTGGTCCGCCTGGTCGAGGAGCACGATGCTGTTAATCGCCGCCACCACGGGTCGTACGCTCACGGGCGCCATGCCCACCGCACCCGCGATATCGGCCGGTCGGCGGCGCCAGGCTTCCGTTAGTTGGTACGCCCACCAATCGAGCCAGTTAAGCTGATCGTTGCCGGCCGCGGCCACGTACTCACTCAGGCTGACGTGGATATTGCGCAGCAGGTGGTCCAGCCGTTCAAAGCTGATCTGCGACTCGCCGCGTTCAAACTGGGACAAAAATTGCACCGACACCTCACCGCTGGCCGCCGACTTCAGACTATAGCCCTTGGCTTGCCGTAACTCGCGGTATGTATAACCAAAGTTAGTCTCTACCATAATAATTAACCCTCCTAACCATTATTTTAAGCGGTTGGGAGGGTTAAACGTAGTCAACTTTGGAAAGATTTATTTGTTATTTTGCGCCATTCACTTCGGCTTTGAACTCAGCCACAAAGTCGCGCATGACTTGTTGCCGGTGGGCGCCGAGTTTCTGGGCAGCAGGGGTGTTGAGTTGGTCGACCAGTTTGAAGAGCTTTTCGTCAAAGTGGTTGAGTACCGAGCTACTGTGACGGTACTCCGCGCCACTCAAGTGTTCACGCACTTCGCCCCCATACAGCTGACTGCCATGGGCCCCACCGTAGTAAAACGTCCGCGCAATCCCGATAGCGCCAATGGCGTCGAGCCGGTCGGCATCCTGTACCAGCTGACCGTTAAGGTCGAGGGTAACGTCGTGGTCCAAGCTGTAGCGATAGGACATTTGGTCGATAATACCCAGGATTTCCGCCGTGCTACTTTGGTCAAACCCTGATCCGCCAACATGGCGGCCGTCTTCCGGCGAGCGGCAGGCACGTTGTCCACGAGCTTATCGTCGTAAGTGTCGTGGAGCGTGGCGGCTGCCACCACGGTCAACGTGTCAGCAGCCGGCGTGTCGTGCAGCAACAGGACGGCGTTGGCCAGGACGCGGTTGATGTGATCCAACGAGTGGCCGGTGCGGTCCGCCGCCAGCACGCTTTCAGTGTACGCGTACAGGCGGTCAAACCGCTCCTGTTCGGCGGCGCTCAGCAACTTGATTTCTGGTGTAACCATAACAAAACTTCCTCTCTCACGTCTTCTGCCTTCCAGTATACGCTTCCAACTGCCACATCGAGTGAGTTTGTGCACGGTTGGTAACCGTTACTTGGTTGTTTGCGACCCCGTTTATGGCCGCGATACGGTTCCAGCAGCTGGGTGTCCACAAAGCCCCAACGCTACACCACTCCCTCAGTCTGCCCGTCAAGACACACAAAACGGCGCCCACCGAGGTGGACGTCGCTTCGTGCACGCATCCGTTACTTCTTAGTGACAGATTCCATGTCGATCATGTTGTTTGGACCGTAATCGTAGTTCTTGATCTTGGTGTTAGTCAGGTGCGCTTCACCGGTCTGGTACAGAGGGATAACCCGTTGTCCTTGGCCATGATCTGCGTAGCCTTAACCAAGTCGTTCCAACGCTTCGTGGTGCTGGTAGCATCGGTCGTCTTGGAAGCCTGAACGTACTTGTCGTATTCAGCATTGCTCCACTGACCGAAGTTGTAGCGTTGCCCGTAGTTTCCAGGTCGAGGAAGCTGATGGCGTCAGGGAAGTCACCCTGCCAGCCACTAACCACCATGTCGAAGTTGTGCTGTTCGGACAAGGTAATCCGCGTCTTGAACGGTACGGACTTAGTCTTAACCGTCAACTTAGCACCGTTAGTGCTCAGCTTTTCAAAGGCGTTCTGCAGGTATTCAGTCGTGGACTTAGCCGCATCAGTATCATCAGAAGTGATGGTGAAGCTGAATGAAGTTAAACCGGCTTCCTTCATACCTTCCTTGAACAGCTGCTTAGCCTTAGCCAAGTTGTAATCGTTGTACTGCTTGACACCCTTAGTTGCGGCCGCCGCAATGTCGGTGCCGTTAGCGCTGTACATGGACTTGTATGGCAGGATCGTGTAAACCGGACGCGAGCCATCACCCAAGACCTTCTTGATGAACTGGGAACGGTTGATGGATAGGGACAGGGCCTGACGAATCTTCTGATTCTTGAAGGCCGGAACCTTCTTCTGTTCCATTTCCAGGTAAGTCGTACGACCCTGAACCATCGTCTTGTAAGCCTTGTCATTCTTCATCTGGGTGGCAGTATCACCGGAAATAACCGCGTCATCCAGCTTGTTGGACTGGAACAAGTTAACGGCTGTGGAAGTATCCTTAACAACAGTCGTCTTGATCTTGTCCAGGTGCACGTTCTTGGCGTTCCAGTAATCCTTGTTCTTCACTTCAGTCCAAGTGTTGTTAGAACCATTCCAGTTGGTCAACTTGTATGGGCCAGAAGCCGTGATGTACTTGGAGTTCGTACCAAACTTGCTACCGTACTTCTGCACTTCAGACTTTTCAACGGGGTTGAAGGTCTGCAGCGTGATCATCTTTTCAAAGTAAGGCATGACCCGGTCCAAAGTAACAACGAGCTTGTACTTGCCTTCAGCTTTCAAGCCCATTGTGGATGGGTCCTTCTTGCCGGCAATAACGGCGTCCGCATTCTTGATACCTGAGAAGATGTAGGAATATTCGGACTTATTCTTCGGGTCCGCCGCGCGTTCCCAAGAATAAACAAAGTCCTTCGCGGTGATCTCCTTACCGTCAGACCACTTAGCACCCTTGCGTAACGTGAAGGTGTAAGTCTTCTGGTCCTTAGAGACCTTAGGCATCTTGCTGGCCAAGTCTGGTTCGAGCTTCTTGCCCTTAAACCGCAACAATCCGGCCGTGGTGTCCTGCAAAGTCTGACCGGAAATAACGTCGGTCGCCTGCGCGGGGTCCATAGTCTGAATGACATCCTTAACCATGCGGGTCATCGACTTAGTCTTTGCAGCACTGGCACTACTACTGCCACAAGCAGCTAAGAGAACGACCATGGTTGTTAGCATTGAGCCAAGCAATAATGGCTTCTTCTTCATGAATGATTGCCTCCTAAAATATGTACAGTGATGATTACCTCTGTGCGTTTATGTAAATGATAATACACTCATTTTTAACTCATGTCTACACATTTTTATCACATTTTATTCAAAAAGTTCAAATTTTGCACTCACACGCGTCACATGCCTAGCTCACTTAGCCATTATGTGCGGCGTCGCACCTGCTAACGGCAGCAAAGTCACCAAAAAACGAGCCAATATTCACGCTCCAAAGAACGTCAACATGGCTCGTTAATGTGGATTTGATTAGTACTAGTTATTGACCTTGGTAATACGCGGTCGCCCAGTTTACGAGACCGTTCGGGTTATTGTACCGGGCATGCAACTGCGGGTTACGGACCCGGGCCTGGCCGACTTGGTACAGCGGGATCGTTGCCACCGACCGGGTCAACAACTGATCAGCTGCCAATAAGTCGTGCCACCGGTGCGTAACGTTACCGGCATCCGTCGTCTGGGCGGCGTTCACCAACTGATCATACTTAGTGTTCGACCACCCAGCATGATTGTTGCTGTTGCCAGTCGTGAACAAGTTCAGGAACGTGGCGGGATCAGGATAATCTGCCGACCACGCCGTGAGGGCAAGGTCAAAGTTGCCCGTCCGTAGCCGGGCTAGCCGGTCAGTCAAACTGAGTGGTACTACTTTGACCGTCACCGTCGCCTGTGGCTGACTCAACGCTGCCAGCGACCGCTGCAGGTACTGCAACGTCGCTTTGGCACTATCCGTGTCGGCGCCAATCACCGTTAGCGTGAGTTGCGTCTGCCCCGTAGCGGCCATGCCCGCCTTAAACAGTTTCCGGGCGCGTTCCAGGTCGTACTTGCTATAGCGGCTGACCCCATTGGCCGCGCTGGTCGCAAAGTCCGCACCACTTTGCTCGTTGTAAAACATTCCGGCAGGGACGATGGTGGTCAACGGCTGCGAGCCGTCACCCAGCACGTCACGAATCAAGCCGGCGCGGTTAATGCTAACGCCAAAGACTGGCGGACTGACTGATTTTTAAGGGCCGGTACCCGCGCCTGATTCAGCTCCAGGTAGGTCGCAATATTTTGTTTGACTACATGGTACCCCGTCATCTTTTTGGCCTTGTGGGTACTGCTACCACTGACGGTAATGTCGTCCAGTTGTCCTTGCCGGAACAGCTTGAGGGCGTGCTGGCTGGACTTCACGACGCGGTACGTGACCCGGTGCAGGTGGACTTGGTGTGCCCGCCAGTAGGTTGGATTTTTGGTCTCAACCCACCGTTGCGCCCCCTTACCGCGCCACTTAGTGAGCCGGTAAGGACCGTTGAACGTGAGCGTAGCCGCGCTGGTCCCGTACTGCGATCCATACTTGGTCACTTGGGTACGTTCGACGGGGTCAAAGACGGACATGGTCAACATGCTTTCAAAGTACGGCACGGCTTTGGTTAGCCGCACCCGCAAAGTAGTGCGGGTGAGGGCCACTACCCCTAGCCGTTGCGCCGACATTTTGCCGGCCCCGATGGCCTGGGCATTCACAATGTCATTAAAGGCGTACGCGTAGGGTGACTTGGTGGCCGGGTTGACCGCCCGCCGCCACGCGTACACAAAGTCCTGTGCGGTGACGTGACGGCCATCCGACCAGCGGGCGTTACGGCGCAAGTGAAACGTATAGGTTTTCTGATCATGCGAGATGGTGGCCATGCGGGCCGCCATGTCGGGGTGGAGCTGCTTGTTGCTGTAACGGTAAAGCCCGGAATACACGTCCATCATGGTTTGAGCACTCACAATGTCGCTAGCGTGCGCCGGATCCACTGATTGGAGTGGACTTGCCTGCATCACGTTAACGGTCGTACGCGCTGGGCGTTGCGCTTGACCACCACAGGCCGTTAGAACGAGCACCATGATGACCAACCCAATGCCTACCAACGCTGAATGCTTCTTCATCCCCAAACAACCTCCCAATCATTACGTCGCTTTAACCACGCGCTCATCAATTATACAGTGTTTCACAGACAAAGACCACCAAAGCGTGGCTGGTTAGCGCACAACACACAAAAAGCGCAACCCGGAGGTTACGCTTTTTGCTACTCAGTGAAAGCTTACTTGTAGGAAGCCTTGACCCAGTTGATCATACCGTTAGGGCTGGTAGTGACACCCTGCAGCTTAGTGTTACGCAGGTGGGCAGCACCCAGCTGGTACAGAGGAATGACACCGGACTGCTTAGCCAGAATCTGGTCAGCCTGAACCATGTCGTTCCAACGCTTCGTGGTGTTCGTTGCGTCAGCACCCTTGGAGGCAGCAATCAGACTGTCGTACTGCTTGTTGCTCCAAGCACCGTAGTTGTAGGAGTTGCCAGTAGTGAACATGTCTAGGAAGCTGATCGCGTCTGGGAAGTCAGCGGACCAAGCTTCAATGGCCATGTCGAAGTCACCATCAGTGGACAGGGTCAGACGGGTCTTGAACGGTACGGACTTCGTCTTGACGGTCAACTTAGCACCAGTCTGGGACAACTGACCGATTGCGGACTGCAGGTAGTCCAGCGTGGACTTAGCAGTGTCGGTATCGTCGCTCAACAGCGTGAAGGTCAGGTCAGTCTTGCCGGCTTCCTTCATACCTTCCTTGAACAGTTCCTTAGCCTTCTTCAAGTCGTAGTTGCTGGTCGTGACGCCATTGGTAGCGTCAGTGGTAAAGTCCTTGCCCTTACTGTTGATCATCATGTCGGTAGGCACAACGGTCTTAGCAGGAACGGAACCATTGCCTAGCACCTTCTTGATAAATTCGGCACGGTTGATGGACATGGAAATAGCCTGACGAATCTTCTGGTTATTGAAGGCTGGAACCCGCTTCAAGTTTGGAACCAGGTAGTAGGTCGCGTTCTGCTTAACGACAGTGTAACCCTTGTCGTTCTTGGCCTGGGTTGCCGTGTCACCAGTAACGGTAACGTCGTCAGCCTTGCCAGACGTGTACAGGTTGTACGCGGTGTTGTTTTCCTTGATCACCTGGTACTTGATCTTGTTGATCTTCACACTCTTAGCGTTCCAGTACTTGTTGTTCTTGGTTTCAGTCCAAGAGTTTTCAGAACCAGTCCACTTACCCAACTTGTAAGGTCCGTTGAAGGTCAGCGTCTTGGCGTTAGTCCCGAACTTGGAACCTTCCTTCTTAACCTGGGACTGTTCAACCGGGTCGAAGGTTTGCAGGGTAATCATCTTGTTGAAGTAAGGCATAACCTTGTCCAACTGAACCTGGAACTTGGTCTTGCTCAAAGCCTTAACGCCCAAAGTTGAGGCTGGCTTCTTGCCGGCGATGATGTCGTCAGCGTTCTTGATGCCAGAGAAGATGTAGGCATATTCAGACTTGGTTTTCGGGTCGATGGCGCGCTTCCACGCGTAGACAAAGTCTTGCGCGGTAACTTCCTTACCATCACTCCACTTAGCATTCTTCCGCAACGTGAAGGTGTAGGTCTTCTGGTCCTTAGATACAGTCGGCATCTTGGCTGCCATATCTGGGGTCAGCTTGGTCTTGTCCCAACGGAAGAGACCCGAGTATACATCAGTCTGCGACTGACCAGAAATGACATCGGTCGCCAAGGCTGGATCCATGGTCTGGAGCACATCACCCTGCATATATGTAACGGATGACTTCTTGTTAGATGAGCTGGAACTGGAACCACAGGCAGCCAACAAGGCAACCATCGTGGTCAGCATTGCTCCCAGCATCACTGACTTCTTTTTCATAGTTGTTTCCCCCTACTATGTTTCAAGATGAACCTATTGTACACCGAATTCTCACTTAAAACTAGTTTTCGCCACATTTATATCGGCAAAATTGCACGTTTAGATGAGCAATGCGGACAAAAATGTGAGCGGTTCATCGCCCGCCGCAGCCACAATCAGCCGTTTGGCCCTCATCATGCCGGCCCCCACGCTCACGGTTGGCTCTAATAAAAACGGCGGTGGGATTAAACCCACCGCCGCTAATATTAATGCAAATGTTCACGATTAAATTAAATCATTCAAATTACTAATTTGTTGGGCAAAAGCCCGTTCGTTACGCTGATTGGGTGACGTCGGGTGGTTGAAGAAGAATCCTTGGGCATGGCTGGCCCCCACCGACCGGGCTAACTGTAGGTCGGCGTACGTCTCGACCCCTTCGACCGTAAACTGAATGTCGTGAGCGTGCGCTAGATCTGCCCACGGCTGCACCCGACCCAACAAGTCCGCCGTCTCCCCCTGCTCACGGAGGTTCTGGAGGGCAAACTTAAAGCTATCGACCCCCGGGGCCAACTGTTCTACCAAGCCAATATCATCAATGTCCGAACCCACATCGTCCAGGGCAATCAACATCTGGTGCTGGTGATACTCCGGCCCCATCGTGGTCAACTCCTCCACCGTGGGAGCCGCGGTTAGTTCCACCGTTAGCTGTGCCAGCCTGGGCGTCTGCTTCACAAACCGGGCGAGGCGCTGAACCACTGACCGGCTCGCAAATTGTTCTGGTGTCAAGTTGATGCTGACCCGCTGCACGTCGAGATTTTTCAACGCTTCTTTGAGCATCCGCGTCTGCATGCCCACCGAAATATCAAACGTTTCCGGCAGGTACCAGTCGCGGTCTTGGGGTGACCAGGCACGCAACAGCAACTCATACTCCTCTACTTTGCGCGTAGTCACGTTCACGATTGCTTGGGCAAAATAAGTGTACGTATTCAATGGTGATTCCCCCATTTTTCAAACCGATCCGCCCACTCCCCAGTGGCCGATAACTACATACTCTTAGTTACAGACCATTCTACTGCAACTTATCCCGGAAATGGGACCAACACCGTAAATTTCTTACGCTATGTAAGCAAAGATGCGCCATCATCATTGATAGCGCACCCGCTAAGTGATGTTTACCTGATTTTACTAGTAACCACTCACCATTTAATTAAAGTTGATCTCGGTCGGTTCGGCCGGCTTGCCTAACAGGAAGCCCTGAACCTTTTCAACGCCCATCTGCTGAGCAACACTGAGGTCATCCTGCGTTTCAATCCCTTCAAGGGTAAAGCTACCGCCGTTGGCCTGGGCCAGTGCTTGCCATTGCTGAGCCGTTTGAACCCAGCCTTGATCAGCACCACGAGCACGTAACTTCTGTAGGGCGAACTTGAAGCCGTCCAGCTGTTGTGCGGCCCGTGCAGCCGTATCGCTGTTAACGTCAGTATTCTGCGCGTCACCCAGAACAACCTGGACACCACCAGCATGGTACGTTGGCAGAACGCTTGCCAGTTGGTCCGTGGATGGTAACTCACCTAATTCAATGGTGAGGGTGCCCTGCGTTTGTTCGCGACCAAACTCGCTCAGACGCCGAACCACCGCTGGATCAGTAAACTGACTGGTGGTCAGGTTAATGCTGATGTTATGAGAGTCCAAGCTCCGCAGCGCTTGTTCCATTAACCGGGTCTGCATCCCCACGGTGATACCGAAGCTAGAAGGCAGCACCCAGTTGTTCACGCCGCTGTCCCACTGACGGAGTAACAGTTCGTACTGAACTGCCGCTTGCGTCTGGGTATCAGCAACCTTCTGGGCAAAGTAGGTGTAAGTCGACTGCGCACTACCACCAGGAATCCGGTTTTGTGACTGTTCACTGACGTTGATGATGGTAGCCGTAACGCCAGCTGGAGTGACGGCCCGCTGTGTTTGCGCATCGGTACCGTTAATGTCGATCGCGTCAGTGACGTCAACGTTAGTCGTATTGGCCACGTCACGAGCTGCTGCAGCCGCCGCGGAACTAGCTGCAGCCGCCGTTGACGCACCGCTAGTGACACTAGCTGCCAGTGACTCCAGACTTGCCGTAACGCCCGCGTCACTAATTGGTGTCGCGGTCGAATCCGTCGCCGTGGCGTTCTGCGCCGTCGCTGGCGTGGTGGCCCGTGCCGGTGTTGCTGGCGTCGTTGGCGTCGTTGGCGTCGTTGGCGTCGTTGGCGTCGTTGGCGTCGTTGGCGTCGTTGGCGTCGTTGGCGTCGTTG
>NZ_BBER01000010.1 GCF_001312865.1 Lacticaseibacillus thailandensis DSM 22698 = JCM 13996 | reverse complement strand
GCAATATCGTCACGTGCTGTAATAAAGAGAATCGGGATTGCGGGATCAGTTCGACGAACTGTTTCAGCAAATGAATAACCGTCAATACCCGGCATCATGATATCAGATAATATCAAATCAAATGTTTGGTCGTACATTAAGTTGTAGGCATCATTGGCCGTATGCGCACCGATTGCCTGGTATCCTGTCTGCATCAGTGTACGGACTAGAATTTCGTTGAACTTTTCATCATCTTCAACAATTAAGATCTTTTGCATTATGATTCTTCTTTCTCTTGCAGCGCCAGGTTACGGTGGGAGGCGAACAATGCAATCCAGAGGCCAACAACGACCACTACTCCACTAATCGCCATTCCAAACACACCCGTTGCTGTCGTTACCTCAGAGGCTTTTTGGTAGGTCAACAAAGCATATTAAGTTAAAACGATAGCGGTCATTCCGTCGGCCACACTATATGCCTTTAACAGCGTAATCAATGGACTGAGAAGGTGTCTTGAGCGAACCAAGCCAACGATGGCACTGATCAACTTTGTGAAGCCAATCAAAGCAATCACCAAAGCAGCATTAAGATTAAATTTCTGGTCATATCCATGGTGATACATCACAAAGCAGAACACCCCAAAAACAAGCCCAATCAGGCTATATCCAAGGCCACCAAGCACCAAGAAAGCTTGCTCAGCCCGTATTTTCGCACTGGTAGGATTGTTACTCATCCGAATTTTCCGGTAGCGTATCAATGACAAGACCTTGACACTCAGCAAAATCGCATAATATAGGCCGAAGATTAGAAGCCAGCTGGAGAAGAATACTATCCCCATCACCAGCTTCGTTACAGCCATTAAAATTCCAACAGGAACTGATAGTGCAGCATAAAGTGCGATTCGATCGCGCCGATGCTCGACCTTGACTGGCAAATGTAACCAGCGAATTATCATGTTGAGCAAGTAGAATCCTCCAATACAGCTTACTAACCAATTATAGCTTAGTCAGTTATCACCAATCCCAACTTTTTTTCAAACAGCTAATTCCAGTGTTTGAATGCGGGGAAGAGAATTGCCAACACAATATTCCCAATTACGGCCAGTGATGTTACAACATTTAATTTCGAGTGTTTTGCTCTATTCATGTCAAATCCTCCACAGCTTCATTATTCAAAAACATCATAAGCTGTGGCTATTAGTGATTTGTTGCTGAAATGTTGCCAAATTGTTAATTTATGTTCCAATAGAAATCGTTGGAAAATATTGTGTCAGACAAAAAGACACTTCGTATGATTACCGAAGTGTTGCTTTGGCTATGATAATTTTTGAAGAATCTACCGTAACTGTAAGTCTACATTGTAAAATTGCGGATAAGCCAGGTAACAAGCAATGACACTCCCGATACTCGTAGCTGCTAGTAACATGAACGTGACCATGATCTGATACATAATTGCCTTAGTTGGATCAACACCCGCAAAAATTAAGCCCGACATCATGCCCGGTAGACTGACGATTCCAACTGTTTTAGCAGAATCGATGGTCGGTGCCATACCGGTGCGAATCGCGCTCCGAACAATCGCATTTGAGGCTTGTTTCAACGTTGAACCTAACGCCAGACGCTCCAACACACCTTGCCGTTGATCATGAAAGCTCGCATTCATACTCCGGTAGGCTAAGCCGATGGCAACCATCGAGTTTGATGCGATCATGCCTGACACTGGTACAATCTGACTGGGGGTAAAACGGACCGAGTGAGTTAAAACCAGCAGTGCGATGGTCAACAGTGTCGCCGTGCTAATTGCCAGTAAGCTGATAGCAAAAGCATGGGGAATCCCATTGGCGCGTTTGTTGGCATTCAGCGCAGCATTAAAGATAATGATTGCAACCATCAAACCAGTCAACCACAAACGATCAACCTTGATGATGTAGGTCAGCACATATCCTACTACGGTAAGTTGGACTACTGCCCGAATGACCCCAATTAGCATATCCCTTTCCAAACCGATTTTTTCACGTAAGTTGATGACCAGCGCAATCAAAACTAATACCACAGCAAAGGCCAGCGCAGTAGGACTAACGATTAGACTATTCATGCTTTGCCTCCAAACGCCCACCACGAATCTCTACCAAGGTTTCCGCTGCTGCAATCTCAGTTTCGTCGTGTGTCACCATCAAAATCGTCATGCCTTGCTGATGGTAATTCGCAATCAGACGATGCACACAGTTCTTCGTATCAGCATCAAGCCCTGTCGTCACTTCGTCTAGCAACAAGACCTTGGGTGGAAACAACAAGTTGCGAATCAGCGCAACGCGTTGCTTCTCTCCGCCTGAAAGCGAAGTGATCGGCGCATCGATCATCGTCTCTGACAACTCGACTGATGCCAGTGCCTGCTCTGCTCGCTTTTGAGACCAGGGCTGATCGCGAATTGAAAAAGGAAACGCCAGATTATCCCGCACAGTTTCGCCAAAAAGACTTGGCTGCTGGAAGCAGTATGAAACCTCTTGGCGATAGTACGGCTTGGGCAACTGTGCTTGTGGCTGACCTTGATATTTGATCACACCACTAGTAGGCGTCAGTAATGTTGCAATCAGTCGCAGAAGCGTACTTTTACCCGAACCGGATGGCCCAGTAAAAGTAATAAAGGCGTTCTCGTTAATTGCCAGATCAATGTCGGACAGAATTGGTTTCCCCTGAGGCGCATAGTTCACCTGATCAAGGGTCAAAATTAAGGTCATGGTAATCGCTATCCTTTTTTTCAATAAGTTTAGTCCTCGACGTTTGAGAACACCAACATAGAATTCTGAGTTTTCTTTAGATTTGCTTTAGTTTCTCTGGGTAGCTTCCTTTACATAAATGACTTATATTGAAGGCGATGATTTGCGTACCATGCAGAACAAAATAGGAGAAATAAATTTGAAAACAACACTACTACTAGTCGAAGATGAAGAAGGGCTGGCCGACTCATTGAAAACCGAGTTCGAGTTGGAGGCTTCAACGTAATTTGGGCGAATGATGGCCTAACTGCACTTGATCTCTTTCACCGAGATGAAGCCAGATTAATCTGATTATTCTAGACTGGATGCTGCCTCACTTAGACGGGTTCAGTGTACTGCGACGCATTCGCAAGTCCAGTCAAATTCCAATCATTATGCTCACCGCACGGGACTACATTGGCGATAAAGTGGCTGGACTAACAGGCGGCGCGGACGACTACGTGACGAAGCCTTTTGAGATGGAAGAATTGATTGCCAGAGTTGAAGTCGCCTTGCGTCATCGTCAATCTACCGATAACCCAGTAAAGACTTATACAGTCGGAGATCTAACCGTTGACACTGGCTCTAAACGTGTTACCCGCGACAGCCGAATCATTCCCCTGACACAACGCGAATATGAGCTACTCATCGCATTGATCAGCAATCAGAATGAGCCGTGCTCTCGTGAAGAATTATTGGATACAGTGTGGGGTGTTGATTTTGACGGCCAGCCTAATATATTAGATGTCTATGTTCGTAACTTACGAAATAAAATTGATCTTCCAGACAGGCAAAAGCTGATTCACACTGTACGTGGAGTCGGCTATATGCTTTCACAAAACGTAGTGGAGCGGTGATGCCAATGAAAAAAAACTGATCAATCAAGTGCTGCAATCATGCTTCGTAGCCTGATGCGGCTAATCATAGTCGTAACACTGGCACTTGGACTGCTGATCATTGTTGCCGTCGGTCATCAGCTGCTTCAAGGAGTACGATCGACCACCAGTCACATTACTGCAAGCCTCAAGAAAACAAACATCGATGGTGATGATGATTGGGAAGATTGGCGTAAAAACAGCACCCTGGACACCAGTGCCAGTTTTGTCTATGTGCACAACAAACGCGCTGATGCCAAAGTAAAACAGTATTTGTCACCAAATGCAGACGATGTGCTAGAAGTTAAGCCCATCAAAATACCATTTTTGACACACCTGTATTACCGGCCGGGAATTGGATTTCTTTATCACCGGATGGTGCATGCGCGTGGAATTTACTACACGTTGTGGCAGAATATGAAACCACAACTCGCTGTACTAGAACGAGTTATTCAGGTTACCGCCATGATATTAGTCTTGACGTTGATCATCACGCCATTCTACATTCGACGTATGATTAAGCGCTTGACTGATCCACTGACCGCATTGTCACAAACGACTCAGGTAATTGCGACTGCTAAAGAGCCTGGCGCAATGCAACTCCCAGTTCCGGCTACCCCTTCCGAAGTGACAGAGTTAGCTGGTAACTTCAATGAACTGCTCAGTATGCTGAACGAACGTCAGGAACAACAGAAACTCTTTGTGATGAACGCTGCCCATGAATTACGCACTCCGATTGCAACCATCCGGAGCCATGCACAGCTGATTGAGCGTCATGGGGAATCGCACCCCGAAATCATTGCAAAGTCAGTTCACTATATCACCGAGGAATCTCGCCAGATGCAACAACTGATCGATGAGCTCCTTCAACTTTCTCGCGCCGATCGACTCGCCCTCGAACTACACCACCTCAATCTAAGTGATACCGTTCAGACGATTATGCAAAAAAATCACGCCAACATTCTCACAGAAAGTTGTCACTTCGATTCAACCAAATGTTTACGTCAACGGCAACGCTAGTGCAGTAGAGCAGATTCTTATCAACTTGGTCACCAATGCGGCTAAATATTCACCTGCAAATAGCCAGATAGACGTATCTCTATCATTGCTAACAGATGGCACGCCTGAGCTTTCCGTCAAAGATCAAGGTAGCGGGATCAGCGAAACCGATAAAGTCCATATCTTTGAACGTTTTTACCGCAGCGCCGACGTCCGTGGTACCGTTGTGGGGACTGGACTAGGACTTGCCATTGCCACCCAGCTTGCTAAGCTCAGTAACAGCCAGCTAACTGTCCAAGATAATGAACCACAAGGAACCATTTTTACGCTTACGCTACCCCATGAATAAGGATTTTACCGGCTCGATCACACGTTTCGTGAACTTGATGTTTCTTTGACTTACAGTTCCATTGAAAACATGAAAAGTTTTCAATGCTGTTCGTCATTTCAACAAAGTTTTCAAATCTAATTTTAATACCCGATCTGCATGAAATTCCAGATCAGCTTGACGATAATGGATTGATGCTGATTCAAATAGCACATATAAATCACTACCGACAGCCACGATTTGTTCTAAGTATGGTGGCATGGTTATGGACTTCAACGTATCGTCCCCATCGAAGTCTAACCAGGACTTCTGCCCATCGTTGTCAAATACCAAGATATTAGACGGATGGACGCCAAAAGATTGCGAAAACAATAGCTTGCCCTGGAAAAATGTTGCGCCTTGGAGTCGCTTATTAGTTTCGTAGGTACCGACCTGTAAGTCTGAGCCACGTAAATCCATGTCCGCTTTCTGATGTACCTGTGGCATTCCCGATGCGTTTAGTGGGTAACTACGGAAAGTCCCTTGACCACTAGCAGCAAAGTAGCCCACATACAGTGCATTGTTGTGATAGGTCAAAAAGCTTGCTCTTGGAATATCTGGGAGAGCAACTACATGGTCAAACGGTGTTGCCTTTTTGATTCGCGAAAAGTCTGCATATTTCAACGTTTTACCGTCGTAGGCCGACAGAGATGCTTTACCCTTCTTAGACATTGTCGTAACCCACAAGCGACCTGTGACGGTGTCATAGGCAAGCCCACCGACATGATCCGTGCTGGGCAATACTATTTGTTTGTTATAAGCGCCAGTTTTCTTATCAAGCAAGTACAACACTGAATGATATGCCTTATCACGACTGTACGCAGAAATGATGACGTCTTTTTTTGGTCACCGCCAAGCCTTGCGGGTCCATCTGGGTAGAAGTGCCCAGCTTGCCTGCCAGATTTAAGCTGCGCGTCTTTAATAAGCCTGGAATCGTATAAGTTTCAGGCTTCGCGTCATGATCGAGTGCTGATTGCAAATGTGGATACTGCTTAATCAAAGCATCATAAAAGTCATGCTTGTTGGCAACCGTTGGACTGATTGTCGTACCAAAAACGCTCACCGAATGTGCTGGATCATCGGCCACTTGAGGTTTAGCTTGACTACACCCAGCTAATAGTCCGCACAAAATCAAAACGCTCCATAATTTTTTTCATCTTCTACCCTCTATCTGCCATTGTAGCAAAACGTTGGCTCGCGGTAATATTCAATTTTCACATTGAAAAGCCCCTATCAACCCTTAATACAGACACTTGCTAGCAGGTATTTACGCTAAATCTGATTTCAAACAACTTTCCCCGTGCCGCTCAAAAAAAATTGAGCGGTTTTTCTAGGCCTATGATTTGAACAATCTAAATTTTTTTTCAGATACATAGCCCTTAACACAGGCATTTCAGAATCGTGTTCTGAAATTTACTGAGTTTTACCTCAGTTTTCATAAGTGGGAGCACTACGTCAATCCAGCTATGCTTATGCCATAGTCAAGCATTACGAAAATCACTTAAAGGGGAACTCATCATGTCAATGCTCATGCTTACATCTTTAATTCCTAACCTGAGCCAACTTCTACCACAGCTCATCACTCAGTTCGGTAGCCTAATCTATGTTGGCTTATTTGCCTTAATCTTCATCGAAACGGGTATCGTCATTCTGCCTTTCCTACCCGGGGACTCGCTCTTATTCCTCTGCGGATCACTTGCCGCAATGAGCAATCATTCCTTGAATATCTGGGTATTGTTTATCTTACTGAGCGTGGCAGCGATTCTTGGTGATTCCCTAAACTTTGAAATTGGTGAACACTTCGGTACTCGCCTCGTACACAGTCCCAAACTAAGCCGGCTCATCAAGCCAGAATATTTAGCCCGCTCGCAACGCTTTTTCGAGAAACACGGCAAGCCGGCAATTTTCCTCGGTCGCTTTATGCCGATCATTCGCACGTTCATTCCCTTTACCGCTGGCGTGAGTCAAATGCACTATCGCTCATTCGTCACATACAACATCCTTGGCGGCGTGACCTGGGTATTGGTTGCACTAGGCGCCGGTTACTTCTTTGGCAACATCGCGGTCGTCAAAGCCCACTTCGAGTTGATCATGCTGGCAATCATCGTCATTTCCTTACTACCAGCAGCAATCATGGCGCTGCGTAATCGCGGAGGTGAAGCCGATGAGGACTAAACAAAAAAAATATGCTCGGCATCCTGTTACTGCTGTGTTTTGCTGGCTTGGTGCTGGGTGTGATGACGAAAGCACCATGGCTGGACTCCTTTGACAATAGTGCGAGTGCGCTGTTTACGAGATCCATCAATCCCGTCAACACATTCATTTTCAAAATCGTCGCATTTTTCGGTAGTCCCGCGACCGTGATTGGTTTAACCATCCTGGGGTGCTGCTGGCTTTGGTTCAAAAAAAGACCTTGTCATCAGCTTGTGGGTCGGTGGATTACAGCTTGTTGGATCGGCATTTGCTGAAATTATCAAGCAACTGGTTGGTCGATCACGCCCACTGCATCAGCTCGTCCCTGATAGTGGTTATAGCTTTCCAAGCGGGCACACATTCTGCACGACAGTTCTAGTGATCACCTTGCTAATACTATGCTTGCCCCAAATTAAAGATCAAGAAAATCAGCTGATCGCCATTGTAATCGGCGTCGTATGGATTGGTATGGTGGCTGCTTCGCGAGTTTATCTACGCGACCATTACGCCTCTGACGTTATTGCGAGTTTGCTCTTAGCTGGAGGCTACTTACTGATCATCGCACCATACGCAGAAGCTGTTCAAAGTAAGTTGCGAAGCATCTTGCCAGAAAGGATATTGAAACCATGGACACCCAAAAACTAACGATTGTTGTTCCTGCATACAACGAAGAAGAAGTATTGACGTCTTCCATTCAGAAACTGCTCTCGATTGAAGATAAGATTGCAGCGCAAAATATCATGGGCCAGCGGGCAGACATTCTGATTGTCGATGATGGCTCAGTTGATCATACCTGGGAGATTATTGAGAAGCTTCACCACAGTAATTCAAGGATTCGTGGCTTACGTTTCTCCCGCAATTTCGGTCATCAATCTGCATTGATCGCGGGTATGAAAGAAGCCGTGAAAAGTGCAGATATGATTGTCACAATCGACGCTGACTTACAAGACGACCCTGAAAAGATTGCAGAGATGGTTGATAAATACGCTGAGGGCGCAGACATCGTCTACGGCGTTAGAAATAATCGCGAGTCTGACAGTTGGTTCAAACGAACCACTGCCCAGGGTTATTACAAAACACTCAAAATGTTAGGAGTCGAATTGATTCCTAATCATGCAGACTTTCGGTTGATGTCCAAACGGGCAGTTGAAACTTTCCTAGACTACCCAGAACGAAATGTTTTCATTCGTGGCTTAATTCCAAAACTCGGTTACAAGACTGAGGAAGTTGACTACAAGCGAACGCCGCGCATGGCAGGCGAATCGAAGTATCCACTCAAGAAAATGCTAGCCTTTGCTTGGGATGGCATCACAAGTCTGACGATTGCTCCGGTACGCTTGATCCTGATTCTCGGTACACTGGCCTGCTTGCTGGCAGTCGGTATGGTCGCTTATGCCGTAGTAACCAAGTTGCTTGGTATGACAGTCCACGGCTGGTCTTCACTGATGGTATCACTATGGTTCATTGGCGGGGTGCAGATGGTCAGCCTCGGCGTGATTGGTGAATACATCGGTAAGCTCACAACGGAAGTGAAGCGACGTCCGCGCTACACTGTCCAAACAATCTTAGAATAGGTGTAAATATGACTCACAAGTTCATGCCAACCTTCCTACCCTTGGTTCTGATGATTTGCTTAATCGTTGGAATTGCTAGCAATTTAATCAAATCAACAGGCATCGCGGTTCTGATCGTCGCCATTTTAGCGTTTATTGGTATTCACCTTACCGCCAAGTGGCTTGATCAAATGAAATCAGTGCACGTTTATTGGGGTATTGGTATTGGACTGTTATTGATGCTAATTGGGCAGATCTTTGTCCTCAACGTCATGCCAAACACGGTTTACCACGATCCATACCGAGTACTATCACAAGCAGATCAAATGGCTGCCGGACACATGACTTGGGACATTACCTACTTTTGGCGCTATGCAAACAATGTCCCACTGACTTACTTCATGTCCTTGTGGCTCAGATTCACCCAGTTATTTGGCTTGAGCACCAACCTATCCGTTCACTTGCTAAGTATCCTGACCTTGGACGGGTTCATTCTCTTAGCGCTCTGCACAGTTTGGCAACTTAGCCGGCGCCACAGCACGCTAATCGGCGCGTTTGCTTTCTTCGCTTTGACGCCGTTCGCTTACACGTACTATCTACAAGTCTTCTATTCAGATTTACCGACAATGCTGATTCTCCTGATTATCATGAAGACCTTGCTGAACTGGTCGCAGGGCACGCATAACCAGCATCTGATCAAAGGTGCCGGTCTTGTCCTCACAGCATTGGCTGGCCTCTTGATCAAAGCGAACCTAATCGTGATTCTGCCAGCACTAGCGATTGTTTTGACTATACTTGCTCGCCAACGACTACTGCACAAATCACAGTTGATGATACCGGTGATCTTGATTGCATTGGGATTCGGACTTAGCTTACCGACCACTAAAGTGATCGACGAAGTCAGCAACTACCATACGGAGACCAAGTTTGAGTTTCCCGTTACTAATTGGATTTTGATGGGTTATAACTCAGTCAGCAACGGTGGTTATTCTGGCAGCGATGTTGGAAAAAGCATCAAGCAGCCAAGTAAGGCTGCACGCCAACAACATGATCTACAAGCAATTCCACAACGGCTCAAGCGACTAGGAGCTTTCGGTGTGCTACGGTTATGGATTGTGAAGCTAGGCATTCTACTCAATGTACGGGGAATTCAGAATTGGTACAACGGCGGTTTTCGTTCAGCCCCAAGTTGGTATCACAATCGTGTGAACTTTTTCCGGATGTTGACCACGATCAGCTATGCCTCCGCAACCATTGTGTTGTGGCTCATCCTCATGCTTCGACTGACCACTTGGCGGCCAGATCTCAGTGATTCAAAACAGGTCATTGCGTTACTGACAATCGTCACAGCACTTGGTTATCTCGCATTTCACACTTTGTTGTGGGAGGTCGAGCCTCGATATGGTCAGGCAATTCTGCCGCTCAGCTGGATTGCCTTAGCTGCGCTTCCTCAACCACAGCATGAATCAAATCCTCAACGACGCTGGCAGCAAGTGGCAGGTCAGTCATCTCTGCTTGCTAGTGTGTTAGTTGCACTTGGGCTGGCTGGCATTATTGGCAAGGCAGTCCCACAAAATCAAGTTGTGGCTGCGCAACGCAGTCAACTATCAGTGCAATATCATGCTAAGCCAAAGGCGCTGAAACCTGGTGCGGTCTTAACCGAAGACGTTGACCTACACGCCAAAGCAAACTACTTCTCGGTACAAATGCACGCCGGTTCAACAGAACGCGTCACGCTAACAAACCTCAAGACCAACAGTTCATATACACTGTATGATGCCGGATCGGTTTATCGACTACATCATCAGTTGAGTGCCGGTCGCTACCGTATCACTGTGCGGAACAATACAAATAAGCACCAGTTGGTCGATGTGGTGCACACCTATCAATACCGGCTCGCAACACATCCGCTGATCATCGACGAGCATAGCAATCCAACCGCATCATTTGTCTTCACCTGCATGCAACGGGTTCAAAAGAAGGGATAGTCATGGAGAAAACGATAACGACGCTGTATAGCAAATATGGAACGGCTTTCCGCTACCTCGTTGTAGGGGGGCTGACGACACTGATCAACATTGTGCTGTTCTTCGGCCTAACGCACCTTTCAATACAGTGGTTCTGGGCAAACATTGTGGCATGGTTTCTCAGCGTTCTGTTTGCCTTTATCACCAACAAAAAAAGTTGTGTTCGGCTCAGCTGATATGGCGCTGCACACCTTGCTAAAAGAAAGTATCAGCTTCTTCACTTTACGCGGGGCTTCTCTGTTAGCTGACACAGCAATTCTATTCGTTGGCCTAACCTTACTCAAGGGTTCGCCAATCATCGTCAAGATTATCGATCAGATTGTCGTGATTGCTTTGAACTACGTCTTTAGCAAACACATTTTTGCATGAAGCGACAGCAACGGCGGAAAAAAAAGGAGAGCAACCTATGACGAACTCGCGGAAAGTCTTGCGCCTGATACAGCTCAGCGGATTGGTGGCCATAATCCTATTTGGGATAACCTGTTATCGGCTTGGATACCTGACTGACCCGGCATCGCTGCAAGCAACTATCTTGCAGGCCGGAATATGGGCGCCGTTACTGTTTATTCTTTTACAAATCATTCAGGTAATTTTCCCCGTGATTCCTGGCGGGCTTTCAACCGTCGCAGCGATTGCCATGTTTGGTGCTAAATGGGGCTTTGTTTATAACTACATTGGCATCAGTATTGGCTCCATCGCTAGCTTCCTGCTGGTTCGCCGCTTTGGCAGGAACTTTATATCACTACTTGTTCCAAAGAAAACGATGGCGAAGTATCAGTATTACCTCGATGGCGGAACAAAGTTTGATCGCGTGTTTGCGATTGCAATTCTAATGCCAGTCGCACCCGACGACCTCTTATGTATGTTTGCCGGATTAACAAAAATGTCCGTGAGAAAATTCGTGACAATCATTGTTTTATGCAAACCTTGGACGATACTTGCATACAGTCTCGGCTTAAACACTGCCTTTAAGTTCATTGCGCCTTATTTGTAAGACTTCAACACCTAAGGAGGTGATGCCAGTGCAACCATTACGTGCAAAGAAGGTCATGGTTATATCACACTTGATACACTCCCACTCAACAACGGTTAATGACCTAACTTGCACAATGCTTGACTCCAACACACGCAGCAGTCCCCCTACTGAGCTGTGACTCAACAATGAGGCCATCCCGATGTCTTCTACGCTGATACATCGAGGTGGCCTTTTTTTATGATTTAGTCTTGAACAGGGACTAGTGAATAGCATTCAACAAACAGCATAGATACAATCCTGTTTTCAGATTTAACATCTCAGAAACATATCGCCAACAATTTGCAAATATCGCGTAGATATACTGACGTTGTTAAATAGTTAAAGAAAAAGGAGATATATCCATGACAGAATCCGACTTTGTAGCCTTCGAGTATCTTGAACAACAGATTCCCAAGGCAATGCAAAACAATTATATTGACGGCTATATGAACTTCGGTTGGCAAGTAACTGATCGTACGCCGGACATCGGTAAAAGCACGGTTACGTTGAAATTAAAGCGAGATCGTAACTTGCCCGAAAAAGCAGCGTTAAATCGACTACAAAAACAATTCGAGCAGGAAATGGCTGCCGCTGCCGGGCTGGAACGCAGCAAGTCATCAGTACCTACCGTGGTCGCGATGACCGTTGGCTTGATTGGTACTGCATTCATGGCCGGATCGGTATTTGCGGTCACTAACCAAATGGTAATTCTCTGCGCAATTCTCGCCGTCCCCGCCTTCCTCGGCTGGGCACTCGGATATTTCAGCTACGGTTGGGCCAAGACCCGCCGCATTGCCAAAGTTGGCCCGATCTTGGAACAGTCCTACGACAACGCCGCAAACTATTGCCAGCAAGCCTTCCAGCTGTTGCACTAGGAGGTCACCATGTACTTATCAAAGATCCTGCGGTTCTCGTTATATTAAGTGCGGTAGCATTCACCATTCAACGATTCCATCACCGCCGACCGAATATTATTGTCCCTGTTCATCACTCAAATCAAAAGAGGTAATTCAAATGTTACTATCCATCATCACTGCTGTCATCGTCGGGCTCGCTATGGGCGCTGCTGTCTACGCCATCGACCGCTTCTTCCATGAAAAGAGCATTATCATGTTAGGTTTAGACCTCGCCTTCGGGGCCCTTGGTAGCTACTCTGGCACTTATCTGGTCAACTACGGCCCACACCTGCTTGGCGTTGATATTCTCCCGACGCTGGTCGGCGGCTTAGTGCTTAGCTTCGTCGTGACCTACGGCGTGCGCAAGTTTGTCTTAGGAAAGGTGGCTCACTAATATGTGGATCGAAAAACAAAAGCTCGATAATAACATTCTCGTCGGCCGACACAACTACTACGACGCCGCAGACGGCACTGATTTCAACAGCGAAAACGTGCTGTACAACCGTCCTGGCCACGGCCGCTTGATCATCGGCAGCTTCTGCAGCTTTGCGCGCAACGTTCGTTTCATTATGGGCGCCGCCAACCACCCGATGAACTCCTTCTCCACCTTCATCTTCCCAGAACTAGACCGTAGCCTGATCGCCAAGCTCGGCATGACCAAAGAAGATATGCCAGTCAAAGGCGACACGGTCATTGGGAATGACGTCTGGATCGGCCGCCACGCTATCATCATGCCAGGCGTGCATATCGGCGACGGCGCCGTCATCGGTGCGTATGCTCTGGTCACCAAGGACGTGCCTGCCTACGCCATTGTCGGCGGCAACCCAGCAAAAGTGATCCGCTCTCGTTTCGACCAAGCCACGATCGACTGGCTGGAGGCCTTCCAGTGGTGGCAGTATGACGATGCTCTACTTGAAAAAAATCGTGCCATTATTAACTACCGTGCACACGAAGGAAGCGCGTATCAAGTTAGACAGGCTTGCAGATACTGCGAAGCTAGCTTCATAAAAGTTCAGGATAATCACATTCGTAACCTCTAACTGTTGACCTAAGCCAGCAGCACCGGTATTCCCACACTTGCCAATCACCCAACCAACAAGAATCGACGAGTATGCAACTTGTACTCGTCGGTTCTTTTTCTATTTATTTCAGAACCGGTTTCATTTGTCTGGCAAAAAAACCGTCTGTAACTGTGTAGCAAAAATTATCTATCAGGAGGTCAACAATATGAGCAGCGAACGTGAGGTTTCTCGTATGTTCATCAGATACATGCAGCAAGTCCTTCGTAATGAGCGAATCAACATCTACCGTAAGCATCTCAAAGACGTCAAAGAAACTCCACTTGAAGACTGGTTGTTAGAGGAAATTGCTGAACCAGGTCATCTTGAGGACTTTGTTCTGACTGATGAAGAAATCGCACATCTAGAGTCATTCATCGAAAATGAACGTCTTGCCACGGCCATTGCAACCCTTTCCATAGCTGATAAGATGGTGTTGTATCAATACTACTTTTCTGAACTCAACGACGTGGAAATCGGCAGCCGCACAGGCAAAACCAGTCAGGGGGTGAACAAACGGCGGCGACGGGCAATAGCGCGGATTAAGAAAGTTTACGAAAGCATGTAATGAATACGGAGGAGTGTTCAATGCATTATACAGAGGTCGATAACCTGATCCCGGTTATCTTGGCAGCACAGGACGGAGACGCTGAGGCAATGTCCAGACTACTCGATATGTTCAGCCACGACTTTGATTGCGAGGCTGCATACGGAAAAAGCTATGTCGATCCCGATTTGAAGCAAGAACTTCAAATCAAATTTGTATTCAGCGTTCAGCGCTTTAATGTTGCTGAACACCTATCGCAACCGTCCACTCAATCAGGTTCACAACTAACTCGCACATAATCAATTTCAACTTTTTTTCTGATTTTGGTTTCATTTCGACCCGTTCCCGCTGTCTGTATATGCAGAAGCGGGATTTTCTTTTGCTCGCTATGTCCTTTGACAACTGAATAGCATCATTCAGCAACGAAGGCTCCACACCGCCATGACCTCCCACGAGCGAGCGACTAAACCAGTGAGCCGGATACTTGCACGTCACCCTGACGAAACGAGGGAGAGAGGCTCTTATTGAGATCCTCGATAGTTGGTTGGACCCGGGCTGAATGATGAGCTGCTCGTCACAACATCAGTTTCACCAATACCGTGAAGAAGGAGGCATGTCATATTTCAGCGCAAGCAACGGAAACGCCAATCGATTTTCCCATGAACGATGAGAACGTGATTGCGATTCGTAACGCGCTGTCTACTTTATTTATCGATGAAGTTCACAGAGCTCGCGAAGAACAAGCACAGCATGATCGGTACCTGTTGAAGATGGAATTGTGCGCATACCTGAAAATCTCTAACAACACCTTAGATAAGTGGATTGAGCTTGGCTTACCACGGATCAATATCTGTGGCGTTGTTCGTTACGATCGCGATGCAGTTGATAACTGGCTTCGCAAACACGTTGAAGGATGGTAATATGTCGATGTAGCTTTACGTCCTGTTCAAGCTCGTTGACAAACAACAGGAGGTAAATATCATGTCTATTACTAAAACTGATGCAGGCACTTACTTTGTGGAGGTGTTCTACCCTAAAGATATTCGCGGTATTCTTGGCGTGAAGGTTCCCCGCTACCGTAAAACCGTAGCGACGAAACTGGAAGCCAAGACGCTGCAAAAACAAGTCGATGCGAAAATTAAGGAAGCTCAAAAAAACGCAATCTGCGGGTACTATCAAGAAGAACGGTGAAATGCTATTCAAGGACTTCTACCGTGAAATCTGGTGGCCGCTATACGCTGCGGGCGCAACCGGACGTATTCGCATTATTCCTTCGGAGGAGACTCAAGCGAATACACGCAACATTTTCCGGCTGCATTTGCTTCCGATGTTCGGCGAGTATTCCATGACCTACTTGAATCTCAATAAGCAGTTCGTCATGCAAGAGCTGGCAATTCTGTCAGAGAAGTACGCAAACATTCGCACAGTGAAGTCATACGTCAGCCAGATGTTTGATACCGCCGAAATGGTGGACTTCATCGACGTGAACCGGCTAGAAAAAGCCATCGCCTCCATCGGTAGTCCCAAGAAGGAACGGCTCGCCACTCGTCGCAAGATGACTGGTGAATCACTTTCCGCTGATGAAATGGTGGCTTGGCTCGACGCCGCCAACACAGATCACGACAACGGCAAGTTGAGTGACCAGGATTATCTGTTACTTTTCCTCACGCTCCACCTCGGAGATCGTAAAGGAGAATCATACGGATTGCAGTGGAAGCACGTTGACTTCAACACCGGCTATGTTCTGATTGTTCAGGCACTCAAGAAAAGTGGCAAGGTTGGGCCAACCAAGGCAAGAAGGAAACTTCCCACGCCTTACCACCTGTTTTGATCCCGATGCTGAAAGAATGGCGCGACAAGCAAGCTAGTCAACTCGCAGAAGTGAACGTAGAATCTGGGCCAAACCAGTTTCTGTTTACCTACACGAACTTCAAAGGCGAGATCAACCAACCGCTGCACGCCGACTATCTCAACTATCGCTTGAATTCGATCTACAAGCGCCACCCTGACCTTGTTCGGGTCACGCCACACAAGCTGCGGCATACGTTCTCAACGCTTGCACGTCAAGGTGGCGCCAGCTTACAGTTGATTTCCGAAGCGCTGTCACATTCCAGCATCAAGACCACGCGCGTGTATGTTAACACGCCTGATATTGTCGGCCTGGATGTTCATGACAAGTTCGCTGCACGAATCGCAGAAGCTAGAAAGAACTCACTCGCACAGGAAATGAAACTTAACGAAACTCATTAAAATTGACGCCCAAAAGAACGTAAAACTAGGACACACGCCCTAAAAGTTCTTGAAGCCAGAACGCCTCAAATGAAAGACGCGCACAAATCACGCCCTAATTTGAGGATAAAAAAAAGTGGCTCGCCCTAATTTGGAGAACCACTTTCGATGTTCGAGACTTACTTGAAACGCTGTCGTACCAACGTTTCCATCTCGATAGCATAACGCTATTAACGTTTGCTAAATTGAGATGCCTTACGAGCCTTCTTCAGACCATACTTCTTACGTTCCTTCATACGAGGGTCACGTGTCAGCATGCCGGCCTTCTTCAGGACTGCACGGAAGTCAGGGTCAACCTTCAACAGTGCACGGGAAATACCGTGACGGGTGGCACCGGCCTGGCCGGTGAAGCCACCACCGTTAACGTTGACCAAGACGTCGTACTGACCCTTGGTTTCAGTCAAATCGAATGGCTGGTTGATATCCTGAATCAAAGTGTTGAAGGGCAAGTATTCGTTAGCATCCTTGCCGTTCATGGTAATCTTACCGCTCCCAGGTACCAAACGTACGCGGGCTACGGAGTTCTTGCGGCGACCAGTGCCGCTGTATACTACGTCTGCCATGTGTATCCTCCTTAAATCAAGCCCTTGATGTCAAGCACTTCTGGCTTCTGCGCCTCGTGCTTGTGGTCAGCGCCTGCGTAAACATGCAGCTTCAGGAACTGCTGGTGACCCAGCGTGTTCTTGGTAGGCAGCATCTTCTTAACGGCGTATTCAATCAAACGTTCTGGGTTGTTGTCGCGCAAGTCGCCAGCGACTTCGTGCTTCAACCCACCTGGATGCTGGCTGTGGTGGTAGTAGATCTTGTCCGTGGCCTTACGACCCGTCAACTTAACCTTGCTTGCGTTGATAACGATGACGTTATCACCAGTATCTATGTTTGGTGTGAATGTAGGCTTGTTCTTGCCACGCAGGATGCTGGCAACAACGGATGCCAAGCGGCCAAGCGCAATGTCGGTAGCGTCGATAACGTACCACTTGCGGTCAACTTCACCTGGCTTGGCCATAAATGACTTACTCATAATGAGTTTCCTCCAATGTTCTGTGTTTGTTTGACACTAGTAAGATTCCGGGGCTTACGTGGGGCAAACAATACCAGCTAATATAATATCAAATATTCATGCGCTCGTCAACGCGTCCAGGCGTGTTCCGCGCATCATGTGCCCCGGTGCTATTTAAATCGTGGCGCCGGTGATATTTCCCGGGTAATAAACGTGCTTGAGGTAAAGCCCCGACGCCGGAGCCGTCCCACGCGCTTGTTGGCGGTCCTTGGCTGCCAGCACCCGCTGAAAATCGTGCAAATCACGGCGACCGTTACCAATCTCCAGCGCCGTGGCGACCATGATCCGGACCATGTTGTACAGGAAGCCATTCCCATAAAACTCGAAGCGTAGCTCATTATGCACCTTATCTTCAGTGCAGGTTGCTTCGTAAATGGTACGCACCTTGTCCTCTATCTGCCCACCGCTGGCGGCAAAACTGGTAAAGTCGTGCGTGCCCACCAGGTCGGGTAACGCCGCCTGAATGCGGGCGACATCCACGTGGTACGGGTAATGCCCAGTGTACAGCCGCTTCAAGGGGTCCGTGTACCGGCCTAGAGCAACGCGGTACAAGTAGCGCTTACCCACCGCCGAATAGCGCGCGTGAAAGTCCGCCGGTACGTGGGCACATTCCAGCACTAAAATATCCAGTGGCATCATACTGTTGAGGGCCGCCAACATGTTACGGTCGGGAATGTCGATGGGCGTATCAAAGGTGATTACCTGCCCAGCGCGTGTACCCCGGCATCCGTGCGGCCCGAACCGTCGATGTGAATGTGTGGCACCTTGGCCATCTTGGCCAGCGCCCGTTCGATGACTCCCTGCACGGTCCGCTGGTGCGGTTGCACCTGATACCCGGAAAATTTGGTCCCGTCATATTTAACTGTAATGCGGTAGTGAGCCAAACTGCAATCTCCTTTGCTAACTAATGGGTCCGCAACACGATCAGTACCACCGTCAGGACGACGAGTAGTACTACGGCGACCGCGTCCCCGCGGTGGTAGGCCAGTGCCCGATAACGCGTGCGGCCGTCCCCGCCACGGAAACCCCGGGCCTCCATCGCGGTTGCGAGGTCATCAGCCATCGAAAAGGCCGAGACGAACAACGGAATAAACAACGGCACGATGGCTTTGAGCTGTTTGATCGGGCCACCGCTACCAAAATCGACCCCCCGCGCCCGTTGCGCGTTCATCGTCTTGGTTGTTTGGTCCATCAACGTCGGCACGAAGCGTAACGCAATCGACAGCATCAAGGCTAGTTCCGTGACCGGGACGTGGAGTGGCTTCAGCGGTTTGAGAATGGACTCTACCGCGTCGGCCAACCCCAGCGGTTGTGTGGTCAAGGTCAGCAGCGTCGAGGCAAAGATGATCAGGACGAGCCGGCACAAAATGTACACGGCGTTCACCACCCCTTTGCTCGTCACGGTCAACCACCCCCACTGCCACCAAACGTGTCCCCCAGTCGTGAAGAACAGTTGCAACAGCACGGTGAACAGAATCAGGTAGATAATGGCACGCACCCCGCGCAGGAAGAAGCCCAAGCGCACGTGGGCGAGTGGTAACAACCCCAGCGTAAGGGCGAACATCAACGCGTAGGTGATCCAATTGTTGGCGAGGAACACAATACCGATATAGTAGAAACACCCGAGGAGCTTAGTGCGCGGATCCAACCGGTGAATGGGTGAATCGCCGGGAATGTACCGGCCCAGGATCATGCTATTCATGGGTGTGCCCCCCTAACTGCGGTGCCAGGCGTCCGCTAACTCATCGAGGGTCAGTGGTGGTTGGTCAAAGTGGAAGCCGCGGGCAGCCAGTGCCCCCGCCATCCGCGTAGTGGTCGGTTGCGCTAAGCTGTGGTCGCGTAGCCACGCCGCGTCGGCAAACACTTCGCGCGGTGTGCCCTCGCGTACCAGCGCGCCGCCATCCATGACGAGTACGTGCTCGGCAAAGTTGGCCACATCGTCCATCTGGTGGGTCACCAAAACGATAGTCAGGCCCTCTTCCGTGTGCAACCGGGCAAACAGCGCCATTAGGTCACGTCGCCCCGCGGGATCCAGTCCCGCGGTGGGTTCATCCAGCACCAACACGGATGGACGCATCGCCAACACGCCGGCAATCGCCACCCGCCGCATTTGCCCACCCGAGAGGTCAAATGGCGACCGGGTCAGCAGGTCATCGGGCAAGCCCACCAGCCGCGCCGTCTCAGCGGCCAATGCGGCTGCCTCGTCCGGGGCCATGCCAAAGTTTTCCGGGCCAAAGGCGATGTCCCGCTGCACCGTCGATTCAAAGAGCTGGCTCTCCGGAAATTGAAACACCATCCCCACCTGTTGCCGCAAGGCGCGCAGGTGCTTGTTGTTCGTCGTCGGCGTAATCACGCGATCACCAATGGTCACCGTCCCCGCCGTGGGCTTCAGCAGTGCGTTCAGGTGTTGTAACAACGTCGACTTACCAGAGCCGGTATGACCAACAATCGCCGTGTATTCACCCCCATGAATGGTGGTATTGACGTCACGCAGGCCCGTACCAGCAAAGGGGGTCCCGGGCTGGTAGGTGAAACTTACATGGTTGAACGTAATGTCCATAAGTAATCCACCAGTCCTTTCTCCGTGCGGTAGTCGTCCGGTACGCTCACGCCGCGAGCACGCAATGCTACTTTGAGTTGTTCGGGGAACGGCACGTCCAGTCCGTTGGCAGCTAACTCGGTCCCCCGGGTGAAAATTTCTGCCGGTGTGCCCACATCAGCCACCGCGCCGTGTGCCAGCATGATGATACGGTCGGCCCGGGCCGCTTCGTCCAGGTCGTGGGTGATGGACAGAACCGTCATGTGGCGTTCCTGTTGGAGCTGCGTCACCAGGTCGATGACGGCACGGCGCCCCGCCGGATCCAACATCGACGTGGCTTCGTCCAGAATGATGATGTCCGGAGCCTGCGCGACGATGCCAGCGATGGCGACCCGTTGCTTTTGCCCCCCCGATAGCCGGGCAGGTTCGCGCTCCGCAAAGTCAGTCATACCAACTGCCGACAAGGCGGCCTGCACACGCTGCTGCATCTCCGCGCGTGGGACGGCGCGGTTCTCCATGCCAAAGGCAATGTCATCGGCGACGGTTGCCCCCACAAACTGATTATCGGGATTCTGGAAGACGATCCCCACGCGTGCCCGGATATCCCACACGTGTTCATCGTCCAGCGGTAAGCCGCTCACCGTCACGTGGCCACTGGTCACCGAGCCGCGTTCCGGTTCCAATAAACCGATGATGTTACCCGCCAGGGTGCTTTTGCCACTACCATTACGCCCGATAATGGCCACCCATTCCCCAGGGTTGACCGTCAACGACACGTGTTTGAGCGCATCGGTCGTTGCTTCTCGGTAACGAAACGATAAGTCCTGAATATCAATCACTGGTTGCATGCGTGGCACCCCCCTGTATAACCATATATTTAGACCCAACAATAATAACACAGGCCCCACTCGGGATGGTAGCCGGTCAGACTTCACGCCAATCAAAAAGGCGGGTCAGCGACCCGCCCTAGCAACGTTGCCCAACCGTAGTCACCCTTGCGCAAAGTGGCACTGTTGATTGCTATGTATAAATCATTCAATGATGGAGGACCAGGTTGCCCTGGCACTCGCAAGCTAGACTAAGAGGGCCGTCGCCCCGGCACTATTTGGCCATGCCGCGCGCTAAGTTACCTTAGCGTAGTCGAGCTATACGGGGCAGAAGCTGGCGCTTAACGTGACATCGACTGCGGCGAAAACCGCCTCCGTCAATGTCACGTTAATGCTCAGCTTCTGAACGCCCCGCTCCGCTCTGTGGCACCCATCATCGTAACGCTCCATCGATCAAATGATCAAAGTGAACCGGCCAACGAGGGTCGATTCGGTTTTATTTAGTGGTGTGCGCAATTGCTTCCGCACACGTCTTGATCCGCCCGCACGGGTGCGACCCGTCCGGTTGTGGCATCAAGATGCCACCCGTCTTAATTAAACCAGTTCGATGATAACCATCGGTGCGGCGTCACCACGCCGTGGGCTGGTCTTCATAATCCGGGTGTAACCACCGTTACGACCTTCGTAACGCTTTGCCAGGTCACTGAACAGCTTCTGCAATGCGGATGTAACCACCACTGCGTCCCCTTCTTCAGTAACGTCAGCAATTTCGTTGCGGACAAACGCTGCGGCCTGACGACGTGCGTGCAGGTCACCATGCTTACCCAACGTGATCATCTTTTCAGTCGTCGAACGAACTTCCTTAGCGCGTGCTTCGGTCGTGATGATACGTTCGTTGATGATCAAGTCAGTAGTCAGGTCACGGAGCAATGCCTTACGCTGGGAACTTGTACGGCCCAATTTCCGGTAACTCATGTGTTATTCCTCCTTTACAATTAGTCTTCTTGACGTAGGCTGAGGCCCAAGTCGGACAGCTTGTTCTTTACTTCTTCAAGCGACTTCCGGCCGAGGTTACGTACCTTCATCATTTCTGCTTCAGTCTTGTCGGTCAATTCCTGAACGGTGTTGATCCCGGCACGCTTCAGACAGTTGTAAGAACGAACAGACAGGTCCAGTTCCTCGATCGTCATATCGAGCAACTTTTCACGCTGACTGTCTTCCTTTTCAACCATGATGTCGGCGTTCTTGGCGTCATCAGTCAGGTTGACAAAGATTGCCAGGTGATCCGTCAAAATTTTGGCGGCCAACGCGATGGCTGCACTGGGGGTGATTGACCCGTTCGTCCAGACATCCAACGTTAGTTTGTCAAAATCACTACGACGGCCCACACGAGCACTCTCAACCGTGTAATTAACTTTACTAATTGGGGTAAAGATGGAATCCACAGCGATGACCCCAATCGGCTGGTCGTCAGACTTGTTCTGATCAGCCGGAACATACCCACGACCAGTCTTGATCGTCATTTCCATTTCCAGGCGACCGCCTTCTGCAATGGTACAAATGTATTGGTCAGGGTTTAACACCTCGACGTCAGCATCTGTTTTGATGTCCGCAGCCGTCACGACAGCCGGACCCTCGACCAAGATGGTGGCCTTCTTGTCCTCTTCCTCACCCTCAACCTTCAAAGCAAGCTTCTTAATGTTGAGGATAATCTGGGTCACGTCTTCCAGAACGCCATCAATCGTCGAGAATTCATGCACGACGCCATCAATGTGTACGCTAGAAACCGCTGCCCCAGGCAAAGATGAAAGCAAAATTCGCCGCAACGAATTGCCGAGCGTAGTACCATACCCGCGTTCGAGTGGCTCGACGACAAACTTACCGTAGTTGTTGTCTTCTTCAACCTTGGTGATGTTTGGCTTTTCAAATTCAATCATCTATTGTGTACCCCTTTCAAATCGAGAGTGATGTGCGACATACCCACGCGCTCAACAAAGCGCAGGGCACACGAACTACACCCGACGACGCTTTGGAGGACGAGAACCATTGTGAGGTACTGGCGTAACGTCACGGATAGCCGTAACGTCGACACCGGCAGCCTGAATGGCACGAATAGCTGCTTCACGGCCCGAACCAGGACCCTTAACGGCTACTTCAACAGACTTCATGCCGTGTTCCATTGCTTCCTTAGCAGCTGCTTCTGCAGCCATTTGTGCAGCGTATGGCGTGGACTTACGGGAGCCCTTGAAGCCAAGTGCACCAGCAGAAGACCAAGCCACTGCGTTACCCTGGGCATCAGTAATCATGACCAGTGTGTTGTTGAAAGTGGCGTGGATGTGCGCAACACCGCTTTCGATGTGCTTACGCACACGACGCTTGCGCGTTGTTTTCCTTGTTGCCATCAGTACAGACCTCCCTTATTATTTCTTCCTACCAGCAATGGTAGCTTTCTTACCCTTGCGAGTACGTGCGTTGTTCTTGGTGTGCTGACCGCGAACTGGCAAACCACGACGGTGACGCATGCCACGGTATGAGCCAATTTCCTGAAGCCGCTTGATGTTCATGCTGACTTCACGGCGCAAATCACCTTCGACACGAATGTTATCTACTTCCGCACGCAACTTGTCTTCCTGGTCAGGAGTCAGGTCTGCAACCCGCACGTTTTCTGGTACACCAGCAGCTGCACAGATCTTTTGTGCAGTACTGTTGCCAATACCGAAAATGTAGGTCAAACCAATGACAATTTGCTTGTTGCGGGGTAAATCAATACCTGCAATACGAGCCATGTGATGACACCTCCTATGATAGTGTTTGTTTTATCCTTGGCGCTGCTTGTGCTTTGGGTTTGCAGAGCAAATGATCATCACGCGGCCCTTGCGGCGGACAACCTTGCAGTGCTCACACATTTTCTTTACAGATGGACGTACTTTCATCTTTAAAATGCCTCCTGTGTTGACTACTTGAAACGGTACGTAATCCGGCCCTTAGTCAGGTCGTATGGAGACAACTCCACCGTCACGCGGTCACCAGGCAGAATCCGGATGTAGTGCATCCGGATCTTCCCGGAAACGTGCGCCAGAATCTCCGCATCGTTTTCAAGCTTTACTTTAAACATCGCGTTGGGTAATGTATCCACCACGGTGCCCTGAATCTCAATGACATCGTCTTTTGCCACGAAACCTATTCCTCCTCGTCCGTTTTGGTCACAATTAAATCACGCACCCAAAAATGGGCGCCGACCGTCCGGCACACCAAAGCAGTGTACCACAAAGTTCGCAAGTTGAAAACAAAGCTGTCAGCTGACAGACGATGCCGTTCTCGAACTAGGCCCTAGCCGCGAGAATTTTTTTCAATCTCAGCGAACACCGCGTCGATATCCTGATCACCATTAACGGTGTACAGCAACTGACGGTTAGCGTAGAAATCAAGCAGGGGCGTGTTCATCTTAATGTTTACCTGCAGACGGTTCTGAACGGTCTCCGGCTTGTCATCATCCCGCTGGAAGAACTCGTGGCCACCGCAACGGTCACAGGTACCTTCCACCTTGGGGTTGTGGTACAACTTGTTGTACGTGGCCCCACAGGTTTTGCAGATATAACGCGCACTCAGACGGTCGGCCAGGACTTTGGGATCAACATCAATGTTGATGACTGCGTCCAACGGCTTGTTCAACTCGGCGGTGATATCAGTCAACGCCTCCGCCTGCGCAATCGTCCGGGGAAAACCGTCCAGCATGTAACCAGCATCGGTATCTGGTTGCTGAAGCCGTTCCTTAACGAGACCTTCAGTGACCTCATCGGGCACCAGCTGACCTTTGTCCATGTAGGACTGAGCCTGCTTACCCAACTCGGTACCGTCAGCCATCGCCGCCCGGAACATGTCGCCAGTACTAATGTGGGCAATGGGATATTTAACCACAATCTTTTCAGCTTGCGTACCCTTACCCGCGCCTGGTAGACCCATTAAAATCAGATTCACTTTTGTAGCCTCCGTTTAGCTATTTCTTCACCAGGTCACCCTGGATGAAGCCAACGTATTCGCGTTTCATGAGCAACCCATCTAGCTGGCGGACCAACTCAATGGCCGTCATGACCACAATTAACAGGCTGGTACCACCCAACCCGATGGATTGTGGCAAGTTCCACAGTAACGCGGCTAGTTGTGGCATCAAGGCAATCAACCCAGGAAGAGTGCCCCGACAACGGACAACCGCATGAGAATCCGGGAAACGAATTTCTCCGTCTCCTTCCCAGGCCAAACACCCGGAATGTAACTACCCTGCTTGACCAAGTTCTCCGACAACTTCTCCGGGTTAACCTGAACGAAGGCGTAGAAGAACGTGAACAAGACGATCAGTAAGGTGTAAAGCGCAATCCCAATCGGCTTTTCGAGACTGAAGATGTTGGTCAACGTGATGTACCAGCCATCACTGCCATGACTCTTCTGGAACGCCATCAAAATAGTTTGTGGCGTCACGATGAGTGAACTAGCAAAGATGACGGGAATCACCCCGGCAACGTTAACCTTCAGGGCAGGTAGGAATTGTCACCCGCACTGGTCACACGGCGCGTGTACTGAATCGGAATTTTACGGTTAGCTTGTTGTACCCAGGTCACGAAAGCAACGACGACAATCACCAGAATCAGCAGACCCACCATGAAGAGGGCCCCCTGCCAGCGATCAGACGGGTCGTTGTTCGTAATCTGGTCCGTCCAGATTTCCTTGACCCCGGATGGGAGCCGGGCAATAATCCCGGCAAAGATAATCATGGAGACCCCGTTGCCGAGACCCTTATCCGTGATTTGTTCCCCCATCCAGGTCAGTAACATCGTCCCACCGGTGAGAATAACACCGATAACGAGGTACTGTTGCACGCTCGGGTTCTTTACCAGCCCGTATTGGGAGAGGACTTGGAACCCAGCGGTAATCCCAATACCCTGAACAAACGCCAGGATAATGGTTAGGTAGCGGGTCACCTGGTTCAGCTTGCGCCGACCAACTTCCCCTTGCTTACTCCATTCAACAAACTTCGGGACAATGTCCATCTGTAACAGTTGAATGATGATCTGTGCGGTAATGTATGGCGACACCCCAAGGGCAAAGATGGAGTAGTTCGACAAACCACCACCACTGACGGTCGATAGAATGGAAATCAGTCCGGTATCGCCCAGCTTAGTGAGCTGACCAGCGTCAATCCCTGGTACCGAAATACTGGCACCTAACCGGTAAACCAGCAAAACGATCAGGGTGAACAACATCTTGTGACGAATGTCCTTCACCTTGAGTGCGTTTTTGAGGGTCGCAATCATTAGATCACCTCAATTGAACCGCCTGCTGCTGCAACAGCTTCTTTAGCAGTTGCGGATGCTTTTGCTACCTTGATGGTTAACTTCTTGGTCAACTCGCCATCACCCAACAGCTTGATGCCGTCAAGTTCGTTCTTAACCAAGCCGCTCTCAACGAGCAATGCTGGAGTAACTTCCGTACCATCATCAAAACGGTTCAGGTCGGATAGGTTGATAACCGCGTAGTCTTTGCGGTTAACGTTCTTGAAACCGCGCTTCGGCATACGACGGAACAGTGGCATCTGGCCACCTTCAAACCCAAGACGAGTCTTGCCACCCTGACGAGCCAATTGACCCTTAGTACCCTTACCAGCAGTCTTACCCTGACCACTAGAAGTACCACGGCCAAGACGCTTGCGGCTGTGACGTGAACCTTCACTTGGAGTGAGTTCGTGTAACTTCATGGATGTGCGCACCTCCTTGTATATAGTTTTGTTAGTCCTTAACTTCTTCAACGGAAACCAGGTGGAAAATCTGGTTAATAACACCACGAGTAGCGGCGTTATCTGGCTTGATCACCGTGCTGTTCACACGGCCCAGGCCAAATTCCTTGACAATCTTGCGCTGCTTCGGCAAACGGTGTGCCGCAGACCGAGTCAACGTGATCTTCAATTGAGCCATTGTTGACTACCTCCTAGTCTTGTAGGTGTGCAACGGAAACGCCGCGCAACTCAGCAACTTCTTCAGCGGTCTTTAGCTGCTTCAAGCCTTCGATCGTTGCACGCACCATGTTAATTGGCGTGTTCCGACCAAGGGACTTACTAGTAACGTCACCGATACCCGCTAATTCCATAACGGCACGGATGGCACCACCAGCGGCAACCCCAGAACCTTCAACGGATGGCTTCAACAGCACTTCACCAGCGCCGTAGTGACCAATTACTTCGTGAGGAATCGTAGTACCAACACGTGGTACGGCGATCAGGTTCTTCTTACCGTTTTCGACGGCCTTACGGATGGCTTCAGGAACTTCCTGGGCCTTACCCGTACCAAGACCGACGTGGCCGTTCTTGTCACCAACAATCGCAATAGCAGCGAAACGCAGGCGGCGACCACCCTTGACAACTTTAGTAACTCGGTTGATAGCGACGACTTCGTCTTCCAAATCGAGTTGGTTTGGATCGATAAATGATGCCATGTTAGGTTTTTCCTCCTGTGTTAGAATTCGAGGCCGTTCTCACGAGCAGCTTCGGCTAGTGCAGCGACACGACCATGGTAGATGTAACCACCACGGTCGAAGACTACATCAGACTTACCAGCAGCAACAGCGCGCTTGGCAATCAAGGCACCGACTTGAGCTGCTTGCTCAGTCTTAGTAGCATCGGCTTTAATTTCTTTATCGAGAGTGGAGGCACTTGCTAACGTCACACCCGCTACGTCATCAATTAATTGAGCGTAGATGTTTTTGTTGGAACGGAATACGTTCAAGCGTGGGCGCTCGCTCGTACCAGAAATCTTGCCCCGTACACGCGCATGGCGCTTTGCACGAGTCTTGTTCTTATCTGGCTTTGAAATCACAATGTTCACCTCATAAAATTTTATGCAGCCAATAACTGACTACTACTTACCAGTCTTACCTTCCTTACGCCGAACGTATTCGTCGACGTAACGGATACCCTTACCCTTGTATGGTTCAGGGGAGCGAACAGCACGGATCTCGGCGGCAAACTGGCCAACCTTCTCTTTGCTGATCCCAGAAACGGTGATAGCTGTAGTACCAGGTACTTCAACCTTTACGCCCTCTGGGGCTTCCATCTCAACCGGGTGAGAGTAACCAACGTTCAGGACCAACTTGGAACCCTGCATCTGGGCACGGTAACCAACACCGACCAGAGACAAGTCCTTCTTGTAGCCCTCGGTTACCCCAACAACCATGTTGTTGAATACGGCACGGGTAGTGCCGTGGATAGCCTTTAAATTATCGTTGTCACGGTCAAATGACACCGTGTTACCGTCCACCGTCATCTTAATGTCGGCGCTGAGCTCACGGGTCAGTTCACCCTTAGGACCCTTAACGGTCACAACGTTGCCGTCTTGCGCTACAGAAACACCTTCTGGTAGCGTGACGCTTTTATAACCAATACGACTCACAGGTAGGCACCTCCTTTGTTAATTTTTGTATTACCAAACGTAGGCGAGTACTTCGCCACCGACGTTCTTGGCACGGGCTTCCTTGTCGGTGATAACACCGTTGGAAGTGGAAATGATTGCAATCCCGAGACCATTGAGAACCTTAGGGACAGCGTCCGCCTTTACGTAAGTACGTAGGCCGGGCTTGCTGATACGCTTCAAACCAGAGATGACCTTTTCGTTGTCCTTCCCGTACTTCAGGAAGATGCGGATCATGCCTTGCTTGTCGTCATCGATAACTTCATAGTCACGGATGAACCCTTCGTTCTTCAAGATTTCGGAAATGGATTTCTTCATCTTGGAAGCAGGTACTTCCAGGCTTTCGTGACGTACCATGTTGGCGTTACGAATGCGAGTCAAGTAGTCTGCAATAGGATCTGTCAGAGCCATTGATTTAACCTCCTTTGTCTAAGTGAATTGAATTACCAGCTGGCCTTCTTCAAACCAGGAATCTGACCGGCGTGTGCTAACTCACGAAGGCAAATCCGGCAAAGCTTAAACTTCCGGTAAACGGAGTGTGGCCGACCACAGCGCTCGCAGCGCGTGTATTCTTGAACAGCGAACTTTGCAGGCCGGTGGTTCTTTACAATTAAAGACTTCTTAGCCAAGTGGTTGACCTCCTTACTTAGCGAATGGCATCCCGAACTGCTTGAGCAGCGCGAGACCTTCTTCATCAGTTTGTGCAGTAGTAACGATTACAACGTCCAGACCACGAACGTGGTTAACCTGATCGTAGTCAATTTCTGGGAAGATCAACTGTTCACGAACACCCAGGGTGTAGTTACCACGACCGTCAAAACTCTTTGGTGAAATACCGCGGAAGTCCCGCACACGTGGTAGGGAAACATTGATCAACTTGTCCAGGAAGTCGTACATCCGCTCGCCACGAAGGGTGACCTTCGCACCAATCGGCATGCCTTCACGCAGACGGAAGTTGGCAATCGACTTCTTAGCCTTAGTCGTCATGGGGTGCTGACCAGAGATCAGTGCCAATTCGTTAACGGCTTCGTCCAGGTTCTTGGCGTTCTGTGTAGCATCACCAACACCCATGTTCAAGACGATTTTGTCAATCTTCGGCGTCTGCATCGTGCTCTTGTAACTGAACTGCTTGTTCAGCGCCGGTGCAATTTCCTGCTTATAACGTTCTTGTAAACGGTTTGCCATGAAAAATAGGTCCTCCTTTCTATTACTTGTCGAGAGCGGTGCCAGACTTCTTGGCTACGCGCACACGCTTACCATCCTGTTCGGTAACACCGACACGGGATGGCTTGTTGTCCTTCGGGTCGAGCAACATGACGTTAGAAACGTGAATTGCTGCTTCAGCATCGACGATACCACCGTTAGGGTTAGTATTCGACGGCTTCACGTGCTTCTTAACCATGTTGATGCCCTCAACGATGACGCGGTCCTTGTTCTTCAGGACCTGCTTGATGGTGCCTTCTTTGCCAGCGTCTTTACCACGCATGACGCGCACCTTATCACCTGTTTTGAATAACATGTTGCACCTCCTCCTATGGAAATTACAGAACTTCGGGTGCTAGTGAAACGATCTTCATAAAGTCGTTGTCACGCAACTCACGAGCCACGGGGCCAAAGATACGGGTACCCTTTGGCGTTTTGTCATCGTTGATGATGACAGCGGCATTTTCGTCAAACTTGATGTATGAACCATCAGTCCGGTGTGCACCTGACTTAGTCCGTACGATTACAGCCTTAACGACATCTGCCTTTTTGACAACGCCACCTGGTGTTGCCTGTTTTACAGTTGCGACTACGACGTCACCGAGGTTCCCGGTCTTGCGGTAAGAACCACCAAGAACCTTAATCACGAGGATTTCGCGCGCACCGGAGTTGTCTGCCACTTTGAGGCGACTTTCTTGTTGAATCACTGTTATGTCCTCCTTTCGTCACGAAATGCTCTAGATAATAACGGCCTTCTCGACAATGTCGAGCAACCGGAAACGCTTGGTCTTTGACAGAGGACGGGTTTCCATGATGCGAACGGTGTCACCAACGTGGGCTTCGTTGTTCTCATCCTGGGCGTAGTACTTCTTGGAGTACTTTACACGTTTGCCATATACCGGGTGGGTCTTGGTAGTGTTGACCTCGACGGTAATGGTCTTGTCCATCTTGTCAGAGACAACGCGGCCCTGATAAACTTTACGACTATTACGTTCTTCCAAAGTACTGGGCTCCTTTCCGATTATTTGTTCAGTTGCTGCTGACGCAGAACCGTCTTAATCCGGGCAATGTTCTTCTTAACCTGCTTCAAACGAGCAGTGTTTTCCAGCTGACCGGTCGCCTGCTGGAAACGGAGGTTGAACAATTCGTCTTTGTATTGCTTTTCCTTGTCCAACATCTCAGCAGTGCTCAATGCGGTAATTTCCTTAGCCTTCATTCTGCTCACCTGCTTCCTGGCGCTTGATCACCTTGGTACGGATTGGGAGTTTGTTGGAAGCCAAACGCAATGCTTCGTTAGCGACTTCTTCAGAAACGCCACCAACTTCAAACATCACCTTCTGGCGCTTAACAACGGCTACCCAGCCTTCTGGTGCACCCTTACCATTACCCATACGTACCCCAACACCTTTGCTGGTGTAGGACTTGTGCGGGAAGATCCGGATCCAAACTTTACCGCCACGCTTCATGTAACGAGTCATGGCAACACGAGCGGCTTCAATCTGACGGTTGGAGATCCAGTGGGATTCCAAGGCCTGCAGACCATAATCGCCAAAGTCAACTTTGGTACCGCCCTTGGCGGCGCCACGCATCTTGCCACGGAATTCACGGCGGTGCTTAACACGCTTAGGTACTAGCATTGGTTACTTCGCTCCCTTCGCAGGTTTATTTGCCTTTTCTGGCAAGATTTCACCACGGTAGATCCAGACCTTCACGCCTAGCTGACCGTAAGTGGTTTTTGCTTCCTGCCAAGAGTAATCAATATCTGCACGCAGAGTGTGCAGAGGCACCGTTCCTTCGGAATAGTGCTCGCGGCGAGACATGTCCGCACCGTTCAAACGGCCGGATGTCTGGACCTTGATACCCTTAGCACCTGCCCGCATCGTGCGCTGCATCGTCTGCTTCATTGCGCGACGGAATGCAATACGCTGTTCCAACTGATCGGCGATGTTCTCGGCGACCAACTTGGCGTCCAGGTCAGGTTTCTTGATTTCAACAATGTTGATGTGCACGTTACGACCGGTCAATGCGACGATGTCCTTACGCAGGGCTTCGACCTGAGCACCACCCTTACCGATAACCATCCCTGGCTTAGCGGTGTGGATAGAAATGTTGACCTTGTTAGCGGCACGCTCGATTTCGATGGTCGAGACAGACGCATCGGCGAGCTTCTTGTTAATGAAGTCCCGGATGTGCAGGTCTTCGTGCAGGAATGTGGCATAGTCCTTCTCGGCATACCACTTAGCTTCCCAGTCACGGATGACACCGACACGGAACCCATTTGGATTTACTTTTTGACCCACGCGTTATCCCTCCTTATGCTTCTTTCTCAGCAACGGTCACGGTGATGTGACTCGTACGCTTGTTGATTGGTGATGCAGAACCTTTGGCCCGTGGACGGAACCGCTTCAAGGTTGGACCCTCGTTAACGAAAGCGTCCTTGACGTAGAGGTTTTGTGCATCCAGGTCGAAGTTGTGTTCTGCATTAGCAATCGCACTCTTCAATACCTTAGCAATAATCGGTGAACCCGCGCGGGGCGTGAATTCAAGGATTGCCAGAGCTTCTGCTGCGCTCCGGCCGCGAATCAAGTCGATTACCAACCGCGCTTTGCGAGCAGCAATTCGTACTGTCTTCGCCGTTGCGGTTGCAGACGTAATTGTTTCAGCCATGTCTGAATTGCTCCTTTCTAGCGTGCTGCGGTTTTCTTGTCATCGACAGCGTGACCATGGAAGGTCCGGGTAGGTACAAACTCACCGAGCTTGTGACCAACCATGTCTTCAGACACGTAAACTGGAACGTGCTTCCGGCCATCGTACACTGCGAAGGTGTAGCCGATGAAACTTGGGAAAATAGTTGAACGACGCGACCACGTCTTGATGACGGTCTTCTTGTCGTTACCTGCCTGTGCCTCAACCTTCTTCAGAAGGCTGGCATCGGCAAAAGGTCCTTTTTTTAAGACTGCGACCCATTTTGTGACCTCCTTAACTACTACTTGTAGTGGTTTACTTGTGCTTACGGTGACGGACGATGAACTTCTCGGACTTAGCCTTGTGATCACGCGTCTTCTTACCCAACGTCTTCTTACCCCATGGGGATAATGGCGATGGACGACCGATAGGTGCTTTACCTTCACCACCACCATGTGGGTGATCGTTAGGGTTCATAACCGAACCACGAACCGTTGGACGGAAACCGAGCCAACGCTTGCGACCGGCCTTACCAATGCTAATCAGTGAGTGTTCAGCGTTACCAACTTCACCAACCGTTGCACGGTTAACTGCCAGGACCATCCGGACTTCACCGGAAGATAGGCGAACGGTGACGTACTTGCCATCGTGACCCAGCAACTGTGCGGAGGCACCAGCGGAACGGGCCAACTGACCACCCTTACCAGGCTTCAATTCAACGTTGTGAATCAAAGTCCCATCAGGAATGTTGCTCAGTGGCAGTGCGTTACCAGCCTTAATGTCGGCGTCAGGGCCAGAAACAACCTTGTCACCAACCTTGAGACCCTTAGGTGCCAGGATGTAGGACTTAACCCCATCTTCATATGTCAGCAAAGCAATGTTTGCCGTACGGTTTGGATCGTATTCGATAGCCGTTACCTTAGCAGTAACGTTATCCTTCTGCCGCTTGAAGTCGATCACACGGTAGAACTGCTTGTTACCACCGCCACGGTGACGGACAGTGATGTGTCCATGCGCGTTACGGCCGGCGGTGTGGTTTTGGCTTTCCAACAGGGAGCGTTCTGGACGCTTCTTGGTGATGTCGGCAAAGTCGGAACCAGACATGTTACGACGACCGTTGGTGGTTGGTTTGTACTTAATAATCGCCACTTTATTAACCTCCTTTTAAAAATTTTTCGAATTAATCTTCGAAAATCTTGATGTCTTTAGAATCAGCATTCAGGGTAACGATCGCCTTACGACGACGACGGGTCATACCTTCGTAACGACCCTGACGCTTCTTCTTGCCGCGAACATTGGCAATGTTGACGTTCTTAACGCTTGCGCCGAAGATTTCTTCGACAGCGCGCTTAACCTGGGTCTTGTCGGCGTTCAGGTTAACTTCAAACGTGTACTTGCGGTTGTCCATCTCGGCGGTAGACTGTTCGGTAATGATTGGGCGAAGAATAATATCGCGTGCATCCATTATGCGAATACCTCCTCAATCTTCTGGAGAGCTGCTTGTGTGACAACCAGCTTGTTGTTGTTCACGATATCCAAAACGTTGATACCATCAGCAACTACAACCTTGACGTTTGGCAGGTTCCGTGCAGCCAGAGCAGCGTTGTCGTTGCCGGCTTCGAGAACAACCAGAGTCTTTTCGTTGGCGTTCAGTGCAGTCAATGCCTGTGCGAATGCCTTCGTCTTTGGTGCGTCGAAGCTCAAAGCGTCAACGACTACCAGGTTCTTGTCAGCAACCTTTTCGGATAAGACCGACTTCAGTGCCAGGCGACGAACCTTCTTAGGCAGCTTGTAGCTGTAGCTCCGTGGGGTTGGTCCGAAGACGATCCCACCGCCACGCCACTGTGGTGAACGGATGGAACCCTGACGGGCACGACCGGTACCCTTCTGGCGCCATGGCTTGCGGCCACCGCCAGAAACGGCGGAACGGTTCTTAACCGCGTGGGTGCCCTGACGAAGAGAAGCACGCTGCATGATGATTGCATCAAACACCACGTTCTGGTTTGGTTCAATGGCGAAAATAGCATCGTTTAATTCAACGGAGCCGTTCTCAGAGCCATCTTGCTTGTACAAAGTAACGTTAGCCATCTGTTAATGTCCTCCCTTCGTGATTTATTTTGCGACCGACTTAACAGCCGTGCGAACGGTAACAAAGGACTTGTTTGCCCCAGGGACGTTACCCTTGATGAGCAATACGTTGTGATCCGTATCTACGGCCACAACTTCGAGGTTCTGCATGGTAACCTTCTTGTTACCCATGCGGCCTGGCAACTTCTTACCAGGGAACACACGGTTAATGATGGCACCAAGTGAACCAGGACGACGGTGGTAACGAGAACCGTGGGCCATAGGACCGCGACGCTGACCGTCTTTCTTGATGTTACCTTGGTATCCGTGACCCTTTGTAATCCCGGTGACATCCACGATGTCGCCTGCTGCAAAGGTGTCAGCCTTTACTTCGGCACCGACCTCATAATCATCAAGCGCTACATCGCGGATCTCCTTAATGAAGCGCTTAGGGGTGGTGTCTGCCTTCTTTGCGTGGCCAGCTTCTGGCTTGTTGGACAGAACTTCACGCTTGTCGTCAAACCCGAGCTGAACGGCTTCATAGCCATCAGTTTCGTTAGTCTTAACCTGCAACACCTTGTTGCCAGTAACGTCAATGACAGTTACTGGAACCAACTCGCCGTTTTCAGTGAAGACCTGGGTCATGCCGACCTTTTTACCTAAGATTCCTTTTCGAGACAATGGGTACACCTCCAGTTTCTTACAGATTAAAGTTTAATCTCGATATCAACACCGCTTGGCAGGTCGAGCTTCATTAAAGCATCAACTGTCTTTGGCGTTGGGTTAACAATGTCGATCAGACGCTTGTGCGTGCGCATTTCGAACTGTTCCCGTGAATCCTTGTGCTTATGCGGTGAACGTAGCACCGTGTAAAGTGTGCGTTCCGTTGGCAGTGGGATTGGGCCAGAGATCGTAGCACCTGTGCGCTTTGCGGTCTCGACAATCTTTTCTGCGGACTGATCGATAATCCGGTGCTCGTAAGCCTTAAGCCGGATCCGAATCTTCTGTTTTGCCATTGTGTGTCCTCCTTCGTCTATTATCTTTAGTAGACTAGCTCCGTGAAAATTTCCGTCGCGCTCTCCGTGGCAAAGCGGCCGGGCGTGTCGCAACCTCTCACATCCACGCTATGCTTGTGCAAACCGCCGCGGAGCGCACACTGCGCCCCGAATTAACCTGCAACTTTGTTAGTATACATGATATTAACGCCGAGTTCAAGGCCTTTATACAGCTTTCTCGCGTAATTTGCAACGTTCGCGTTTGCGCGTGCCGACCCCGTAATTTGCCCGTACACGTTCGCGTTCAGGGACAAACAGCTATTCTGGGGAGCGCAACCCCATACACCCATTTTCATCCCGCATTTTCTGGTGTAAAATCAGGTGTCAAGACACCAACGCACGCACCGTGCATATACATTAACACCGATGCTTAGTGAACACAAACTGGAGGATATGCTCATGACTCACGCCCTACTGATTATCGATTACACTAACGACTTTGTTGCGCCCAATGGTGCCCTCACGGCCGGCGCCCCCGCTCAGGCTATTGACGACGCCATCGTGGCTGCAGCCGACCAAACTCTGGCTGACGGTGGCTGGGTGTACCTACCGACTGACCTGCATGTTGCCGGCGACCAGTACCATCCTGAGACCAAGCTCTTCCCACCCCACAACGAACGTGACACTTGGGGGCGCGCATTTTATGGCCACACCGGGGAATGGTATGCCGCGCACCACGCTGACGCGCAGGTGCACGCCTTTGCCAAGACCCGCTACTCCAGCTTTGCTGGCACGCCGCTTGACCTCTGGCTACGTTAACGGTCGATTCGTACTATCACCCTTGTCGGTGTCTGCACCGACATCTGCGTCCTGCACACCGCCGTGGACGCGTACAACTTGGGTTACGCGTTGACCATCCCGACCAACGCGACCGCGACGTTCACACCGGGTGGCCAGGACTGGGCACTGAACCACTTCCGTTCCGCGTTGGGCGCCGAGGTCATTTAACGGCCCTTACCATAGTAACTTGCGTGCCAGCCTGCGCACGCGTATGCAAAAAAAACGCCCGCTACGGCTAAACCCGCAGCGGGCGTTTCGTTTAAGCAACCAGTTTAATTACTGGCCACCGTTTTTCTTGATGATCTCTTCTTGGATGGACTTTGGCGTTGCTTCGTAGTGGTCAAAGGTCATCGTGAAGGTCCCACGACCCTGGGTAGCAGAACGCAGGGTCGTCGCGTAACCGAACATTTCGGCCAACGGTACCATGGCGTTAACGACCTGGGCGTTACCGCGGGCTTCCATACCTTCAACACGGCCACGACGGGCAGTAACCTGGCCCATAACGTCACCAAAGTTGTCTTCTGGAGCCACGATTTCAACCTTCATGATTGGTTCCAGGATGACGGCACCGGCCTTAGGCGCAGCAGCCTTCAAAGCCATGGATGCGGCAACCTTGAACGCAGCTTCGGAAGAATCGACTTCGTGGTAAGAACCATCGTAAAGCTTGGCCTTAACGTCAATCAATGGGTAGCCGGCCAACACACCGTTAGCCATAGCTTCCTTCAGACCCTGCTCAACGGATGGAATGTATTCACGCGGAACCACACCACCGACGATGGCGTCTTCGAATTCGAAGCCTTTGCCCTCTTCGTTAGGAGTGAACTCGATCCAAACATCACCATACTGACCTTTACCACCAGACTGACGCACAAACTTACCTTGGGCGCTAGCTTGCTTGGTGAAGGTTTCACGGTAGGCAACTTGTGGTTCACCAATCTGGGCGTCAACATTGAATTCACGCCGCATACGGTCAACCATGATGTCCAAGTGCAGTTCACCCATGCCGGCGATCAAAGTTTCACCAGTTTCAGGGTTAGTTTCCGCCTGGAACGTTGGGTCTTCTTCGGCCAGCTTCTGGATGGCAACATCAAGCTTGTCGCGGTCTTCCTTGGACTTAGGTTCAACGGAAACCTGGATAACTGGGTCAGGAATTTCAAGGGATTCCAATACCAGTGGGTGGTCCTGGTCGGTCAGGGAATCACCAGTAGTGGTGTTCTTCAAACCGATAACGGCCGCAATATCACCAGAGAAGACTTCAGGGATTTCCTGACGGTGGTTACTGTGCATTTGCAACAGACGACCAACACGTTCACGCTTGCCCTTCGTCGTGTTCTCAACGTAGGAACCGGATTCCAAACTACCAGTGTAAACACGGATGAAAGTCAGACGACCAACGAATGGGTCGGTGGCAATCTTGAAGCCAACGCAGCGAACGGCTTGTCGTCACCGGCCATCAATTCAACTTCTTCACCAGTTTCTGGGTCCTTGGCGTTATATGGCTTAACGTCCAGTGGGCTAGGCAGGTAGTCGACCGTGGCGTCGAGCAGCATCTGGACACCCTTGTTCTTGAAGGCAGAGCCAGCCAGAACAGGGAAGAATTCCAGGTTGATGGTCGCCTTACGGATAGCAGCCTTCAGTTCCGGCACACTAATGTCGTCACCATTCAGGTACTTTTCCATAATGTCATCGTCAACATCGGCAACGGCTTCAACAAGGTCCTGGCGAGCTTTCTCTGCCTGTTCCTTATATTCGTCAGGGATCTCAACAGTATCCCATTCCGTCCCCAATTCGTCTTCGTCGTACAGGTCGGCCTTCATTTCAAGGAGGTCGATAACCCCTTCAAACTTGTCTTCAGCACCGATCGGCAACTGGATAGCGTGGGCGTTGGCACCCAGACGGTCGCGGATAGTACCCACGGAGTACTGGAAGTCGGCGCCGACCTTGTCCATCTTGTTGACGAACACGATCCGCGGAACACTGTATGTGGTAGCCTGACGCCAAACGTTTTCGGTCTGAGGTTCAACCCCAGCCTGAGCATCTAGCACGGTGATGGCACCATCCAAAACACGCAGGGAACGTTCAACTTCGATAGTGAAGTCAACATGTCCTGGGGTATCGATGATGTTGATACGGTTACCCTTCCAGTGGGCGGTAGTAGCGGCGGAAGTGATCGTGATACCACGCTCTTGTTCCTGAGCCATCCAGTCCATCTGGGAAGCACCGTCATGAGTTTCACCGATTTTGTGAATTTTACCTGTGTAGTACAGGATACGTTCAGTGGTAGTAGTTTTACCAGCATCGATGTGGGCCATGATCCAATGTTACGGGTCTTTTCAAGTGGGAATTCACGCTTGTTAGCCATGTGAAAGATTTACTCCTCTCAAGTTAATACAGAGTGACAGCACCCATTGTGCTGTTCAAATGAAGTTGGTTCAAAGAAAGGGCTACTATATGGCGTAGCAACCGCATATAATAGCCCTTCATATTACCAACGATAGTGTGCAAATGCCCGGTTGGCGTCTGCCATACGGTGGGTATCTTCACGCTTCTTAACGGCTGCACCAGTGTTGTTGGCGGCATCCATCAGTTCGCGGGCCAGCCGCTCGTCCATGGTGTGTTCACCACGAGAACGCGCGTACTGTACGATCCAGCGCAGGCCCAAAGTGGTCCGACGTTCTGGTCGAACTTCGATTGGCACCTGGTAGTTAGAACCACCGATACGACGAGCCTTAACTTCCAGAACAGGCATAACGTTCTTCATTGCCTCTTCGAAAACTTCGACTGGGTCGTTACCAGTTTGTTCCTTAATAATGTCAAATGCATCGTAGAGAATCTTCTGCGCCTTACCACGCTTGCCATCAACCATCATGTGGTTGATCAAGCGGGTAACCAGCTTTGAGTTGTAAACTGGGTCAGGCAGGACATCTCGGTTTTTAACGTAGCCTTTACGTGGCATCCTAAAACCCTCCTAATTGTTTATTACCCGTTAACGGGCGTTTCCATTACGAATTACTTCTTCTTAGGGCGCTTTGCACCGTACTTGGAACGGCTCTGCATACGGCCGTCAACACCGGCAGTATCCAAGGCACCACGAACGATGTGGTAACGAACCCCAGGCAAGTCCTTGACACGACCACCACGGATCAAAACGACCGAGTGTTCCTGCAGGTTGTGGCCTTCACCAGGGATGTAAGCCGTAACTTCAATCAGGTTGGAGAGACGTACACGAGCGTACTTCCGCAGGGCGGAGTTTGGCTTCTTTGGTGTCATCGTACCAACACGGGTAGCAACACCACGCTTCTGAGGTGCAGGGTTGTCACCCAAAGACTTTGTCTTACTGTTGTAGCTAAAGTTCAGGCAGGAGCATTACTCTTCTTGCCATGAGACTTACGACCTTGACGTACCAGTTGGTTAATTGTTGGCATATCTAGGTTCCTCCTTTCGATTTCGGTACTACTTATTTAAGTCCACACATCCGGGCGGTTCATTTTTGATTGTAAAAAAATGGCCACTTCGGCGGCAGTTTGGCGCGGTGCCAGTCAGCCGTCGGGTGAACCGCATAAACTGAAAAAAAGCACCTTTGATAGTATACAAAGTTTTCACGGGGAAAGTCAACTGTTTATTTAAGCGAACGAAGCCGGCTGTGCAGAAAACGAGCGTGTAGTGGACAATAGCCGGAAGGCTCGCACTTAGCCTTTTGGCTATAGTCTGCTACGCGGTAGTTTTCTGGGGGGCGCAGCTCGTTTCAATCAGGGAGCGGAACCCCACGTTCAGAAACTAGAACGTAACGCGCTTTAGCGGTGAAGCCCGTGCTTGGTTTCACTGCTGAAACGCTTTACGTGCAAGTTTCTGCGGGATGCAGCGCGTTTCAATCTCCCACAGCAGCCACCAACGAAGTGATCCCCCGCTCTGCCCCGATTGTAACGCGAAAACCGACAAACTGATAATTTTGGCCTTAACCACCGACTCGCCGACCCAAAATGGCGAAATCTCCCTATGAAAACATCTCACCCGGAGGTATGCCCATGTTCTGGCTTCAACCCGTCCAACTCGTACTCTGCTTTGGCCCCCTGACCTACTTTGCTTACTGTGACCTCCACACCATGAGCATCCCCGCCTACCCGCTTGAAGTGTGGACGACCATCATCTGCCTGTATGGGGCCATGCGGGACTGGCGCCTGCTCGCCGTAGCCTCAGCACCATGGCGGTCGTCGGGTTACTTGCTTGGAGCACCCATGGATTGGGCAGTGCCGACGTACTGGTGATGGGTGCGCTTGGTGCTTGTCTCGGCCTTTCCAGCGTCCTGCTGACGATTCTGCTGGCGTGTGGGCTGGGGTTGGCGCATAGTTGCTGGCGCCACACACGCCGCATCCCCTTTGTCCCCGCACTCACCCTCGCTGGTATTGTCGTTGTCACCGTAGCCACGTTGCGCCGCTACTTGTGATAGGAGCATATACACTTGTCTTACTATGATAAACATATTAAGATTGAACCTATCAGTTGCGCGCCATGACCCACCCGGCGTGCAGCCAATACATACTACCACGGAAGGGAAGTTCCCTTATGGAAAAATATTATATTGTCGATAGCTCCATGCTACCGGCAGTCATTGAGAAAGTGATTGCGGCCCGGACCCTGCTCGAAAACGGAAGCGTGAAGCAGGTCAGTGAGGCCGTCAAGCAGGTTGGCATCAGTCGCGGAACCTACTATAAGTATAAGGACCTGGTCTTTGCCGCCGACTCCCAGCCCGCGACCCGGAAGGCCGTAATCTCACTGATGCTCCATCACTCGCGGGGTGTCCTATCCGAGGTGCTGGCGGCCCTGTCACACGCAGCGGCCAACATCTTGACCATCAACCAAAACATCCCCATTCATGAATGGGCGAGTGTGACCATCTCGTTTGACGTCTCCAGCCTGACCGGAACGCTGGATGACCTCACCGCCGCCCTCAAGGTTCTAAACGGGGTCAGTGACGTAAGGTTACTCGCGGTGGAATAATCCCCGCCTGCAACCAACACCTCATTGCTATATGTAACGCAAAGGAGCTTGCCGCAACGAATTGCGACAAGCTCCTTTTGTGTAACTAGGACGTCAAGTAGTGGGCAAAACCAACTACTTGTCTGTATCCTCACCCTGCGTGTCCGTTTCCTTCATCTGCTGTTCAATGTCAGAAATAGAGTACACATTGTCAGAAACAGTACCGACCGTCTTTGGTTCCTCGTGACGGTAAGTAGCCATACCAGTACCAGCAGGAATGATCTTCCCGATGATAACATTTTCCTTCAAACCAACCAGTGGGTCGTTCTTCCCGCGGATGGAGGCATCCGTCAGGACACGGGTCGTTTCCTGGAAGGAAGCGGCGGACAGGAAGCTGTTCGTCTCCAGGGACGCCTTCGTGATCCCGAGTAGGACGGCCCGGCCAGTAGCCGGAATACCACCACTAATGATGGTGTCGCGGTTCTGGTCCTTGAAGTCACCGATATCCAACAGGGTACCAGGCAAGATGTCGGTATCACCAGGGTCGAGCACACGGATCTTGCGCAGCATCTGCCGCACCATGACCTCAACGTGCTTATCCCCGATTTCAACCCCTTGCATACGGTAAACCTTCTGTACTTCACTGAGCAGGTAGTTTTCGGTCACCATCACGTCGCTGACCTTAATCAGTTCCTTCGGGTCGATTGAACCACCAGTCAGACGGTCACCACGTTCAACGTGATCACCTTCGGCAACGGCCACACTGGAAGCGTACGGTACGTTGTACGTCCGCGTGTCAGTCGTACCCTGAACGGTAATTTCACGGGTGTGTTCAGCCGGGTTCTCATCGATCCCGGTAATTTCACCAGTAACTTCAGTAATAACAGCCAGCCCTTTAGGGTTACGTGCTTCAAAGATTTCCTGAACACGAGGCAGCCCTTGGGTAATATCTTCACCACCGGCAACACCACCGGTATGGAAGTTACGCATGGTCAGCTGGGTACCTGGTTCACCGATCGACTGAGCGGCAACAGTACCAACAGCTTCACCAACTTCAACTTCTTCACCAGTAGCCAAGTTACGGCCGTAGCACTTCTGGCAAACACCATGACGGGTGTTGCAGCAGAAGACGGAACGGATCGTGACTTCTTCGACACCAGCATCAACAACCTTCTGGGCGATATCTTCGTCCATCAGCGTCATGCGTGGTACCAAAATTTCGCCCGTCTTCGGATCACGGATGGTCTTCATGTTGTAACGGCCAACCAGACGGTCGTACAGCGGTTCGATCATTTCGTTACCTTCAGTGATGGCCCGAACAACCAAACCACGGTCAGTGCCACAGTCCTCTTCACGGACGATGACATCCTGGGCAACGTCGACCAGACGCCGCGTCAGATAACCAGAATCGGCGGTCTTCAAGGCGGTATCGGTCATCCCTTTACGTGCACCATGAGTACTCATAAACATTTCCATGACGGACAAGCCTTCACGGAAGTTCGAGATAACGGGCACTTCCATCATCCACCGTTAGGCGCAGCCATCAGACCACGCATCCCGGCAAGCTGGGTAAAGTTAGAAATGTTACCACGGGCACCAGAATCACTCATCATGGAGATAGGGTTCTTCTGGTCAAAGTGTTCGATCAGCTTCTGCTGAACCTGGTCCTTCGCGTCGTTCCAGATGGAAATGACCCGCTCATGACGTTCGTCATCAGTGATCAACCCACGCCGGAACTGCTTGGAAACCATGTCGACCTGCTTGTGGGCTTCAGCGACGATGTCCGCTTTTTCAGGCAAGTGAGGCACATCGGCAACCCCAACAGTCAAGCCAGACTTGGTGGCCTGCGTGTAACCCAGGGTCTTCATGTCATCCAACAGGTCACTAGTCCGCTGCACCTTGTAGGTCTTGAAGACCTCGGCAATGATGTCGGACAAGAAGCCCTTCTTGAACGGACTGATTGGTTCCGCGTTGGCCAAGTAATCGTTAATATCCTGACCTTCTGCCAAGAAGTACTTGTCCGGTACACCATTAACGATGTTGTCACGCGTCGGTTCGTTCAGGAACGGCAAACCTTCGGGCATGATTTCGTTAAAGATGACCTTACCCACGCTGGTGACCATGATTTTACCACGCTGATCATCACCGAACGGCTTGTTGGGCAGACCTTCCGTAGACAGGCCAATGCGAGTATGCAACGTGACGTCGCCATCCTCATGCGCCATGATGACTTCGGCAGGATCCTTGAAGATCATGCCTTCGCCAACTTTGCCTGGTTCCTCAATCGTCAAGAAGTAGTTCCCCAAAACGATATCTTGAGAAGGCGTAACGATTGGCTTACCATCCTTAGGTGCCAGGATGTGGTGTGCCGCCAGCATCAGCATGCGCGCTTCAGCCTGAGCTTCATCAGACAGTGGCACATGGATAGCCATTTGGTCACCATCAAAGTCGGCGTTGTAGGCTTCACACACGATTGGGTGCAAACGCATCGCCTTACCATCAACCAGAACGGGTTCAAAGGCTTGAATCCCCAAACGGTGCAGCGTAGGCGCACGGTTCAGGAGTACTGGCCGTTCCTTGATGACATCGGCCAAAACATCCCAAATGTCATCATCCTGACGGTCGATCTTCCGCCGGGCGTTCTTAATGTTGCTGGCCAGGTCACGCTTAACCAATTCGCGCATCACGAATGGCTTGAACAGTTCCAAAGCCATTTCACGGGGCAACCCACACTGGTAAAACTTCAGCGTAGGGCCAACGTCGATAACCGAACGGCCAGAGTAGTCAACACGCTTGCCGAGCAGGTTTTGACGGAACCGGCCCTGCTTACCTTTGAGCAGGTGTGACAAACTCTTCAACGGACGGTTACCAGGACCCGTAACGGGACGGCCACGACGACCGTTGTCGATCAGGGCGTCGACGGCTTCCTGCAACATCCGCTTTTCGTTCTGGACAATGATGTTTGGTGCCTTGAGGTCCAGCAGGCGCTTCAACCGGTTGTTACGGTTGATAACCCGCCGGTACAAGTCGTTCAGGTCGGAAGTGGCAAACCGACCACCTTCAAGTTGCACCATGGGCCGCAAGTCCGGTGGGATAACCGGAATCGTGTCCATAACCATCCACTCCGGCTTGTTGCCAGATTCGAGGAAGGCATCCAAGATGTCCAACCGACGAATGGCACGGGTCCGCTTCTGACCGGTTGCCTTCTTCAGCTGTTCCTTGAGGTCAGCAACTTCCTTCTCCAGGTCAACCTGCTCCAGCAGTTCCTTGACCCCTTCAGCACCCATCTTGGCCACAAACTTACCGTTGTACTCTTCGTACTTTTCACGGTATTCATTTTCGGTCAGGAGTTGCTTCTTGACCAATGGTGTGTCCATTGGGTCAATCACAACGTAGGAAGCAAAGTAGATTACTTCTTCGAGGGAGCGTGGCGACATGTCCAGTACCAGGCCCATCCGGCTAGGGATACCCTTGAAGTACCAGATGTGGGAAACCGGTGCAGCCAACTCAATGTGGCCCATCCGCTCACGGCGAACGTTAGCACGGGTAACTTCAACACCACAACGGTCACAAACAATGCCCTTGTACCGAATGCCTTTGTACTTACCACAAGCACAGGTCCAGTCCTTGGTCGGGCCAAAGATGCGCTCGTCGAACAGACCGTCGCGTTCTGGCTTCAACGTACGGTAGTTGATGGTTTCGGGTTTTTTTAACTTCCCCATACGACCAGCTGCGAATCTTGTCTGGCGATGCCAGGTTGATTTGCATACTGTCAAACTTGTTGACGTCAATCACAGGGTACCCTCCTATTCGTTATCTTTTTGCTGTGCAGCCTTAGCTTCCGCTTCAGCTGCCTTCTTTTCTTCCTGCTGAGCCGCAAATTTCGCTAATGCGTCGGCGGAACCGCCTTCGTCATCATCGTCGTCCAGGTCACGCAGTTCAATTTCGTTCTTCTGGGTGTCAAGCACCTTCATGTCCAAGCCCAAAGACTGCAATTCCTTCACCAGAACCCGGAAACTTTCTGGGACACCTGGGTGCGGAATTGGTTCGCCCTTAACGATCGCCTCGTACGTTTTCACACGACCCACAACATCATCGGACTTGTACGTCAGAATTTCTTGCAGGGTGTAAGCAGCACCATAGGCTTCAAGGGCCCAAACTTCCATTTCCCCGAAACGCTGGCCACCAAACTGAGCTTTACCACCCAGCGGCTGCTGCGTAACCAAGGAGTAAGGTCCAATGGAACGAGCATGGATCTTGTCATCAACCATGTGGGAGAGTTTCATGTAGTACATAACCCCGACGGCAACCCGCGTTTCGAACGGTTCACCAGTGCGGCCATCATACAGCACACTCTTACCATCGCTAGCCATACCGGCTTCCTTAACGGTGGCCCACATGTCATCTTCAGTCGCACCATCAAAGACTGGTGTAGCGACGTGGATGCCTAACTTACGTGCGGCCATCCCCAAGTGCAGTTCAAGTACCTGCCCAATATTCATACGGGATGGCACACCCATTGGTGACAGACAAATGTCAACTGGCGTACCGTCTGGTAAGTATGGCATATCCTCTTCAGGAACCACGATGGAAACAGTACCCTTGTTACCATGACGACCGGCCATCTTGTCACCAACCTGAATCTTACGCTTCTGGGTGATGTAAACCCGGACCATCATGTTGACACCTGGAGACAGTTCGTCACCATCTTCACGCGTGAAGATCTTGACGTCCTGCACGATACCACCACCACCATGCGGAACACGGAGGGAAGTATCACGGACTTCACGAGCCTTTTCACCAAAGATGGCGTGCAACAGCCGCTCTTCAGCGGACAGTTCCGTCACACCCTTGGGCGTAACCTTACCAACCAGGATGTCGCCGTCCTTAACTTCGGCCCCAATGCGGACGATCCCGTCCTCATCCAGGTCCTTCAAGGCGTCGTCACCAACGTTAGGAATTTCGCGGGTGACCTCTTCAGGTCCCAGCTTGGTGTCACGTGATTCGGACTCGTACTCCTCAATATGAATCGAGGTGTAAATATCTTCCTTCACCAGACGCTCGGACATAACGATGGCATCTTCGTAGTTGTACATGTTCCACGTCATGAAGGCGATAATTGGGTTCTGGCCCAAGGCTAATTCGCCCTGGTCCATGGCTGGCCCGTCGGCGATAATCTCGCCGGCGTCAACCTGGTCACCCAAACGTACGATTGGTGTTTGGTTGTAGTTCTTGTTGGCGTTACTACGCCGGAATTTCATCAGGTGGTAAACATCCTGCGTGTCGTCTTGACGCCGTACCTTGATGACCTTGGCGTCAACGTACTCCACACGACCAGGGTGCTTAGCAAGCAACGCAGTACCAGAGTCATGCGCAGCTTTGTACTCCATCCCCGTGGCAACCAACGGTGCGTGGGGGCGAACCAAAGGTACGGCCTGACGCTGCATGTTGGCACCCATCAGGGCACGGTTGGAGTCGTCGTTTTCCAAGAACGGAATGCAGGCCGTGGCCACAGCAACTACTTGCTTTGGCGAAACGTCCATGTAGTCAACCTTCTCAGGACTAACTTCAATGTTGTCATCCTTGTGCCGGGCCAGAACGGTCGCGTCACGGAACGTACCGTCTTCGTTTAACACGGAGTTGGCTTGGGCAACAACGAAGTTATCTTCTTCGTCAGCCGTCAGGTAATCAATCTTGTCGGTAACCTTGTGGGTCGTCCAGTCGACACGCCGGTATGGCGTTTCGATGAAGCCATAACGGTTAACCACGGCGTAACTAGCCAGGCTGTTGATCAGCCCAATGTTAGGCCCTTCAGGCGTTTCGATTGGGCACATCCGCCCATAATGTGTGTAGTGCACGTCACGCACTTCGTAACCGGCACGATCACGGGTCAAACCACCAGGTCCTAAGGCGGACAGACGCCGCTTATGCGTCAATTCACCCAACGGGTTGGTCTGGTCCATGAACTGTGACAGCTGGGATGAACCAAAGAATTCCTTAATGGATGCAACCACTGGCCGAATGTTAATCAATTGCTGTGGCGTAACGGTGGAAGTGTCCTGAATGGACATCCGCTCACGGACCACCCGTTCCATCCGGGACAAACCGATACGGAACTGGTTCTGTAGCAGTTCACCCACGGAACGGATCCGCCGGTTACCCAAATGGTCGATGTCATCGGTCGAACCGATGCCTTCTTGCAGCAGCAAGAAGTAGTTCATCGATGCCAAGATGTCGGCTGGCGTTAGGTGCTTCAGCAATTCGTCAATGTGACCATTACCGATCATGTTGACTTCTTTGTCCGGTGTTACCTGGGAGTAAACCTTCACTACCTGCAACGTAACGGGGTCTTGGAGGACACCGTCTTCGTTCGGCTGGTAGGTGACGGTTTTAAAGTCGTCGCGGTCCAGGTACTGGCCCAGTGTATCCATCATCTTGTGGGTCACACGGTCACCCTTTTTGGCGATCACTTCACCGGTATCGGGGTCAGCCAGCGTCTCAGCCAGCGTCTGACCCAATAGGCGGGACTTCAAGGACAGCTTCTTGTTGACCTTGTAACGGCCAACACGAGCCATGTCGTAACGCTTCGGGTCAAAGAACCGGGCGTACAGCAAGGAGCGACTGGAGTCAGCCGTCTTTGGTTCGCCTGGGCGTAACCGTTCGTAAATGTCCTTCAGGGCCTCATCAGTCCGGGAATCGTTCGTGTCTTTGTGGACGTCCTTTTCCAACGTCAGCATCAACGAATCGCTGTCACCGAACATGTCGATGATGTCTTGATCCGAGCCAAAGCCCAGCGCCCGTACCAGTTCGGTCAACGGAATCTTCCGCGTCCGGTCGATACGGACGTAAGCAATGTCCTTAGCGTCGGTTTCGTATTCCAGCCATGCACCACGGTTAGGGATAACGGTCGTCCCCCAAGTCGTGCGGCTGTTCTTATCGATTTCGCTGTTGAAGTACACCCCAGGGGAACGTACCAACTGCGAAACGATTACCCGTTCGGCCCCGTTAATGATGAAGGTACCTTGTTCAGTCATCAGCGGGAAGTCACCAAAGAAGACGTCTTGCGACTTGATCTCACCAGTTTCGTGGTTCGTCAAACGTAGCGTCACGTGCAACGGTGCGGAGTAGTTGGCGTCGTGCTGACGAGCTTCCTCCACCGTGTACTTTGGTTCTAGCAACTGGTAATCAACGTATTCCAGACTCAAGTTACCCTGGAAATCGGAAATCGGCATGATATCGTCGAACATTTCCTTCAGGCCTTCGTCGAGGAACCACTGGTAGGAATTCGTTTGAATTTCAATCAGGTTGGGCAGGTCCAAAACTTCCTTGATCCGGGAGTATGACCGGCGCGTACGGTGCTTACCGTAGTTCACATTGTGTCCTAAGTGCTGCTCTGCCAAGTTGTTCACCCCTCTAAAATATTGGCGGCAATCCATTGTAAAGAGAACGTAAATTTTGTTAAGTCAGATTACAACTGCTACGGTTACGACCTTACAGGCAAAAAAAAACCAAAAGCAGTAAATTCACGCCACTGCTTTTGACTTTTTCTGCGGCGCCACGCGGACAATAGATCGCGCTTAACCTTCTGCTTCGTAACCGAAATGCAACTGGTGATAATATTATCAGTCTTCTGGTTGCATGTCAATGAAATTACTGGATGGTCACGGCGTCGTCCGCGGGGTGCTCCTGCTTCTTAACGTCGAAGGTGATGTTACCTTTACGGGCACCAATAACGATGGTGTCACCAGCAACGGCATCACCCGCCAGCAAAATTTCACTCATCCGGTCTTCAACCTTGCTCTGGAGGGCCCGCCGTAACGGCCGGGCGCCGTATTCAGGATCAAAGCCGGCTTTGGCAATCGCGTCCACCGCGGCGGGCGTGATCCGGACGCCGATGCCCATCGCCGTGACCCGGTTGATCAGCGTCTTGGCCATCAACTTCACGATGGCGTGCAACTCCTTTTTGCCCAGACTGTGGAAGACGATCGTTTCGTCAATCCGGTTGATGAATTCAGGACGGAAGTACTTCTTCTGTTCCTCCAGTACCCGAGCCTTGGTGGCCTCATAATCATGACCATGGTTTTCGGCACCAAAACCGACGCTCTTTTCGTCACGTAGCGCGGTTGCCCCTAAGTTCGAGGTCATAATCAGGATGGTGTTCCGGAAGTCGACCATCCGCCCCTTGGCGTCACGCAGGTAACCATCATCAAGCACCTGCAGCAACAGGTTGAAGACATCCGGGTGAGCTTTTTCAACTTCATCCAACAGCACAACGGAATATGGTTTGTTACGAACCTTTTCCGTGAGCTGGCCACCCTCTTCGTAGCCGACGTAACCCGGTGCTGCCCCAATGAGGCGGCTAGTACTGTACTTTTCCATGTACTCGGACATGTCGACACGGATGAGGGCATCTTCACTCCCGAACATGGCTTCAGCCAAAGCCTTGGCCAATTCCGTCTTACCAACCCAGTTGGGCCGAGGAACATAAAGCTCCCAATTGGCCGGTTAGGTCCTTGATACCGCTACGTGCCCGCCGAATGGCCCGGGCAACCGCACTCACGGCCTCATCCTGACCAATGACCCGATGGTGCAGGACGCGTTCAAGCTTGATCAACCGCTCGCTGTCCTTACTCGTGAGCTGGGTAACCGGAACCCCCGTCCATTGAGCTACAACTTTGGCAATATCTTCCTCGCCAACCACAACATCGGTCCGTACGTGTGGCTCACCGTCATCGCTATCGGCGACCGCGGCGTTGTTCGCAATTTTGTCGCGCAACTTCATCTCGCGCGCACGAATCTTAGCAGCAGCTTCGAAGTCCTGTTCACTGATGGCCTCTTCTTTGTCAGCAACCAATTTAGCGAGTTTCTGCGCGTCCTTATCGGCCGCAGTCGGCTGCTCATCCGCATCCAGACGTACCATGGCCGCAGCTTCATCAACCAGGTCAATAGCCTTGTCCGGCAAGAACCGTGACGAGATGTACCGGTTAGACAAGCGGACAGCCGCGGAGAGTGCAGCATCACTAATGGTAATACCGTGGTGCTGTTCATAGCGTGGGCGTAAGCCCTGCAAAATCTTGAACGCATCGTCGGTGCTTGGTTCGTTGACCTGAATGGTAGCAAACCGCCGCTCTAGGGCCGCGTCCTTTTCAATGTACTTTTGGTATTCATCCAGGGTGGTAGCACCGATGAGTTGCAGCTCACCCCGGGCCAACGCTGGCTTCAGAATGTTGGAAGCATCGATGGCGCCTTCAGCACCACCGGCCCCAATCAAGGTGTGCAGCTCGTCAATAAACAGGATAACTTGCCCGTTGGCGGCTACCTCCTCGATGACCTTCTTCAAGCGGTCCTCAAACTCACCACGATACTTAGTACCGGCAACTAATGAGCCCATGTCGAGCATCATCAGCCGCTTCTGGCGCATTTCCACCGGCACGTCACCGGCGACGATACGCTGAGCAAAGCCTTCGACCACCGCCGTTTTACCGACACCAGGTTCGCCAACAAGCACCGGGTTGTTCTTGGTCCGCCGCGCCAGGACTTGAATCAGGCGGTGAATTTCTTGGTTCCGACCCACCACGGGGTCCAGTTTGTTTTCACGGGCGGTTTGGGTTAAGTCGCGGGCCAACCCGTCAAGCGTTGGGGTCTCCACCGTTTGGCGCTGACGCGCACGGGGACGCTTGGCCTGCTGCCGCTCGGTCACGCCCATTTTCTTCAATACCAGTTGCCGTAATTTAGTGAGGGACAAATCGGAATTCTGAATGATCTTGGCGGCGATGGTATCGTCATCACGCAGTAATCCCAACAGGATGTGCTCCGTACCGATTTTGACCGCGCCGATCTGCTTAGCCTCATCACCAGCGGCGGCCAAAATGGCTTTGCCTTTGGGTGAGTAGGGCAAAAAGCTGTCCGGACCCAACGCGCTGTCGGGCACAGTTCCGTAACCGGTGAAGGCTTCAATGTCGTCGTGGACCTCGTCCTCATTGACGCCCAGTTGCCGCAAAGTTTTGCCGGCAACGCCCTCTTGTTCAACAACCAAAGCCAGGAGGATGTGTTCAGAGCCCACTGCATGGTGGTGGAAGGACTTGGCCTGTTCCTGTGCGATTAACAGCACATTCTTGGCACTGATCGTAAATAAATTATCCATACTATACCTCCTGGAACGTGGTTAACGTTCATACCGCAGACTATCCAGAAACGCACGCATCAACCGTGCCCGGATAACCTGTTCTGACTCACTATCGGCAATGGCTAACGTATGGTGACTCATCGCCGCCAACATCGCGTTACCAGTCTCACGTGCAATGACGTGTGCATCGAACAATTGCTGCGTCATTACGCGAGCGTCACTTTCACGTAAGTGGTCGGGAACGTGGGCCCGCATCAGGTCAATGGTTCCTGTTCATCGCGCAACTGCGCCTTCACGATGCGAATATACCCGCCACCGCCGCGCTTACTCTCCACCGCATAGCCACGCTGCGGGGTAAAGCGGGTCTTTAGCACGTAATTGATCTGCGAAGGTACACAGTTGAACCGTTCAGCAATTTCCGACCGGCGAATCTCCACTTGTCGCTGCTCCGCCAGTATTGCGTTCAAGTACGCCTCAATAATATCCGACATGCTTTGCGCTTGCACGCGATCACCACCCCTTGTATTTGACTAATCTTGACTTTCATCCATTATACTTATTTTAATGAAGTTTGCCAAACACGATTTGTCAGCCTATAACACGGTGGTTTGGTGCTTTAAGTTACCAGTTTGTGGAGTACTTGTCAATGAAAGCACAAAAAAAACGGTCTAACCGTGACGGCTAAATCGTCAAATGAGTCGGGAAAACAGGATTCGAACCTGCGACCTCTACGTCCCGAACGTAGCGCTCTACCAAGCTGAGCTATTTCCCGATATTATAAAAGCGGAAGACGGGATTCGAACCCGCGACCCCCACCATGGCAAGGTGATGTTCTACCACTGAACTACTTCCGCATACTTATTTATATATTCACATCGGGAAAACAGGATTCGAACCTGCGACCCCCTGGTCCCAAACCAGGTGCTCTACCAAGCTGAGCTATTTCCCGATTAAAAATGCACCCAGTAGGAGTCGAACCTACAACCTTCTGATTCGTAGTCAGACACTCTATCCAATTGCGCTATGGGTGCGTAATATTAAAATGGTTCATTCTGCCGAGGACCGGGTTCGAACCGGTACGGTGACTACTCACCGCTGGATTTTAAGTCCAGTGCGTCTACCAATTCCGCCACCCCGGCGGCTTCATGCAAAGCGGAAGACGGGATTCGAACCCGCGACCCCCACCATGGCAAGGTGATGTTCTACCACTGAACTACTTCCGCATGATTATTGTTGGTAAATGCCGACTATAGGATTCGAACCTACGACCCCCTGTTTACAAGACAGATGCTCTACCAACTGAGCTAAGTCGGCCTAAAAGTAAAGCAGCTGCCAAAGGCAGCCAACGCTGCGGGTGAAGGGACTCGAACCCCCACGGTTGATTAACCACTAGAACCTAAATCTAGCGCGTCTGCCAGTTCCGCCACACCCGCATTAAACTGATCCTACTGGAATGAGCCGTGACAGGCTCGAACTGTCGACCCTCTGATTAAAAGTCAGATGCTCTACCGACTGAGCTAACGGCTCA
>NZ_BBER01000009.1 GCF_001312865.1 Lacticaseibacillus thailandensis DSM 22698 = JCM 13996 | reverse complement strand
GTTGCTGATGTGCACCAGCCCCTCAACCGTGTTCGGTAACTCGACAAACATCCCGAAACTCAGTACAGAGGAAACCACCGCGTCGAATTCCTGGCCGACTTTGTCCTCCATGTACTCAGCCTTCTTCAGGTCATCAACGGCGCGTTCAGTGTCCACACTCCGCCGTTCGGCCGTGGAGGTTTGCACCGCGATGTCCGGCAAGACCTGCTTCCACTTCGCCTTCACGTCATCACTGGTGCTGTGCGCATATTCACGAATCATGCGGTGCGCCACCAGGTCAGGATAACGCCGAATTGGCGAGGTGAAGTGCGAGTAGTACTTCGCGGCCAACCCAAAGTGGCCCAGTGGGTCCGGTGAGTACCGGGCCTGCTGCAGGCTCCGCAAGAGCTTGACGTTGACCATGGCTTCTTCTGGGGTCCCGGCGACGTCCGTCACTACTTGCTGCAACATCCGTGGCGTGACGTCTTTGCCCTTCACGTTGTGAATCTGAATGCCAAAGGTCGCCAGGAAGTCCATAAATTCCTTCATGGAATCCTTGTCGGGCTGCTCGTGCACCCGGTAAAGGAATGGCAGGTGGGCATCGTAGTAGTGCTTAGCGACCGTTTCATTAGCTGCAAGCATGAAGCTTTCAATCATCCGTTCCGAGGTGCCACGTTCGCGAAGGACGATATCGATGGGGTGACCCACATCGTCCACAATGATCTTGGCTTCATGTTCTTCAAAGTCGATTGCGCCACGTTCATGCCGCATCTTGTACAAAATCTGGTGCAACTGGGCCATGTCTTGGAGCATCGGCAACAACTCCTGGCGGTCACCTAACGCACTAGCATCCCCGTCAAGCGCCTTGTTGACGTTGTTGTACGTCAAGCGCCCATGTGAACGAATGATGCTTGGGTAGATGTCGTGATTGACCACGTGGCCCTGCCCATCAATTTCCATATCACAGCTCATTGCCAACCGGTCAACGTCAGGTTCAGGGAACAAATCCCGTTACTCAACCGGAATGGCAACATCGGGATGACCCGGTCCGTCAGGTAAGTTGACGTGCCCCGGTCATACGCTTCATCATCAAGCGGTGTCCCCGGACGCACATAGTACGAAACGTCGGCAATGTGGACACCCAAATGGTAGTTACCGTTGTCCAAGCGCCAAACCGTGACGGCATCGTCAAAGTCTTTGGAGTCATCACCGTCAATCGTCACCACGGCCTGGTCGGTAATATCGCGCCGACCGGTCCGGTCACTGTCCAACACGTGGTCGGGGATATTTTGCGCCTGCGCTAATACTTCCGGTGGAAATTCGGACTTAATGTGGTTGGACATCACGATACTCATGATATCTACACCTGGGTCGTTCTTGTTTCCGAGGTTCTGACTCATCATCCCGTCATGCTGGCTGGATGCAGGTTATCTGGGTAGTGGGTAATTTCCACCATCACCATGTCCCCGGCTTGGGGATGCATTCCCGTATCCTCCACCATGATGGGGTACTTGTGGATCTTCTTTTCGGGACTCGTCACCGTACCAATGAAGCCGGTTTGCCGCGCTTCTTTGTCCGAAAACGGCTGAAATTCACCTACTAATGACGTGTACTTGTGTCCCGTGACCTTGGTTACTTCGCCATCAGCCCCCCGCGGATCACCCGGTTTGGCTGGGTGCAGGATGTTGATTTCAACCGTATCCCCGTCAATAGCGTGCTTCGTGTTTGGTGGGGCGATAAACACATCCGGTCGGTGGAATCATCCACGCTCACAAAGCCGAAACCCTTATCGTTACCACGGAAAGTACCCACGATGACAGCCTTCGGGGCACCCAACGAGTACTGCTCCTGCTCGTTCTGATGAATAAAGCTTTCCTTCATCAGGCCGTTCAACGCTGTCACCATGTTCTTAATGTCGGCACTATCCCTTAGCTTCAGTGCCCGTTGCAATGACGCCACGGAGTAGTTCACCTTGGCATTGCGCCGAAACAACCCTAATAATTCATTACGTATGTGACCAACAGTGGTCATGTTCTACCTCCAGATGGGGTGCGCCCAGCGCGACCCCACTTCTTCTTTAATTAGATTTATTAATTAACAATTTTAGAGCCGGGCCAAAAATGCCAACACGTCGCGACTCAACTGGGCCTGGCTGTGGGGATCCGCAGTCAGAATGTGGTTGGCCTCCGGGTACCACGCCAATGACGCGGGGGCGCCCCGGAATAACGCCAGAGACCTCAACGCTGTCTGCGGTGTGATCACAGTGTCCTGTCCACCCTGTGCCAACAAGACCGGTACGTGAACGGATGGTGCCGCGGCAATGGTTAGATGCGCTAGGTGACGCAACGCAGCGCGCTGATGCTCAATTGCGCCCTGCGCGGCCCCAAAATCCGCTTGCTGGTCGGACTCGCGCACAATGTAGTCCATGTACCGGTGTACCGTCCGCGCAAAGTGCGGCGAACCGTCCACCAGTGGCGTGGCAAACGCACCGCCAGCCACGACCCCCGCCATCGTTTCGAGGGCGCGCAGGGCAAAGTTGCCACCCATGGAAAGACCGAACGTCACCACACGACCGTATTCGCGCCGCATCGCGCGCACCGCTGCCTGGGTCTCCGCCAGCCACCGGTCAGGGCCAAAACTCAATGGCCCCAACGGCGTCTTGTCGGCGTGGCCACTAAAGATGGGTGCCTGCACGGCGTAACCCGCCGCGTTTAGATCATTGGCCAGTAACCGCATATCACGGCTACTACCCGTAAACGAATGTAGTAAGACCACTCCGGGCAAGTCCTTACGGCCCGGCAGTGTAATTGGTTGCGGATATCTGAGCACAGGGTAACTCCTTTCGATGCACCATTGTTGCCTGTATGGCGGTTATCGTCACCACACGGGTTGAACCCAGATAATCGACCAACAACCCTTCTTCAACAACCCACCAGTAATATTGAGAACAAACTGCACGTCCAGCCCGACGGCAGCCACATAACAACGCCAGTATAACAAAAGTCCCCCGCAAATTCCGGGAGACTTCGGTCGTGGCGCTCTATTTAGTGCGAAGCAATGTATGCCAACGCAATGGCCAACCCGAAGAAGACCACACCCAAAACCAACGTGACCTTTTCCATGAAGCTTCAAAGCCCCGGGACTTGGTGTGACCAGACGGATCCATGGACCCGCCTGATAGTGCGCTCAGAGCATCCTGTTGCTTGGATGGCTGCATCATCACCGCAATGATGATCAGCACTGAGTCTGCGATTAGCAACGTGGTTAATAGTGATTGCACGATTCTTCCTCCGTGTCCGTTCAAAATACTAATGATATGCTACCACAAAAGCCTTCAATTGCATAGCGTTAACTGCAGTTTAGTCCCATCGATATTACTCGGTGAGTGGGCGCGCCGCCGCGCCGCCGATCACCGCTCGTACCCGCGCCTGGCGACTACCGTCAGTCATCACCACGAGGGTATCCCCCGCGCGAATCATGGCCGCGCCTTGTGGGACCAACCGGCGCTCACCCCGACGAATTTCGACCAGCAGGCTCCCCGTTGGCCACGTAAAGTCACGCACCTGGTGCATGTCCAACGTCGAACCGGCAAAGACGGGTACTTCGAACGTCACCGGGTGGTGCAATTGGCTTAAACTTTCTGGCACCGTCATCCGGTTCAATAGCGCCGCATAAATTGGCTGGCCGCCAAAGATATCCGTGGTGACGTACGCTACCAACGACACCACTGCCAGCGGTAGCAAGTGACCGAGGTTGCCCACCATCTCGGTGATGAGCAGAATGGCCGTAAATGGTGCCTTGCTAATACCCGCAAAGTAACCAGCCATCGCGAAAATCATCAAGTTAACCACGTACTGTTGGGGTAAGAGTCCTAGCCGCACCATGGCCACACCATACAGCGCACCAAGCACCGCCCCTAACGTCAAGATAGGAAGAAAAATCCCCCCAGGCAGTCCGGAACCGTACGCATCATCGAAAAGACGAAGCGCACGACAAACAGGAGGCACAGCGCCGAAAGGACGGGTATCTGACCACCAAGGTTGAGAATCACCCCGTTGCCACCACCCAGTACCTGGGGCATCCAAAATCCTAGCGGAATGATCAGCAACAACGGTACAACGCCCTGCGCCACGCGGGGAATGGGTAAGTGGCCATACCAGCGTGGCAGTGAAAGCAACGTGGCGTTATAGAGCAAGCCCAACAACCCCAAGATGATTCCCAACACTACCAGGTGCCAGTATTGATTCATCGGCAAACTATGCGCATAAGTGATGTGGAGCACCGGTGTGAGCCCGAAGACCCGCATGGACACGTAGTCGGCGGCCACCGCAGACGCCAGGCTACTCATCCACACCAACGGGCTAAAGTTATGGTAAACCTCCTCCAAAACGAACATCACACCCGCAATGGGTGCGTTAAAAGCCGCGGCTAACCCACCAGCTGCTCCGGCCGCAATCAGGACGCGTCGTTCACTGCCACTTTCGTGACGGCCAGCAGCGACCCCCTGACCAATTGCGGCCCCTAATTGAATGGAGGGACCCTCCCGGCCCAGGAACAAGCCGGAACCAATCGCCAGGACGCCGGCGACAAACTTGCGCCAAAGGATCCCCCACCAGTGGAACTCCATGGTGCCTTGCAACTGCCCCTCTACCTGGGGAATCCCGGAACCGCTGATGTTGGGCTCCTGACGCAACAACACAGCGGCAATGATACTAACGACGATGCCCAGTACCAACACCACTGCGAGACTTGGCCAGCTGGGGTGCGCGTAAATGCCCTGGATCCACGCTAACATGTGTGCAATGAACAGCCTGAACAAAGCCACCGTCGCTCCCGCTAAGGCCCCCACTACCAGGCCCCAACCAATGAAGTGCAATCGTGATCCATCAATTAGCCGTCGCATCGACTGATTCATCCCCCTAAAAAAAATCTCAATGTTTCCAGTATATGCCTTACCGCAACGATTAGTCAATGACAATTATCAATTGCTACAGACATGGCACAAGCCTTGGTGCTTCAACGCAGCAAAAAAATCCTACCCGGAGGCAGGATCCATACGGCGTTCTTCAACAACGGCTACTCCTCACTACCTAAGAAACGCGAAGCAATTGCGGCCAAAGCACCCCCAAGTTCCGGTGCCAGGATGTAGACCCACAGATCACTCAGCGCATTACCCCGTGCAAAAAGGGCCGGACCAATCGACCGGGCGGGGTTCAACGACCCACCCGTGAGGTTAAGCGCAACGACAATTAGTAGGGCCAAACTGATGCCAATTACCAGACCAGCAAACTGGTCGTTGCCGTGCTGGACACTAGTAACGTTGAGAATTACCAGCACGAACAGGAATGTGACCAACGTTTCCACTACGACCGCCATCCAGGGCTCAATCACGGTAAAGTCCGTTTGACCCAACTGACTGGTTGATTGTCCCAGGGCGTTAACAAACAGCGCTACAAAGGCACTCCCAACGATACAACCAAAAATCTGCGCAATGATGTATCCCACCGCATCTTTGCCACTAATACGCTTATTGATCAGCATGGCAGTGGTCACTGCGGGATTGAAATGGCCACCAGAAATTCCGCCAAAGGCGTAGGCGGAAATCGTAATCGCCAACCCAAAAGCTAACGCAATGGTCAGCACCTTACCATTCGCGATAACCACTGCGCTCGTACCAATGAAGACCAGTAAAAAGGTGCCCAAAAATTCTGCGCTCAATTTACGCACATTGCTCACTCCTTCCAACGTTCAACCACCACTCCACCTTGTGATTGTATGTACATATATCATAACGGATTATGCTGCTGCACACAAGGGTGAACCGTTATTTTGAGCCACAATCAGCTGACCACGGGTATAATGTGGCCAAATTCACGCATAGCCCGGTTGGCAGCCATATTTGTTTGAATAACCAGTATTAAATAACAAACGTAACTGATTAAGACTGGGGCAAATGCTGGCATATTCACCGCAAAATGTCTTAAGATAAACGTATACATTTTGAGAATAGCATTAATTATGAGCACGATCTGTTTCACAGGAGGATGAACGAATGGCTACATATAAACACAGCAATTTCTACAAACACGGACGTCGCATTAGTAATAAGAAGAAGATTGCCACCACAACCACTACGCTGGCAGCATTACTCACCATGGCAGGTGGTTTCAGTCAGTTAAAAACGCCAGCTGCCCAGACGGTTAAGGCCAGCACAAGTACCACTCCCGTCACGTTCTGGCGCAACTTTAGCGGTCAAGGGCACTAGCAGTGCAGCTAGTTCCGCCGCCAGCAACGGTAGTACCACCGCCTCTACTGCTAGTATTGCCTCATCAAGTGCTAACAGTAGTGCGGCTACATCCACGGCTAGCTCAGCAGCATCGAGCGCCAACAGCGCCACTAGTAGCGCCAATTCTTCGGTAAGTGCGTCATCCGCGGTCACTAGCAGTGCTACAAGTAGCGCTACCAGTTCAGCCGCCCCAACCAGCTCCAGTAACGCGACGAGTACCAGCGCGGCCACTAGTGCCGCTTCATCAGCTACTCCTTCCTCAGCCGCCAGTTCGGCTGTCTCCAGTAGTACATCTACCGCGTCAGTTTCTAGCGTTGCCGCCAGTGACACGAGCAGTAGTGCCAGCGTGACGGTCACCAGCACCGCGCCTGCATCGTTAGCCGCCGCTAAAGCATCAGCAGCCGCAACTTACGCTCAGACTGGCCAACCACAGCAGATCGTCATGACGGATGCAACCGCCGTAGTTGCCCAGCCAACCTTCAGCAGTACCGCACGTTTACAGAACTTCATTGAAAGTGTTGAAGATGGAGCCATTGCCGGTTGGTCTGAATATGGTGTCCTACCTTCCGTCACGGTTGCTCAGGCAATTCTGGAAAGTGGCTGGGGTCAATCATCATTATCTACCAGTGCCCACAACCTCTTTGGTATCAAAGCTGACAGTAGTTGGACCGGTAGCACGGTCAGCTACCCAACCCAGGAATACGTCAATGGTAGTTACGTCACCGTCAACGCGCGGTTCCGGGCCTACGCCAACAACTCAGCCAGTGTTGAGGACCACGGGGCCTTCCTCAAGGAAAATTCCCGGTATAGTAATATCATTGGCAACACTAGCTACACATCCGTAGTCAATGACCTGCAAAGTGACGGCTACGCCACCGACCCGAGTTACGCGCAGTCTCTGTTGAGCTTAATCAAGGAGTATAACCTCACCTCTTTGGACACCATTGCCCTGAATGGTGAAACTATCAGCGGCCACACCGCTACCAGCACGAGTACCGCTACGTCAGCCACCACTTCAGCCACTAATGCCGGAACTGGTACGGGCTCCAGTAACACCAACGTTTACTACACGGTCAAAGCTGGTGACACCCTGAGTGGTATCGCCGCGAAGTACAGCACGAGCGTTAACACGCTGGCTAGTTGGAACAGCATTAGCAACGTGAACTTGATTCACGTGGGTGACGTGTTACTCGTGCAAAAGGCCGCCACTACCACTAAAGCAACTACGACTACCAGTACGACTAGCGCCAACACTTACTACACCGTCAAATCTGGTGATACGTTAAGCGCCATCGCGGCCAAGTACAACACGACCGTTGGTACCCTCACCTCCTGGAATGGTATTAGTAACGCAAACCTGATTCTCGTGGGCCAGAAGTTACTGGTCAAGAAGGCTACCGTTACAACCACAACCACTACGGCAAAGGCGACTACCAGTACGACCAGCGCCAACACTTACTACACCGTTAAATCCGGCGATACACTCAGTGCCATTGCGGCCAAGTATGGCACCACGGTCAACACGTTAGCCCAGAACAACAGTATTAGTAACGTTAACTTGATTCGGGTTGGCCAGCGGCTGCTGATCAGCAAGGGTTCATCAACCACAGCGACGCAAAGTTCCGCAACCGCTGCTAAGACCGCCTCGACCGGCACCACTTACACGGTCAAGTCTGGTGATACTTTGAGTGGCATCGCCGCTAAGTACGGAACCTCTGTCGCTAGCCTGGCATCATTGAACAGTATCAGTAACGTCAACCTCATCCGCGTTGGCCAAACACTCAAGGTGACCGGCTCTAGCAGCGCTACTACTAAGACTAATACTAGTAACAGTAGTAGTACGTACACCGTCAAGTCTGGTGATACGCTCAGCGGCATTGCGGCTAAGTACGGTACATCCGTCAGCAAGTTGGCATCGCTCAACGGTATCAAGAACACCAACCTCATTCTTGTTGGTCAGTCCTTACGGCTAAACTAAGTTAATCAGCCTCAATTTACGGACCGTGCTTAATTGTCACGGGTCCGTTTTTGTACATACGTTAGGACATCATGAGTAAGACAAGGGCATGAATAACGCTTGTGTAACAAGCTATACCATTAGCTGAACGCCTGTAACCAAACTGTAACATTAGGCTAATTGATGACACTTTTTCACGAGCAAAACGTATGTTTGCGCCCATAACCACCGGTATTATCGCATTTTTAAAAAAAACACAATGTACCCCTTTATCGAACAAATACTTGCATGTTACACACACTCGTTGCCCATCTGGTCGAAAAGTTAAGAAAGTACTAACGTGATCTTGCACGATGTTGTACAATTACTTTGACGATTTCTACACGAAATGTGTTGAGGAGGAAATCAATATGGAAAAATACAAACACGCATTCACTGGCAATGCGCACGTGCCCGATAAGAATGTCTTAGCAACAACTTCAACGATTGCGGCGGCAGTTGCGGTTGCGAGTGGGTTGGGTTTAAATCATGTCAGCGCGCACACTATGAACGCTAGTGCGACTACTCCCACCACTGCGAGTGCCGCAGACACCAACAGTAGTGCTGCGTCGTCAGCAACATCTGCGCAGAGCGCAAGTACGGCTACAAGTGCCAGCAGTAGCACAACTGACAGTCAGGCTACAAGTACTGCGACTAATAAGAAGGATGCGCAGGCAACTACAACGTCAAGCAGTACCGCGACGAGCGATATGGCAAGTACCACAAGTAGTCAGGCGTCCAGTGCAAGTACTAATGTACCTCCAGCGCAACCACTAAGTCAGCGTCTAGCGCGGCATCAAGTGCAGCTACTAAGCCAGCGTCCAGCGCGGTATCCAGTGCCACTACCAAGCCGGCGTCCAGTACGGCATCAAGTGCAACTGCTAAGTCAGTGTCTAGCGCGGCATCAAGTGCAACCACTAAGTCAGCGTCCAGTGCAACGTCAAATATCGCTACTAAGCCAGCGTCCAGCGCGGTATCCAGTGCCACTACCAAGCCGGCGTCTAGCGCGGCATCAAGTGCAACGACTAAATCAACGTCCAGCGCGGTCTCCAGTACCACTACTAAGCCGGCGTCTAGCGCGGCATCAAGTGCAGCTACTAAGCCAGCATCCAGCGCGGTCTCCAGTGCCACTGCTAAACCAGCATCCAGTGCTGCTTCCAGCACCGCCACTAGTCAAGCATCCAGCGCCGCTTCCACCGCGACGACCAAGCCGGCGTCGAGTGCAACATCTAGCGCAACCGCCACACCGGCGTCCAGTGCCGCCGCCAGTGCAACGACCAGCCCAGCATCGAGTGCCAGCACCAGCGTTGCTACCCAGACAGTGGTTACGGATGATATTAACGTCGTGAACGCCGCCAAGTCGGCTGCAGCCAAGGCGTATGCTACCACGGGTCAAGCACAACAGATCGTGGCCATTGATGATGCGGTGACTTCCGCGCAGCCGACCTTTAGTTCGACTGCCAGATTGCAGAACTTTATCGAGAGTGTTGAATCCGGCGCCATCAGTGGCTGGCAGAAGTACGGTGTGCTACCGTCAGTCACGGTAGCACAGGCTATTTTGGAAAGTGGTTGGGGGACCTCCTCACTCGCAACCGCTGCCCACAACCTCTTTGGTATTAAAGCTAATAGCAGTTGGACGGGTGCTAAGGTCAACTACCCTACACAAGAGTACGTCAACGGGCGGTACGTCACCGTTAATGATTACTTCCGCGCCTATAGCAATAACTCCGCCAGCGTCGAAGACCATGGTGCCTTTCTCAAAGACAATTCGCGTTACGCCAACGTCCTCGGTAACACCAACTACCAGTCAGTGGCTAAAGATCTACAGGCGGATGGTTATGCAACCTCGCCAACCTATGCTAGTTCGTTAATCAGCTTGATTCAGACCTACAACTTAACCGCCCTGGATAGCATTGCTCTGAATGGTAGCAGCATTAGCGGGCACACTTCCAGCAGTAGCAACGCTAACTCGGCCACGACCAGTGCTACCAATGGTGGTACTGGTGCAGCTGGTTCTGGTAATGGCAATGACAGTAACCACTACACGGTTCAGTCTGGTGACACCCTGTCCGGGATTGCCAACCAGTTTAGTACAACGGTCAACACTTTGGCTCACCTGAACAACATCAAAAACGTTAACTTGATCCATGTTGGTGATAATCTGTTGGTTAAGCAGGCTAACGCAGCTACTACTAGTGCCAAAGCTACGGCGGTGAAGGCTACCACAACTACTACTGTTGCTAAGGCTGCTCCAGCCAAAACAGCAGCCAAGTCCTCGGTTACCGTGACACCGACAGCGACCGCCACTCAATCGACTGCAACAACCGTTAAGCCGCAGTTTAAGGCATTTGTTGACGCAACGTACACGACGGTCGCAGCTGCGAACAGCGCCAGCTCTGCTCAAGATACCACTGCTGCCGTATCCTCTGCTAGTACTTCATCGGCTACTACAACCGAAGCTACTAGTTCGGACGCGATGGTTACCACAAAGTCAGAAGCAAACAACGACCATGGCTCGCAGGCAACTAATTCGGCAGCGTCCTCTACCGCTAGTTCCTCTGCTACCGGTTCTTCTGCCGCTGGTTCTTCTGCTACCAGCCAAGGAGCATCAGGGGCATCAACCACAAGTTCCGCTGGGAGTAAGGCCGCCTCAGCGTCCTCGAGCACCGCTAACAACGGTGCGCAGAGCCAGGCAGCAAATGGTTCTCAACGACCAGTAGCACCCGCTACTAACACCAGTGCTACTGGCCAAACGTCATCGGCACAGAGCATCGCGGCTACTAATACAAATAATCAAGCAACATTCCCGCAGACTAACGATGATACCACGCGTGCAGCTGTTCTTTCCGGTGTGGGTGTTCTGTTAACCCTCTTCGGACTTGGTGCTTCACGCAAACGTCGTCGCGACGAAAAATAGTTAATTAATTGAATAGAGTTTGAATTATGCGTCACCGTGATAAAGCGGTGACGCTTTTTTTATTTGGCCGCTAGGAACATACCTTGATTTTGCCAAAACCATCATTTAGAAAGGTCTACGCTGCTTTCGTTGGGCGAACCGCACATCAACATATATATCCCCCAGGCGTCTACGCATCATCACCAGACTGTCACATTGGACTCCCTACACATAAAGGCAACCAGCCCCACGAGAGAGCCACTCTGGTTGATCACTCTTCATCGGTTTGAACTCCCCCATCACCATTTCGTTGTACAAAAAAAACGTCCCGCTACAATGCAACGGGACGTTCGTCGTTAAGGATTGAAGCTCAACGCAAGGTAAAGACTACTTTACGTTCAGATTCTTAACGTTGTAGAAGGAATCAAGGCCACGGTACTTGGAAGACTTACCAAGCTGGTCTTCAATCCGCATCAACTGGTTGTACTTAGCGATACGGTCAGTCCGGCTCATGGAACCGGTCTTGATCTGGCCAGCGTTAGTAGCAACAACCAGGTCAGCAATCGTGGAGTCTTCAGTTTCACCGGAACGGTGGGAAACAACGGCGCTGTAGCCGGCTTCCTTAGCCATTTCGATAGCTTCGAAGGTTTCAGTCAAAGTACCGATTTGGTTCAGCTTGATCAGGATGGAGTTAGCAACGCCCATGTCGATACCCTTCTTCAGGTAGTCAGTGTTCGTTACGAACAGGTCATCGCCGACCAACTGGACCTTGTCACCGAGCTTAGCGGTGATCTTCTGCCAGTCTTCCCAGTTGTTTTCATCCAATGGGTCCTCGATGGAAACGATTGGGTACTTGTCAACGAAACTAGCGATCAAGTCGATGAATTCGTCAGTGGTGTAGTGCTTGTCTGGGTCGCTCCAACGAAGAACGTAAGTGCCAGTCTCGGCATCGTACAGTTCGGAGGAAGCAACGTCAAAGGCCAAAGCAACATCTTCACCAGGCTTGTAGCCGGCGTTCTTGATAGCTTCAACCAAGATTTCAAAGGCTTCTTCGTTGTCCTTCAAGTTAGGGGCAAAGCCACCTTCGTCACCGACGGAAGTGATGTCACCCTTGGACTTCAGGAGTGCCTGGAGTGCGTGGAACGTTTCGGAACCCATACGGATGGCTTCGCGAACAGTCTTGGCACCAACAGGCATAATCATGAATTCCTGGAAGTCAATCGTGTTAGTGGAGTGTGCACCACCGTTGATAACGTTCATCATTGGCGTTGGCAGCACGTAGCTGTTAGGACCGCCAAGGTATTCGTACAGTGGCAGACCCAGTTCATCAGCAGCTGCACGTGCAGCAGCCAGAGAAACACTCAAGATGGCGTTCGCACCCAACTTGCCCTTGTTAGGGGTACCGTCCAGGTCGATCATAGCCTGGTCGATAGCACGCTGGTCGGTAACATCCATACCGATAACAGCCTTGGCAATCTTGTCGTTAACGTTAGCAACGGCCTTCAGCACACCCTTGCCGCCGAAACGATCCTTGTCACCGTCACGCAGCTCAACGGCTTCGTGTTCACCGGTGGAAGCACCGGAAGGAACCATGCCGCGGCCAAAGCCACCGTCTTCCGTGTACAATTCAGTTTCAACAGTTGGGTTGCCACGAGAGTCCAAGACTTCGCGAGCATAAACATCTGTAATGATAGACATGTATATTGTCTCCTTTTTCTGAGTATGACTACATTTTAAACTAACTAGCAACACTTAGTCGAGGTGCTACCAGTGCGTTACCAAAAATTAGTCTTGGAAGTGAGCCAGGGCCAAGAAGCTTTCTGGGTCCATGGAAGCACCACCGACCAAACCACCGTCGATGTCTTCTTTGCTCATCAATTCCTTAACGTTGGCAGGCTTGACGGAACCACCGTATTGAATGCGGACGTTCTCGCAGTCTGTTCGTTGTAAAGAGAAGCAACGGTCTTACGGATGTGTGCACACATCTCTTCTGCCTGGTCGGCCGTAGCGGTCTTACCAGTACCAATTGCCCAGATTGGTTCGTAGGCAATAACCAGGGAGCTAACCTGTTCAGCAGTTAAGCCGTCCAGAGCAGCCTTGATCTGACCTGCAACCCAGCTCTCAGCTTCGCCGGCTTCACGCTGTTCCAGCGTTTCGCCACAGCAAATGATTGGCAGCATGTTGTTGCGGAAGATGGCCTTAGCCTTCTTGTTGATGTCTTCGTCCGTTTCCTTGAAGTACTGGCGACGTTCGGAGTGACCAATCACAACGTAGTCAATGCCCATTTCGGACAAAGCCTTCGGACTAGTCTCACCGGTGAAGGCACCAGCATCTTCAAAGTAGGAGTTCTCAGCTGCGGTCTTCAGGGGTTCGCCCTTAGCACCAGCAACCAAGGTGCTCAGGTCAATGGCCGGAGCAGCAATGACAGTTTCTACCTTGCTAGCATCTGGCAGCTTGCCCTTGACCCCATCCAGAAACTTTTGGGTTTCTTCAGGTTCTTGTTCATCTTCCAGTTACCGGCAATAATTGGGGTACGCATGGATGTATTACTTCCTTTCACTAACGTTTACCGACAATGCACCGTTATTGCGGCGCAATGTCACTTACTTGTTGGAAATAGCGGCGATCCCTGGCAGTTCCTTACCTTCCAGGTATTCAAGGCTAGCACCACCACCAGTGGAAATGTGGGTGATCTGGTCAGCAACGCCCAATTCCTTGGCCGCAGCAGTGGAATCACCACCACCAATGATGGTCGTAGCATCCTTCAATGCACCGAGTGCCTTACCAACTTCGTAAGTACCCTTAGCAAAGTTGCTCATTTCGAACACACCCATTGGGCCGTTCCAAACAACCGTCTTGGCACCATCCAGGGTCTTCTTGAACAGTTCGATGGACTTAGCACCAATATCAACGGCCATGTAGCCATCAGGAATGTCGCCTTCAACCGTCTTGGCTGGAGAATCATTCTTGAATTCCTGCACAACCACGTTGTCAACAGGCAGAACCAGCTTATCGCCAGCTTCGTCCATGATCTGCTTAGCGAGGTCGATCTTGTCCCTTTCAACCAGGGAGTTACCAATCTTCAGGCCCTTAGCTGCGTAGAACGTGTAGGTCATACCACCACCGACGATGATCTTGTCAGCCTTTGGTACAAGGTTACGGATAACACCAATCTTATCAGAAACCTTGGCACCACCCAGGATAGCAACAAATGGGTGCTTCGGGTTCTCAACGGCGTCGCCCAAGAACTTGATTTCCTTTTCCATCAGGAAGCCAGCAGCCGTCTGTGCCATGTTGGAGGCAATCCCAACGTTGGAAGCGTGGGAACGGTGTGCAGTACCAAAGGCGTCGTTAACGAACAGGTCGCCAAGGCTAGCCCAGTACTTGCCCAATTCAGGATTGTTGCCGGATTCCTTCTTGCCGTCCAGGTCTTCGAAACGGGTGTTTTCCATAACCAGAACGTCGCCATCGTTCATGTTGTTGATGGCATCTTCCAACTGCTTGCCACGAGTGGCTGGGACGAAGGTCACGTCCTTCTTCAGCAGGTCGCTCAGGTGCTCTGCGACTGGACGCAAGCTCAACTTAGCCTTGTCTTCTTCAGTCTTAACACGACCCAAGTGGGAAAGCAGGATGGCCTTGCCACCGTGCTCGATTACGTACTTGATGGTTGGCAGTGCGGCAACAACACGGTTGTCGTCACCAATCTTACCGTCCTTGATCGGCACGTTGAAGTCAACGCGGATCAGGACCTTCTTGTCCTTGACATCAAGGTCAGAAACAATCAATTTTGCCACGAGATAATGCCTCCTAAATATTTTAGTTAACTGTTTTAAGTACCGCCCGCGCGTAACACGGGCGTTGGTACACCCCGCACCCCGAAAAAAAAGAAAGCGGAGGGAGTAAACCTCCCTCCGCTCTCGGCAGTGCGGTGTTGCTTATTAACGCAACGTGCCACTAATCGAAATTAGTCAGCAAGCTTTGCGAAGGCAAGCAGGGTACGAACCATCTGGCAAGTAAAGCCGTATTCGTTGTCGTACCAAGCAACCGTCTTAACCAACTGGTAGTCACCTGCAGTAGTAACTTCAGTCTGGGTTGGGTCAAAGATGGAACCGAACGTCGTACCGATAACATCGGAAGATACGATTTCGTCTTCGTTGTAACCGAATGATGGGTTGTCAACGGTGTGCTTCTTGATAGCTTCGTTAACTTCGTCGGCAGTAACCTTAGTCTTAAGGATAGATACCAATTCAGTCAGGGAACCATCAGGAACGCTGACACGCTGTGCGTGACCCTGCAGCTTACCCTGCAGTTCTGGGATAACCAGGCCAATAGCCTTGGCAGCACCAGTGCTGTGAGGAATAGTGTTGTAAGCAGCAGAACGTGCAGAACGCTTGTTGCCACCACGTACAGGGGCATCCAGCAACTTCTGAGTACCAGTGTATGCGTGAACAGTAGTCATGGTACCTACTTCAAGACCGAATTCCTTGTTCAGGAAGTAAGCCATAGGTGCCAAGCAGTTGGTCGTGCAAGAACCAGCAGAAACAATGCGGTCATTTGCATCCAAGCTGTCGTGGTTAACGTTGTAAACGATGGTCTTGATCTTGCCGGCAGGAGCAGAAATCAGAACACGCTTTGCGCCAGCGTTGATGTGAGCCTGGGCCTTTTCTTCGGAAGTGTAGAAGCCAGTGCATTCAAGGACGTAGTCAACACCGTCGTTCTTAACCCAAGGAATGTTGTTTGCGTCTGGTTCAGCGTAAACAGGGTATTCCTTACCATCAACAACGATGGAGTGGTCAGTAGCACTAACTTCGCCAGGGAAAGTACCGTGGGTTGAGTCGTACTTAAGAAGGTGTGCCAACAATGCTGGAGTAGTCAAGTCGTTGATAGCGACAACTTCAATGTCGCTGGACTTAGCACCCAATTCGTGAATCCGACGGAAAGCCAAACGACCGATACGGCCGAAACCGTTGATACCAATCTTAACAGTCATGCTAAAATTTCCTCCTTTAGGAAATAAAAAAAAGTTTTATTTTAAAGGGCGTCTAACCCATTAAAATCGATTGTGCAGCACCCGCATCCGTGATCAACCACGTTTGCTTAGGTGCGTGTTGCATGTACGCCTGAATTGCTTGGGCCTTGCTCTGGCCACCCGCAATTGCAAAGACATACGGAATTTGATCAAGATCCTTAATCCTCAAACCGATTTTCGGGATCTTATACACCACGTTGCCCGCCGCGTCAAAAAAACGTACCAAACGCTTCGGCCACCGCGTGATGGTCGCGCAGCAATTGCAAAATATCATCCGACATCCGTCGGCGTTCTGCCATTGCTAACGCTTCCCCTACACTATGAATGACTACCGAGCTCTTGTCAATGAGTGCTAAGACTTCCTTAACGCTCGGCTCATTGAGTAACGGCTGGTAAGTCTCCTCGCTGACATTTTCCGGAATGTACAACACCCGGTAAGTGCCCCCGGTCGACTGGGCCATCGCCGCCGCCACTGAGTTGGCTTGAATGGCGACCGTCTCACCAACCCCGCCCCGTGCGGGGACAAAGGTCAGTTCTCGGCCGGCAGACAACTGGAAGTTCATCCGACTAGCAGCTCGTGCTAACGTCGTACCACCCATGACCGCGATAATTTGCTCACCTAACGGCAACATCACTTGCATGGTTTGTGCTAACGCCGTACCCATGTCATCCAAAACCCGTGCACTTTGATCGGCATCACCAGGTACGATCAACACATGATCGATTCCCAAACGTTCAGCTAGTTGTTTCTCACTATCCTGAACACCAAGCATCTCGTTCATGAACTGATCCATACTGGTGAAAACATCCCGTCCCCGCGCAGTCAGCACCACCCCACTTTTGGAGCTGTCGAGCAATCCTTGCTGCCGCAGAAAATCAATGTCCGTACGCATAATCCGTTCCGACACGTGCATTTGGTCGGCAAGTGAACGTCTTCCCACCGGTTCCATCCAACTAACGTACTGAAGAATCTGATAGCGTTTCGTCACTACCGCGACCATATCGGGCGCGATCGATCCCAGCCATGCGAACTCTGAGTTCATCGTTTGTTCCTTCTTCGAGTGGGACATTATGCGGCCAACAGGCCCACATAGTGACCCATCGTCAACAAAAAAAATTAAGGATTACCGGTCTGTATCCGCTCTCCTTACCAACGGTTATAATTATAGCACGGCAACCGCCATAATCAACCTTTTACCGGTTAAACGCGCGCAAAAGCGCCCAAAAATTCGGCTTTACGTAGACTATCTGTCCATTTCACAAACAAAGTTCGTGTTTTTGCTCGTAGGGAGGGCCATTTACCCCCACTTGGCCAGTTCGAAGTTCGTCGACCGACTAATTCTACTTTAATAATTGGTCAATTCTTGCCCCATGGGTCGGAAATTGTCCCTCCGCCATCCATCACTGAAGCCGTAATGGGCAAACAAAAAAAGCATCGCCCAACGAATGGCGATGCTTTTACTCTTAATCAAAACGATCCGATTACTGATCCTTGTTCTTGTTAACCAGAATGTCATCGATCAAGCCATAATCCTTAGCTTCCTGGGCAGACAAGTAGTGGTCACGTTCAGTATCTGCACGGACCTTCTCAATGTCTTGGCCAGAAGCATCAGCCAGCATCTTCGTCAGCTTCTCACGAGCCTTCAGAATTTGCTTGGCAGCAATTTCGATTTCAGTCTGCTGGCCCTGGGCACCACCAAGTGGCTGGTGAATCAAAACTTCGGAGTTAGGCAAAGCAAACCGCTTGCCCTTCGTCCCACATGCCAACAGCACACTGGCCATGGAGGCAGCCATACCAATGGCAATCGTCTGCACATCGGACTTGATGAAGTTCATCGTGTCCAAGATCGCCAGGCCGGAAGTAATGACCCCACCTGGAGAATTGATGTAGAGGTAAATGTCCTTAGTGTTGTCCTGCGCGTCCAAGAACAGCAACTGTGCAATGATGGAATTAGCCATCTGGTCGTTGATTTCACCAGACAGCATGATGATCCGGTCCTTTAACAGACGGGAATAGATGTCGTAAGCACGTTCGCCCCGACTTGTTTGCTCAATAACTGTAGGTACAAGCATGGTTTGTCCCCCTTTGGTTGATACATTAATTTTAGCACTATTTAGGTTACAGTGCTAAGAGTACACTAAACGTCAGCAAAGGTCAAACTAATTTGGCATAAACCTCACCTACGTTACCCGGCCCCAAAATATTTGCGTCTCTACCGTCATCCGTCATTCTCATTAAACAATGCTTTACTCGTGGTAATCTCAACTCTTACTGTCACTACTTTGTACCTACCGAACTAGGACTAAGATTAGCAAAAACGACCCCACCCCTGGTAGCATGCAAACAACGGCGTTGAAAGTCCCCTAAAAACCGTTAACGATAGGCAAACACTTTTTTTTGCGCTAAAAAAAGCCTGATTGCTCAGACTTTTCTTTGCGGTACTTTGCGTTAAATACCTCTATACTGCGCAGCCCGGGAGTCGAACCCGGATTTCGAGAACCGGAATCTCACGTGCGATCCATTACACTAACCGCGCAAAAGTACTTAACTATATTATCGAACTGGCAAGAAAAATGCAACCATGTATTATGAATAACTTTCCACAAACGTGATTTTGTTGGTGACCACGTACCGCAGTCTACGTTCCCTCATGACGAACCCGGTCCGCCATTTCGTTGAGCTTGCGCAGCCGGTGGTTAATACCCGACTTGGAAATGACGCCGCCGGGGGCCATTTCCCCCAGCTCCTGCAGTGACACATCGGGATGGGCCAACCGCAAAGTCGCGGTCTCCCGTAACCGTGGTGGGAGGTTGTCTAATCCCACCGTCTCGGCAAGGAAGTTAATGTTTTCGATTTGGCGCTGTGCCGCGTCAATGGTCTTGTTCAAGTTGGCCGTTTCGCTATTCACCAGCCGGTTAACCGAATTACGCATATCGCGAATGATGCGGACATCCTCAAACTTCAACATGGCACTCGTAGCACCAATAACGTTGAGAAAATCGGCAATTTTTTTCCGCCTCTTTAAGGTAGGCAATGAACCCACTGCGGCGTTGGACCGCCCGGGCATTCAAATGAAAGTGGTTCATCATGGTCAAAATGTCGGCGTTGTGGTCCTCATACAGGGAATAAATCTCCAGATGGTAGCTACTGGTCTCGGGGTTGTTGACCGAACCGCCCGCTAAAAACGCACCGCGCAAATACGAACGCATCCGCTGTGGCTCTGACATGATGGCGTCTGAGATCGACGTGTTGATCGTCAACCCCGTGGCGGCCAAAATATCCATATCCTGCAGCATGGGCTGCACGCCCTGGACCAGCCGCACCACGTACTGATTATTCTTCTTCAGCTTCATTTTGCGCCGCACGCTCAAAGTAGCTTCCTGATGGTAGACCTGCTTAATTAGCGAGTAAATGCGGCGCGCAATCGCCGGATTTTCCGTGACCACGTCTAACCCCAGCTGGTGGCGAATGATAGTCAACGTACCATTCATCCGGATCAACGCCGACAGTTCGGCCTTCGCGTGTTCTGGGTGCACCTCTAACTGCGTTAGTTCTTTTTTTTGACCAAACTGGCAAAACTCGCCACGGGATCAACCCCTTCGCTGTGAACCCACCTGTAACTCCAGGTTCAAAATTTCTCGTGCTACCTTTTGTCCATCGTGGAACACCCCACCGTCGCGGAGCTTCAGGAAGTCAGATGAAATCACCCGACACCCCATCGCCCGGAGGCTAGCGTAGTCGGACTGCACCGGTGTGGAAATTTCCACGTAACGGTCACGGTCCAAATAGTCAGCCGGTACCGGCTCGATGTTGACCAGGACGGTATCCACAAACTTTTGCCCCAAATGCCGTTCCAATACCCGTACGTGGTCGGCATCAGTGAAGCCCTCAGTCTCGCCCTTTTGGGTCATGATGTTAACGATGTAAATCACTTCTGCTTTGGTCTTTAAAACCGTCTGGCCCAGATTATGGATCATCAGGTTCGGCAAAATGCTGGTAAACAAACTCCCCGGGCCTAAAACCACCACGTCCGCATCCATAATGGCACTAATCACCTGGGGTTCAGCCATCGGCAACGCTCCTTGCGAAGCATCCCCATCGTTAGGCGTGACCCACACTCGCTGGATATGCTTACCGGCCGCCGTAATTTCCGCCTCACCAGCCAGGGTCGACCCGTCACTGAACTGCGCGTTCAGGGTCAACGGCGTGTTGCTCGCCGGGTAGACGTGCCCATCAACTTTGAGTATCTTGCTCAGCTCCTGCACGGCCGCAAACACCCCACCGCGCATTTCGGCCAAAGCCGCGATTACCAGATTACCCAGTGCATGACCGCTGAAAAACGAATCGTCACTATTAAACCGGTACTGAAAAAGATCCCGGTATAACTGCGGCTGGTCTGACAGAGCCACCAAGACGTTGCGAATATCACCAGGTGGGACCACGTTAATGTAATTGCGGATGATACCACTAGAACCCCCGTCATCGGCGACGGTTACCACCGCAGTGACGTCAGCATCCTGCTCATGCAGACTCTTCACAATGACAGGTAGGCCGGTACCCCCACCAATAACCACAACTTTCGGGCGCCGCGCATGAACCAACTTAATCTCCTCCAAATCGCTCATGACCGGTTCACCCCTTCTTTATGCTTATTGACGTCCCGGTGCGAAATATCGACCGTGTAGTGCTTGCGCAGGTGTTCGCCAATCCGCCGGGCAAAGGCGACGCTCCGGTGCTGCCCACCAGTACAACCAATGGCAATCGTCAGGCTAGTCTTGCCTTCCTTTACGTACGCCGGCATAATCGTATCCAGCATCGTAATATATTGCTGATAAAACTTTGCGGCTAGCGGGTTACCCATGACGTAATCATACACACCCTTGTCCAGACCAGTTTCTTGCTTCAGTTCCGGAATATAGAAGGGATTGGGTAAGAACCGTACGTCCATTACGATATCCGCGTCGATTGGCAACCCGTACTTAAAGCCAAAGCTCATGACTTCGACATGGAATGTAGTTTGCTTCTGGGTCTTGAACTCGGCAAACAGCCGTTCACGCAATGCGCGCGGCGTCAACGTGGTGGTGTCGATCACTAGGTCAGCGTGGCGCTTCAAGTCGCCCAACAGGTCCCGTTCCTTAGTGATGCCGTCCATGAGCCGACCATCCATCGCTAACGGATGAGCACGCCGCGTCTCTTTATACCGGGAAACCAGTTCAGAATCGGTGGCATCTAGAAAGAGAATGCGGAGGGTCAACCCCGGCTTGTCGCGCATATCGACCAGAATATCACCCATCTGGTCGTAAAAAGCACGGCTACGCAGGTCAACTACCAGGGCAACTTTGCTGACCTTACCCGTTTGCTGCATGAGTTCCCAAAATTTTGGCATCAGTGCCGGGGGCATGTTATCGACACAGAAATAACCTAGGTCTTCAAAAGACTGCATGGCAACCGTTTTGCCGGCGCCAGACATTCCCGAAATAATGACAATTTCCATTTTTTTCCGCCATTGTCAGTTTCCTCCGTCCTATCCGTATAACAGTATACCAAATTGACGCCGCGTCCAAGGGCCCAACTCAGTGCAAAGAAAAGCCATTACCACTGACCGTAGTAATGGCGCATACATATACGTAACAGAAATCGCCTACTGTGCCCGCGCAAACGCGACCAGGATGCGTTAATGCCAAACAAAATCAGGTAGATGGAGACGATGCTGGCCAAGGATACTGCGGCCAGCACCGGCTGCATGAACAGCAGGAGTGCGACCAGCAAGGTCAGGACGTCCAACACGATTGAGACCAGCATCCACCCAGTACCAAAGTTGCGCAGGTGCCCGACGTTTAGCAGGTTGGCCACCGAATCGATTAGGAACCACACCGCAAACAGTGCCGTCAGACCCGCAATGCCTGCTGGTACGTTGAATAGGAACAACACACCAAGGACTAAATCCACGAGCCCTGAAAGCAGTGACAACCAGGACAGGCGCCGGTTAAACTCACGTAAGTGCGAGAATCCCGCCAGAACGGTGATTCCCCGGATAATCGCCACGCTCGCGAATAGTAGCGTCAACGTCACCAAACCGATCTGCGGATGCCGGATGAAGAAAATACCAGCGACAATGAACAGCACTCCCGTCAGTAATTCGCCCCAGTCGAAGCCCCAGGCCCTGCGCGTGTTAAACATCATGGTCAATACCTCCAATTTGCCTTTACTGGCATTGTGCCCGTCTAACCGCTGAAATGCAAGCGCATTCCGTTATTTTTTTCGCCTGCGCTGCCGCCCGCGCTTTGTCACGCTTAAGCATGGGGCCCAAGTACTGGCCCGTGTAACTTGCCGGCACCGCGGCGATCTGCTCCGGCGTCCCCGTAGCCACGACGGTACCACCGCCATCGCCACCCTCGGGACCGAGGTCGATGACCCAGTCGGCACACTTAATGACGTCCAGGTTGTGCTCGATGACCAGCACGGTGTTGCCCTCATCGACCAAGCGCTGTAAAACGCCCATTAACCGGCCAATGTCATCAGTGTGGAGCCCCGTGGTGGGTTCATCCAAAATGTAGAAGTTCTTACCCGTACTCTTTTTCTGCAGCTCACTAGCGAGCTTCATCCGCTGCGCTTCACCACCAGACAAAGTGGTAGCGGATTGACCTAGGGAGACGTAACCCAAGCCAACGTCGACAATGGTCTGCAATTTCCGTGCAATCTTAGGAATTGGGGCAAAAAAACTTCACGGCCTCATTGACGGTCATGTCCAACACTTCAGAAATGTTCTTGCCTTTATAGGTCACTTCGAGCGTTTCGGAATTGTAACGCCGTCCATGGCAGACCTCACAAGGCACATAAACGTCAGGCAAGAAATTCATCTCAATCTTGATGATCCCATCACCCTTACAGTTTTCACAGCGACCGCCCTTAATGTTGAAGCTGAAGCGGCCCTTCTTGTAGCCACGCAACTTCGCCTCGTTCGTTTGGGCAAAGAGACCGCGAATATCGTCAAAGACACCCGTGTAGGTCGCCGGGTTACTCCGCGGAGTGCGGCCAATTGGCGACTGGTCCACGTCCACCACTTTGTCGAGGTTTTCCCAACCGGAAAGGGACCGGTATGCACCAGGCTTGTTGGAATTGCGGTTCAGCTTCTGCTTCAGCACCCGCTTCAGGATGTTGTTGACCAGTGTCGACTTGCCCGAACCAGAAACGCCGGTGACCGCCACTAACTTACCCAGCGGAAAGTTGACGTTGATGTTCTTGAGGTTGTGCTCCTTGGCCCCTTTGAGAACAAGCTGTTTACCGTTACCTTTGCGACGCTCAGTCGGCACCAGAATAAACTTCTTGCCGGACAAGTATTGGCCCGTCAATGAATTAGGGTTAGCGGCCACTTCGGCCGGCGTCCCGGCGGCCATGACGCGACCACCCTTTTCACCGGCACCCGGACCAATATCGATGATGTAGTCCGAAGCACGCATAGTATCTTCATCGTGTTCAACAACGACCAAGGTGTTGCCCAGGTCGCGCATCTTTTTCAGTGAACGAATCAGCCGGTCGTTGTCCCGCTGGTGCAACCCGATGGATGGTTCGTCCAGGACGTATAGCACCCCGGACAGGTTAGACCCAATCTGGGTAGCCAACCGAATACGCTGCGCTTCACCACCAGATAGCGTCCCCGCCGCCCGGGACAGCGTGAGGTAATCCAACCCCACGTTGATCATGAAGGTCAAGCGGTCCACCACCTCTTTAACAATGGGCTGTGCAATGACCGTGTTCTGCTCTCCCAGCTTAATGTGCTTAAAGAACGGGAGGGCGTCCTTGATTGACAAGTCACTCACTTCAGCAATGTCCTGGCCTTCAACCTTTACAGACAGCGCGGCACGGTTAAGCCGTTTGCCGTGGCAAGCGGGACATGGTAACGCGGTCATGAACATCCGCATCCGTTCCGTATTAAACATGCTGTTATCCGCGTGGTAGCGCCGGTCAACGTTGTTCACGACCCCCTCAAAGGTCGTGTCCAGATCGCGCACCCCACCAAAGTCGCTGTTGTAGTGAAAGTGGAACTTGTGCTGGCCGTTACCGTACAACACGATGTTCTGTTGCGCCTTGGTCAGGTCCGCAAACGGCACGTCCATGGGAATGCCAAACGCGTTGCAAGCTTGTTCCAGTAAGCTCGGGTAGTATTGCGTACTGATGGAGTTCCACGGCGCAATGGCCCCCTGTGCAAGCGTCAGAGTGCGGTCGGGTACGACCAGGTCCACATCGACGTTGAGTTTCTCACCTAGACCATCGCAAACCGGGCAGGCCCCAAACGGCGCGTTGAAACTAAACAACCGCGGTTCAACTTCACCCACCGAAAAGCCACAAATAGGGCACGAATAGTGTTCGGAGAAGATCAGCGGTTCCCCACCGATCACGTCCACGTTGGCGTAACCATCGGACAACCGCAGGGCGGATTCGACAGAATCGAAGAGACGGGAACGGACTTCGGGCTTCACCACGATGCGGTCCACGACGATATCGATGTCGTGAAACTTGTTCTTATCCAGCTCGTACTTGGGGTCAACATCGACAATTTCGCCGTCAACCCGCATTCGCACGTAGCCTTCACGCTGAATCTTGGCGAACACTTTCTTGTGTGCACCCTTTTTGTGCCGCACGACTGGACTCATCACCTGAATACGACTGTGGTCCGGTAACTTCATCACGCGGTTGACCATCTGTTCTACCGATTGACTCTCAATCTTGGTACCGTCATTAGGACAGATAGGCGTACCGACACGTGCCCACAACAGCCGCAGGTAGTCGTTGATTTCAGTCACCGTCCCCACCGTACTACGGGGGTTCTTGGACGTTGTTTTTTGGTCAATGGAAATAGCGGGCGACAACCCATCAATAGAGTCCAAGTCCGGCTTGTCCATTTGCCCTAAGAATTGCCGGGCATATGACGATAAGCTTTCAACGTACCGCCGCTGTCCTTCAGCGTACAGCGTATCAAAGGCCAATGAGCTTTTACCCGAACCGGACAGGCCGGTCATCACCACCAGCTTATCCCGGGGAATCGTGACGTCGATATCCTTCAAGTTATGGCTACGTGCACCGTGAATAACAATCTGATTATTTGACAAATTCCTTTACCTCTACAAACTAACCACACCACAACGCATGGCCCTCTGGATTACTTGGCTGCTTCCAGTTCCAGGATCGTATCCCGCAGGCTCGCAGCCTGCTCAAAGTCGAGCTTCTTGGCGGCCTGCTGCATCTGCTCGCGCAGGTTCTTGACCAACTCAGCCCGATCCTCTTTGGACATATCCTCCATGTCTACCTGGGTGACACTCTTACCCGCATCATCGTCCGTCGACTTCTCCACCGCACTGATGGCGTCGCGGATTGGCTTGACGATCGTCTTAGGGGTAATGCCATGATCCCGGTTGAACTTTTCCTGAATTGTCCGCCGCCGGTGCGTTTCGTCGATGGCGGCCTTCATGGAGTCCGTCACCTTATCCGCATACATGATCACCTTACCATGTTCGTTCCGGCTTGCGCGCCCAATCGTCTGGATCAACGACCGCTCGGCACGCAGGAAGCCTTCCTTGTCCGCGTCCAGAATGGCAATTAACGACACTTCCGGTACGTCGATCCCTTCACGTAGCAAGTTGATTCCTACTAGCACATCAAACTTGCCCAACCGTAAGTCGCGGATAATTTGGGCCCGCTCCAGGGTCTTGATATCACTGTGCAGGTACTTGACCTTGATGCCCATCTCTTTGAGGTAATCGGTCAGGTCTTCGGCCATCTTTTTGGTCAAAGTCGTCACAAACACCCGCTCGTGCTTCTCGACCCGAATGTTAATTTCGGACACCAGGTCATCGATCTGGCCCATGATTGGCCGCACTTCGATCGTAGGATCCAACAACCCGGTCGGCCGAATAATCTGCTCGGCGATGTCCTTCTTGGGTACCCGGTCCATTTCGTACGGACCCGGGGTGGCAGACACGTACAGAATTTGGTTGACGTGCTTTTCAAATTCATCAATTTTCAGCGGCCGGTTGTCCAGGGCGCTCGGCAGACGAAAACCGTAGTCGATGAGTACCTGCTTGCGGGCCTGGTCACCGTTATACATACCGCGAATCTGTGGCATGGTCACGTGGCTTTCATCAACCATAATCATGAAATCCTTCGGGAAAAAGTCGAGCAACGTGTACGGTGGCTCACCCGGTTTACGGCCATCCATGTGCCGTGAATAGTTTTCAACCCCGCTGGTGTAGCCCATTTCGCGCAACATCTCAATATCGTAATTGGTCCGCTGTTCCAACCGTTCGGCCTCCAGCAACTTACCCTGATCACGTAACTCCTTGAGCCGCGCATCCAGTTCGGCGCTGATACTATCAATGGCACGTTCGAGCTGATCTTTATTGGTCATAAAGTGCGTCGCCGGAAAAATGGCCACGTGGTCACGTGTTCCCAGCACCTCGCCAGTTAATGCGTCCACTTCCGTGATCCGGTCAATTTCATCACCAAAGAACTCGACGCGGATCGCGTGGTCGTCAGTGTTAGCCGGGAAAATTTCGACCACGTCACCCCGTACCCGGAACCGCCCACGTTGGAAGTCAATGTCGTTACGGTCATATTGAATATCAACTAATTGCCGTAAAAGGGCGTTACGGTCAATCTCCAAACCAGGATGCAAACTGATCAAGTGATCAAAGTATTCCTTTGGATCACCTAACCCAAAGATGGACGAGACCGACGCTACCACGATTACGTCGCGGCGCTCCAGCAGGGCACTGGTGGCCGCATGCCGCAATTGGTCGATCTCATCGTTAATGGACGAGTCCTTTTCAATATAGGTATCAGAACTCGGCACGTAGGCTTCGGGCTGGTAATAATCATAGTAAGAAACAAAGTATTCGACCGCATTATTCGGGAAGAATTCCTTGAATTCACCATACAGTTGACCGGCCAGGGTTTTATTATGTGACAAAATCAGCGTCGGCCGGTTTAGCTGGGCAATGACGTTACTCATCGTAAACGTCTTCCCGGTCCCGGTGGCCCCCAGCAAAATTTGTTCCTTCTCGCCGCGCTTAAAGCCATCAACGAGCTGTTTAATCGCCTGGGGTTGATCCCCTGCTGGCTTATATGGTGACTGTAAATCAAACAATTGCTCGTTTTGTTCTGCCATAACAACACCCTCCTCACAACAACCATACGCCATTGATGGTCACAAATAACTATTTTAATTAACTAACGCCAAAAATAGAGCGTCGCGGCAGGTAACCCTAGCGCCACGCTCTATGGTAACTGGTGCAACTCATGTTATCAGCGTACAGCCATAACACTCTGCGCTTATTTTAGCATAGCGAACATATTTTCGCTACCTGTAGTCGCGGCGTACTGCCGGTGTATCTCATAATCGCCAAAATGTAGCATTTCCCACACATTCCGCTACTTTGCTAACGCTATTGGTCATCGCTTGCGCCAAGGTATCCGCCGTCACCGACTCCAGGTGCTGCTTATCGGCAAAGTTTTCGTGTAACATGTCGGGCAAAATGTGGTCTAAAAAGTACTGGACGCAGGCTAATTGCCGAAACTGCAAAATGGTCTTCAGGCTTTCCCGGTAGATATCCAAGAAGACGGGTTCAGGATTACCCTTCTCAATTTCACCAAAGCCCTCGTACATTAGGTCCACTTTGTCCGCCACGCTCAAAATCTGACCCTCGAGGGTGTCATCCTTGCCCTCACCTAGACGGCGCCGATAAACGTCCTGAAATTCAGGCGGAATTTCACCCACAATAAAGTTTTCCGTCATGGATTCCTCAACGTCTGCCAGCAGGGACCGCAACGACTTGGTGGCGTATTTGACCGGCGTTTTAATATCGCCAATGAAACGTTCCGTGTAGTCGTGATTCAACGCCTTTTCGTACAAGCGTTGCCAGTTAATGGTGTGTCCCGCCTCCTCCTCAATGTCGCCCAACATTTGGGCAATTGAGGCAACCTTGAAACTGTGTGCCGCTACACTGTGCTCCTCATACTTGAAGAAGCCGGGTGCCCGGCGCAACGTTTCCAGGTTTGTTAACCCCGTAATGTATTGGTGTAACCCCATCGTCATGACCTCCTCGCTTAGCCGGCCACATGTGCCAACCGTCGCTAAATTGTTCCAAAGGATAGCACAAATAGCGCATGATTACCAATCGGGGCAGCCTGTCCGCAAATCCGGCTAGTTGATGGAGACCTTCATGAAATTACCCCGTCACTGATTGCTACCTGTATCGGCTCACCAAATAGACGCCGGCCCCACGCACTGACGACAGCACCAAAAAGGGCGCGGACCCCATCTCGGTGTCTGCACCCACAAAACAATGCCGATTGACGTTATTCGGCTTCAGCCGCAAAGGCGTGCAACGCGTCAGCGTAACCCGCCAACTTGTCTTGCGCTGCCTGCTCACTGTCACCTTGGACCCCAATGTAGAATTTCACCTTGGGCTCCGTACCACTTGGACGAATGGCAATCCACGTGCCATCAGTCAGGTAGTACTTCAACACGTCGGACTTGGGCAAGGTCAACTGACTGGTCTCACCCGCACTAGTCCGGGCTTGCCCACTCAGGTAGTCTTCCGTCCGTTCAATGGCTGTGCCCGCAAACTGTGTAGGGGCCTCTTCACGGAACTTAGTCATCAGCGCTGCCATTTGCTTAGGACCGGTCAAACCACTAAATTCTAGTGACGTTGTCCGTTCGGAAAAGTAACCGTACTTGGCGTACAAGTCATGCAGCCCGTCAGCCAAAGTCTTGCCCTGTTCCTGGTAGTATGCAGCCACTTCCGCCAGCAGCAACGTTGACTGGACGGCATCCTTGTCCCGTACAAATGGCTTGATCAGGTAACCGTAACTTTCTTCAAAACCAAACAGGAAGGTGTGGTCATGGTGCTGCTCAAAGCCGGCAATGGCATCCCCAATAAACTTGAAGCCAGTTTCTACCGTGATCATCTGCACACCATAGTCAGCACAAATCTTGTCAGCTAACTCGGTCGAGACGAAACTCTTCACTACCGCACCATTAGCCGGCAACGTACCAGCCTGTTTCTTAGCTTCCAGAATGTAGTGTAGCAATAAGCTGGCGATCTGGTTCCCAGTTAGCAGGTGGTACTCGTCACCAATACGTACCGCCGCGCCCAGCCGGTCAGCGTCAGGATCGGTAGCAATCAGTAAGTCAGCCCCGATACGCCGGCCTTCCTTGATGGACAGGTCAAAGGCTTCCGGAAATTCTGGGTTCGGGTGGGTCACCGTAATAAACTCAGGGTCATAGATGGCTTGCTCCTTAACCATGGTGAAGTTAGCAAAGCCGGCGCGCTGTAGCGAACGCATTACCGGAAACTTCCCGGTACCGTGCAGCGGTGTATAAACTAACTTCATCGTGGCCCCAACACGCTTAACCAAATCGTGGTTGATCGTGACCGTAGCTACGTGATCCAGGTAATCCTGGTCAACATCCTCACCAATCAGCTGCATCATGCCGCTGGTCCGCAACTCGGTTTCGTTGGCGCGGTCAATGCCAAACAGATCGGTGACTTTGCGTACATACGTGGTGATTTTGTCGGACGCTTCTGGTGGCAGTTGCCCGCCATCGGCTCCGTACAACTTGTACCCGTTATACTGCTTAGGGTTGTGACTGGCCGTAATCATGATACCCGCAAAGGCGTGCAGGTCACGCACGGCAAATGACAACTCCGGTGTTGGGCGCAAACTGTCGAAGACAAACGTCTTGATACCAACCGCACCCAGTACCTGAGCCGCAACGTGGGCAAACATTTCCGAATTGTGCCGGGAGTCAAAACTGATAGCGACCCCCGCCTGCTTGGCATCAGCACCAAGTTCATCCATGTACCGGGCCAAGCCAGCAGTCGCCTGCGCTACCGTGTACTCGTTAAACCGGTTGATTCCAGCACCATAGGTACCACGCATGCCGGCCGTCCCAAAGGACATCGGTACGGCAAAGGCATCCTCGCGCGCCTCATCATCATGCGCAAGCCGCTGCATGTCGGCCCGCAGTTCTGGCGAGAGGTGCTCCTGCGCCGCCCATAACTTGTATGTATCTTCAAAACTCATTGAATCCCAACCTCGCTTTGTATTATTGACGTCCCAACGCCAACTTCAATGACAACATACATATCATACCAGATGAATTCGCTTTCGCAACGCGGTTCGCCAACGAACAGCCGCTTTTTAATTAAATTGAAAGACACGGGTAATACGTTGGACTTTTTTTGACGGTCAAACAGCTTATCGCGTTTGATTACTAGCGGTACATGGCAGGGCACAAAAAAAAGGCCAGCCCCGCGAGGACTGACCCAACCTCAATCAAATTAAACTTACTTGGCCACCGCTGCCAGGTCCTTGTCCGCCAAGTCCTGGATGTAGTTAAAAGCACCCTGACCAGCGAGCCCGCCTTCACCAACAGCCGTAGCGATTTGCCGCAGGTTCTTAGCACGCACATCACCAATTGCAAAAATTCCGGGTACGGTAGTCTTCATCTGATCGTCAGTAATGACCCAACCTTGGTCATTAAGGATACCCAGGTTCGTGAAGGCGTCCGTCATCGGCTTAATGCCGACATAAATGAAGACACCCTTAGCGTTCAGTTCGTGCTCTTCGCCAGTCACCTTGTCGCTGTAACGCACGCTGGTGATGGCGTTGCCGTCGCCCTGAATTTCTTCAAAGTTGGCGTTCCACACAAACTTCATCTTGTCGTTAGCAAACGCCCGCTTCTGCAGAATTGCCTGCGCACGCAGCTGGTCACGCCGGTGAATAACCGTGACGCTCTTTGCCATTTGGGTCAGGTACAAACCTTCCTCAATGGCCGAGTCACCACCACCGACCACAACGACGTCTTCATCCTTAAAGAAGGCTCCATCACACACGGCACAGTAGGAAACACCTTTGCCGGCGTATTCTTCCTCGCCAGGCACACCCACGTGCTTGTGTTCGGCACCCGTTGCGATGATGACGGCCTTGGCAATGTAATCACCATCATCCGTGTGCACGGTCTTGGTGGCGCCATGATCCTCGACGCTCGACACGTTACCGTAACCGTACTCCGCACCAGAATTAGTGGCACTGGCGTACATCTTTTCGCCTAAATCAGGACCGAGAATGGACGTAAAGCCCGGGTAATTTTCAATTGCAGCCGTGTTGTTCATCTGGCCACCGTAAATTCCCCGATCCAACATGAGCACAGACAGGTTAGCCCGTGCGGCGTACAAAGCTGCAGTCATCCCACCGGGGCCGGCACCAATAATAATCACATCATATTTTTTTGCCATGCGTTTCATCCCTTATCCCTTTGTCGTTTCACTTACGTTTTGTAAGTCGTTACAGTCAATATACACGCATTCTACCAAAAAGTAAAGGCATTGTCCCCTAACCAGCAGAATTGGGCACCCCCCAATACACAAACAGGCGGTCCAACAACTTGTGCTGGACCACCAGTGTGTGCAAAGCGTGATCACTCTTTGAAATTAGTTATCAAACTCCGGTTTAGCATCGCGGGCCATGAGTTCCTTAATAACGGTATTAATGGGCTGCTCTTCATACAATACCGAGTAAATGGCGTTCGTGATCGGCATATCAACGTGTTCCTTCACGGCCAATTCGTGGGCCACTTTGGCAGTCGAAACCCCTTCAACCACCTGCCCCATGTTGTCGAGTACATCCTGGAGCCGTTCACCATGCCCAAGCTGGTTACCAGCACGCCAGTTACGTGAGTGTTCACTCGTGGCGGTAACAATCAGGTCACCCACCCCGGACAAACCCATAAAGGTCTGTGGGTCAGCACCCATCTTGACACCTAAGCGGCTAATTTCAGCCAAACCACGCGTAATCAGGGCCGCCTTAGTGTTGGCGCCGTAACCGAGGCCAACCGCCGCACCCGCACCAATGGCAATCACGTTCTTCAACGCAGCCCCCATCTCAACACCAATGACGTCGGTATTGGTGTACAAACGGAAGTAGTGGTTAGCAAAGATGGCCTGGACCGCTGTGCGGCCGCCAGGTCCTTAGAGGCAGCGGTCAACGCCGTTAAGTCCTTGGTAGCCACATCTTCAGCATGACTGGGGCCAGAAACAACCACCACGGCCTGTCGGTTAGCGGCAGGAATCACGTCGTCGATCACCTGCGAAATGCGCATGTAGCTACCCTTTTCCAAACCCTTAGCGAGTGAACCCAAAATCGGCTTGTTGCCGGTCCTTTGCAGAATTGGCAGTAACTGTTCAGCAGTGCCCCGGACGACGTTCGTCGGCACAACGAACAGCACTAATTCCGCACCATCCACCGCCGTAGCCAAATCAGATGTCGCTTTCAGGTTAGGGTTCAGCCGGAAACCGGGCATATAGTGCTCGTTGGTGTGTTGGTCATTAATTTCACGAGCATCCTTTTCCAGGTACGCCCAACTGGTCACATCATGACCGTTTTCCACCAACATGTTCGCAACAACGGTCCCCCAGGAACCAGCACCTAAAACAGCAACTTTTGTAGACATAATCTGATTTTCACTCCTTATTATTGATCGCAGCGTTGAGATTACCCTCTAAGTACCAGGGTGCAGCGCTCCGATAACGACGATAGATCCACACGGCCAGGGCCCCAACAAACAGGATGACCGACAACAACTGGGACACGCGTAGGTTACCCACGAGGTACAAGCTATCCGTGCGCATGCCTTCAACAAAGAACCGGCCAAAGCTGTACCACATGACGTAGGTGAAGAATACTTCCCCCTGCTTGAACAGGTGGTGCCGGTGGCGAATCAACATAATAATCACAAAGCCGATGACGTTCCAACACGACTCATACAGGAAGGTCGGTTGCCGGTAGGCCCCGCCGATGTACATCTGCTGGATGATCCAGTTGGGGATATGGAGACCGGCCAGAAACGCCCGGCTGGTGACCCCACCAAAGGCCTCTTGGTTCATGAAGTTGCCCCACCGCCCGATAGCTTGGGCAATCATCACGGTGGGTGCCGCAATGTCGAGCACCAACCAGATAGACAGGTCATGAAGCCGACAGTAAATGATAAACACCAGTGCGGACGCAATCAGGGCACCATAAATGGCAATGCCACCGTGCCATATTGCAATGATCTGGTCTGGATGTTGACTGTAGTACTGCCACTCAAACGCCACGTAATAGGTCCGTGCGCCAATAAGTGCAAACGGTAGCGACCATAATACTAGGTTGAGAATATGGTCCTCGCTTACGTCACGCTTTTTGGCTTCCCGAATCGCTAAGTATATAGCTAGTAACACCCCACAGGCGATGATGATGCCATACCAGTGCACTTCCAATGCGCCCAACTGCAACGCAATGGGATTTAAAGCTGCAAACATCGACAAACTCCTTTAATGACTGGGCCTGTTAGTGCGCCTCATCTTCCGCTTCGTTATGCGAGATGAGTTGCGCCAAGTTGGCCTTGAATTTCTCCGTCGCGTCAAAACCCATCCGCTTGGCACGGAAGTTCATCGCTGCGACTTCAATAATGATGGCCAAGTTACGCCCAACACGGACCGGCACGGTAATTCGTGGTACCGGTACGTTCATGATTTCCTGCGTATCCTCTCCGGTACCTAGCCGATCAAACGTCTTATCGTCTGACCAGTTCTCCAGGTGCACGATCAGCGAAATGCTAGTAGCCGACCGCACCGCGCCAGCGCCAAAGAGGTCCATCACGTCGATGATCCCGACCCCACGAATTTCCAGCATGTGGTCCAAAATTTTCGGTGCTTCACCAATGACGGTGGTTTCATCTTGCTGGTGCACGTCCACACGGTCGTCGGCAATCAGCCGGTGACCACGCTGCACCAATTCCAACGCGGTTTCAGACTTACCAATGCCAGACTCACCGGTGATCAAAATCCCCATCCCGAAGATTTCCACCAGGACTCCGTGGATGCTATCACGTTCAGCTAACTCACCATCAAGGTAGTCGGTAATCAATGAAACCAACCGGGTCGTTGGTAGCTGCGAACTCAGCACCGGAATGTGCGCCTTAGTGGCAGCTTTAATCATTTCTGCGGGCGCGGATAACCCCCGCGAAACCACAAACGCCGGGGTGTCAGGGGCACACATCTGCTCCAACACCTTGATCTGACTGTCCTTGTCCATGTTTTTGGTATACGACGTTTCCGTCCGCCCAAACAGCTGTAACCGTTCGTGCGGATAATAATTGAAGTACCCGGTCAGCTCCAAACCAGGGCGAGAAATATCACTGACGGTAATGCGCCGCTCGTCCAGGTACTCCTGACCACTCACTACATCCAAATGACCGGCCTTCACCAGGTCGGCAACCGTGACGTACTCAGCCATGACGTAACCTCCGTTTCGTGTGTCTACGGTAATTTTACCATAGAAAGGCGCACCTCCGGCTAATGCGTTACATCACTACCCCAATTTATTGGTGACGCCGGGCATCACGGCGTCCCCATCGCAAGATGACTACTAGCGCCACGATCAGTAATCCAAACCCCAACACAAAGCAGGCGGCAAAGAATCCTTCCGGCAACACGTTGATGATTGGATCCAACGCCGGGTCAAACTCCCAATCCTGGTTACGGAACAGCACTTCGTGAAAAATGACGAAAAAAAACCGTTAAAGTTGATGCCCATTGCCACCAGTAAGGCCATAATCACGGCGAGCCCGCCCCAAGCGCTGGTGCGTAACACGTACCCTTGCTGATTTCGCCGCAACTGTTGCAGCCACCGCCATGAAAGTGGTAACGACACGACCATCACTATTAGGTTCAAGACAAACAAATGCTGCACGTCGGCAAAGTGGGTGGCACCGTTAACGCTCACCCGAAAATCAGGCAACCATAACCGGTGCACCCAGGGCATGTACAGGTAGGACCACATATTGAGGTAATTATGTAACAACCGCGCCGGACTAACGCCCGCCACACGGTCCAGGTGGTCCCAACGAATCCACCCCACGAAGAGCGGGATGGAGCACAGGGTCACCACCACGATGATGGTACTAATTAGCGCTAACCACAGTAGCAACAGCCGCCCCCAGCGGCGCCCGCGGCTAAGCATTAAACCTCCCAGTCATCCAGGCTATCTACCTGGTCGGTTGGCTGGATTTCTTGCCGGGCTACTTGCTCCTTGGTGGAAATGCCGGTGTACACGAGCAGGGTGCCCGTTCCGGCGTTGATTCCCGCTTTGATATCCGTGTTGTAATTATCACCAACCATCGCCACATCCGCAGCGTCCAAACCCATTTTTGCCAGCGCGGCGTCCATAATTGGCTGACGGGGCTTTCCAATGTAGAATGCCTGTTGTTGCGTTGAGCGTTCCACCAGCGCAATCACCGAACCAGCACCAGGCACCTGCCCCCGCTCGTTAGGCAGGTTGGTATCCTCGTTGGTCCCGATGAACATCGCCCCGCGCTGAATGGCCAGCGTGGCCAACTCGAACTTGTGGTACGTCACGTCGTAGTCCAACCCGACGACCACGTAATCAGGATCGAGTTCATTCATCTTGATGCCCGTGCTCAAAATGGCTTTCTTGAGGCCAATTTCACCGATGATGTAAATTGACTTGTTGCTAACATCCCCATGGTTGACCTTCAACAAGTAACTGGCCGTCGCTAGTGATGGCGTATACACTTGATCTGGCGTGACGTGGATATCATGCTTGGACGCCAAAAACGCGCAGACCGTCTCTGGTGTCCGCGTCGTGTTGTTCGTCAAAAACAGGAACGGAATACGCGCTACCTGCAGCCGCTCGATGAAACGTTTAGCGGCTGGGATACGCTCGTTACCCCGATAAATGGTACCGTCCAAATCAATTAAATAGCCTTTGTATTTACTCACGATTAATAATCTACTCCATTATTTACTTTGTTTGTCATCCAAGCGCCGAATTGTAAAGCGCCGCCCTGATTGACCCTGCTTCGTGGTTGCCACTTGGTGGTGTCCCCGTTGCGGCTGCTTTGGTTCCGCCCGGCGCTCAGTATACGGATGCTGTCCGGAAGATTCATGGTGCCGCCGCTCACTGCGACGATGTTCAGCGTGTCCGTCACCATTATTGCCGGCTTGCGTATGCTTATGCGCATCATTGTTGCGCCGACGCCGCCGGTGACCTTCTTCTTGACCCTTACCAGCGTGCTGGTTGGACTGCCGGGTTTGCTTACCATCGCCTTGGTTTTGCCGGTCCTCACTGTGACGCCGCCGACCACGTCCACCCCGGTGGGACCGCTTGCGCTTGGGTTTGGCCGCTGGAGCATCCAGCCGTTGCAACACGAAGTACGCACAGCCAAAGTTGCAATACTCGTAAAGATAATCCTCCAGGTGACTAATTATCTGGTCAGACGCAGCCTGATTATTGTCGTCGTTATAGAAGCCCCGTAACCGTAGCTGGTCGTAGCCCCAATCACCGACGATATAATCATACTTAGCCAGGATATCATCATATCGCGTGTTGATAGTCTCCCGGTCAACCGCGTCCTTGTAGTCATACACAATTTGGTAGCGTCGACCATCGATGGTCAGCATGTCGGGCGCCACTTGAATGACACGCGGCGGCACGGTCGGTGTCTCCGCGGCCGCCTTACTAGCTGGTTTTTCTTCTGCTTGAGCCAATCAACTCCACCTGCCTCTCTCCTATTAAGTACCTAGTTTTACATACGATTCTTAGCGTTAGCCGCCCACTTAGCCTGATAAATGGCCTCAATTTCCGGAACGGTCAACGGGCTGCCCCACGGTAATGGGTGCGGTAACAGCGAACGTTCAGGCGAATCCACCCCCACATTGATGTTCTCCGCTTGGTACACAGAGCTGTTATGAATGTGACCGTGCAGATTCAGAACCTGGTGCACAATGCCCATCATCATCGGATAGTGGGTCAAAAATAGCTGCCGATGGTCGGCTTTGATAATGGTACCCACATCATGAAACGTGAATTTATCCTGACCGTGCCATTGTGGATCGTGTTGGTGCAGGTACTTAAACAACGCCCGGTAGTCGTGGTTGCCCTTAATTAGCACCATGCGACCATGTAGCTGCTCCAGAATGGCCAAAACCGATGCGTTAGTCGGCACGTTTTCCGGGTTCATGGCGATATCACCCAAATGGTACACGATGTCATTATCGTCCACCCGGGCATTCCACGCGTCGATCATCGCTTGGTTCATCGCGTCAGTCGACGGAAACAGCCGGGGGGCAAATTGGTTATTACCCAGTAGGTCGCGGTGAAAGAAGTGTGTATCCGCAATAAAGAAAATCATAAACACGCCTCCTACATAAGCACCATTCTAACCCTTCTGCGCCCGACCCGCACGTGCACGGCGGCCTACCACCCAGGTGGTGACGGGCACCGTCAGCACAACGGCTACCACCGAGAAAAGCACAGTCAGTAATTCCGCTACAAAAATCTTGTTGTTGAAAACCTCCCATAACGTACTTAAGTTGGCTGAACCAGATGAACAATCCTGCAAAGCCGCCAAAAAAAGCCGAAAAACAACGTGTTAATAGCCGTGCCGATAATCTCCCGGCCCATGCGCACAATACCCGCATGATCACGCTCCACGTCCAGTTCGTTGATGCCCGCAGCTACAGCAATCGCCGCCTCCGCAATTGCCCCCAAAGTACTGAGCAACGAGGCCGCAATCATGATTTGCTGGAAGCGCACGCCAATTAGGAGCTCCATGCCCTCGAGGTCCTCGCTGTCCTCGGCCCCGAAGCCAGCGGCGTGACTGTGAATCACTACCACTAGGACTAATACCAGCAGGCCCAACATAACAATAATGGCTGAGACGAACGCCGGGCCCGCCACGTTGATGTCGCTGTTGGTCAAGAAAATCGTGGCCGCTAAAATTAGCAACCCGGCGACAGCGGCTACCCACACGGGTGAAAAACCGCCAGCCATCAAGATCACGCTGATCATCAGCACCAGACTATTTAAGATCAGGCTCATAAAGATGCTTAAACCGCGTTTACCACCGACCGCCACTAGGAGAACGAGCAAGGCCAACACTAGTAACAGCATACTATTATTCATCAACCGCCACCCCCCGCCGGTTACGGGCAAACAAGGCCGCCAAACCACTAGTAATGGGTACGGCCAGTACGATACCAAAAGCGCTGATCAGGGACTGAGCAAAGCCGAGCCCCATGACCCAGTCAACTGTCTGCGCAATACTATTGCCATTGCGTAGCCACAGAATGGATTCGCCAAAGGTGTCGGCAATAAAAATCATGAACAACACGGCAATCAGTGGACCCATGACTGCGCGCCCAATATCCATCCCGGCTTTGAACCGTTGCCGCGCACCACCGTTCAACTGGAAAATGGCGACCGAAATATCGCTCGTTTCGTCGAGTACGGCCCCCAGGGAACCCACGATGATCTCCACGTAAAACAGTAACGCCGGTGACTGGGTCACGTACCGCACCTGTTGTAAATGAATGCCGCCATAATTGGTGGCCGTCATAATGCCGTAGCCAAGCGCGACGGCACCAATCGTCGACAAGAGGGTCGCCGCCCCGATGACCAAGCCCACGGGTCGCCAGCCAATGACGAACAGGACGGTCACGATGGTAAAGATGACGACCAAACTAGTAAAGATGGCCCCACCATAATTACCGCCAAGGTGCAGATCCAAATGAATGGCCCCAAAAAAAGAGCGCCGTGTTGGCCGCAATCGAGACGATGATCACCACCGCATGCTTCGCTGCCAGCAGGCAAATCAACAATAGCGTGATGGCTAACAGCACACCTAAAACGACGTCACGCTTATTATCCCGAAATTGGTAACTGTGCCCAGAATGAGTCAAAAACACCTGGTTGCCCACTTTCAGCGGACTGTCTAAGGCACCGGAGCGCGTATAAGTATTGCTAAAACGCACGGTTTGGCCACGCCGACCAGTGTTCAGCAACCGGCCAGTCACCGTCTGCTCGGTTTGGTAGTCAGTGTTGTTGTATGAATCAACTTCCTTTTGTGCTTTATGGTTGTGCACCGCCGTAACCTGCGCAACGGGAACTGAGTAAAGGCTGGCATCGTGCCGTAACCCCACACCCACCATTAATACCAAGGCGGCGGCTACGAGCCACCACCACCAGTGATTCTTCATCATTAGCCTTCTTTCACCAATTAACATTATTTATACTGGTTAGACTGGTCGAACGAGGGCCATTTTGTCCTGCATGTAAAAACGCACCACTATATGACTACTGAATGTGGTTAGCCCGCAAAATTTCATGATAAGCGTCAGCGATGGGGCCAGCGGGTTTATCCCATTCTTCCCAGTGGTCGGGTTTTAGACTCGGAAATTCATAGTGGTCGTTAATGTACTGTTCATACTTGCGCACCGCGGTACTGTGCGGAATGTTCAGTTGCATGATCCGTACTTCTTTAATGTACCCATCCAGGGCGCACCGTTCCGCCACACCATTCATGTAAATATTGCCGAGTTCAAAGTAACGGCTACCGTCGTTACGCATAATTTCCTGAATCAAGTCAAACGTTTGGTACTGCGCCAAAATTAGTGTGCCTCCTTGAGAAATGCCGTCACTGCATCCGCACTGGGGATGGACGGCTGACCACCGGCATGCGCGACGGCAATCGCCGACGCGGCGGTCGCATAATCGATGGCCGCCGCAACATCGCCCTGACCATACTGACTCAAAAACGCGCCGATAAACGTGTCCCCAGCGCCGGTGGTATCCACCGCCTGTACGGTATAGGCTGGAACGGAAAAATCGCCACTCGGGCCAGAGTAATAACTACCACGTTCCGCCAGGGTAATAATGACCTCACCGGCGCCCTGTTGCCGCAGGGTGGCCGCTGCTTCAGCCGTCGCGGCTGCGTCCACCATGTCGATGCCGGTCAGCGCGGTGGCTTCACCCTCGTTGGGGATGATAATATCCGTGGCTGCCAATAGCCCAATCGGCACCCCGTGACGAGCTGGTGCGGGATTCAACACGGTCTTGACGCCATGTTGTTTAGCAGCAGTAAACGCGTCGGTAATGGTCTGAATGGGGGATTCAAAGGTGGCCATGAGAAAGTCATCCGGGCCCAGTTGTTCCAGAACCGGTTGCACGTCCGCCATCGTCACGGCGGCATTGGCACCACTAGCCACCACGATCCGGTTCTCACCGGATGGCTCTACCATGATCACGGCGCGTCCCGTCGGCTCGTGCGTGTCGGTGATCAGGTGCGTGGCCTGAACGCCTTTGGCCACTAACGACTGGCGCAGGGATATGCCGCTGCCGTCGTCACCCACGCGGCCGATAAAATCAACGTCCACGCCGTTCAAGGCCGCAGCCACTGCCTGGTTAGCACCCTTACCACCGGGTGCTTCGGTCAGGCTGTCCGCGATGAGGGTTTCGCCGGGGTGGGGAATCTGTTGCACAGCAAAAATCTGGTCCAAATTAATACTACCAATGATTGCTAAAGTCATTTTTCTCTCCATTCACCGGGTCCATCCCGGAAATAATTTGCCATTTTACGTTTTGTATGTAGAAAAACTGTGCCGTTGCACACTACACATCATACCAAATACCACTTGGGCCTGCTACGGGGTCAAAACGCCGGGGCAAAATGAACTGCCAGTATCTCGTGCCGGTATACATTGTATTGGCTATGTTTGCAAGCCAGGGATCAATCGGATCAATCGACGTCGGTGCGTGAGGATCGTAGCTCTGCCTTGGACACACCTAGCGACTGGAGACAATAACCGCCCTCGCGCACCGTGGACTCACGGGTAAAACTACCACGGTCAAGCGCGTATAATGGCCCGCATGTGGTATTCTTAAACCAAATATTGATTTTGTACCGCTACTGCACCACCCGAAGGAGGAATTCACCATGGCCATTGATTACGCGGCTGCGGCCGCTAAGTATCGTGATGACATCATCGCGGATCTGTCCACACTCGTTGCAATTGATTCTGAACGCGACGTTGAACACGCCACCCCGGAGGCACCACTCGGTCCTGGCCCCGCGCGAGCGCTGGCTACTATGCTGAAAATTGCTCAACGTGATCAGTTCACCACCGCTGACGTGGAACACGTTGCCGGACGCGTTGAACTGGGTGCGGGTGACGAGATCTTAGGACTGCTCGCCCACCTGGACGTCGTTCCGGCTGGCCCTGGTTGGACCCGTACCCCGTTCCAAACCACCATTGAAGGTAACCGTATTTACGGTCGGGGCACCGCCGACGATAAAGGCCCTGGCATCGCCGCTTACTACGCTTTGAAAGTTATTCGTGACCTCAATCTGCCCCTACACAAACGCGTCCACCTGATTTATGGTACCGACGAAGAATCTGAGTGGTACGGTATGACCCGTTACATGGCTACCCAGGAAAATCCTACATTAGGTTTCTCGCCGGACGCCGAATTTCCTATTATTAATGGCGAAAAGGGCATTGCGGACTTCCAGATCAGCCTCCACCACGTGGCGGCACGGCCAGCAACCACAACTCTGCAAGGCTTTACGGCTGGGATCCGCGACAACATGGTACCCGTCACCGCGACGGCTACACTGACAGGTACGATTCCGGATAACCTGCAATCACAAGCTACAGCGTTCGACCAGCAAAATGATACGCACACCGCCTTTACCCCCGTCAACAACGGTGTCACCATCACTTTGACCGGGCGGGGCGCACATTCGTCCATCCCTGCCGGTGGGATCAACGCCGGTACCTACTTGGCCGCCTTCATCCAGACGCAAGGGTTACAGCTGGATCCCGCCGGTGCGCAGTACCTCGGCGTGATCACCGACTTCTTGCACGCGGAAACTAACGGTGCCCGGCTCAATATCGCCCTAACCGACCAAAAGATGGGGCCATTGACGGCCAGTCCCGACATCTTCCACTTTGAACAGGACGGTCCCCAAACAATTCTAGTTAACATCCGTTATCCACACGGAACTGACGCCGAAGCCATTCGGGATACCATGGAAAGTACTATTGGTTCAGACCTGGTTGACGTGGATATTCACGGCCGCGTTGAGGAACCCCACTACGTACCGGCTAGCGATCCACTCGTTCAAACGCTGCTGGCGGTTTACACCGACCATACCGGCCTACCGGGCCAAGAAGGTATCGTTGGCGGTGGTACTTACGGTCGGATGTTAAAACGGGGCGTTGCCTTCGGCGCACAGATGCCCGGGGCACCGGAAGTCATGCACATGCCGGATGAGTACATCACCATCGACGACATCATGCGGGCCGTGGCGATTTACGCAGACGCCATTGTGCGCCTCGCCCAGTAATGGCACGCGCGGATGACCTGACGGCGGCGCTGGCCGCCCAGGGTGTGAACATTCCCTGCGAGCACGTACCGACCATTGATTCCACCAATGCGTGGGCGGAACGTCAACTAACCAGTGGACGTCGAGCCCCCTTTGCCCTGCTGGCGGACGCCCAAAGTGCCGGGGTCGGACAACGGGGGCACCAGTTCGATTCACCAGCGCGGACCGGCCTGTACTTCACCGTCGTGCTACCAGTGACGAATTCCCAACTGACCCTGTTAATGCCCGCTGCGGGTGTGGCCGCCAGCCGGGCCTGTACCAGCGTGAGCGGAACCACCCCGCGCTTGAAGTGGGTCAACGATCTGTTCGTGGGTCACAACAAAATTAGTGGCATTCTGGCTTGGATCCGCCAAGATCCAAGCGGACAACGCGTCGCTGTCCTCGGCTGGGGCCTTAACCTGGCTCTGCCCCGCACACAGCCAATTGTGGCCAACCAGCCGGTGGGTGCGTTGTGGGCAACGTTGCCGCACACCGACCCACGACCCGCCTGATCACCGCCTTTCTCAAACAGCTCCACCAGTTATTGGCCGAGCCCGCCACCATTATGCCCGCTTACCGGCAGCTAGCATTGGGCCTCGGTTGGCCGGTGCATATCGACGACGGCCAGCGGCAACTGGACGGGATCCTTAGTGGCTTTGCTAACAACGGTAACGCAATTGTAAAAACCGCCACGACGACGGTGGCCGTTGCCCATGGTACACTTAGGTACAAACAGTTTTAATTGAGCACTTTAATTGGCATGGTAACCACCCTTTGGTGGCTACCCTACATATTGTACTGGGAGACTTCAACGTGCGTAATTTTTTTCAATAAACTGGGCCACAGTTGGACCCGCATTGGTCGTCGCATTCACCGCGGCCTCCACCATCAAGGACGTCATCAACGGACGTCCGGCACCAAAACAGCAACGCAGCCAGCGCCACAGACGGTCAAGCAACCGGTAGCCAACCCGCTGCCGCCGTTTTCGCGTACCACATGGACGCTTTACGCTGATACCGTTTTGCAGACGATTCGCCACCTGGTCATCGCCCTGTTCGCAGGCCTGGTCTGCGCTGGCTTTCTGGCTTTGGGGGTCGGACTAGGCTACTTTGCCTCCATTCTCGACAAGACCCCCGTACCAACCGTGAGCGCCATGACGCGGCAGGTTACGAACACCGAAGACTCCGCCACGCTGTACTACGCGCACAACGTCAAAATGGCCACCGTCAAGAGCGACCTGGTCCGCGAGTCCGTCAGCAACAAAAACATGTCACCATGGGTGCGTAAAGCCATTGTGGCCACTGAAGACGCCGACTTCTACAAGAACAATGGGGTAACACCCAAGTCACTCCTACGCGCGATCATTTCCTCAGTCACCGGCGTCGGCAGTCAGACTGGTGGTTCTACGCTAACCCAACAACTAGTAAAGCTGCAGTTACTGTCCAGTGAAACCACGTTTAAACGTAAGGCCAAAGAGATTGTGCTCGCCATGCGCGTGGACAAGTACATGACCAAATCGCAAATTCTTAACGCCTACCTCAACGTTGCCACCCTCGGACGCAATAGTGATGGCGAAAACATTGCTGGTGTGGAATCGGCCGCCGAAGGTATCTTTGGCGTCTCGGCCAAGCACCTCAACATCGCACAGTCCGCCTTCATTGCGGGCTTGCCGCAAAGTCCCTTTATTTACACGCCATACAACGCCGATGGTTCCCTGAAGGATAACCAGAAGTACGGCGTGGAACGCGAACGGGAAGTGCTGTTCCGTATGTACCGTGCCGGGTACATCACCAAGAAGCAGTACCAGCAGGCCAAGCGCTTTAACCTCGTCGCGTCGTTCCGGCGGACGGGCACCAACGCGACCGATGAATCCACCAGTGGCTTTGCCTATAACTCCGTGATGCTAGAAGCCGAAAACACCCTTACCAAACAGTTAGCTCATAACGATGGTATCAGTGCAAAGAAGTTGAACTCGGACTCCTCCCTGAAAAAAAGAGTATACGGATAAGGCGACTACCCTGCTCACCACCAAGGCTACCACGTCCACACGACACTGATTAAGCCAGTGTACGAAAAGATGCAAAGCATTATGCGGGAATACCGGGATAACTGGGGCACCACCCACACCTATACCTACACCGACCCGAATACCGGGAAGACCGAAACGGCTACTGAACCGGTCCAGAACGGGACCGTCCTGCTGGATAACCACACCGGAGCCATCCTCGGCTTCGTGGGTGGGGTCAAAAAAAAGGCATCAACCACATCTACTCGACGCGTTCGTCCGGTTCAACCATCAAGCCCATGGCTGTGTACGGACCCGCCATCGAAAATCAGTTGATTGGCTCGGAATCAGCAATTGCTGACTTCAAGACCAGCTTCACTAACTACTCCGTTAGTGACTTTGGCGGCACCATTGCTAACCGTTTCATGCCGGCTAGTTACGCCCTCGCTAACTCATACAACATTCCCGCCGTTAACCTGTACAATGTTCTCAAGCAGAAAGTTAACGTGGCTAGTTACATCAAGAAGATGGGCATCACCACCTTCACCAAGGAGGATTACTCCAAGCTCGGCTTTGCTCTTGGTGGTTCTGACTACGGTGTCAGCGTCAAACAGGAAGCCAGCGCCTTCTCCACCTTTGCCAATAACGGCCGGCACGCGACCGCTACATGATCAGTAGCATCACCGACCCTTCTGGTAAAGCCATTTATAAGCACAAGGGTGGCTCCACTAAGGTATTCAGCAAGAGTACCGCCTACATCATGCAAAAGATGCTGCACGGAGTCGTGACGCGGGGGACTGGGACCACCGTCAATTACCTGGCCAACTTTAATACCGACAACATGATTGCCAAAACCGGTACCAGTAACGATGATAAGGACATCTGGTTTATCGGCAGTACCCCCGGCCTGACCATGGCTAGTTGGATGGGTTACGACAACAACTACGGTCATTCATTCTCCCTGGGTGCCAACCAAAGCCGGTTGAATGAGACCTACTGGTCCGCGTCAATGAACGCCATTTACCAGCTGATTCCCGGCAAATTTAAGCTCCACCAAACGTTGGCACGACCAAGCAACGTGAAGGCAGTCAAGGTCAATGCGCTGACTGGGTTGCCAAATGGGTCCGGTACGTTTAACGGTAAAACGGTGAAAACCAGTGGCGACACCGTCACCAGCCTGTACAATGGTTGGACGCCGAGTGCCTTCAAGCCTGAGTTTGCCATCGGTGGTACCTTCAACAACTACCGCCTGTTCTGGAACTACATGGATGGTGCCAACAACGGGTACGGGAAGGTCACGTCCGTGAAGTCCGCTGACGCTAGCGCCAACGCGGAGACGACCACCAAGGCCGAACAGGACGCCGCCAAGAAGGCCGCGACTGCCAGCAGCGCGGCAAGCAGCAGTAGTAGCAGTGTCAGCGCCGTCAGGTCCAGCAGTTCAAGCATTCTGTACAGTAGTAGTGCCGCGGCCAGCTCCAGTAGTTCGGCATCAAGTTACTCCGCGCCGACAACGCCGGCTAGTTCGTCCTCTGCAGTTAGTTCGTCAGTGTCAACGCAACAGTAACAGTACGATCACACACCACACCGTCACTCTAGGCATAGCGGGATTGACGGTGTGGTTTTGTTTTGCGTAGCCCTAATGTTCGACGCTACGGGCGACCAAAAAAAGGCTCCCCCACAGGAGGAGCCTTATCAAGGTATCATGTTCAAATATTACTACTTGGTCGTGTTCCGCTGGGTGATGTCAAAGCCGAGGCGCACGGTAATTTCGTCGATGCCCTCTTTGTTCATCAACTTCGTCAGCAGGCGCATTGCCACGGCCCCGATATCGTACAGGGCTGATCCAACGACGTCAGTTGTGGCCGCGTCATCTGCGTCAACTTCGTGTTGTTGCTACTAATAATCTGGAAGTCGTCTGGTACCTGCACACCGGCATCCAAAGCGGCGTTCAGCACCCCAACGGCCATTTCGTCGTCACTGACCAGGGCGGCCGTAGCACCCGTCTTTTGAATCTGCTTGAAGACGGCTAACCCAGCCTGGTAACTATACTCAGTTTCAAAGACTAGACTCTCATCATACGCGATGCCAGCTTCATCCAAAGCCTGCTTGTAACCACGCAGACGGTACTTCCCGGACAGCGGCTCGGTCAGCGGTCCAGTAACCAAGGCGACCTTCTTATTGCCAGCGTCCAACAGCTGCTTGGTGGCACCCTTAACGGCGGCCACGTAGTCGATATTGACACTCGCTAACTGTTCATCCGGATCAACGGAACCCGCCAGCACCACCGGCGTCTTGCTCCGTGAAAATTCGGACCGCAGTTCGTCGCTGATCGAACGACCCATGTAGATCAAGCCATCCACCTGCTTGGCCAGTAACGTGTTGACCACTTGGACTTCTTTCTGGTTGTTCTCATCCGAGTTGGCCAAAATGATGTTGTACTTGTACATCGAGGCCACGTCGTCAATGCCCCGCGCTAAGCTGGAATAGAACATGTTTGTGACGTCAGGAATGATTACCCCGACCGTGGTCGTCTTTTTGGAAGCTAATCCCCGGGCGACCGCATTTGGCCGGTAGTCAAGACGGTCGATTACGTCCAATACCCGGCGACGAGTTGCAGCCTTCACGTTCGGGTTACCGTTAACCACCCGGGATACGGTGGCCATCGACACCTTTGCTTCACTGGCAACGTCATAAATTGTAATTGCTTGTTTCTCCATTGTTTCAAATCGTCCCTTCAAATTACTATCTTTATCATCGAATGCTGATTGATTTGTCTTGTATAAGATAGCAGATAACCGGCCGGAATGCAAGCGTTTTACCGCTATTTACACCGCTTTTTTTCATGACATTTTCAATAGTATTTGGCAAAGGCGCTTCTAATCGTTTGACACACGGGCGTTTTCATTTAACCGTTTCCATTCGCGTAACACTAACGTTTTGTTTTTCTCATATGCTATACTATGAGCAGACGTCCAACGACGCTAACCAAAGGAGGAACACATTCATGAATGAACACTTACAGCAACTCACCCAGTGGCTTCAAGACCAGCAACTGGACATTGCTTACATCAGTAATCCCACCAACATTAGCTACTTCAGTGGCTTCTTCCAGGATCCTGAGGAACGGGTGACTGCCCTGTTCGTCTTTCCCGACCACGATCCGTTCCTGTTCACCCCAGCCCTCTCCATCCAGGAGGTCAAGCGCAGCGGGTGGACATACGATGTCCAGGGGTACCTCGACCACGAGGATCCCTTTGGCTTGATTGGCGACGCCATCCGCAGCCGTGTGGGACACCCGGCTCAGTGGGCCATCGAAAAGGATGACCTGCCCGTCTACCGCTATGATGCCATTCGCGCGCAGTTTCCTGACGCTACGTTCCCGGCTGATGCATCACGGTTCATTGAACAAAAGAAACTCATCAAGTCGCCAGACGAAATCGCGTTGCTCGAAGCAGCCGGTCAAGAAGCTGACGCCGCCTTTGCTGCCGGGTTCGCTGCCCTCCACACCGGCGTAACTGAGCAAGCCGTCGTGGCGGAGATCAACTACGCCATGATGAAGCAAGGTGTAATGTCCATGAGTTTCGACACCATCGTGCAGGCCGGCCCGAACGCGGCCAATCCCCACGGCGGCCCTGAGCTGAACCAGGTGCAGCCAGGCCAGATGGTCCTGTTTGACCTGGGGACCGTTCACCAGGATTATGACAGTGACGCGACCCGGACCGTCGCCTTTGGTCAGGTGGGTGAGCGCGAGCGCGAAATTCATGCAGTGTGCCTGGAGGCCAACCTCGCCGCCATGGATGCCGCCAAGCCAGGGGTGACCGCAGCTAGTCTGGACAAGATTGCCCGAGACATTATCACCAAAGCCGGTTACGGTGAATACTTCAACCACCGCCTCGGTCACGGTATCGGCACCAGCACCCACGAATTCCCGTCCATCATGGAAGGTAACGATATGGAGTTACGGCCCGGTATGTGCTTCTCCATTGAACCCGGCATTTACGTACCCGGCTTTGCGGGCGTCCGCATCGAGGACTGCATCCACATCACGGAGAACGGTAACGAACCATTTACCCACACACAAAAGACGCTGCAGGTCATCGAACCTTAGTGGTTAACCACAAAAATAGACGTAGCAACCGTTGTCCATTGCAGGACGTACGGTCGCTACGTCTATTTTGATCTACTTTACCCGGCTAAGGCGCTTGAACCCGCCACAAGTTGCGTCGGGTGGTCGACGACTTTGTTCGCCCCAGCATCTACTAGTTCCTGCCGGTCGCCAAAACCATAAGTCACGCCCAGCGTTTTCACCCCGTTGGCCTGACCACCTTTGATGTCAGTAAAGCGGTCACCAATCATCACGGAGTGGTCCTGCAGGGCGTGCTGGTTGCGCATGGCGTAAGCGAGCACGTCGGCCTTCTTCACGCGGGTGTGCTCATCCATGGACGCACCGTAGACCCCGTCGAATAGTGGACCCAAGTCAAAGTGGTCCACTAACCGTACGACCATTGCTTCTGGCTTCGAGGACGCCACGGCCGTGTGGAACCCGTCTGCCCGTAATGCCTGCAAGCTATCCGTGATGCCACGATACAAGTCAGCCTCAAAGATGCCCCGTGCTTCGTAATAGACCCGGTAACTTTCAATGGCCCGGTCCACTCCGGCCGCATCCAACTCGGGGTAAAACTGATTGATGCTGTAGGTTAAGCTGGGCCCAATCCAGGTCCGGTACTGCGCGTCAGTCAACGGCTTGAGTCGCCGTTGCCGCACCATGTACTTGATGCTATCCACGATGCCACGCTCGGAATCGGCAATGGTACCATCGAAATCAAAAAAAATCGTCTTGTCCGTCACTACTTTACTCCCCATTTCGTTTGCATATGGTTGGTCCGCTTAACGTATAAGAAAGCTGTTACCAACCGAACCGGATCATGGTAACAGCTTTCTTATTTGGTCAACGACCAATAAAGTGTTCGTCTACCCTTTGCGCCTGCCTACTGGTTGTCCGTCGGTGTGTCCGCGTCAGCAGTTGGTGTGTCCGCAGTCGGGGCATCACTACCAGCAGCATCGCTACCAATCGTAGCGGTTCCGTCAGTCGCTACCTGCGTGTCAGCAGCCACGTCGGCGCCCTCCGCATCACCAGCGGTCGCTTCTGGCGCTACATCATCAGCCGCCTCAACCCCGGCATCCTTAGCCTGGCCAAAGGCGCTCTTACCGTCCACGACGATATCATCAAAGTCGGCATCATCATCAGCGCTGTTACCAGTTAACTTGGTCCGAATGGCCGCCGTTGCGTTGGTAAAGGCGGAAATATCACCGTCTTCATTCGGCGTAATTTTGGTCTTGAGACCCGTCACGAACTCTTCGGCACTCGTCCGAAAGTCTTCCGTGGCGTCCTTGGCAAAGTCAAAATAGTCAGCTGCCCGGTCGGATAGCTCATTCGTACCCGACTTCAGTTTTTTTCTTCAATTCATCGGTTGCTTGTGGTGTTAAGAGGTAAGTTGCAGCCAGCGCACTAGCGCCACCTAAAATAAAACCTAGCAAAAAGTGGTTCTTTTTAGACATTAATGGGACCCCCTATTCCTCGTTGCTATTCCGGTTCTTAGACATTGTTTTTCGTAACACGCTCCAAGCGGTTCGGCCGACCCGGAAGGCCGCCAATCCGCCCGTCGCCTTTGCGGTCTTATTGATACTACCAGTCAAATCACGGGCAGCATGGTTCAGGTCCGAAACACTCTCACCGAGATCGCCCGTTGCGGTGAACACCGGATCGATGGTCTTGACCTTACTGTTAACGTCGGCTAACAAATCATTGGTCTTCACGAGCAGTTCCTCCACCTCATTGGTGACGGTACCAAGCTCCCCGTTAATGGTTGCCAACGTCTTGTTTGTTTCGGCGACCGTGTTCTTCAAATCCTTGCTGACACTCCCCAAGTTAACGCACACAATGAAAATGCCGAGGGCAATAATCAAAAATGCGACTGCCGCAATGATGAGTGCAATTGTTCCACCAGTCATGGCTCAACTCCCTTTCGCTGTCATCATTAATAGGTGACGCTAATAATAGCACGACCACCAATTAAATACAGAATATCATCAAATGAACACGCATTCAATTTTTTTGTGCCGGTTTTATCAATTAAAATTAAGTGGAAATGGTCAGCAAAGCTGTAGTTAGGCGCGACCCCGTCGACCTTTTTTTGCTAAAATTAAGTGAACGTTTCACGAGGGGGAATTGATCGTGCCAACCATTAGCGCTAAAGCCACCAGTCAGTCGGTTACCACCACCGTTACCAAAGCCGACCATTGGTTCAACCGTATTGACTGGGCTAACATTCAGGCCACCGTCATTAGCCGCGCCATACTCATCGCCATTGCCAGCGTACTCTTCTTTCTACTAAACCGTGGTGGTAAGTACTTGATTCGGCGCATTTTTAGCCACTACGAAAATAGTCAGTTAGCCGGTAGCCGTTTTGCGACCGTTAAAATGCTGATTCTGAACATCTATGGGTACGTAATCATCTTCTTTTATCTATACACCCTGCTCAGCATCCTCGGCATCCCCGTCGGTACACTCCTTGCTGGTGCTGGGATTGTCGGCATTGCGGTCGGCTTAGGTGCCCAGGGCTTTATCAGTGACATCGTCAACGGCTTTTTTTATCATCCTTGAAGGCCAACTGGACGTGGGCGACAGCGTAAAACTCGGCGACATTAGTGGGACCGTTCGCGCCGTCGGTCTTCGCACCACGCAGGTCGTCAGCTCTGACGGGACACTGAACTACATTCCTAACCGCAACATCACAATTGTCCAGAATTTGTCGCGTAACGCCATGATTTCGCTGGTGGACCTGCCAGTCGGGGGGGCGAGCGACTCCAGTAGTATTGAAACGGTCGTTAAAGCAGTCAACGCTAAGCTGGTACCTGAAGAACAGGACCTCATCAAAGAACCTGAGCTGGTTGGCCTCGTACCCTCCCAATGGGGTAACCTGGTTTACCAGGTGCGCCTCACGGCTAAGCCCGGCACTCAGGCCGCGGTGCGGGCACGCTTCCTAACGGCCTACGTTGACGCGTTACAGGCAGCCGGGATTGCCGTACGCACCGCACCAAGCACCAACAAAGCACCGCACTAAATTCAGTGGGTAACAAAAATTCCCCCAATCACCTGAGCCACACCGGTCATGCCGGTGCCACGGGTCATTGGGGAATTTGTTTGCCGTTTATTGATGGTGACCAGCGTGAACCGTCGTCTTCGGGGTCACCTCATAGTCCTTGCCTAAATCATGACAAATGTAGTTAAGACTCTTCATCCATTCACGCCGGGTCACGATGCCGGTGAATTCACCGGTACTTGCGACCACCGGCAAGAACGGATCATTGACCAGCAAGTGCATGACTTCCTCGAGCGCGTATGGGTTGTCGACCGTCGTCACGTCCGTATCCATCACGTCGCGCACGCACATGTCGTCAAGCTGTTCAATTTTGAGGCTGTCTAACCCCAACATGGTTTCGGTGACCATGGGTAGGGAGATGAGGCCCACGAACTGGTCACCATCCAGCACGGGAATCCGTGCGTACCGAACCTTCGTTAACACCAAAAAAAGCGTGGGTCAGCGAATTATCGGCTTGTACCGTCGCCACCATGGAGGCCGGAATCACGTAATGTTCGCGGTTCACCATTAGCATATCCTCAACGGTTTTGTCTAACATGTATATTCCCCCAAACTATCATGGTTGCAATGGGTGCGTACTACCACCCGGTTGTTTTTTTGTAAGCGATTGTATGCTTGTCAGGCTGGCGTCGATTGCCGCCCTTGAATATTATTGTACCCTGTCCATTACCGAAACAACAGGGCCAACGAGAAGCTTCAACCTTTCTTCAATCCCGGCGCACGAACATCACATAACCTTCACCACACGTGGTTTCATCATTACCGGGCGCAGCAATCTCTGGATGACACTAGGATACAAATCTGGTACACTGTTAAGGTTTGTGAATCGTTACATAAGTAGCACCTAAATCAAGCTCGTAATTTCAAGGAGGATTTACTCGTGACATACGCTTTAGGCACACGCCTGATCGCCGAATTTATCGGTACCGCCATCATGGTAATTTTGGGGAACGGGTCCGTGGCCAACGTGGATCTCAAAGGGACCAAGGGTAACGGATCGGATTGGCTAGTCATTGCATTCGGTTACGGTTGTGGGGTGATGATCCCTGCCTTACTCTTTGGGTCCATTTCTGGCAACCACATTAACCCTGCCTTCACCATCGGCCTAGCTGTGGCCGGCCTCTTTAGCTGGAGTGAGGTACTCCCGTACATTCTGGTACAGTTTGCGGGTGCCATCGTGGGCCAACTCATCGTGGTGGCTGCCTACAAGCCGCACTACGATATGACCACCAACCCGCAACATATCCTGGGCACATTCAGCACCATCAGTGCCAGTAAGAGCCGCCTCAACGGCTTTGTCAACGAATTTGTCGGGTCCTTCATCCTCTTCTTCGGGGCCCTGGGGATCACCAAGGCACCGTTCTTTCAGAATAACCTTGGTACAGCGCACCTGGCCCTTGGCTTCCTGGTCCTCACGCTGGTCGCCAGTGTCGGTGGGCCCACTGGTCCGGCACTAAACCCAGCCCGTGACCTCGGACCACGCATCGTGCACGCACTGTTACCGTTGAAGCACAAAGGTAGCTCGGACTGGGCCTATGCCTGGGTTCCGGTTGTGGCGCCAACGCTGGCCAGTATCTGTGCCATCTTGCTGTACAAGGGCGTGTTCATGAAATAAGGCCACTAACGCAAATACGGTTCGCCCCATGATGGGTGAACCGTATTTTTGTGTACTTAATTAGGCTTTCACACTGCAAAGGTGCGCGTTAACTTGGGATGATGCCCTGCGTCCGGGTACCGTACTCTACGCGCCGGCCATCATCATCGACGGTCACCACTGCATACATGCCTCCCAACGACGCCAACTCACCCCGCGGCTGGCTAATGCTACCAGGGTTAACCACCAGGATGCCCTGATGCACCTCAGCCAGTGCCACGTGCGTGTGGCCGTACAGGATAACGTCTGCACCCACCGCCTGACCCGCTGCGACGAGCTCATCACGGCGCCAGCCAACAGCGTACTTATGGCCGTGTGCCATAAAGATGGTGTGTCCCGCAACGTGAGCAGTCAAGGTCAACGGAAAATCGGGGTCGTAGTCCATGTTGCCTTGGACGGCCTGCCACTGCTGGAAGAGCGGATTGCTAGCGCGTAGCTCGGAATCACCACAGTAAAAATAACCATCCATGTGCGGATACTCCGTCAATAATTCCTGCAGGATCAAATCATCCCCGTGAGTATCACTCGCCACCAAGATTTTCATTGTTACTCCTCCTCCAGGTCCTCGTTCACCTGTGGCTCCGTTGTGGGCTGTGTGGTCGGTTGTTGCGCTTGTTTGGGTAAGCCAAAGCGGACCGGATCAGCATCCATCAATGCGGCCAAGGCCCGTAGCGCATTACCACGATGACTGTACCGGTTCTTTTCTGCGGGCGACATTTCCGCCATGGTTTTACCCTGTTCCGGAATGTAAAAGAACGGGTCGTATCCAAAGCCGTTATCACCTGCGGGCATCACCGTGATCCGCCCATCAACTTCGCCGTCAACTTCAACGTCGTCATCTGGCCGGGCTGGGTCCACCCACACCAACGTCGTGTGGAAGTGAGCCGTCCGCTTGGCCGTGGGTACACCGGCGAGGTTGGCTAACATTTTGGCGTTATTAGCTGCATCATTGTGGTCACCCGCGTACCGCGCCGACAAGACTCCCGGGCCCCGTCCAGGGCATCGATCATCAACCCAGAATCGTCAGCGATGACCGGCAACCCCAGCGCCTCACTGTAACCACGGGCCTTGAGCCGCGCGTTTTCCAGGAAGGTGGTCCCGGTTTCGTCAACTGTAGGCAAGTCGTCAAAATCAGCCAAGCTCCGCACATTAATACCGCGGGGCCCAAAGAAATCAACAAACTCCCGGACCTTACCCGGATTTTTCGAAGCCACGACCACCGTCTGCTCATGCCCGGTTGCTGCTGACTGCGGGATCGAAGCACCAAGTTCAGCGACAGCTACAAAGTGGTCAGGCTCGTGCTCAATGTCCACGTGATGCACGTCCAAATGATCCAAACCTAACCAGTCGCTAGCAATATCTTTGAACATCGCCGGACTCGCCGTGGTGTAAAAATGGCGGCTACCATCGTGGTCAGCATGATTTGCGAGCCCCAGGTAATCCAACACGGTACCTAACTCCACGACCGTTTCACGGCCGGGGTCGATCAGGTCACGTCATCGCCGAGAGCAGCCTGAATAAACGGCCGCAACAATGGGTAGTGCGTGCACCCCATGACGACCGTGTCGGGATGCTTAGCCGCCAGCGGGGCCAATGTGGTCGCCACCACTTGCTTGGCTAGCGCCGACCGGTACTCGTTGCTTTCGACCAGGGAGACAAACTTAGGTGCGGCTAAACTGCTGACCGTTAACGCCGGATTTTGCTGGTGAATCGCATCATCGTAAGCACCACTAGCAACCGTGCCTTCAGTAGCTACCACCCAATGTTGCCACCCGTGCTGACCTTAACGGCTGCCGGCGCCCGGGACGATCACCCAATGACGGGGATGTCGAGCCGCGACTGGATATCGTGCCAAGCAGCTGCCGTGGCCGTATTGCAGGCAATCACCAACGCCTTGATGTGTTGCGTACGCAGGTAGTTGACCATTTGCCAAGTAAATGCCCGCACTTGTGCAGCCGGACGGGGGCCGTACGGTAAACGCGCTTGATCACCTAAAAACAGGACGTTTTCGTGGGGCAACTGCCGTAGAGCTTCCCGCACGACCGTTAAACCACCCACACCAGAATCAATGAAACCAATTGGTGCCGTTGCATCCATTATTTTGCCACCTTTACTATCCATTTTGTTCGTTACTCCTATTGTTCACCGCCATCACGATAAGTTCAACTATTCACCTACCCGGGTTTAACGAAAATTACGGTCATTGCATACTGCTTTTACCGCAATATTTCGGTATACTGGTGTAGTCAAACGAGGAGGAACCATCATGGCTGACGCACAATACTTAGAATTACTACAAAACGCGGATCAACACCCCCACGCGGGGGAAATTCTGCTCCGGGACCTCATGCTACCGGAATTGTTGGGAGAACGGGCCGAGGGCATCTTATACTTTGCTGGTCGGAGCTTAGCCGCGCACCTCAACGTACCTGAGGACCAAATTGCCAGCACCTTTGCGGCCATGGGTTTTGGGGAGCTCAGCCCTGAAAAAATCAAGAACAAAGTACGTACATATACACTTGGTGGTCCCGTGGTAAACCAACGCCTGCATTTGCGTGGCAACGCCACCGATTTTCGGCTCGAGGCTGGTTTCCTGGCACAGCTGGTGCAGCAAGCGCTCGGCCACACCGTCGAGGGGGCCTGTGAAAACCACCATGATCACGTCATCTTAACGCTGAGTGTCGATCCGGGTGAAGAGCAACCCTTCTACAACGATTTATCAACAAGGAAGTCTTAATTGTAAACCATTACCGTGGTTTTGCAAGATACGGTAACTGCAACGCCGCGCCACCAGCACTGGCGTAACCAGCGCCGGGCGCCGGCTCGGAATGGTCCCACAGTAATTAACCTGTGGGACCATTTTTTGTACAAAAAAAAGCATCCCCACCAAAGGGACGCCTCAAACACGACCAACGCTTACTGATCAGTGTACTTCTTCAAGATGCTGGCCAACTGGTCACCGGTATGGTACCCCGTGATCCGCTCAACCACTTCGCCATCCTTCTTTACCAACAACGTTGGGATGGCCATAATACCAAAATTCTTCGGGGTGTCCGGGTTAGCGTCCACATCCATCTTGGTAAACTTCACCTCAGGCATTTCTGGCTCCAACTTCTCAATCACTGGAGACTGCATCCGACACGGGCCACACCAAGTTGCCCAGAAGTCGGTCAGGGTTACGCCAGTACCAGTTTCGGTAGTAAAGTTGTCATCTGTAATTACCTTAACCATGCTATCACGCTCCTTCTTACCTTTTGTAAGTCATTATATGCGCATCAGGGGAGAAAGTAAAGCACTGAGTGTCATCATCAGTTTGCTTCACTGCCAAA
>NZ_BBER01000008.1 GCF_001312865.1 Lacticaseibacillus thailandensis DSM 22698 = JCM 13996 | reverse complement strand
AGCTGGCGTGTCAGTAGTCGGCTCCGCCGTAGCTGTGTCAACGTTGCCACTAGCGGTGTAACCCTCAACTGCTGGGGAAGTGACCGCGGCGTATTCGCCTGCCGGCGTCGCAACGGACTCGCCCGTCACTTCGTCAGTGGCAACGTTCCAAGTGAGTGTTTGGGTAACGCTAGCTGGCTGTTTCTCTGGCTGGCCTGCAACCACGTAGTTAATCGTCCGCGTAGTCATAGTCGTTGTGTGATCGATCACGTGCGTCAAATGAATCGTAACGTCATCGGTATCATCATTAGTAAACGTGTAGTCGGTGCTTGCGGACTGGCCTGCGGCCAATTCGTAGTGTGCTGGAACTTCCGCAGTGTAACTGCCAGTTTCATCAACCGTACCCGTCAAAGTTGCACTGGTGACTTGTTCACCCGTAACATCGTCCACATAGTGGACAGTAAGTGATGCTGGGTTAGCCGTATACGTGACCGTGACGTCGGCCGCATTAGCTGGGCTAGCGGTTGTGGCTTCCGCCGTAGCTGCGTCTACGTTGCCACTAGCGGTGTAACCCTCAACTGCTGGGGAAGTGACCGCGGCGTATTCGCCTACCGGCGTCGCAACGGACTCACCTGTTACTTCGTCAGTGGCCACGTTCCAAGTCAAGGTCTGCGTCGTTGAAGCTGGTGCCTTGGTACTGTCACCATCCGTGATGACGTAATTAATTGTCCGCGTAGTCGTAGTCGTCGTGTGATCAATCGCGTGCGTCAAATGAATCGTAACGTCATCGGTATCATCATTAGTAAACGTGTAGTCGGTGCTTGCGGACTGGCCTGCGGCCAATTCGTAGTGTGCTGGAACTTCCACGGTGTAACTGCCAGTTTCATCAACCGTACCCGTCAATGCTGCACTGGTGACTTGTTCACCCGTGACATCGTCCACATAGTGGACAGTCAGTGATGCTGGGTTAGCCGTATACGTGACCGTGACGTCGGCCGCATTGGCTGGCGTGTCAGTAGTCGGCTCCGCCGTAGCTGTGTCAACGTTACCATTAGCCGTGTAGCCTTCAACTGCTGGGGAAGTGACCGCGGCGTATTCGCCTGCCGGCGTCGCAACGGACTCACCCGTCACTTCATCCGTGGCCACGTTCCAAGTCAAGGTCTGCGTCGTGGAAGCTGGTGCCTTGGTACTGTCACCATCCGTGATGACGTAATTAATTGTCCGCGTAGTCGTAGTCGTCGTGTGATCGATCACGTGCGTCAAATGAATCGTAACGTCATCGGTATCATCATTAGTAAACGTGTAGTTGGTGCTTGCAGCTTGGCCTGCGGCCAGCTCGTAGTGCGCTGGAACCTCGGCAGTGTAACTGCCAGTTTCGTCCACCGTACCTGTCAATGCTGCACTGGTGACTTGTTCACCCGTGACGTCGTCCACATAGTGGACAGTCAGTGATGCTGGGTTAGCCGTGTACGTAACCGTGACGTCGGCCGCATTGGCTGGCGTGTCAGTAGTCGGCTCCGCCGTAGCTGCGTCAACGTTGCCACTAGCCGTGTAGCCCTCAACTGCTGGGGAAGTGACCGCGGCGTATTCGCCTGCCGGCGTCGCAACGGATGCGCCCGTCACTTCATCCGTGGCCACATTCCAACTCAGCGTCTGCGTAACACTATCAGCCGCTTTCGCGCCGGTACCAGCATAGACGTAATTAATCGTCCGCGTGGTCGCTGCACTGGTGTGATCAACGACATGCGTCAAGTGCACTGTAATATCATCAGTGTCATCGGCGGTGAGCTGATAGCTAACCGTGGCCGCTTGATTCGCGGCCAGCGCGTAACCATCTGGCACAACCACCGTGTATTCACCGGTAGAGCCGTTCAGTCCAGTAACTTCGGAGTTAGCCACCGTCACCGTGTCCCCCGTCACGTCGTCAACGTATGTCACGTGTAGCTGTACGTCCGCGGCTTTGTACTGGATCACGGTGTAAAAGGCTTGTACCTGGCCACCAGACTGTTCGAGTGTACTAATGACGTCCGCATCCGTCTGGAACGAAGCCGTGCTGGCATCATTCGTGTAACCATCGATGTTCCAACTAGCAATCTGGGCCGCCGTCACGTCCGGAAGACTACCGCCATCTTCAATGGCAAAGTTGCTCTTGGTGACCGTGCCGTTGTAGTTAGTAGTTTCGGTATAACCCACCGTAGCGTTCCGGTCGAAATCGTCTGGCAACTGATCCCAATCGCCATCGGTATCGTCACTAAACTCGAACGAGACGTGGTCCGTAAACGTCATCGTTTTGTGCACGCTAGTAGAAGATGGGTAGTAGATCAACTGCGCGGCAACCGCCACGTTCCCATCCTCACTATCGAGAGTCTTTAATTTACTAATTAAGGTGCTTTCATCCAGGTAGGTGTTAGCCACGCTCGTTTGGTCTTCAATCCAACCAGAAACATCCTGCGCGGCAATGGGATCAAAGACGACCCCGTCAGCCGCACCACTCAGCACGTTCACAATGGCGTTATCACCCGTACCCTCAACGGTGTACTTCACCGTTGTAGTACGTGTTTGCGGCTGAGGTAAGTCGCTGACTTTGCCCGCGTACGTAATGGTATTGCCTTGGTCGTCAGTGTCGTTGTCCGTCACTGGCGTGTTGTCAGTAACAGATTTAACCGCCGTACTCGTAATTGTCTGGGTTACCGTCGCGGTCTTGACCTGCACGACCGGCACCTGAATTGGTGTGGACGGGTCATCGGTCAACTTCACGGTGTTAGATGCGCCGCTGGCCAGAACCCAACCGTTAGGAACGGTGACGGTCTTGCTGTCACCCGCAGTCCCATCAACCGTCGTGGTGCCCACCACTTTGTTACCGTTATTCTTATCAACAAACTGCACGGTGTACGTGCTAGTCGTTGGTGTCGTCGGGTTAGTCGGATTCGATGGCGTCGTTGTCGCCACGTAGCCATCACCACTCCCGTCGCCGTTAATGGCGCCGACAAAGCCGCTGATGGTAGCACTACCTGAGAGCTTGACGTTGGAGGTGGGCGCGAGCAGCGTGGTCTTAATACCAAATTGCTCGTTAGTCAGGTCGAGCGTGGTACCATCCGTACTGGTCAGGTAAACGCGCTGTAACTTCGTCGAATCACTCTTAATTCCGGGAACGGTCATCGTGGCACCGCTACCACCAGTGACGTTGATCACCACTTTGCTACTGCCGTCGTAATCACTGGCGTTCTTGAACACAAAGTCGTTATGCAAGTTACCCAACTTGGTAGCATCAACCGTAAATACGTAGGTGCCGTTCTCGGCTTTGGCCTTACTGAAATCCAAGTCGATCTCGCTGTTACCCGCCACTGCGGCCACGGGCGTACTGTTATTGGCAACCAGCTGCTTACCGATTGCTAGAGCAGCCGTCTTGATGGCACGCTCAGTCGTAACCAGAGAATCCGTACTGAACTGGTACTTACTAATGCTGTTAGCAATGGCGTTTGGTAGTGTGCCCGTCCCGGTGAGGCTACCCCCATCAGTGATCAGCACGTTACCTGTCGGTGTGGAGTTGTTGTTCGTCAGCGTGACGTTACCAGCCGTAATGGCGCTGTAACCGTCAGTCGTGGCCCCAGTGAACGGTACGTTGTCGGTCATATCCATCTCGCCACCACTCAGCAGGCTGTACGGGAAGCCGGACGTGAGGCCCTTGCCACCGTTCATACTGTTCAAAGTAGTGCCGTTCAAATACGTGAGGATGGTCTGCATGTTTGCTGCTGAAGTTGGCGCAGCGAGAACACTGGCGCTGGGTACGCCAAAGGAACTGAGCACACTGCTCAGCTCAACATTTTTACTACTATCGCGCGGGCTGATCGTCCACGTGTTGCCATTGATGGTCAGCCGCAGCCCGGCTGCCGCGATGGTCTTCACGTAATCGGGTGACCCAATGCTGACGGTACCATACCCGCTAGGCGTGGCGTCAATAAAGGCCCCTTCGTCGACAGCCGTCTTAATTTCATCACTGGCCCAACTGCTACCCGGAAAGTAATGGTTGAGCAAACCCGTTGCACTCTTGTCCACACTGCTATTATCCGCAGCCCGAACTGGTGCCAATGGTGCCAAAACGGTAGGTGCCATCATGATTGGTACCATCGCCGCAACGGCGATACCCGCTATGACCCATTTCTTACCGGATTTGAACATCTTGTAATGAACCTTAGTTTCACCACGTAAAGTCATAATACTTCCCCCAAACGCAACACACAGGCACTTAACGCAACCCCAATATATATTGTTAATAATTGAATAATGAATACACCGCGTCCAACTTATTAAATGATATTTAGCCCGCGATGTCAATCGTTTGCGATGCTATCAGCGTTGATAACGTGAACTATTTAATTATTAATTTTATGCATTTTTGCACGCTCGTGGCAACAAAAAAAATCCCCCACCCCTTTTCCAGGGGGAGAGGATTTTTGCGGCTGTTATTTAACGTGTTACTTTTGCTCGGCCTCGGCGTACTTTGCCGCCTGGTCCTTGTATCCTTGGATTTCATCCTCGGACGCAAAAACAAAGTGGCCTGGTGTGATTTCTACCATGCTCCGCTCAGCCCCGTCGTTTTCGGCACTAGCGTCATAGTAGATCCGCTCACGCATTTTTTTGCTTTTCCGGATCCGGAATGGGAATCGCAGATAGTAAACTCTGCGTGTACGGGTGCAACGGGTGGTTATACACTTCGTCGGCCGTGGATAATTCCACGATCCGGCCGTAATGCATAACGGCAATCCGGTCGGAAATGTACTTAACCATGGACAGGTCATGGGCAATGAACAAGTAGGTCAGATTCCGCTGCTCCTGAATATTCTTCAGCAAGTTGACAACCTGGGCCTGAATGGACACGTCCAACGCGGAGATTGGTTCGTCGGCAATGATGAACTGTGGCTGCACAGCCAACGCCCGGGCAATCCCGATCCGTTGCCGTTGCCCACCAGAAAATTCGTGGGGGTAACGCGTTGCGTGGTCAGGGTTCAACCCAACCAGTTGCAACAGGTTAGCCACCTGCGCATCACGGTCAGCATCATCTTTGGCTAAGTGGTGAATATCGATCCCCTCAGCAATGATGTCCTTGACCTTCATCCGGGGGTTCAGCGAAGCGTAAGGATCCTGGAAAATCATCTGCATTTCCCGCCGAAATTCCTTCATCTGCTTGGAACCGTTGTGCAAGCCGGCAATGTCGTTGCCATCAAACAGGATTTCCCCGCTCGTTGGTTTGTACAACCGGATAATGGCCCGACCCGTGGTCGTCTTACCAGAACCAGATTCACCAACCAGGCCCAGCGTCTCGCCACGGTAAATGTCAAAGGAAACGTCCTGAATGGCACGTACCTCGGACTTCTTGCCGGGATTAAAGGTTTGAACCAGGTGACGCACCTGGACCAGCTTTTCACGTTCTTCTGCCATCGGTTAGTCACCCGCCTTTTCTGGATGCATCTGCCGCCAAATTGCTTGGCGACGCTTAATTTCTGGTGGTAATTCCACCTTTGGGGCGTCCGGATGCAACAACCACGTTGCCGCGGCGTGCGTTGGGGATACCTGGAAGAATGGTGGTTCCTGCTCGGTATCGATTTGCAAAGCAAAGTGGTTCCGGGCGGCGAACGCATCACCCTTTGGTGGGTCGATCAAGCTGGGCGGCGTACCAGGAATCGCGTACAGACGGTCACTCTTGGTTTCCAGCGTGGGCATGGATTCAAGTAGGCCCCAAGTGTAGGGGTGCTTTGGATTGTAGAAGATTTCGTCCACGGTCCCGTACTCGATGATCTTCCCCGCGTACATAACGGCCACACGGTCAGCAATCCCAGCCACAACCCCTAAGTCATGCGTGATGAAAATGATACTGGTATCGATCTTCGTCTGCAGTTCCTTCAATAGGTCAATAATCTGGGCCTGGATGGTTACGTCCAGGGCAGTCGTTGGTTCATCGGCAATCAGAATCTGCGGGTTGTTGATGATCGCAATCGCGATAACAATCCGCTGACGTTGCCCACCAGAGAACTGGTGTGGGTAATCCTTTAGCCGGTTATTAGCGTTCGGAATCCCGACCAGGTCGAGCACCCGGGCCGCTTCCTTCATCGCGTCCTTCTTACTGATCTTGTTGTGTAACAACAGTGGCTCAGCGACTTGCTTACCAATGTTCATTGTTGGGTCTAGTGACGTCATGGGGTCCTGGAAGATCATGGCGATATCGTTACCGCGCATGGCGTCCAGTTCCTTTTCCGACTTCTTCAGTACATCTTCGCCGTTGAAGATAACTTCTCCGCTCTTAACGACGGCGTTGTTCGCCAACAACCCCATCAGTGTCCGCAAAGTAACGGACTTCCCAGAACCGGATTCACCAACAATGGCGAGCGTCTCACCTTTTTCCAAACTAAACGAAACGTTACGAATAGCGTGAACCGTGCCGGCGTAGGTATGGAAATCAATTTGTAGATCTTTGACTTCAAGAATTTTACTCAACAGGCTCACCTCCTAGCGTGTAGTGCGTGGGTCAAATGCATCCCGCAGCCCATCGGCTAACAGGTTGAAACTAATCATCAATACCGAAATCACAATCGCTGGATAAACCATCTGGTACGGCAGGAACCGGAAGTTCTTCTGCCCATCGGAGAGCAACGTCCCTAGGGAAGCCGTTGGTGATGGAATCCCGATCCCGATGTAACTCAGGAAGGCCTCGAAGAAGATGGCGGTTGGGATCGTGAACATCGTTTGAATAATAATCGTTGAACTCAGGTTAGGAATCAGGTGCTTCATCGCAATCTTGACCGATGATTCACCTAAAGTGCGTGCGGCCAGGACATACTCCTGGTCCTTGATCTGCAAGGTTTGCGCACGCACCAGTCGGGCCATGGTGACCCATCCAGTAAACCCGATGGCGATAATGATGGAGGTCAACCCAGGTTTGAAGACCAGCAACATCAGAATGGCCACAACCAGGTTAGGAATCGAACTGATGATTTCAATGATACGTTGGAGAACGGTATCAACCATGCCGCCCTTCCAACCAGAAATCAACCCGTAAACCACACCGATGGTCAGGTCAAACAACGTGGCCATAAAGGCAATGAATAGGGAAACACGGGTACCAACAAGGATCCGGCTAAAGATGTCACGACCCAGGCTGTCAGTCCCTAAGACGAACCAGACGTTCTTGGGCACGTTGTTCTGGGCGTAAACGTTGACCTTTTCACCCGCAGAGACCCCGTAACCACGGAATCCTGGAATACTCCAATTAGCAATCTTGGGTGGTAAGTTATTCCACTTCAAGTGTTGAGTATTAGGGTTGGATGGTGAAATCCAAATGCTCAGGACGGAAATGACGATAAACGCAATGATGATCCATAACGAAATCATCGCCATCTTGTTGTGCCGCAGGCGACGCAGGGCATCCTGCATGAAAGTCATGTTGTCGGTGCCGAGCTTTTCCTGCTGCTCTTTGGCAATGTGCGCCGGCTTGAAACTGTCGGCGGTGATTTTGTAGTCAGCCATTAGTTTGCCTCCCCGGATAAACGAATACGTGGGTCAATGAACCCGTAGAGAATGTCGACGACCAGGATGATGACGACCAGCATGACACTGTACAGCATGGTCAGACCCATGATGGTTGGGTAGTCATTGGTCAGAATGGAACGGACAAATTGTTCACCAATACCAGGAATAGCAAAGATGTTCTCAACAACCAGTGACCCAACCATCAAGTCGACGGCCATTGGTCCAATGATAGTAATGATAGGAATCATCGAGTTCCGCAGGGCGTGCTTGGCAACGACCTGCCAACGGGAGTCCCCTTTGGACCGGGCCAGTTCGATGTAATCGGAGTTCAGCACGTCCACCATTTCGGTCCGCATGAACCGAGCCGTCTGTGCCAGTGGCGCCATGGCCAGGGCAATCGTTGGCAGAATGGAAGAACTGAAGCCATCCCACAGCGCGATTGGGAAGATCTGGTACTTGTAGGCCAACCAGAACTGCAGCAGGCAGGCAAAGACGAAGTTAGGGATGGACCGACCCAGGATGGCGAAAATCATCGCCGTGGAGTCGACCCAGGAGTTCTTGCGGATAGCCGCGATGGCCCCCAGCAGGATCCCCAGCAGTCCCCACGATCATTGCCTGGGCACCGATCTGGAAGGACGGGCCCACGCGGGAAATGATCAGGTGACTAACGCTTTGCCCAGCGAACTGGTAGCTCGTACCCATGTCCCCATGGAGCAAGCCCACCAGGTACTTGATGTACTGGTACCAGACTGGTTTGTCCAACCCGTTGGCTTTGTTCAGCGCGGCTAATTGCGCACCGGTAACTTTCGGGTTGTTGTATGGCGTCCCTGGTAACATCTTCATCAGGAAGAAGGTAATGGACGCAACAATGAACAGCGTTAAAATCAGAAAAAAAGATTCGTTTTGCAAGATATTTTGCCATGTGCGTACTCCCTCGCTTACTTAAACAAACATAATGCCACTCAACAATAATGACGGTATGTATTTGTTTGGTAGTCACAAAAATGTCACTACGCTAAATCTAATAGTAAAACAATACATTAAAATGCCATTAAAGTAAATAGTATTTGCTCACGAATTGGCCACCTGCCACAATTCTTAAACTTATTTTTGATACGGTCGGCCCCTACTGACACAACGTTTTGCAGTGGCCAACCGATTAGAAAGTGCCGAGAGTAAACCCACTAATCACGGACTTGTAAACGGTCACAGAGGAACACCAATCCGGAACAAAATGAAAGGGCCCATGCGTTCACATGAGCCCCTTTGCGTAATTATTCTCATTTACTCAGTTTTGAGGTAATCCGCCAAAAATTTGGCAATACCGTCATGCTCATTATCGTCCGTCGTGTACGCAGCGATTTTCTTCACGGCCGGTACCGCGTTGCCCATAGCCACGCTGACACCCGCTTCCTGCATCATGCCAATATCGTTCATGCCGTCACCAAAGACGATAGTCCGGGACGCCGGGATCCCCGTTTTGGCCTGCAATTCCCGCACCGCCGTGGACTTATCAATGCCACGGGGAATCAGTTCCATGTTGTCGTGGTTCGATGCCGAAACGTGCATCAAGTCCATAGCGGCCAATTCTTCCTGTGTGCGCCGTAACCCCTCGGCGTCGCGCGGACTGATGACGATCCCGTTAGTGATCCTGTCAGCACGCTTCAACAGGTTTTCTAGGGTGCCGACCTGTTTAACGCCGACAGTCAACCCATCCGGCTGGAACACGCGCAGTGCGGCTTCAACAAAAGTCGGCGGCGTCTGGGTGTAGTACACCGTATCATCGCTGAAGTAAAAGGCGGACAAACCATGACGCGAAGTCACGTTGTTAGTCTGTGTCAGGGCTTCTTTGCCCAGCAGGTGGTGCACCCGCTGACCGGAAAAGTCATAGACCGCCCCGTTAGCGCCAATCACGCCGGCACGGTCGCTGACCTGCTCGGCGATGATCTTGGCGAGCGCGTACATCCGCCCCGTCGCCACAAAGAACGGGTGACCCGCATCCATGGCTAAGTTAAGTGCTGTGACGGTGTCGGGTGATACGTGCTGGTGGTCCACCGCCAACGTGCCGTCAATATCCGTAATGATCAAATGTGGTTCCATGTCCGGGTCCCCTTAATTCGTTTTTATCTCTTATTCTAACAGACATGGCAAATTCCACCACCTCCGACTTGTTGTGTGTCATTGGTTCTGGCGTAGTGGCGCCTCGCAGGTGACGCGGCCTCCACGAAATTAACAGCCAGGACGAAGTTGACAACTAACCTAGCTAACACCACTAACTGATTTCCGCCGCCACCGCCAGATCAAGGTGGCGCCAACGGACAAAATGGCTGCGACAATGCCCACGAGGAGCGCAACGCTGCGGTGATACCGCGACTCAGCGTCGTCCTTGGTCGCTCGCGCTACTTGGGCCGTATACGGTACCCGCCGGCCGGTCACCAGCAGCCGGTGGGAGTTGACCATGTACGGTGTGCACGTAATCAGCGTAGCCAAGTCCTCCCCTCGTTCCGGTGCCAACTCCCGCACGGCGGTGGGCAACACCGTCTGAATACGGAATACCTGGTAGGCGTAATGTTTACCCGCTACGGTCATGACGAAGGTGTCCCCTTTACGCAGCCGGTGAAGATTTGTAAATAGACGCTTGGATGGCACCCCGCTGTGTGCCGATATCGCCGTGTGTGTACCGCGACCGCCCGTGGGTGCGTCGGTTCCTGGCACCACACCCGCGCCTACGTGCAACGCTTGCGCACCAACGTTGTCGAACAGCGGTAGCCGCACGCCGATCCGCGCGATGGTAATACTGCCAGAAGGTGTGCCCGCACGTCTTTGCTCAGGTTCTTGGCATCAAAGCTGTCTTCTGGAGTCGCTGCGTCCTGACGCTGCAACCGGGCGGCGTACTTGGCCGCATCTTTGTCCGCTGCGCGTTGCGTCTGGTGGTAAACCACCACGTCATTCACCAGCTGACTCACAAAGGGGTACGCGCACACACAAAGCCCCGCCACCAGGATGATTCGTGCCCATATTTGCCGCATGTGCCGCCACTCCCTTCCATTATATGTATGTAACCCACGATACTGTGGGTTACCGTTGATCATGCTGCTACCGCTATGCTTGTGCGTGGCGCCGCCGCATCAGCAGCAGGGCCGCACCCATCAAGCCAATACCCGCCAGTAGGAAGGCCAACCAGCCCATCCCACCAGTCATTGGCAGGAAGCCAAAGTTTTCGGGATCGTTTTGAACATAGATCTTCGCCGTGTCATCAAAGCTACCATCCTTAATCGTGAAACGCGTGCTCTTGTCCTTGATGACGTAGCCGTCCGGTGCCTGGGTTTCTACTAGCTGGTACTGGCCATCCGCCAAGCCCCGCACTACTACCAGACCGTCTTCGCCAGACGTGTACGTCGTGGCAGCATTGATATCATCCGTCCAGTTAATTTCATCTTTACCAACTACCGCGTATTGGCTACCACGTTGAACCACGAATTTAGCGCCTTTCAACGTCTTGTCGTTGCCAACCGTGGAAACCTTAACGAACTTGTGCCCACCAGTTGCCACTTCAGTCGAATCATCATCGAGATCGTGTTTCTGGTCGTTGGCCGTTTGGTAGGTAACGTAGAATTTGTTACCGATTTTCGTATCTGGCGTCGCGTCGTCCGTGATGAACGCAGAGTACGTAATCGTCACCGTCTTGCCGGCCAGGCTAGCAAAGAAGGCTTTGCTGTCCGCGTCCGTCAGGTTAAAGTCATACTGCCACTTAGTCCGCGAGTCATTGAAAACGAAAGTACCCTGGGCTAAGAATCCAGCCAGGTAATCATCACTCGTGCCGTTGACCGTGATGCTCTTGATAGCGTCATACTGTGCACCAGTACCCTGAAATGCGTCCCAGATGTTAAACATCTTCATGTCCGTAATGTTACTTGGAATCGTGAACCTGGCCTGGTAGTCGAACCGGTCCCCAACTTCATGACGCTGAGTCTCCGTCGCCGGTGCCCCTTCGTCATCCAGGAGCACCTTGTCGACCCCATAGTTCTTTGGGTACAGGTGGATGTCCCGCAAGCTTTGACCCTCGTTGTTTGGATCCGCAACTGGCAGGGCTACCACCATTGGCAGTGACCCGGACGTGACCGTCCCTGGTACCGTCGTTTCAACGATGATAAACACCGAGTTCATGGAGGCCCCACTCGTCAGCTGCGTTTTAGCTGGTAGGTGTTGCCAATTGATTCCACCCTCGGTATCGGTGAACTTTTCAGCACCAATTGCACCATCTTCGTAGTCACCCAGTGCGGCGAGATTGTTAGTAAATTTTTCCGCCAACGTCTGGCCGTTCTTCCCATCATATTCCTGATAGAACTGTTCACTGATGTTGTAGATCGTAAACCCAGCGCCTTCCAGGGGCTCACCGGGCATTGTTTGTTCCAACCCACTGTTCTCAATCGTGGTGTTTTCCGTCAGTTTAGACTTGTGAATCGTGATGCTAACATCATCCGTGGTGGCGGTTGCGGCCCCCACCGGCCGGAGCGTGGCTAGGCTCGCAAGAACCCCAATCAACAGGATCAGCGTGCCTAGCAGGCTCCCCCAATAACCTATTTTTGCGCGTTTCATGGCGTTTCCTCCTCATCTTGTTGGGGACGCCAGCGTGCGTGCTGCACCCCCTCATTACCAGTCATCATTGATGCTTGTGCGCATTCTTTGTCTGAACCTCCACTGTGGCCCGACGTAGCCGCCGGCGCCAAATTATCGCTAAACCAATCATGCCCAGACCAATAATCACAGCCAGAACGGACCAGTATTGGCCCAACTGCGGTAGCCATCCCCGCGTCGCTTTGCCCGTCGCGGTGGTACCCGTCCGGGCCGGACCCGTAGTACTGGTCGGACTCCCAAGCCCCGGCGTGGTCCCGCCGGTTTCTGGCACCGTGGTGGTCTTGGCGTTGTTGTACACGTACGGGCGGCCGCGCTGGATAATGGCAGCCGTCAAACTACCACTACTCGTCTCGGTCACCGCCTGCCCGTTGATCACGACCGGATTATAGGTTCCATCCGCGTGGTACGTGCTCGTCGGTACCGTCATCGCCACGGGCTGTTCCAGCAGCTGGTAACCGTCAGGAGCCGTCACTTCGACCCACTGGTAGTCCCCCGCCGGAAACATAATTTCGCCCGTAGTTAACAGACCGTGGTCGCCAGACGTGAACCGACGTAACTTGGCGTCCGTTTGCGGTTGCGTGCTGGTTACCCACTGCAGTTCCTGTAGGTTGTCCTGCTCGGCGGCCAGGTATTGCCAGCTACCGGCTTGCTGCCGCCGTACCACGAACGCCGCGCCCGTTAACCGGCTCTCAGTGCCATTAGCTTGCCGCCCAATTTTGAAGAAGTACGGGTCACGCTGGTACGCCACGTTCTTCGGGTAGATGTGCAAAGCTGCGGTGCTGGTGCTGTACATGTTCGGCACCACCAACATCCCCGGTAGGGACGTCACGTCAACGTTCGCCGCCCCGGCAGTATCAGCATCCTCCACGATGAAGTACGCGGTCGGCTGCCCGTCACGCACCCGCGCCACCGGGAAGCTCGCTACGCCGCGTTCGCCACTGCTACTAGTAGCGGTAGTCACGTCCGCAGCTACAGGCAACTCCTGTTTGGCTGCCACGTCGGCCATGGCGGTGGCGGTCATATCGCCGTTGCCATAGACCTGAACGAAACGGTCCAGGCCGCCGTCAAAGTCGCGCAGGTACTCGGTCGCATCGTAAACCGTCATCCGCACGCCGTTTAAACCAACACTGTTGCTAACGCCGCGTGGTCAGTCGCCAACTCCGTACCCTGATTCGCAATACTCGGTAGTTCATCCCGGCTATGGTACAGCCGTTTGTGGATGGTCACCGTAGTCGTGGTCTCCGCCGCGACCGGCTGGGTAACCATAAACATGAGGGTCAGTCCCAGTACCGCCAGGATGGTGACTACCAACCAACGTAACTTAGTCATGACCATCACCTCCCCGCCGGCGCTGCACCAGTGCCCAAGCACTACCGATCATTACCAGCAACAATCCGCCCACCATGTAGCCCCAGAGTCCGCGGCTACCCGTGTCGGGAAGTTTACCCGGATGTGGGGTCACCGGCGTGTTATCAACCGTGATGTGGGCTGTGTTGTCCTGCTTGTCTGGCAGAAGCTGGTAATCCAACGCTACTTGGTCACCCGTAATTGGGTCGCCAGTGACATCCACGTAGGTGGCCGTGATACCAGTAGCCGTCACCACCAGCTTGATGCGGCGGGTGAGGCTTTCAAACCCGGTCGGCGCCTGCGTTTCGTTGATAAAGTACGTGCCGGCCGTTAACTTGTGTGCAAAGGTTAACTTGCCGTCATGACCAGACGTCTGTTCATCTAGCTGGTTGCCTTGAGCATCAGTCAGTTCAAACTGCGCGCCCGCCAGTGGCTCCTTGTTCTCGCCGTTACGCTTGAGTAGCGTTAAAACGAACGGTTTGAGGTGGTTCACGACTTGCGTATTGGTCGGCATCCCTCCGGTCCACGCAACACTGCCGTCATTCTGCACCTGTACCTGATAAATCGTCGTGTTCGGTACGAACCCGGCTGGTGGCGTCGTTTCCTTGATGGTGTATTCACCTGGTGCGACGTCAGCGAAGACGACCTGGCCGTCCTTGTCAGCAAACACCTCGGCTCCCACCGGTTTACCATCACGGTAGAGGGTGAAGCCGGCTCGGGCCAGTGGCTGACCGTCGCCGTCAACTTTGTTGAAACGAATCTTGCCGTTCACCTTGTCGCCAAGGTAGACGGTTACTTCGTTAGTTTGACGGCTGTACTCTCCCTGACCTGCAACCGGCATCATTGTCACCGTTGCCTGGTTGTCCAACTTGGCGCGTGGGTCAACGTCCGTCGGATTCGTCGTGACTTTGACCGCTAACCGGATGGTGAAGTAACCACCAGTAAAGGCGATGTCACGCACGTAATCACCGTTGGTCATCGTAATTGTGACTTGTTGTCGTCCGTTGACCATGCTTGTGTGCACATTTTGATTGTTAAGATTAATTCCGGTCGATGAATCCCCAGTAATGAAGTCGCTGAACAACGTGACTTGATCATCACCACCAGTTAAGACCAGGTGTTCCGGGAGCAGGTCGCTAATGGTGATCTTCTCTGGCTTGGTCAGATAATCAGTTAACGAGTACGTCTGCTGGTTGATGTAGTAGTAGAATGTCCCGTTCGGGTGGTACTGGTTCACCAAGCCCTCGTCTAAATCGTTGTTGGTCCACGTCGCGTCGTCATCCAGATTTACTTGGTCGGGGCTACCCCCACCATCGAGTTTCTGCGTGCTAACACTCTTCCGGTTTTCCAAGTAATCCGGAATCACGTGTTCACGGGAACCGCTCGATAGGGCTAGCCAAGCATTGTAGGAGGCACCGTACGTGCCCCGTTTAAAGGTGAACGTGTCACCGGTTATATCCAGGGCGACAGCACCTTTGTAGAAAGTGGCCGCGCCGGCCCAGTCTTCCCATTCGTGATCAGCATTATTGGGGTCGTAAGCCGTCTTGCCCCATTCGCCCCAAGTGTGGGAGGTGTAACCCATCGTTTGTTCACCACCCGACTTAGTGTTTTCGTATTCAGTCGCAAAATTACCCTTTGCGACCCCAACACGTGTATTTCCGTAGAATTGAAGGTGAGAAATATGGGTTGAATCATACTCGGCCTCACCAAAGCCGCCACTCAGAGGTTCAACAAACTCACCCGGATTCAGCGAGGTAAAGGTCAGCTGGGCTTGATTCGTCAGTCCACCATCGTCGCCAAAACTAACGCGAGTGTTTTTATCCCCCTTCACGAAGAAGGTGACGGTCCAATCGAAGCTGCGTACGTTAGCCAGCACCAATCCAGAATAGAAATTGTGGGAAAAATCAAACGCAAATTGGTTGACACCACCCCAATCGTTACCATGAGTAACGACGTTGTCGATCTTCACGTAGGCACCAATATCAACCACTTGGCCATTGCCATCCAGCACCGTCCCCACGTAGTCGTATTCCAACGTTAGGTTAACGTTACCCACGTTGTTACTATACCGACTACTGAAAATCACCGCAGTTGACCCGGCGACCGCGTATTCCTTGTACCGGTTGGTCTGCATCGCGCCAGCGTTGTTATATTCACCAGCTCCCGCGCTGCTACCCTTAGGCGTTATGCTGGCGCCAATACCAGCATCGTTCACATCTACCTGCAAATTGGCCGTCGCATTCCCCAGCAACCGTAAGTTAGTGGCGTGCAGAATGCTGTTCCCCGGGGCCTCAATTTTCGTCGTGGCCGCCGGTACGTCCTCCTCGGCCTTGTCGGTCGCCGTTTCCGGTGTGTCAGTCGCAGGTGACTCCTCAGCGGGTTCCTCCTCGGTCGTCGGTGCCGCTTCTGCCGGCACTGCAACTGGCAGCTCCGGCGCACTCACATCCGTAGTGGTGTCAATGTCCGGTGCTTCCTTCGCGGCCGCCGCCTCTTTGGCTGCTGCCACTGCCTCCTGCAGACTCGCCGGCAACGCCACCGTGTGTGGCTGCGCTGCCTCATCCTGCAACAGGTCGGACGTCACCGTGCCGCCCATGTCCTTGCCATCAAGTTGGACCCAGACCACCAGCTGCGTGGCATCCAAATCGGTGCTCACCACCAACTGGCCCTGGGCCGCAACGCTATACTCGGCTTCGTGGTACCATTCGTCGTCCGGATCGGTCGACCGTTCCAGGTCACCGTCACGCCGAACGACGGTCCCACTGCCATTTTCCGCTTGCGCCACGCGGATCCGAATCGCCCTAGTGGTGTGGTCGGTCGGATCGTGGCGATCAAAGTCGATCTGCCAGTCGATCCGGTCATCCACGACCGTCGGGGTGACCGTGACCCGCGCCGCCGAGTCATCGAGTACCGTGGCCGTATTATCAGCGGCGGTCACCGGCTGTACATGCCCCCAGAAGCCCTGCAGCTGCAGCAGCACCAGCAACATGACGGCACAAGCGTTAATCAGTCGTTTCATGCTATTACCCTCCCTTCATCCAAACTGCCACTCATCTTGCTTTGCCACACATCCCTCCCTTACCGGTTTCCGCGTAATCTCCTATAACCACAATCTACACAATCAAATAAGCCGACGTATTCAATTACGTCGGCTCACAATTGCACAAAATTCGGTTCATCACGGAAACCGCTTACAGAAGTAAATAACGCTAACTATTAACCCTATTTACGGCGATAAAAAAAACGCCCGTCACGGCGTTCATTTTTAAAAAAAAGAATTTTGTTGTTGATTTATGATTTCATTATTAAGCGGTGTCGCCGGTAACCATGGGCTACTAGACCAATGACGAAGCCAAGCAAAGCTGGACAAACCCACCCCAGTCCGAGGCTAAATCCAGGTAGGTACTGACCCCACCCAACGACCTGGTGCACCCACGCACCTTTAAGTCCAGTCGGCAGTGCGTTGAGCCCGTCCAGTAGTGCGGGGATAAACGTAAAGACGGTGGTCATCACGTACACCACGCGGTCATTATCAAACAGGTGCTCCGCCAGCGCCGTCAAAATTAGGACGATCGCTAGCGGGTAGAGGAAGTACATCACCGGCTCGGAAATGGCCAGGATAGCGTTGAGGCCCACGTTTGCAATGATCAGCGAGACCAGCGCTGACCAGAACACCACCGTCCGGTAATGGAGCCGCGGAAACAGCTCCACGGCCGTGTCACCAAATGACGTCAGCAAGCCAATCCCCGTTTTCAGGCAGGCGAGGATCACAATGATGGCCGTCAGGATACTGCCCAGGGTACCAAAATAATAATTGGAAATTTCGGCAATAATAACGCCACCATTGCTGGCAAAGTCAAATTGCCCCAGCGACGTCAGCCCCATGAAGGCCAGAGCAGCGTACAGGATCGCCATCAGCAAGGCCGCGATCCCGCCGGCCTTAATGGTGTCGGTCGCAATGGCTTTGGGTTTCGTCACACCCAAATCACGAATCGCGTTGACCACCACGACACCAAATGCCAGGCTAGCCAGCGCGTCCATGGTCATGTACCCGTTGGTGAAACCCTTGATGAGGGGCGCGTGCCGATAAGCACCGGAAACCATGTCCTGACTAAAGTGCCCCAACGGAAAGATAATGCAAAAGCCAGTAACAGGGCCAACGCCACCAGAAAGGCCGGCGTTAATACTTTGCCGACGTACGTCATGATACGCCCTGGTCGCCGCGCCAGGAGCCAAGCGACGAGGAAAAAAACAGAACGAGAATATCAACAGCGCCAACTTAGCGTGGTCGGCCGGAATAAACGTCGATAGGCCAATCTCGTAGGAAATCGTAGCCAGGCGCGGCGTGGCGAAAAGTGGACCCATGCACAGGTACAGGATAATCGTAAAGAAAAAGGCGTAGGGCCGGCCGACCTTCTGGGCTAAGGCGAAGACCCCGTCCGTCCGGGACAACCCAATGGCGGCGACCCCAAGTAGTGGCAGGCCCACACCGGAGATCAGGAAGCCAATCAATGCAGGAATCACGTTCTTACCTGAGGCTTGGCCCAGGAATACCGGAAAGATTAAGTTGCCAGCACCGAAGAACATCCCGAACAGCATGGACCCGATAAAAAAACAGGTTGCTACGGGTTAAACGTTGTTTTTCCATCTTTTACCCCTTACGTACACGTCAAAAAAACAGTCATTCAATTCTAACACATCTATTGACGCCATGCCGCCCAGTTGCAACGCGTACCTGCAACCAACCGACTACGCCGCTGTGCTAAACTGGGACGGTAAGCAAACCGAGGAGGACGAATGATGCCTAAGACAATTGAGCTCTACACGGACGGTGGCAACCGCAACACCGGCGTCAACAAGGGTGGTTCTGTCCGCCCCACTGACAAAAGTGCGTGGGCGGCGCTGCTCCGTTACGGCGACCACGAGAAAATGCTGTCCGGCGGTGAGTATGGCCGCACCAACAACTACATGGAAATCATGGCGGCCATTCAGGGCCTGTCCGCCATCAAGCGCACCGACATCCCTGTTAACCTGTACTCCGATTCCGCCTACGTCATCAACACGATGCAGCAGCAGTGGTACGTGAAGTGGCGCGCCAACGGTTGGCGTAAGCAGGGCAAGCCGGTCAAAAACGCCGCGCTGTGGCAGCAGCTCCTTGCCCAGGTGGACCGCTTTGACTCCCTCACCTTCAACAAGGTGAAGGGTCACGCCAACAATCGCGATAACAACCGCGTCGACGCCGCCCTCAACGCCACCATGGACAAAATGTAGTGTACGCAAAGAAGCTTCCGGAACGCCAACCAACTGGTATTTCGGAAGCTTCTCTGCGTTACGCCTGCGCACCTAGATAACGGTTACCGTACTCCTCCTGGAGGTAATCGGTGATCGTTGCGCGCATGTGGGCGACGCTGGGGGCTTGCGCCTGGGTCGGGTTGACCACCATGCACAGCGTCCGTTCAAAGTCGGTCGAAAACGGGTAGACGTTGACGTTCCCCACCAACTTGTTGAGGGCCAACTCCGGCAGAATTCCTAGACCCAAACCAGATTCCACCATCGACAGGATGGACTGGTCGTCAATGGAATACGTCAATGAATTGCCGGACACGTGGTAACGATCCAGTGCTCGCTTGGTGTCACGGTCATAGTCCTGCTGCTGCAAAATGAAACTGCGGCCGCCAATATCCGCGTCGTCGACAAACTCGCCGTTGTGGGGCTTAAAGTCCGTCGGCGTGACGCAGAAGATGCGGTCCTTAATCAGCGGCGTCACGTCCACATTACTGGAAACTGGCAATAGCGAAAAACCGATGTCGATGGTCCCGAGGCGCACCTGCTCGTTGATCTCGTTGAAGCCAGCCTGGACCACCTCAATGTTGACGTGGGGATACTTGGCCTTATATCGCTGAATGATTTGTGGAAGCCAGTTAGTGGACACGGACGAGAACGCCCCGATGCGCACGCGCCCGGCAGCCATACCGTTGATATCGTCGGCCACTTGCCGCAATTGTCCCTCCAGGTTCAGGATGCCCTGAATCACGGGTAGGACGGTTTGACCGTCGCTGGTCAGCTCCACCCCACTACGGTTACGGATGAACAGCGGAAAGCCTAGTTCCGTTTCGAGCTGACTAACACTGTGACTGACGGCGCTAGGGGTCACGTTCAGGTCGGCGGCGGCCCGGGCAAAGGTGCCCTGCGCCACGACGGCGGCAAAGACTTGGTAGCTAAAGTTCGACATGTTCATACCTCTAGTTGAATACATTTCAAGTTCAAATGAAATAGTTGAGCTTTATTTATTATAGGACGGGCGGTAGGGTTAAGGCAAGGAAAACCAGAGCGGAGCAATGCGGTTAGAAAGCGGAGTGTAACCGACTTGGGCTGGAAGGCCCGGGTTTGGCCTTTTAGTTCAAGTGGGTTATGCAGTAGCTTTCTGCATTGCGTAGCTCGACGAACCAGAGCGGAGCCCCGCGGGTAAAAGCGTTAGCGTAAGGTGCTTTGACCGAAAGGCCCGCTTTTGGCCTTTTGGTTGAAGGGCCTTACGCGGTAGCTTTTGCGGGGCGTAGCTCGACGGACCAGAGCGCAGCCCCGCGGGTAAAAGCGTTAGGTGCTTGGGCCCACGCAGCTCGACGATCATACTACATAAGGAGGAACAGCAATGGATTACGCGGAACGAACACAGCGAGCAACGGACAATGGGTTAGGTGACCTGTTGGCCGCGCCCACCAAGAACCAAATCAGCTTTGCGGGCGGCCTGCCCGATCCGCAACTGTTTCCTCAGCAAGAGTTGAGCCTCGCCTTTGCCACGGCACTGGCCAACCATTCTGGCGACCAATTCCAGTACTCCGACGCCCAAGGGTTTCGACCCTTACGCGTGCAGTTGGCGCAGCTCCTGCAGCGTGACGGCGTGCGGGCAACCGCGGACACCATTGCCATGACCCAGGGAGCCCAGCAAGCGCTCGACCTCATCGCGCGTCTGTACATCAACCCTGGGGACACCATCGTGGTGGAGGCACCCACCTACCCGGGTGCCATCAGCGCCTTTGATACCTACGAACCCCACTATGCGGGCGTGCCGGTGCAAAGTGACGGCATGGACATGGTCGCCCTCCGCCGCATATTGACCGCACGGCACGTTAAGCTAATTTACACCGTGCCGGACTTTCAGAATCCCACCGGGACCGTTATGTCCCTCGCCAAGCGGCGGACGCTGTTGGCGCTGGCCCGCGAGTTTGACGTCATGATTATTGAAGACGCCCCCTACCGCTGGTTACGGTATGACGGCACCAATCTACCCACATTGAGTGAACTTGACGATGGTCAGCACGTCATCTTTGTGGACAGCATGAGCAAGATCCTGGCGCCGGGCCTGCGCGTGGGCTGGGTCCACGCCAACCAAGCAGTCATTAATGACCTGGTTGCGCTCAAGAGCGGGGCCGACCTCGAGTCGAGCACGTTAACGTTGCGTGGTGTGAGCCAGTACCTCCACGACAACGACATCACCGCCCATATCACGGCGCTGCGGCATAGCTACCGTCACAAGCGGGACGTCATGCTCCAGGGATTGCGCGCCAACCTACCCGCCGCGGCGCAGTTAAGTTCACCACAAGGGGGCTTCTTCATCTGGGTCACCTTACCCACGGCGGTGGACACGGACGCGCTGGCCCGGCAATGCAAAGCCACGTTGGCGCTGGTACCCGGCAGCATGACCTACCCGTTACACGACCACCACAACGGGATACGCCTCGCCTTTACCCACTGCTCACCAGCCGAAATCACGGCCGGCTGTGCCCGTCTCGGCCACGCGGTGCAAACTGCACTGGCGGCGGCAACCACCCTGCAGGCACGTTAGCCCACGACAAAACGGCCGCACTCATCATGAGCGCGGCCGTTATTGTTGTCTCGTTACGATCGTGGTACGTCGTCATCCGCTTGGGGTTCATCCGTACTGTTCATGTAATCAAAGAAGCCGTTGTTAGGTTCCGCAATAAAGCACGTCAGCACGGTTTTAACCACCGCGTAGGCCGGAATACCCAGAATCACGCCCAGCAGGCCCCAGATATTGCCCGCGGTCAGCAGGATTACGATCACGGTCAGCGGACTAATGTCGAGGGTCTTGCCGATGACGTTCGGGTACACAAAGTTATTGTCGATCTGCTGCACAGCGACCGCCACCACGACGGCCCACAACACGTTTTGCCAGGATACGGTCATCGCTACCAGCACGGCCGGTACCGCCCCCAACCACGGGCCGATGTACGGCACCATGTTCATGACCCCGGCGGTAAAACCGATGGCCAACGCGTACGGCGTCCCGACGATGTAGTAACCAATACATGACAGGATGGCAACGATCAACATATCCGTAAACTGACCGGTGAAGTAAGTCTCCACGGTGGTGTTGACCCGGTGTAGCAAGTTAGCCACAAAGGGACGGCGCGCTGGCGGGCAGAACCGCTGGATGTTGCCCGAGAGGCGGTCACCATTCTTCATCAAGAAGTAGAGGATGATGGGTGCCATAAAAATGTTGACCAAGGCGTTACCGATCCAACTCACGATCGACGAAATCTCCGTGGCGTTATCACCCAACAGGTTTGCGAGGTACTTGATCAACTTTTGGTTATCAAAGTCGAGCTTTTTGACCACCGCGTCCAGCCCGAGACCCTGAGCAATGTCAGTCCCGGCCAATTGGTTGGCGAGCTTTTGCACCCGCCCGGCAAGCTGGGGCAGATTTTGCACGATGTTCACAACCTGGCTGGTGATGTGTGGAATCAGTACGGCGAGTCCGCCGATAACCAGCACTAGTAACAGCACAAAGGCGGTGATGTTAGCGGCCCGCCGCTTCATTTTGAGCTTCATCAGCAGTTTAACCAGCGGTCGCAATAGATAGTACAGGAACCCTGCAATGAGGAAGGGACCTAGTAAGGTAGAGAAAAAGGTGCGCAACGGCGCAAAAATAAACGAGATTTTGGTGCAAACAAAAATCAGGAGCGCCAAGAGCAGTAGTTGTACGGTCACGTACAACCAACGCGACTGACGGCTGGTGAGTCGTATCTTGTTCAGGGGTTGCTTCACGGGGTCCACTTCCTCTCAAACCGCTATTTACTCTCAGTATACAGGTTCCAGCATCTGAGCGAAACCGTTATCATGGCGATCCTGAAGTTGGTGGTGGCTGGACTACTGCGGAGGGGAAATTACCCCACGGTCCAGCCAACCGATCACATAAATTGCACCAACCATCCGGTACTATTCCCGAACCATGGTGCCATTACCGATGTACTGGCGCTGACCTAACCAAAATGGCTCCGTCCCGATACGTTGTGCGTATCAAGGCGGAGCCATTATTAACTATTGCATGACCTGTGTGACCAAGTACTGACTACTTAATGTACGCGTACTTGTAAGACCATTGCGTCCCGGCGGTGTTGTGAATGATACCACGGACATCGTCCTTCTTCAGGAAGGAGTATACGCTCTGGTACAGCGGCGTAACGGCCTGATCCTTCAGAATTACGTGGCTGGCATCAATCATGTCCTGCCAACGCTTGTCCGGGTTGTTGGCATCGGTAACGGAAGCCATCTTGACCAGCGCTTCGTACTGAGCACTATCGTACTTGCCGTAGTTGTATGAAGCGTCCTTCTGCAGAATCTGCAGGAAGGAAATTGGGTCGTTGAAGTCGGCGCCCCAACCAGCAAGTGCGATGTCAAAGTTGCCCCGCTGCTCGTTCTGGCGGGTAGCCTGTGACGGCATGCTCTGAATCTTCAACGTCAGTCCTGGCAAGTACTTAGCAGCCTGTGCCTTCAGGTACTGTACCACTTGCTGTGACGACTTATCGTCACCATCGTCACTTGGTGCCAAGATGGTCAAGGAAATGTTCTTGACCCCGGTTTCCTTCTGGGCAGCAGCCCAATCAGCCTTGGCCCGCTTGATATTGTAGTCCAGCGTCCCGGCAACGGCCTGGTCCTTGGAGAAGTCCTTCCCCGTCTTTGGACTAGCAGCCAGTGAGGTGGAAACCAAACCGGTTGGGATCACCGTACCCTGACCGACGACCTTCTTGGCCAGTTGCTTGCGGTTGACCAACGCGGAAATTGCCTGCCGGAAGTGGGTGTTGTTCAACACCTTCTGCTTGTTGGCATCGCTGTCCGCCCGGTTGTATTCCAAAAAGCTGACGTAGGAGTACGGGTAGATCTTGTATTCCTTGTTGTGTGCGTAGTTGTTAACCTGGGTGGCCTCCAACTGTGTCAGATCAATTTTGCCGGTCTGGTAAAGGTCCAGGCTGGTGCTGGCATCACTAACCACCATGTAGTTGATCTTCTGCAGCTTAACCTTCTTGGCGTCCCAGTAGTCCTTGTTCTTGACGAAAGTCCACTTGTTGCTCGTACCGTTCCACTTGGAAATCTTGAACGGGCCCGTGTAAGCCGAGTACTGGGCCTTGGTACCGTACTTCTTGCCGTACTTAGCGACCACCTTCTGGTCCTGCGGCGAAAACAGTGGGTAGGCCATCAAGACCTTAAAGTAGGCGATGGGCTGGTCCAGCTGCACCACCACGGTATCCTTCCCCTTAGCCGAAATGCCCAACGTGTTGGGGCTCTTCTTCCCCGCGATGATGTCGTTGGCGTTCTTGATCCCAGCGAATAAGTATGAGTACGGGGACGTCGTCTTCGGGTTGATTGTCCGGCGCCATGAGTAAACAAAGGATTGCGCGGTAATCGGATCACCGTTACTAAACTTGGCTTTGCGCAACTTGAACGTGTAAGTACGCCCGTCCGCCGAAACTGAAGCGGACTTGGCAAGACCGGCCGTAGCTTCCCGTTCTTACCTAACCGGTAAAAGCTTTCGTAGACGTTCCCCGTCTGGCCATAACCCGTGGACTTAGAAATATCGATGGTATCTAGTTGTGCCGACGCGGCCAGGTTGAGCACCTGCTTTTTACTGCTACTCGTACTGCTACTTGCACCGCACGCAGCGAGTACCAATGCCGACGCGAGTACTACTGTCCCAGTGGCCACTAATCGGGCCCATGATTGCTTATGCATATTAAATTGCCTCCAGTTTTAACTGGCGGTCACGTAGAGGGTGACCGCACCGTTCTTCTTCAAAAAAAGTCCGCCCTATGCCCATGCGCATACAGCAAGGTTCTGCATCTGCTTCCTGTTTACACACCGAACAACACAACTGCTGGGCCATGCGACCACCCCCTTTCTTCATCTCATCATGTTTAGCCTTACCCGGATAGCCACAACTATCCGGGAGACAAAAAGAGGCGCCCCACAATCCGTTACCGGATTAAGGGACGCCCACGCGCGTTACCACCCTACGTTCACGTGCCGAAGCACGCCTCAACGGTACCACCACCCACAAATGGTAGATACCCGGCAAAGTAACGCTTGCCCACGAACCAGTATTGCTGGTTTCAGCTCCGAGGCCATCTTCACTACCAAACCGTTGATCCTTTACACCAAAGCGGACCTCTCTGAATAACGGTTAAAATAGCTACTCTTCTCATCATTGCCTAAACACGAATCTTAAACTGACGTCAGTGTACCGTTTATTGTTACTATCTGCAACTATCAAAAGTTAAAAATAACACATTTATCATTAAGCACTAACAGAATTGCTTACTTATAGTACCTACTATCAGTAATTAAAAAAAACTATTTTTTCACGGGCGTAATTTTGTTAACGACCCAGCCATGCTCAGACCGTTGCAATTCCCACAGTTGCGTGGTGGTCTGCGCCGGATCCGGTTCACTGGCCCCGACCCGCATGGTCACCCGTGTAATCGTGGCCCGGATGTGCAATTCATCTTTGGGCGTGGCCACCCGCTGCAAGTCATCAAAGGTCAGCTCGGTGTAACCCTGCGGTCCAGCATCAGGCGTCCAACCGCGCGTCAGTTGCGTCCACGCCTGTTTAGTCGTGTAGCGGGTCAACTCGGTCGTATCGCGCTGGTCAATCGCCGCCTGCACCTGCCGGGCCAAAGCCATAAACTCATCGCGATTACCCACGCCAAGCGGTAACGCCGTAGCTTTGCGTTCAGGCCGGGGCTGTTCGACGGCATCGGAAAAGGCGGTCACCCGTTGTTGCTGCTGCTGATTACGCCGCCGTACCCGCAGGCGGGGCACGATCAAGTACCAGAGGGCAAAGATGACGGCGATGAGGATGATGATGTTAATTGCTCCGCTACCGCCACTATTATTGCTTCCCCGCGCTGCTTCGCGCATCAGGTGGCGCAAACCAAATAGCCGCATACCCATGACCATATTCACCATACTGGTACCTCCTCATAACTTACTAACTTTAGTATAACGCTAATCCCTCAACACCTACGGATCCGATGCGGCGGTCCACCAAGCCGTCACGCCGCCGACCCTAACCAGTCACCGGGCCAGCGACCGCATAAAAAAAAGCCGCGATGGTGATCGCGGCTTTGGTTGAATATTTGTATTGTTGGTGCACGTGTATAGGGTTATTCGGTATTACTTGAGGACCTTGAACTGGTCGTCCTTGCTCATCTTGTCCTTGGCGTCAGCACCGGCCTCAATCGAACCAAAGTCCATCTGGGCGCGGAGCTTCCAGTTAGCCGGGATGTTGAAGGCATCCTTAACCAAGTCGTCGATAATTGGGTTGTAGTGCTGCAAGTTAGCACCCAAACCATTCTCAGCCAGTGCGACCCAAGCATTCGTCTGGATGGCACCTTCGGCCTGCTCTGCCCAATCCTTAAAGTTGTCTGCGTACAGTGGGAAGTCCTTTTCCAGCTGTGCAACCTGGTCGGTGTCCACAAAGTACAGAATCGTTCCGTAAGCCGCCTTGAAGCTGGCAATCTTGGCCTTCGTCTTCTCGTAAGCTGCCTCAGTTGGTACCTCACTCTTCAGACGCTTAACCACAATGTCCCACAGCTGGTCATGCTTATCGCCAAACAAAAATACGGCGCGCGTCGTCACGGCATTGAACGCATGCGGCGTTGCTTGAATGGTGTTCTCCAGCAGGTCGACGATTTCGTCGTCGCTCTGCTTAACGTTCTTGCCCAGTGCGTAAATGGAGTGACGCTGGTTCAACAAATCTAACAATTTAGTTTCCATGTTTTTCATAACCACCTTTAGTTTTTGCTTACAAGAGTTATCTTAGCAGCTTATTTTTTTGTAAGTACAGCCCCAAACGTATTTTCGGGTTATTTTATCCAAAGTAGCCGATGATCATCGCGACCACCAAAATGATGAGCACCACCGTCGTGATCCACACGTAGAGTTGGTCGTGCTCCACCATGAAGGCGTAGATCGACACGACTACCCGCAGCACCGGCGTCAAGATGAGGAGGAATAGCCCCACCATCATGACCGCATCGGCTTGTCCGTGCATCAGCCCGACAAAGATAGTCCCAAAGCGGTGGGGTTGGGTCGCAGCCGTTAACTGGCCCCCCTGAAACATCATCATAACTAACCCAATTAGGAGGACCACGACCGCCGCCATCACCCCAATGCGCATGATGCGCCCAATCATTAAGGCCACATACTTACTTTCTTCGCGGACATGGTCCCGTTCACGATTTTGCATTAGATGTTCACCCCGAATCCTTTCAGCAGCATCTGAATGCCCATGAAGCCAATAATGGGCACAAAGATCATCCGCAACAGACGCGTTGGCATCAGCGGCATAATGCGCGAACCGATCAGTGCGCCGCCCAAAATGCCTAAGGCCAGTGGTACCGCAATACCAGGGTGCAAGGAGCCGTTAAAGAAGTAGACCGTGGCACTAGCCGCCGCTGTTACCCCCATCATCAAGTTGGAGGTCGCACTGCTGGGCTTCAAGGGCATCTTCATGATGGTGTCCATCGCAATCACTTTGAACGCCCCACTACCGATACCGAGCATCCCCGACGCCAAGCCGGCGCCAAACATCATCGTCATCCCCCCAGGGACGTTGGTGACGGTGTAATCAACTTGCTTCTGGGTCGACTTGTCGAAGTACGTTCCGTTCAGCTTCAGCTTGGTGGCTAACTCGTCCGGGTGGTCAGCCGGTGCGGCGTCCGTTTTCCCAATCAGCTTGCGGATCATGTTGTAGGTGGAAAAGACGAGCAGAGCCCCAAACAACCAGTACAGGATACTGGACGGGATCATCCCCGTCAGGATGGCCCCTACGATCGCCCCCACCGTAGTCCCGATTTCCAGAAACATCGCCACCCGCAGGTTCAACATGTCATCGCGCAAGTACGCGATGGTCGCGCCGGAACTAGTCGCGATAACGGCCACGATACTAGCGGCAATTGCGTATTGGATGGGTAAGCCCATCAACACAGTCAGGACGGGGGTAATGATCATGCCCCCACCGATGCCCATGATGGCCCCCAGAATACCGGCACCCACACCAGTAATAATTAGCAAAATTATTTGGTTGGTCATAAATTCTCCCCCTAAGGCAACCCGCGTTACTTGGTGTTCTTCTTCGTGGTACTACGCTTGCGGGTCGTGGTTTTGGTTGTCGCCTTCCTCGTGGTCTTCTTCGCGGTGGCGCGCTTGGTTGACGCCTTCTTTGTGGTGGCTTTTTTTGGCAGTACGCGTCGTCCGCCGGGTCGTGGCCTGCGCTGCAGTCTTGGGCTTGACCTCTTCCTGCGGCTTGGCAGCTTCAGTCGCAATGTGGGCCAGCTTCTCGGTCACGGAATCAACGATTGCTTGACCGTACTGGTCGGGATGGGCCAAGAACTCATCGGCCGTGGCCACTTCGTCGATGCGGAGACCCGATGCGTTCAAAAACTTGTTTGCGACCACCAGGTACAACCGCACCGGCACAATTTCATCGTTGCCCAAAAAGTTGGTAATTTTCTTTGCGTCCGCCATCGGGAGGTTCACCACCCCCGCCTCTAGCGCCACGGTCGTCGGTTCGGCACTGGCGATGGTCACCACACTGCGCATAATGCGGCCCGCACCCAGATTAGTCTGGGCATCTGCCAGCAACGGCGCCAACGCGGCGGCGACCCCTTCTTGTTCCACTGCCACTGGCTGAACTGTATGTTCACTGATGACGTAGTCCGTGTTGGTCACGGCGTCTAGGTATTTCTGTACATTAATTTCCATTTAAATTGACTCTCCTCTAATTGCGGGCCACGTCGCCGTGCCCCCATACCTGCACTCATCATATCGAACCCCCGCACCCCCTGCAAGGTTGTTAGTAGTCAGGCACTGTTGAAACCTCTATACTGAATGACGCAAGTACCCTTGACCACGCGGCTACCATCAACCCCTTAAAATTGGGATACGATAGCCCTAGTAATAGTAAAGGAGGCGTGGTGAATGCCCACAACCAGAATTGGCGTCCGCGAACTAGTTGAATTTACCGTCCGCAGCGGTGACCTCAACCCAGTTACGCAAGCCAGCAATAATACCGCCATGATGGGTAGCCGCATTCACCGGCGGATACAGGACGCACACGCCGACAACGCCGACTATGAATACGAAGCCGAGGTCTACCTTAAACGTGACGAAACCATTGCTGGGGCGGACTACACCATCGACGGCCGGGCCGACGGGGTCATTACGTTCCCGGACGGACCGGTCGTGCTGGAAGAAATCAAGACGTCGGCCCGCGATTTTGACCAACTGACCGCCAACACCATTGACCGGTACTGGGCCCAGGCAGCAACGTACGGGCACTATCTATGCCAGGACCGGGACCTACCGGAGCTGACCATCGACCTCATCTACGTCAACACGCGAAATCAGGACGAAAGTCACCATCGCCGCGAGTACACCGCCGAAGAACTCGCCACCCAGTATGCGGCCCTCATTAAGGAATTTGCCAGCTGGATCAAGTTACGCAGCGACATCATTAACCGCCGTAACGAGACGGCCGCGGCTCTCAAGTTTCCGTTTCCTGAGTTTCGTGCCGGCCAACACGACTTTGCCGGGGCCGTATACAAAACCATCTACACCGGCCAGCGTCTGTTCGTGCAGGCGCCCACTGGTACCGGCAAGACCATTTCCACCCTGTTTCCCGCGGTCAAGGCCATGGGGGCGGGCTTGATTAACCGGGCGTTCTACCTGACGGCCAAAGCCGCCACCCGGCACGTCGCCGAGGACGCGATGACCCTGATGGGGGATGCCGGCCTGGTGGCCAAAAGTATCACCATCACGGCCCGCGACACCATCCGGTTTGACGATGAACCGGACGAGCCAACGCAAAATCCGTACATGCTGGGTTATTACGACCGGTTGAAGCCAGCCCTTCTGGACATGTTGGCGCACAACGACCGCATCACCCGGGCCGTGGTCGAAGAATACGCCCAAAAGCACACGGTCGACCCGTTCGAGTTTTCCCTCGACGCGAGCCTCTTTTGTGACGTCATTATCTGCGACTATAACTACCTGTTCGACCCGCGGGTGTTTTTGCAACGCTTTTTTTGCTAATCCCGACCCCGAAAACTGCTTTCTGGTGGACGAAGCCCACAACCTGGTGGACCGCGCCCGCGACATGTACAGTGCGGCGGTATCCCGCCAAGCCTTTGCGGACATTCTCCCCGCACTGAAGGGACTCAAAGGTGGTCGCATCACCCGCCTGCGCAAGAGTATCCGCGGGGTGGAGGACACGTTTGACGTACTCGACGCGAACCTCCAACAGGACGAACACTTCCAAGCGGACCCCATCGACCCGTTGATCGACAGTCTGGACGCCTTTGCCACCCAGTTTCACGAATGGTTGGAAGCCGAAAAGTCACCGGCAGTCGACCAGGTGCAGGACGCCGGGCTCGACGCTTTCTTTGCCGCCAACACCTACCTCAAAATTGCGGAGCTGTACGACGACGCCTTCGAAACCCGCGTCGCCCGTACCGGTGATGACATCACGGTCAAGCAAATGTGCCTCAACCCCAGCGAGTTCGTCGACGCGCGGTTGGCCCTCGGCCACGGGGCGGTGCTATTTTCCGCCACCCTGACGCCCATGAACTACTACCAAGATGTGCTTGGGGGCGTCGAGAACAGCCTCGCCTACACGTTGCCTTCACCCTTCCCGCCGGCCAACCAAGCGGTGGTCATTGCCAGCAACGTGCAGACTACCTACCGGGAGCGCACCAGGAGCTTACCAGCGTTGATTGCGGCGCTGACGGTCTTAGTGACGGCGCGGGCCGGTCACTACCTGGTCTTTTGCCCCTCCTACGCTTACCTACAAACCGTGCACGACGCCTTTGTGCGGGCCAACCCGAAGCTCGACGTGGTCACCCAACGTAGTGCGATGTCCGCGGCGGAACGCCAAGGGTTCCTGGACGCCTTTGCCCCCGGCCAGCCACCTGTTGTTGCTTCGCTGTCCTCGGGGGTAGCTTTGCCGAGGGTATCGACCTGCGGGGGCAGGCGCTCATTGGCGTTGCCATCGTGTCGGTGGGCCTCCCGGGGTTGTCCAGCGAAACTGACCGGATCAAAAATTACTACCAACAACGTAACGGCCAGGGCTTTGCCTACGCCTACCAGTTGCCCGGGCTGAACAACGTCCTCCAGGCGGGGGGTCGCGTGATTCGGGGTGCACACGATGTCGGGGTCATCCTGTTGCTGGACGCACGCTTTAACGAGCCGCGTTACCGGCAGTTACTACCCGCCCACTGGCAGGTCACGGCGACCACGCGCAGCACGCGTGAACTCGCGCAAACGCTGACGCAATTCTGGGCGGCACACCCTGAACCGAGCGATAAGTAACACCAACCGTAAAAAGCCCCACCAACCTTGTATGGTTGGTAGGGCTTTTTACTGTCAGGTCACTATGCCCCAAGGGTTGACTTTTACCCCCGATGGAACTATTATTGGTATAGACCAAAAGAGAGAGCACAACCGAGGAGGATAACATCATGGACGTACGTGTATTTGATGGTAAGGCAGCGGCAAGCAAGGCAGCATTTGAAGTAATTAAGGACGCGATGAACCATGGCATTCAGACTTTGGGTCTGGCTACGGGTAGCTCCCCCGTCGACCTGTACGACGACATGACGAGTAGTGACCTGGACTTCTCCCACATGACCAGCGTTAACCTGGACGAATACGTGGGCTTGGACCCCAAGAACGACCAGAGTTACCACTACTTCATGAACCAGCACCTGTTCAGTAAGAAGCCATTCAAGCAAAGCTTCGTGCCGGACGGCCAGGCGGCAGACATTGAACAGGCCGCCAAGGACTATGACCGCATCATTGAGGAACACCCAATCGACATTCAGTTATTGGGAATTGGGCGCAACGGCCACATTGGTTTCAACGAACCGGGGACGCCGTTTGACGGTGGCACGCACAAAGTAGCGTTGACCCAGTCAACGATTGACGCTAACGCCCGCTTCTTTGAACACGAAGAAGATGTACCACGTTACGCCATTTCAATGGGCATTGGTTCCATCATGAAGAGCAAGCAAATCATCCTGCTGGCCTTCGGTGAAGACAAGGCGGACGCCATTAAGGCCACAGTCGAGGTCCAGTGACAGAGGACGTGCCAGCCTCCGTACTGCAGAAGCATAACAACGTGATTCTGTTCATTGATGAAGAGGCAGCAGCGAGGTTAAGCAAGTAGAGCCCGCGGGTAGGAAGCGCGAGCATCAGGGCTTTCTGGTCCGCACAGCTCGTTGCCAAGCCCGCTAGTAGCCCCACTAACGCAGCATTCACCCCACAACAGGCTCAACACCGGGATTTCCCGTTGCTGAGCTTGTTTTTGTTTCCGAACCAGGACGGTAACCATCCACGGTGTATCAACCAATAACCGTTGGCGCCCCACTTGCAACCGCCTACACTGAGGCCATCAAGGCCGCAGGACCGGCTGAAGGAGGCCTATTCATGACCGAAGTTGTACAGCTTGATCACCTCACCAAACGTTTTGGTAAGTTCCAAGCACTCACCAACGTCACCTTCACGATTCATCCGGGAGAAGTCTTTGGGTTCATCGGGCCAAATGGGGCTGGTAAGTCCACCACCATCCGGATCTTACTGGGCCAGTTGCGCGCCACGTCCGGTCATGCCAGTATTTTTGGTCAACCGGCGTGGTCTAACGCCGTCAGTAGGTTGCTGGCCCCTAACCCAAAACCTGGTTTGGGTCTGCCCCATTTACGGGGTCTTTTCCCTGTACCTGGGGCCACTAGTTGATCTACCCAAGTGGTGCCAGCGCATCACGCCATATGGTTGGGTGAACCACGTGCCCATCGTGCAGGTAGCCTGGCCCACCTTTAGCTGGATGGTCGGACTGGGGCTAGCACTACTCCTGGCTGGTACACTAACCTACCGGCGCCGGGATTTGACGCTCAATTAGCTACAGTTCGCCTCAGTGCTTGTCACCGCAAAGCTGTACAATGATTGTGACAACTCAGCACCACTATCTCGCTACGTTAAGGAGGCCTCACCGTGCGCCACCGTACTTTTGCTTACAGCGCCCTAGTTTTCAGCGCCTTTGCCATCTTCCTCGGCTGGATCGAACCCATCACGGCCAAGTTCGGCCACTACACCCCTGGGTTTTGGCTGGGGGTGTTGCCGCTGCTGGGTATCCTGCTGATCGTGATGGGCCCCGTCGGCACCGCCCTGGTTCCTAATGCCGACGAACGGGTCCACATTTTGGGTCGGCTGGCTGGGCCCTACGTCCTCTACCTCGTTTTGTACACGCTAGTACGGGTGTACATCGTAGCCACCGGTCCCATTACGTGGACGTTAACTGGCGTGTTGTACCTGCTGGCCCTAGTCAGTTTGTGGCTGATTGAACAGCACCATGCAAAGTAACCGCATTCTTTTTTTTGATATAATGGTCGATAAACAAATGACCCGGCCGCACGCCGGGACAAACTGGAGGCACCACTCTTGTTACGCTTACGTTTTACATACAATACCATTGTCTATACGGCACTCGTCCTTGCGTCGATTTGGCTCACCCACACCGGTTCATTTGGTCTAGCCGTTATTGGTTCCCTGGCCTTGCTGTACATCGCCATCTTCCCTGTCGGCAGCGCCATCCTCGCCGACCGTGAAGCACGGACCAAGGCCTGGCCGATCATCGGGGTGTTCTTCCTCATCTTCTTTGTGTTCCAGCTAGTCATGACCGTAATCGGCGCCACCATCCCGTTTGTTTACTGGATCGTCTTGCTACTCGTTTACTGCATCACGATTTTCGTCTTCTGGCGGCTCGACCACCGGCAACAGTAATAAGTACCCCGTAATAGTCCAAAAAGTATCAGCCACGAATCTGCGGCTGATACTTTTTTTATTAATTATTAGAATAAGCGTAACACCAGCGCGATGCCCACACCGAGGAGAAGCACCCCAAACACGACGCTGTACCATAGACCAAACCCTATAAACGGACTGGTACCGGCGTTGCCGTGGTCGCGTACCCCACGAAAAGTTTGTCTGGTAATCCAGAACTGCCACACCGCACCTAGTAGAACAACTAAACCGGTAATTTGCTCCCACATCACTATCAGCTCCTTCATTCGACCAAGTTGGCCAATTACGCCGACACCCCACTCTGCAAGTCAATTATAAGTCCGGCACGTGCACTTTGTGACATGAGCAGCAAATTTGCCGAAAAAAGGCGCCTAAATGCGTATTGCCGGCTGTACCGGTCCGCCAGCGACGCCACTGCCCGGAAAGGACGCTAATTTGTCGCTCCGTCCATTAACCTGAGCATCGCATCAGCAGGATGCCGTAACCAAACTTGCCGAAGTGTAACCCGTCATGGAGGCCTCCGTCCACCGTAGCTTCCAGATTGGGAGTGACCATAAACAGGTGGTAGAGGTCCAACACCCGTGCGTCATATGCCGCCGCGACTTTGCTCAACACCTGACCGTACTGCTGAATGCGCGCGTTGCTTCGGTGGCGCTGCAACCGTTCATTAACTGGTGGCGGCGTGATCAGCACCACGCGATCGGCCGAATATACCGCGACGATGCGCGCCACGATCTGCTCCAGGTTGACCCGAAATTGCGCGAGTGGCACCAACTTGTGTGCCGCCGCGTCATTGGTGCCGATCAGCACAAACACCCAGTCGGCGTGCGGCCGCTGAACCACGTCGTAATCCACACGCGCTAAGAGGTCCGGCGTTTGGTCGCCGCTGACCGCCGTGTTGTCCACGACCAATCCTGGCCGCCGGTTACGCAACGCCTTGTTGATCAGCGGCCCGTGCGCGTCCTCGCGCCGTGCCATTAAGCTATCTCCAGTCAGTAATACCCGCAATGTGTTAGCCTCCGTTAGTTTAGGATTTATTTTATACCTACGTACGCATTTCTGGGTGATGGCGGTTGGATCCACGATAATCGACTACCACCACGCAAACGGGGCATACCACGCGGTATGCCCCGTCAATGTCAATTCGCGTTAGTTAAACTTAGCGGCGCCACCTTCAGGCACGCGCACCAGATCGCGACGCACAAGGCACTCCGCAATTTGGACCGCGTTCCAGGCCGCACCCTTGAGCAGGTTGTCAGAAACCACCCAGGAGTTGTACGCACCCTTTGTTTCGAGGTCCGGACGAATCCGGCCGACAAAGGTGTCGCGGCTACCCTCGGCCGTCTGTGGCTGTGGGTACAACTGCGTCGCGGGGTCGTCCTGAACCACCAAACCAGGGAAATCAGCCATTGCGGCCCGCAGTTCGTCCGGCGTAGGCGTGTTGCCATCACCGACTTCAAACCATACGGACTCACCGTGGCCAACCGGTACGGGTACCCGCACACAGGTAGCCGTGACCTTGATGTCTGGAGAATTCTTGTCGCCCAACATAATCTTCTTGGTTTCGTGGATCATCTTCCACTCTTCGTGCGTGTAACCATCGTCTTCAAAGACGTCGATCTGTGGCAACAGGTTGAAGGCTAGTGGGTAGTGCTTCTTGGCCCCTTTGACCGGCAAAATTTCGGCGTTCATCGATTTGCCGTCTAGGTATTCCTGCGCTTCACGCTTCAGCTCATTGATGGCGGACTGGCCAGCACCACCAGCTGCCTGATAGGTCGACACGATGATCCGCTTCAGCCCAAACTTCTGCCGTACGGGTTCCAGCGCCACCACCATCTGGATGGTTGAGCAGTTCGGGTTGGCAATGATCCCGTTGTGACCCTCCAACGCATCCTCGTTGACTTCAGGTACAACCAACGGTACGTCGTCATTCATCCGGAAGTAAGAGGTGTTGTCCACGCAAACCGCCCCGCGCTTCACGGCTTCAGGCAACAGCTTTGCGGATACGGACCCACCAGCTGAGGACAGGACCAGGTCCACACCGTCAAAGGATTCGGGCTTGGCTTCTTCAACGGTAACGGGTTCACCCTTGAAGTAAAGCGTCTTACCGGCGGACCGGTAGGAAGCCAACAGGTGCACTTCCTTCACCGGAATGGTGGACTGTTCCAACTGCTGGATCATCCGGGTACCCACGGCCCCAGTGGCACCCAAAATTGCTACTACATACTGCTTTTCTGTCATGATCAAATCTCCCATTTACTGTCAATTAATCGACTAAGTCAGCTGCGTATGCCTGGATCCGCCGTCCGGCTTCCTCCAGGTTCTCCGTTGACGCGGCGTACGACAAGCGAATGTAGCCCTCACCGCCGGGACCAAAGACGGACCCGGGAACCACTCCGACTTTGGCCCGCTCAGCCAAATCATACACAAACTGCACATCATCCTGCGGCATCGTCGCCGGAATCTTTGCGAACACGTAGAACGCCCCGGCTGGCGTCGGTGCAGTAAAGCCCGCTTTGCTCAACGCGCCCATAATCAGGTCGCGGCGCTGACGGTAGATGTCACGCATATCCGTGCCGTCCGTCCGGCCATGCCGTAACGCTTCCTCCGCCGCCTTCATCATCGGGCTAGCGGCCGTGGTGACCAGGAACTGGTGCATCTTCCCCACCAGCTTGATCAATGCGGCCGGACCGGCCACGTAACCGACCCGGTAACCGGTCATCGCGTGCGACTTGGAAAAACCGCTGATCAGGATCGTCTGCTCGGGCAACAGGTGCCCCATACTGATATGGTCCTCCCGGTAGGTCAGCTCCGCGTATATTTCGTCGGACAGGACCACCAGGTCCGTATCCGCCAAAATTTGGGCTACTGCGCGCACTTGTTCGTGCGTATAGGTCGCACCAGTCGGGTTGTTCGGGTAGTTCAACACGATGGCTTTAGCCTCCGGGTGCGCCGCTAACGTCGCGCGTAACCGTGCCGGCGTCAGGACAAACTCCGGCGCCGTGCTGACCGTGACCACGTTCAGGCCACAGATGGCCGCCACGTTGGCGTACAGCGGAAATTCTGGGGTTGGCACAATGATGGTATCACCGGGGTTGAACAACCCCCTAATGGTGGCAAAAATGGCTTCAGTTGCACCCACCGTCACCACAACTTCACCGTCAGCCTGGTAGTGGGCGTCAAAGCGGTCGGCCAGGTACTGGCTGATTTGCTCACGCAATTCTAGGTAACCAAAGGACGGTGCGTAGTGTGACCAGTTGGCGTCGATCGCCGCTTTGGTGGCCTCCTTGATGTGTTCCGGAACCGCAAAGTCCGGCTCCCCCAGCGTCAGTTTGATAATACCGGGGATGTTAGAAATTTTGTTATCAACCGCCCGGATGGCGGACGGTGGGACCGTGCTTAACGCCTGGTTGCCGAGTCCCGTGATGCTAGACTTTAGTTCTGGCATAACAATTAGTCTTCTTTCTGAGCGCGTAGGTTGTTACAGCAATGAATCCAGGCCCACCGTCAGGGCGTTAGGCAACGTCGCCACTTTGCGGACGGCCAAACGGATCCCGGCCATGAACGAGGAACGATCATAGGATACTTGGCTGATGCTCAGGCTTTCGCCCTCGGCACCAAAGATGACTTCTTCCTGCGCCACGTAACCTGGTAAGCGCAGTGCGTGGACCGGCACGTTGTCAATCCACTCACCACGCGCCGGTGCGTCCGTCTGCTTGGGTGCAATTGGCTTGGCGGTGCGGGCCTTGTTGATGGCCTGCGCCGTGGCCCGGGCAGTCCCAGACGGTGCGTCGACCTTGTCACTGTGGTGGATTTCCACCACTTCAGCGTCCGGCATGTACTTTGCGGCCTTAGCAGCAAATTGCATCATTAGTACGGCAGAAATGGCAAAGTTCGGCACGATCATTACCTTGCGGTTGTTAGCTGCAGCCAGTTTGCCTAAGGCGTCAAAATCATCGTTACTCATGCCACTAGTCCCGATGACGGTATCAAAACCGTGGGTCAGGGAATATTCAGCATTCTTGCGGGCTGCAGTGGGGATGGTGAAGTCCACCCACACATCCGCGGTCACGTTAATGTCGTCGGTGCTACCAAAAATGGGGAAATCTTCAGCATCGCTCGCGGCACGGTCCAGTCCGCCAACAACCTGGATGTCGTCGGTAGCCTGCAACATGTGTGCTACCCTACGGCCCATCTTCCCGGAAGCACCAGATACAAATACTGTTGTCATAAAAAAATTAACCCTCCAATACTGATAGTACGTGCTGTGTCTCGGCGTCGTTCAACGGAATCATGGGCAAACGCAGGTTGTTCTTGATCTCGCCACGCTTTGCCAACGCCATCTTCACTGGCTCTGGGGATGGGTAGGCGAACAACGCGTCCATCCGGGGCAGCAGCCAGTCCATCGTTTCCTGAGCGACATCGGTCTTGCCGGCCTGGTAGTCGGTAATCATTTGGTACATTCGCTCGCCGTAGAGGTGGGAAGCCACGGAGATCACTCCGCGGGCACCGCTCTTAATGGCACCAAGCGTCTGGCCGTCCTCACCGGTGTAGACGGCAAAGTCGTCCGGCGTGTGCTGAACCAGGTAGCCAAGTCGTCCACGGTCGTGCACTGCTTTACGCCGCCAATGTTCGGGTACTTAGCCAGCTGGACGAGCGTATCGTTGTCCAGCTTGACCACCGTGCGTCCCGGAATGTTGTAGATGATCACTGGTACCGCCGAAGCGTCGGCGATGGCTTCAAAGTGGGCCACCATCCCCGCCTGGCTCGGCTTGTTGTAAAACGGGTTGACCGCCAGTACGGCGTCGACCCCGGAGATTGCACTAACCTCTTTGGCAAAGGCCACGGAAGCGGCGGTGCTGTTAGTCCCCACGTTGGCGACGACGCTCGCGCGGCCGGCAACGTGCTTGGTAAAGTGTTGGAACAACGCAATCTTTTCGTCATGGGTCAAGGTTGGTGCCTCACCGGTAGTAGCACCAACAACGAATCCGTTGGTGTGTTCGTGGATCAGCCGGTCGGCCAACTTGTCCAAGGCGTCGAAATCGATTTGGTCATCATCAGTAAACGGCGTGATGATGGCCGTCATAATCGGTTCATTCTCAAACATATTCTCCGTCCTTTCTTGAAACACAAATGATAGCACTTTTTTTTCTGGTTGTGAACGTTTTAAATTAGTTTGGTTTTGGTACCGGCTGGTGGCGTTGGCCGCCGCCGTGGACGCGTGAATCTGTGCTCGCGGCACACGCCAACTACTACTGCATCCGGTGTTCGAAGAAGCGGATGAAGGCGTCGACGCCGGGTTTGATGGACGCCTCGTCCGGACTCAGCTTATCGCTGTGTAGCGTGTGCTCCGGGTCGTTGACCCCGAGCCACGCCATGGTGCCCGGGAACTTCTGCGTCAGGAAGCCAAAATCCTCCCCGGTCATCGCTGGTTCTGCCTCCGCAAAGTCGGTCTGCGGATCGCCAGCCATGAACTGCATCATGTCCGCCGTCTGTTCGGGCGCGTTTTCTACCGGCATGTATCCGCCCTGGATCAGCTTAAGGTCCACATCGATGCCGTACGTGGCGCCGACCCCGTTAGCAATGTCACGCACACGTTGCTGCATCATCTCAATATCCGACTGCCGGAATGCCCGGATGGTCCCCATCAATGACGCCTCACCGGGAATGATGTTCGGCACCGTCCCGGCGTGCAACTCGCCAATCGTGACGACCCCGCCACGCAGCGGGTCCACGTTACGGGACACAATCGTTTGCACCTGCATCACGAAGCTGCCGCCGCTACCAGTGGGTCTTTGGCCCGTTGCGGGTACGCCGCGTGCCCACTCAGGCCACGGAAGGTAATGTAAATTTCCGTAGTTCCGGCAAACAGCGTCCCCTGCCGCGTGGCCAGCTGACCGGCTGGCAGGGCCGGATTGTCGTGAATGGCAAAGAATTCATCCGGTTTCCAGTCGCCGCTGAACGCACCCGCCTGGTAGACCCGGTAACCGCCGTAATCTTCCTCCTCAGCAGGCTGGAAGAAGAACAGCATGTTGTCACGCGGTTGGTTGACCGCAAAGTGCTGGAGGATTCCCAGCGCCACGGTCATGTGTACGTCGTGACCGCAGGCGTGCATCTGGCCTGGAATCGTCGAAGCAAATGGCAAACCGGTGGCTTCAGTGACGGGCAACGCGTCAATATCGGTACGGTAACCAATCGTTCGCAGCGGATCCGTCCCGGCCAACCGCACCATGATGGCGGTTGGTACTTCCGGCACACCTTTGATAGTCATCCATGGCGTTTGCAGGATTTGATCAGCTGCATGAGGTAGTCGTGGGTCCGCGTTTCGTGCAACGCGAGCTCAGGAATTTGGTGCAAGTCGCGTCGAATCTTGATCAACGCGTCGGCATCTAAGTCTGTCATAAACACAACTCCTTTTCTTGAACCCAACTAACGCTATGCCAGCCCAAAACTACAGCTGACGCAGTGCGTCGATCAGCCCAGTCTTGCTGTCAGTCTTGGCATCCTTCATCTTCAGGACCTTGGCGGGCACGCCGCCAACCACGGCATTGGCGGGCACGTCGTCAATGACCACGGCACCGGCAGCAACAACCGCACCTTTGCCAATGTGAATGCCTTCCAGCACCACCGCGTTGGCGCCAATCAAAACGTCATCTTCAACGATAACGGGTGTGGCGGACGCTGGTTCGACCACGCCGGCCAGGACGGTCCCGGCACCAATGTGGCAGTGCTTGCCCACGGTCGCACGGCCACCAAGGATGGCGCCCATGTCGATCATGGTACCTTCACCGATCTTAGAACCAATGTTGATGACGGCCCCCATCATGATGACGGCGTTGTCATCGATAGTGACGTGTTCACGGATGATCGCACCCGGCTCAATGCGCGCGTTGATGTTGCTAATGTCGAGCATCGGCACCCCGGTGTTACGGCCGGTCACTTCAACGTGAGCGTTGGTAATTACAGCTTTGTTTGCGTCCAGCCATGGCTTGATGCTAGCCGCGTCGCCGTATAGCTGACCGGTCTTGACGTCCAGAAAGCTCTCAACGCCAGCCGGTACAGCGGTCAGTTGCTGGTATCGCCAGCAAAAACAACGTGCATCGGCGTTGACTTGGGTGCGTTGGCGATATACTCGATAATCTGTTCTGCGTTAAATGGTTGTGCCATAGTGTTGCTTCCTCCTATATGGTTGGTTGCGTCAATCAATTTTTAAGGTTAATTCACAATGTTAATCGTGCTGGTATGGTTCATCAAAGGCGACGAGGTCCGCCCACGTTTCGCGCCGTACCACGACTTGGGCCTGACCGTCCTCACAAAAGACGACGGCGGGCAACGGGTTCCGGTTGTAGTGCGAGGCCATGGAGTAACCATATGCGCCAGTCGCGAGTACGGCCAGAATGTCGCCCGGTACGACTGGCGGCAGCGCCGCACGTTCAACCAGGATGTCACCCGATTCACAATACTTACCGGCTAACGTCACGACCTGCGTGGTTGCAGCGTGCGGACGGTCGGCCAGCACGGCTTCGTATTCAGCTTGGTACAAAGCCGGACGGATGTTGTCACCCATCCCGCCGTCGACCGTCTGGTACGTCCGGACACCCGGAATCTGCTTGGTCCCGCCGGCCGTGTATAGCGTAATCCCGGCGGCACCCACGATGGAGCGCCCGGGCTCGATCCAAATAGCGGGCAGCGTCCAATTCGTGTCGGCGAGCCCCGTTTGGATTGTCGACACGAGGGCGTCCACAAACTCCGTCGGGGGAATTGGCGTGTCGGCATCCGTGTACTGAATGCCAAAGCCACCGCCCAAATCCAACACTTGCGGGGCGTAATCCCACGCCCGAACGAGGTCGACTAGCTTTTGCGCCTCCGCAACGAACCCATCAACCGCAAAAATTTGCGAGCCAATGTGGGCGTGCAGGCCCAACAAGTTGAGGTGTGGGGCCGCCTGGGCGGCAATCAGCGCGTCGTGTGCCTGCCCGCTGGCGACGTCAAAACCAAACTTACTGTCTGCTTGGCCCGTCATGATGTACTCGTGGGTGTGGGCCGACACGTCCGGGGCAATACGTAGCAAGATATCCTGAACCACGTGACGGGCGGCCGCCAATTCTTCCAGGCGGTTCAGCTCAAAGCGGTTATCCACGATAATCGTACCTAACCCTGCATCCAGGGCCAGCTGCAGTTCCGCGTCAGACTTATTGTTACCGTTGAACGACACGTGAGCCATATTGACCCCAGCGCGCTGTGCGGTCACAATTTCGCCCCCTGATACCACGTCGAGGTGGGCACCCTCACTGACCGCCACCTGGAACATGGCGATGGTAGCAAAGGCCTTAGCGGCGTAACTGACGGTGTAATCCACCTGATGGGCCGCAAACGCCGCCCGGTACGCGCGAATGTTGGCGCGGATAACGCCCACGTCATATGCATATAGTGGCGTACCGAACTCGCGCGCCAATTCACTGGCAGTGACGCCACCAATGGCCAGACGCCCCTGTGCGTCCGTTGAAACCGGAATGGTCATGCAATACCTCCATTAACGGTGCGCCCCGATTGCGCACCGACGTGTTCTAATCACTAATTTCACGAATCAACCGGTCGTTCAGGTTGATCGACAATTCCCACGGGGCAAAGCCGGTGAAGTTAGCCCACTCATCCAGGGTGATTTCCTCATCCCCGTCGCGACCCAACACCGTGACCTTGGTGCCTAACGGTAACGGGCCGGGCAGCCGGATCATCATGGCGTCCATGGCCAGCTTACCCAAAATCTGGCACCGCTGACCGTTGACCAGCACTTCAGCACCAGTCAGCCGCCGCGTCAGACCGTCACCATAACCTAGCGGAATGGTACCGACCACTCGCCCTCTTTGGCCTCATAGATGTGGCCGTAGGAAATTCCGTCACCCGCATGCATCTGCTTGACGAAGATCAGTTGCGTCGTCAGCGTTAGCACCGGCTCCAGGTAACTAGCATCCCGTAGCTCTCCCAACGACGGCTCAATGCCGTACACCACGGTGCCAGCGCGGATGACGTCGGTCGGGATTTCGTCGGCATGGTACATCGCGGCCCCCGAGTTGGCGACGTGCACCATCGGCGGGTGCGGAAACGTGTCGGTAAGCTCGTGCCAGCGGGCCAGCTGCTTGTGGAAGTAGTCGACCTCGGACGAGTCTGCCTGGGAAAAGTGGGTCATCAGCCCGTAGTAGTTAAAGTCGTGGGGATGGTCCTGCATGAACTGCAGGCTCGCGTCCATTTCTTTGCGACTACGGTAACCGATCCGACCCATACCGGTATCGATACCCATCGATACTTTGAGCGGCCGGGCTGCCTGTGCCAAGTAGGGCTGCGCGTCGTGGAGCCACTGGTCACTGGCCACGGTCGTAATCAGGTCGTTGTCCGCTAACTCCTCCGCGTACTGCGGCATCACGATACTCATCACCAAGATGGGCACCGTAAAGCCGTGTTGCCGCAACGTTAGTGCTTCGTCCAGGACGGCCACCGCCAACCCGTCCGCACCGCCATTCACGGCGGCGCGACTCATTTCGAGCAACCCGAAACCATACGCGTTCGCCTTCACGGCCAGAAAGACCGTTTTGGCGTGTGCCGCCTTCCGCGTCTCCGCGATGTTGTGCGTTACCGCATGCTGCGATATATATAATTTTGTTGGACGATGATCAGCTGTGACTGCATGAACCAAACCCCCTACGCGTCAATTGTCATTACTACGTGTCCGACCAAATGGACACACTACTGCATATTATAAGGTATAGAGGGGGCGCTGACCATGGCGGTTGCCAGAACGGTAGCACGTTCAGATGGCACGAAAAAGCCCATCCGGCGTGCGTTATTCGCATACCAGATGGGCTTGTCAAAGTCTTCGTTAAAAAAAACCGTTGGTCCATAATGATTTACGATAGCGCTCCGCAGCCGTTAACTGCGACAGTCCAGCGGTTATTCACCGGTGGCCCAACCAACCAGGCTTACACTTGCCCAGTTGATTTCGGCGGTCTTCCCTTTCATGCGCCCGCACCGTTGAGTGTAATCAACTTGGACGCGCTACTCATGGCAACCGCAACCTCTATCTTTTCTAATTATCGTTAGGTTACAATTAATATACGCACTCTGTCAACCCAACGTTGACGCTAAACTGGTGTTTCACGGTACAACTAGTTGGTAGTTAAAATCCAGGAGTGCTAGCAGAACGACGGCGGGGTGACCAAAGATGTAGTTGTTGCCACCCCAGATTCAACGCACCGACTTGTTACCGCGGGTGGAGATTCGTATACTAGCAGGTGAATATAAGATATACATACGCCCATACATTTATGCGTAGCAACACCGCCCCAATGTAGTATTGTTATCATATAAACCATTTGAGAAAGTTGGCATATTGTTCATGAAGGTCGTAAAATTCGGTGGCTCCTCCCTGGCCACAGGCCCACAACTCGAGAAGGCCATTAACATCGTAACCGCAGACGCTGACCGCCGCATCATGGTGGTCTCCGCCCCCGGCAAACGTCAATCCGGTGATACCAAAGTCACTGACCTACTCAGCAAGCTCGCTGACGCCGTCGTTGACGGAACGGACACCGAACCCGTTACTGAAGAAATTCTCAGCCGCTACGTCGACATCGCGCGCTACTTTGGCGTGCCCACCGACATCATTGACCGGTTGCGGCGCCACCTCGGCGACATGGCGGCCCGCAATTACCCCACCACTGACTACCTGTACGCGGCCTTTATGGCTCAAGGCGAGTTCATGAACGCCCAGCTGGTAGCTGAAGTCATGGCCCATCAGGACATCAACGCACGGTTCGTCGGCCCCCGCGACCTAGGCATCACCGTCACTGGTGAACCCCGCGCCGCGACCGTGACCGATGACAGTTACGCCCGGATCGCGCAGTTTGAGTTGCACCCCGACGAAATCATCGTCGTACCAGGATTCTTTGCTTACGACAAGGATGGTAACATCGCCACCTTTGCCCGCGGCGGATCCGACATTACCGGTTCCATCCTCGCCCGGGGGTTCAACGTCGACCTGTACGAAAACTTCACCGACGTGTCCTCCGTGTACGCGGTTGACCCACACATCGTCAAGCATCCCCGTGCCATCCGCACGCTGACCTATCGCGAAATGCGTGAACTGGCCTACTCCGGCTTCTCCGTCTTTAATGACGAAGCTATCATTCCCGTGATCCAGGCGGGTATCCGGGTCAACGTGAAGAATACCAATGATCCGGAAGCGCGGGGCACGTTCATCGCGCCCACCAAAGACGTGAACCACCACCACCACATCACAGGGGTGGCCGCCAACCGCAACTTTGTGGGCCTCTACCTGCACCGCTACCTCATCAACACACAGGTCGGCTTCACCCTGCACCTGCTACAAATTCTGCGCAAGTACAACGTTAGCTACGAACACATGCCGTCAGGAATCGACGACCTGACCCTGATCATCGACAAGGGCCAGTTGTCACCGGACAAAAAGCGCGGTATCACGGCCGACATCAAGGCGGAGATCGCGCCCGACCAGTTGGATTGGTTCGACGACTTTGCCGTCCTCATGATTGTGGGCGAAGGGCTCTATGCACAAAACGACCTGCTGGCCAGAATTATGGTCAGCCTGGCCGACGCGGGCATCGCGCCAACGATGATCAACCAGGGTGCGTCGCGGATCAGCATCATGCTGGGTGTGCCGGCCGAACAGGCGGACGACGCCGTACGGGCAGTCTACGAGCTGAGCTGTACGCACCACAGCGAGGTCACCCAGGCTAATAAGCAACAAGTATCGTTAGATTAACGGGTAATAGATGAAAATGCACGGCGGTACCAGTGAGCAAACGTTTGCTCACTGGTACCGCCATTTTTATTGTTGCCATTAACCACAAACTGACAACGGCCTGGGCTGGTTGAGGTGATTGATCCGTCAGCTACGATTCCCCGCAAAATTAGGCTACTTGACCCATCTCTAATAATGATTTAATATAATGACAATATTAATGACGCGGAGATGAGTAACGTCGTCGTGGGTGCGCAGAGAATCGGAGGTTGCTGGGAGCCGATCACCGCACGGCACGTGAATATGGTCTCAGAGCAAAGTCGAGTGTATACGAGCGTATGTGAGTATACACCGGTACCCACCCGTTAACGTGGGTCAGTATCGTGGTGCATGCCGCCGTACTGTTAGAGTGGTTGTCGGTGACGGCAACCAGAAAACGGGTGGTAACACGAGCCAATCGTCCCGCTACATGAGTATTTATTACTTGTGTGGCGGTTTTTTTTATACCATCGGCATCAACTGACCAAAGGAGGCGACCCAAGATGACCATTGCCATTACTACCGGCTTGACCCGTAACCATATCCGGCCCGCGCCTAATGCCCGGCGGATCCTGGTGCTCAACCTAATGCCCACTCGGGCTGTGACCGAGCAACAGATTGCCGCGGCTTTGGGCAATACCGACACGAACTTGGCGCTGACCTTTGCCTTACCGGCCACCCACCAGGTACGCCACCACGCGGCGGCGATTCGGGCCGCCTACCCGACGTTGGCTGAGATGGCCGACCAACATTTTGACGGTTTGATTGTCACCGGCGCGGCACTCGACCAATTACCGTTCACCGCCGTCGACTTTTGGCTGAGTTTCGGCAACTACTGACGTGGCGCCGAACCCACGTAGAACACAGCCTCTTCCTGTGCTGGGGCGCATACGCCGCCCTCCACGTGGACGGGGTGGCGGACGGGCACCAAATCACCCACAAAATTAACGGCATCTACACTACCAATGGCGTCACGATGCCCCATTCGCGGTACTTCACCATCCCAATCACGAGCGTACAGCACGGGAAAGTGGTTGCTGGCGACGACCGCATTGGCGCCACCATTATCACCGACGCGGCGCTGCGTTCAACCTACATCACCGGTCACCTCGAGTACTGGACCGGCACGCTAGCGAGTGAATTTCACCGCGACCAGCACCGCGGTTTGACCGTCGCACCACCAAGTAATTACTTTGATCATGACATGCGGCCCGTTAATTCGTGGCAACACGACACCGCTACTTTTTACCGTCACTGGGTTCACCAATTAACACCACAGGAGGTTACTGCACATGACTAAAATCGCAACGCAACTGGTTCAAGGCACTAATGGTACTGAGGACGACCGGTCTGGCTCCGTCGTGGTGCCCCTCAACTTTTCGACCGCATTCCGTCACCCTGGACTCGGCCAATCAACCGGCTTTGACTATTCCCGGATGACTACGCCCACGCGGCTCGAACTAGAAAAGCAGCTCGCCGCCATCGAGCACGGCACCCATGCCTTTGCCACCAGCTCCGGCATGGCCGCCATCGACCTCGTGTTCTCTACCCTCACGGCCACCGGCGACCACTTCATTGCCAGCGACGACCTGTACGGTGGCTCCTTCCGTTACTTTGATGAACGCCAAGAACGCTACCACGTGAACTACGATAAGTGGAACGGCAAAAACGTTGACGACCTGATCCTCCTGATCAAGCCTGAAACCAAGCTAATCTGGCTGGAAACACCTAGTAACCCAACCATGAAGATCATCGACATCGAGGCGGTGGCCCGCACCGTGCACGCGACCCGGCCGGACATTCTCATTGCCGTCGACAACACCTTCCTGACCCCCATCTACCAGAATCCGCTCGATGACGACGCGGACATCGTCGTCCACTCAGCCACCAAGTACCTCGGCGGCCACAACGACATCCTGGCTGGCGCGGTCATTGTCAAAGATGATGACCTGGCCGATAAGTTAAGCTTCCAGCTCACCACGACGGGCCAAAACCTCGACCCGTTTGATAGCTGGCTGCTGATCCGGTCACTCAAGACGTTACACGTGCGGATGAAGTACCACACCGAAAACGCTCAGTACCTGGCCCACGCGTTGCCTGAAATTACGGGTGTCGACCGCGTACTCTACGCTGCGTCGGCGGCATGATCAGCTTCTACCTCGCTGACGACTTTGACGTCGACCGCTTTCTGCGCGCCCTACAAGTCTGTTCGTTCGCAGAGAGTCTCGGTGGCACCGAGTCACTCGTCACCGTGCCGTACGTCCAGACGCACCACGACATGCCCGTTGGTGACCGCCTCGAATTGGGCATCACGCCCCAGCTCATCCGGCTGTCGGTCGGCCTTGAAGACAAAGACGACCTGCTCGCCGATTTGACCCAGGCCATTGCCGCCGCGGCACCCGACGCCACCAACTAATAGCGTCACGTCCGTGTAGTCGGATTACTACCGTTACTTTGTCAGCACTCATAAAGGAGAACCACTATGCACGATTGGACAAAAATTATTAAAGCCACCACCGTGGCCGACCCCGTCTCGGGCGCGGTCAACACCCCCATCCAGCTGTCATCGACCTTCAACCAGGCCAGCTTCGACAACTTCGGGAAGTACGACTACTCCCGCTCCGGCAACCCTACCCGGGACGTCGCCGAGCACGCCGTCGCCACGTTGGAGGACGGTAAGTTTGGTTACCTATTCAGTACCGGGATGGCGGCCGTCAGCTCCGTGCTGATGACATTCAGCCAAGGTGACCACCTGATCGTGTCCAAGTACGTGTATGGCGGGACGTTCCGCGTGCTGGAGGAGGTTCTGCCCCGCTTTGGCATTGACCACACCTTTGTGGATCTCGGTGATCTGGACGCAGTCAAAGCCGCAATTCGGCCCAACACCAAAGCTATCTACATCGAAACGCCGTCCAACCCCATTCTGGCCGTGACTGATATTCAGGCCGTCACTGATATCGCCCACGCACACGGTCTCATTGCCATCGCGGACAACACGTTTATGTCACCAGTACTGCAAAAGCCGCTACACCTCGGTGCGGACATCGTCGTCCACTCGGCCACGAAGTTCCTGGCCGGGCACTCTGACATCGTGGCCGGCGCCGTAGTTACCGACCGCCAGGACCTCGCTGACCGCATCTACTTTATCCAGAACGCCGTCGGGGCCACGTTGGGCGTTACCGACTGCTGGTTGCTGTTGCGCGGTATCAAGACCCTGGGTGTGCGGATGCAACAATCCAGTGCGGCGGCCCAGCGAATTGCCGCGTGGTTGGAGCAACAACCCCAAGTAACGCGCGTGTGCTACCCGGGGCTACCAAGCAACGCCGGTTACGTCACCCAACAACGTCAGGCCGTCAACGGCGGTGCCGTGCTCAGCTTTGACGTGGGCAGCGAGGACGCCGCCCGTACGGTAGCCGAAACCACCACGATTCCGGAGTTCTCAGTCTCCCTCGGCGGGACCGAAACGATTTTGTCCTACCCGCCCAAGATGAGCCACGCCGAACTGAGTCCCGAAGAACGTGCTAAGTCCGGGATTACCCCTGGCTTATTGCGGTTCTCCGTCGGTTTGGAGGATCCTGACGACTTGATTGCCGACTTGGCCCAGGCCTTTGCCAAAATTGGCGGCGCCACGCAACCGTAGAAGGGATCGGTGACCATGAACACAATTAACATTGGTCTACTCGGCCTCGGGACCGTGGGCTCCGGCCTGGTCAACATTTTACAGGACCCCCAACCACGACTCGCTGCCCGCCAGCTACGCATCACACGCATTGCGGTGCGCACCGTCACGCCGGAGCGCCAAGCTCAATATCCCGGTATCGCCCTCACCACCGACAGTCAAAGTATCGTGACTGACCCTAAAATCAACGTGGTGGTTGAAGCCATTGGCGGCACCACCAAGGCCAAGGAGCTGATCAAGACGGCGCTCACCTTTGGTAAACACGTCGTCACGGCCAATAAGGACCTGATTGCCACTGACGGTATCGAACTCAGCCAGATTGCGGCCACCCACCACGTGGGGCTGTACTATGAAGCCGCAGTCATGGGGGCTATCCCCGTCCTACGCACGCTCCGTAACGCTTACGCCGGCGACCCCATTTCGCGGATCACGGGGATCGCCAACGGGACCAGTAACTTCATCCTCACCCAGATGATTGCCCACGGCTCCTCGTACGACGACGCGCTGGCATTGGCCCAACGCAAAGGGTTTGCGGAAGCTAACCCCGCGAACGACGTTGAGGGGCTGGATGCCACGTACAAGTTGCTGATTCTGACCCGCTTTGCCTTTGGCATGAACCCGTCTATGGACGACGTGGATATTCAGGCATCACCACCCTCCAGCCCCAAGATTTCGTGACTGCCAGCATTTGGGGGTACGCAATCAAGCCCCTGGCGGTGAGTGAATTAACGCCAGACGGGCTCTGTTTGCGGGTCGCTCCGCACTTAGTACCATTGGGCCACCCACTAGCGGCCGTCCGCGATGAAAACAACGCCGTACTGATCGATTCCCAAAACGTTAAACGGTTGAGCATGGTGGGCCCCGGCGCGGGTTCGCTGCCCACCGCTAACTCCATCGTCGCAGACTTGCTCGACCTGGCTGACGATATCCACTACGGCAACACGCCGGAGCGTTTCGTTGACACGGACACCCCAGCCATTGTGGCGGATTCCGCGCACCGGGTCGCACCACGCTTTGTCAGCATCACCGGAACGGGTTTCACCCGGGAACAACTGCGCGCACTCGGCATCACCGGTCGGGTACAGCGTATCCGGGGACGAACGACGGTCCTCACTGGTCCGGTCGCCGACACCGATGTTCAGCGGTGGCACAGCCAGCTGGCTGCGGCAGGGGTAGGACTGATTCACGTGCTGCCGGTGCTGCAGGGTTAACTTAGCGCACAAAAAAGTGTTGTCTCGTGATTGAGGCAACACTTTTTTGATCCGGACGGTATACCACTACTTTGACTGCTGGCGTCGACTCAACACCCGGTACACACAGGCCGTTCCCGCCATCGCGACGAAGGTGGCCCCCACGTGGTCAGCAATCATCGGCACGCGGCGACAGGCAAAGTAGCCCAGCACGCCGAGCGCCCAGGCCCCCAAGGCCCGCCAGTTGACGCCGTGCCAATACCAGTATTGGCCACCCGGACGGTTCATCGCTGGTGCGTCGTACTGCCGGTGCCGCAAGATGAAGAAGTCCACCAGAAAGACGGCAATTTCAGGGCCCAGAAACATCCCAATCATGTCCAAAAAGGCCGTGAAGGCATCCAGGAACGTGGCAAAAAAACAGCGGTACGAAGGACACCAGGGTGGCAACACCCGTCACCAACCACAACGCGGGCCGTAACGTCATGCGGTGCCACATGTTGGTGACGGCAGACCCCGCCGCCATCAGGTTGACCGCGTTGGCCGTAGTGCTAGTGATCACGATCACCAATAGTGCCAACACACCCAAACCCAGCTTGGTCGCAATGGTGGAAGGATCAGAATCATTTGGATCAAAGTGGTTCATGGTGATGGCCGTTGCAATTGTTGCCACCAAGCCAATAAAGGCAAACCAGAACAGCCCGATGTTGGCCCCCACAAAGGACCAGGTCGTTGCGGCGTGGGGTTTGTTGGTAAACCGGGAAAAATCCGCCGCCGCGGTGACCCACGCCAGGTTGAAGGCCGCCAGAACGTCGATGGCGGCACCACCGGTCAGGCGTAAGTGCGTTGCTGGACGCCACGCCATGATGGCGCCCAGGGAGACGTGCTGAAACACGACGATGGATTCCCACACCACGAAAACCATCACTAACACGATCCCGACCCGTTCGATCATGCGCACCGACCGCTCACCCAACGCAATCGAAGCCATATGCAGCATTGACATCACCAGGATGCCCACAATGAGGCCCCGGTGCCCACCAGGCGTGCCATACGCCGGCCAGCCAAGGAGGTCGTGCAGAATCGTTGCAATCGAAATAGCGGCAATAAACGTGTTGGCGGCCGCCCAACCGATAAATTGAACCACGTTGATCACGGACGGGACCAGCGACCCCCGTAACCCAAAGGCAGGACGCGTCAACGCCATTGCGGGTAATCCCGTGCGGTAACCCATGTAGCTGGCTAGCGCCAACAGGACGTACGAGACCAGGCCACAGACGACCAGGGCCGTTGACGCGGTCAGCATCCCCGCCGCGGCGATGACTCCGCCAATGTACCAGGTTCCGTTATTGGCGTTGGCACCGATCCACGTGGCGCACATGTCCCAATTTGTCATCTGCCGGGCTGCCGGTGCAACTGGCCGGACGTGTCCCAATTCGTTACGCATACATACCTCAACTTTCCGTATAACTAACAAAGGAGCTGTGACGTTGTCGCGGCCCCTTTGATTATTACTTTACCTACTGTCAGTGGCTGGCTACCACTGACGTACCACCTTACTTGTGCCGGTGTTGCTCCTGGTTACGCTGTCTGCGCCGACGCTGGTTAGTCACCGCCAGGTCAATAGCAGCGATGATCACCAGGTACGTGACCACGCACAGCCACCACATGAGCGAATACCGGTCAAAAGCCTTATCCAACACGAAGGCAAACACCACTGTCATTAACACGAGAAAAATCGAAAGGTTGGATGTCCCCAACCCGTATTTATGGTCACGCATGGTCGTTGCCCCCTTTTACTTGCTACTAGCATAGCAGACTCACCCGCCGTTTGGGTAGGGGGGCCCAAGCCCGACCAAAGTGTGCGGCCTACATTACGGCTAAGCCATGGCTGGCTCGGCGTTGAGGGCGTTCATGAAGGAGGCGCCGAACGGACCGTTATCGACCCCAAAGTTGTCGAGGATGGTCGCACCCAAATCACTGAACGGCTCCCGGATCCCCAGCGGCAACAGTGCAGGTGCGTCGTGCTCCGTGGCGCTGACCAAACTTGGCGAGTAGGCTAACAGTGGCACCAGCTCACGCGTGTGGTCCGTGCCGTGGAATGTGGGGTCGTTACCATGATCCGCCGTAATGAGCAGTAGATCCCGGTCACCCAGTTCTGGCAGCAAGGTCCCCACATCATGGTCAAACTCTTCCAGCGACCGTGCGGCACCAGCGGGATCACGCCGGTGACCATACTTAGCGTCGAGGTCCACTAGGTTGGTGAAAATCAGGCCACCACGACCGCTACGTACGACCCGCAAAGTTTGGGCCATGCCGTCGTGGTTACTGGTGGTATGGACACCATCATCGAGGCCCATTCCGGAGAAGATATCGTTGATCTTCCCCACGCCGTACGTGGACACGCCCGCGGCTTGGAGCCGGTCTAACACTGTCGTGCTGGTCGGCTTAAGCGTGTAATCGCGCCGGTCGCTGGTCCGGGTAAAGTCGTCTGGAGCCATAAACGTGTACGGCCGGGCAATAACGCGGCCGATCCGGTACGGCGGCTTGGTGGTAATACTCCGCACGTACGCACAGATCCGGTACAGTTCATCCAGTGGCAAAATGTCCACGTTAGCCGCGATTTGCAGCACCGAATCAGCGGACGTGTACACGATCAGCGCCCCAGTACTGCGCTGTTGCTCGCCATAGTCATGAATGACCGCAGCGCCGGAGTATGGCTTGTTCACGATGACCGGTCGTTGGGCAAAGTTGCTGATCTTCTCGATGAGTTCGCGTGGAAAACCATGCGGAAAGAGCGCCAGCGGCTCCGTGACGGGTACGCCCATCATCTCCCAGTGACCTGCCACCGAGTCCTTGCTGGCAGAGATTTCCGCCATGCGACCATACGCCGCCCGCGGTGCCGTGACCGGTGTGATACCGATCATCTCGTCATCTTCACGAATATTACCGAGGCCCAGCCGTTGCAGGTTGGGCAACCGCCAGTCGGCACCCATATACTCCGCAATATGACCCAACGTGTCCGCACCTGCGTCCCCAAACCGCGCGCTATCCGCGGCTGGTCCAATACCAAGTCCATCCATGACAATTGTGATTACACGGTCAAACCTACTCATACTGATTTCCTTTCTCATCGTATTCTGGATTACATTAAGGCGCTTATACCACTAGTATAGTCCAATCTGTGTGCGCTTAAAGATGACAAAAAAACGCTTCTGGACCAAATACGGGCGACCGACCCCCTACATGGGCATAAAAAAAAGGGGCTAGACCGTAACGTCCTCGCCCCCAAAACCAAATGTCTAGTAAGTAATCGTCAGCACCTGCTCCTGCTCCCCCACATCATTATCGCCCACGCGAATCATGAAGTTAGGTAGCAGCGAGTGGCGCAACTCGTTGATCAAGTCGGCTAGCGCCCGCTCGACCATTGTGGCCCCCGTTTGGCCCGGAAACAACTTGAGCCGGGCATAAAAGGTGTCCTGCGCAACGGTAATCTCCCGGTCTGGGTTTCCCCGCCATAATACTAGGCCCACGACCCGTTGTGCGCGGGCGGATAATGCCTGAAACTGTGGATCATTAATCATCATTGCACCCCCAAAACAACATCATCTTAAACGCTCCGGTGCCGAAAACTCAAGTAGGCACAGCACCCGAGTACCACCGTGTACCCCAGCGAGCAACCAATCATCACCGGAGTACTCAGCATGGTTAGCTGCGCATAACTGGGCGTATCCACCTGGTTTGCCAGCATCAGCATCGTAAACGGATTCCACTTGACCCACTCGTACTGACCAATGAGTAACACTAAGAAGCTACCGGCAAGACTGGCCACAAAGTAGCCGATAATCCCGGTAACGATTGCAGCGGCATTGCTCTTAAATAGGGTCGCCAGTAGGAGCACCAAACTCAGAAGTAGCAACGTCGTCAGTAGGGTCGCGCCCAAATTCTGGGCGTAATACACCAGCAAGGTCCGCCCGCCGTTTACCTTAGTATTGAGGTCAACTTGTGGAAACAGCCCGAACTTCAGCGCCCAAGTCACGGCATTGCTGAGCACCTCCATCAACACCAAGCCAATCAGGACGGTGATGACTTTACTGACAAACACCTGGCTACGGTAATAGCGCCGGTACAGCAACTGACGAATCGTCCCGTACTGGAACTCCATGGCAATAATGCTAGCAGTCAGGGCGATGGCCAAGAAGATAACGAGTTCGCCACCCACGAACTGGTCGTTAAAAAGTGCGGTCGCGTTAAAGATGTCCGGGAGTTGCCGCGCGGCGATAGCAAACGCCACTTGGATGGCTACCATGATGACCATTGCCACCCAGGTACCCGTTTTATGAAATAGCTTGTACAGTTCTTGTCTAACGAGCGTTAGCATCGACCGCGCCCCCTTTGCCGCTGTTGATCATATCGAGAAATGAGCTTTCCAGGTCGTGCTGGACGTGGGCAATGTCCTCCACGTGAATGTTGGACATAACGAGCACGCGGAGCACGTCGTTGAGGTCCTCGTGGTTGATGAGAATCCCCTGCGGACTCTCCATGATGGGGATACTGGCGTTGCCCAACGCTTGCTTGGTGGCCTGGTCGTCGGCAGTACGTACCAAGTACACCTCTGCACCCTGGTTGACCATGGCGTGCATGGTGGTTTGCTCAACAATCAGTCCCTTGTTCAGCATCAAGACGTCGTCAGCGACCTTTTCCAGTTCACTCAAAATATGACTCGAAATCAGGAAGCTGACACCCGCGTCGGCTTTGGCGCGGATCAGGTCCCGCAGTTGCTTGACGGCCTCAGGGTCGAGGCCGTTCATGGGCTCATCCAGAATTACTAGTGCCGGCTCGTTCAGGAACGCCTGGGCAATACCCAGCTTTTGCTTCATCCCCAGCGAGTACCGCTTGGCCTTGTTATTAATAAACTTTTCCATGCCCAAATCGTGCACTACGGCCTGAATTCGTTGCTTTTTGTTCGCACCCTGTGCAAAGAGTTGCAAGTGTTGCCGCCCAGTCAGAAATGGGTAGATACCCGGATACTCAATGAGTGCACCGACACGGCCCAACGTCCGGTGGCTGGTAATACTGACCGGAACGCCATCGATCGTGACACTACCCCGGTCGTAGGGAATCAGTCCCAGCACGATTTTCATGATGGTACTCTTGCCGGCACCGTTAGGACCAACGAGGCCGACCACGTGACCTGGCTCCACGGTAAAGCTTACTTTGCGCAGGACTTGGTGACTGCCAAAGGATTTATGTATGCCATCTACAGTTAAAATTGCCGCCATCAATAGAACCTCCCTGCCATCTTTGGTGGCCGACACCCAGGAAATGTTGGCGCACCACCCAGAAATAAAAAAAGGCCTACCGAAAATATCGGCAGGCTTATGCACGCAGTCGTGGTAACCCACGGCCGATTCCATGGACTCCACAATCCAGAGGGAAAACCAGCGCCCGCAAATCCGGTGGGTGAAACATGCTGGCCGTTTTCTTTCACACATAGTGTGTTACTCGACTCATCGCATACTGTTATTCTACTGCAAAGCCGCGTCCGGGACAAGTGGCCGTGCCGTCGCTATTCCGCGAGCTGGGTGTACCCCAACGCTCAACCGCAAGTAGACAGAATTATGCGTGCGGTCCTGATTCACGCTACCGGAGCCGGATACGACGCTTGGTGAGGTCGCCAAAGAGTTGGGCGAGCATGAAACCGACCGCAATCGCGCCTGCCACCATGATGACCCGCACCAGGTACCCAATCCCCGCGTCCGTTTGCCCCTCCACAAACATGCGCACGGCCTCGTACGCCGTTCCGCCAGGCACCAACGGCACCAGGCCAGGAATCGTGAAGACAATCACCGGTATTTTACGCCAACGGGCAAAGACGATGGCGGCGATACCAATCGCAAACGCCCCCAGCAGGTTAGCGAGCACGATGGAGCACCCGACTTTGAACAGTACCCAGTACACCATCCAACCAGTCGCTCCGGCCCAACCACCTAAGTTGAGTGCCCGTCGGGGAACGTTAATGATGAGCGCAAAGGCAACGGTCCCCAGATAGGCAAAGACACACTGCACTAATGCTTGTATGTATATATTCATGGTGCCCTCCTAAAAGTACGGCAATACGACCGCGATGCCAAAACCAATCGCGCACGCAGTCAGAACGGCTTCCATCCCCCGTGCAAGTCCCGTCAACAGGTGCCCCGCCATCATGTCACGAATCGAGTTAGTAATGGCCACCCCGGGTACCATCGGCATCACGGCACCAATCAAAATATTATCGGGATTGAGTCCCCAACCAACTTTGCACGCCACCAGCGTGACCAGTGCCAGCGCCAACGACCCCGCGAGCTCAGCCACGAACCGGACATTAGTTACCCGGCTGATGTAGGTGGACACCAAGAAACCAACGATGCCAGCTACCGCCGCAATGGGAATGTCGAACCAATCGTACCGCTGGGTGAAGACCACCATCATCGTGGCGCTCAACACGCCAGCACCAATAATTTGGAGCCACATCGGGAAAAAGGGGACGTGGAGGGCTAAGGCCCGTAGATGGTGGTGCAATTCCGCCAGCGTTAACTGGCCCGCGGCGAACTCCCGGGAAAGCTGGTTGACCCGGCTCACTTTCTCCAGGTCAATCTCACGCCGCTGAATCTGGCGCACTTGCACGTACTGTTGGTTGTTCAAGCCGGCCACGATGCCCGTGGGCGTGGTAAAGAGCGACACACCGCGGACCCCCGCGTTATCGATGATGCGCGCCATGGTGTCATCCACCCGGTACATTTCGCTGCCACCCTCGATCATGATTCGTCCCGCTAACAGGCAGGTATCCAGTAGTTCCGCTTTATCGACGGTTGCCATTATTAGTCACCCCACTCTAGGTCAATTCTGTCACTCTATCTTAACCCAGCCGAGGGGGCTGGCAAAGTAGCACGCATAAAAAAAGCACGGCCCGGCCACGTAACGTTGCGTGGCCCAACCGCGATTTTTCGTTTGCATATTTTGGAGCCAAATAAAGCTAGTCGTTTTGCCCCTCAGCAATCTTCTGCTCAAAATACCGCCGTAGCTTATCTTTAGGAAATGCGCCCGTGACCTTTTCCACCGCGCGACCGTTTTGGAAAATGACCATCGTCGGAATCGACTGGACGTGGTACCGCTCCGCAAGGCGTTTGTCATCGTCCACGTTCTGCTTAACCACCGTCAAACCATCGAGCTCCTGTTCCAATTCAGCGAGTAGCGGGCTCAAAATTTTGCATGGACCACACCAAGGCGCCCACAGATCGAGCACCACCGTGCCGTGCTGAGTATAAGTATCAATATTATCAAAGGTAACCATTTGTGGCATCAATATCCTCCTTGCTGGGGGGTGACACGTCCGCGTAGTTCCCCAGCATTCCGTTCATTACTGCTTACAATTCTAAAGTAAGTTGGCACACAACGCAACTACAGCGGACCAGGACGCGTGGTGTTGTAAGCGGTTGCTAAAACTGCTATGGTTATCCTAACTTATACGTTAAAGGAGACGATGATATGTATCGAGCGGTAGTCTTTTTTTTGACCTGGACGGTACGTTGTATGCGGACGACAAAACTTTGCCGGCGTGCAACCTTTCGGCCATCAAACGTTTGCGGGCCAACGGGGTGTTACCGGTCATTACGACCGGCCGCGACCTATGGGAAATCGACACGTTGATGGCTGTCACCAAGATCAACACCGTCGTGGCCGGTAACGGGGCAACGGTACTGTTTAACCACCACACCGTGGGGCAGCACTATATCCCGACGAAACTGGTTGAACGTATCAACGCGGCCGCCAAGCGTGATGGCCTCAAGGTGGCGTACTACAATGAGCACCACGCTGTGTTGTCAGGCAACGACAGCCTCACGCGGGCTAACTACGCGGACGTCCAGCAGGTGCAACCGGTGATCGACCCCGACTTCGATACCACCACGCCCCTCACCCGGATGTTGCTGTTCATTGGCAACGACGACGCGGGCAATCAGGTCAAAGCCGCTTACCAGCGTGAATTCCCCGAGATGGCGTTTTATCGTGACTCACCGTACGACGTGGATACCATCAGCCAAGACGTTTCCAAAGCTAGTGGCATCGCGGAACTGCTCGCACAGCCTGCGCTGCACGGTGTGCCAACCTACGCATTCGGGGATGCCGATAACGACTTACCGTTACTAGACGCGGTTGACCACCCTGTGGCCATGCAGAACGGGACGCACAAGGCCCGGCATGCTGCTGAGTTTGTGACCGCCGATAACATGCATAAGGGCATTCCAAAGGGGTTACGCCACTTTGCCCTAATCTAACGCCTAGCATCATTCACACACGGGCGCTACAATAAAACTAACTATTGGTAAGGAGTGTGAACCATGACAAAGACAATTACAATTGGTCATAGCGAGGTTACCAGTGGCCCACTGGGATTGGGCACCAACAAAGTCGGCGGCCACAACCTGTTCCCGGGTCTGAACGACGACGATGGGCGTGCGGTTGTCCGGGCCGCGCTGGATCATGGCGTGAAGACGTTGGACACCGCGTTTATGTACGGCGTGGGCCGCTCGGAAGAGCTTATTGGCGAAGTACTACGTGACTACAAGCGTGAGGATGTAGTCATCGCTGACAAAGGGGCGCAAGATCCCGACCAGGATCTGCACCCCAACAACCGCCCCGAATTTCTTACCCGGGCAGTCGACGCGGCTTTGCAGCGGCTAGGTACCGACTACATCGATATCTTTTATATCCACTTTCCAGACGCGGATACACCTAAGTATGAAGCGGTGGGTGCCTTGCAGCGGTTAAAGGAAGCCGGCAAAATTCGTGCAATCGGTGTGTCCAACTTCAAGCCGGCGCAGGTGCAAGAGGCTAACCAGGACGGTTACGTCGATGTGGTCGAGGATGCGTACAGCCTCGTTCAGCGTGACGCCGAGCAACAGCTGTTTCCGTACTTACAGCAGCAGGGCATCAGCTTTGTGCCTTACTACCCACTCGCCTCGGGTATCCTGACGGGTAAGTACACGGGGGACGAGCAGTTTGGCCCCGATGACTGGCAGTCCCACAATCCGAACTTCCAAGGCGCACGGTTTAAACAAATTGTTGCGGGTATGGACCGCGTTAAGGACATTGCGGCGGCACACCACGTAACGCCAAGTCAGCTGGTTTTGGCGTGGTACATCCAGAACCCGGCGGTCGCCGTGGTCATTCCGGGTGCGCGCAAAGCCGCCCAGGTCGAGCAAAATGCGCAAACATTATCCGTTACGTTGACTGCGGACGAATACCAGGCAATTGATGGGGTCTTCACTAACCTCCCTGATTAACAGAAAGAATCAATTCGAACGACCGTCCATGTGCAGAAGGACGGTCGTTTTGTGTACGGTTCAATTTTTCAGGCATAAAAAAAAGAACCAGTCCAACGACTGATTCTTGAATG
>NZ_BBER01000007.1 GCF_001312865.1 Lacticaseibacillus thailandensis DSM 22698 = JCM 13996 | reverse complement strand
TATATGATCAAAACGATTCAACTTGACGAACTAAAGTTACGCGTTCATGCGCTGCTTCGACGTGCAAATATTGGTAAGACCAATCAGCTAACTGTCGGTAATGTGACGTTGGATCAAGAGGCACGAGTAGCACTGCTTAGTGGCAAAGAGGTTCCGTTGACCGTACGAGAATTCAACCTTTTAAGCAAGTTTCTTGAATACCCTAACCATGCTTTTTCTCGTGCTGAACTAATCAATGAGTTTTGGGATCTTGACAGTGAAACTTCATTACGGTCAGTAGATGTTTATATCACGAAACTTCGAGATAAGTTTTCTATGGCAGACGGCTTCGCAATCAAGACGGTACATGGATTAGGGTACAAAGGAGTCTTGACTAATGGGTAAACGAAAAGCTCATTTTCGAGTCCACGCAACAAGTTTCTCTTGGGTAGAACTTACAACCTTATTTTTGGGATTTGGTTTATTAGCGGCAGTACCGGGGCTCGCGTATAGCCAGGATTGGCGCGATGTCTTATCCCCATACGCGGGCTGGTATCTGCTTTATTGTTTGATTGTTGCAGTTGGGTTTGCCCTACTGGCATCGTGGCAACGCTATCGTACTTTCGACAAACCGTTAAGAGCATTGAGTACTGCTGCGGAGAGAGTTGCCAGTGGTGATTACTCGGTATACTTACAACCGGTACATCGACCAGAAAGATATGACTATCTGGATGCCATGTTTGCGAACTTTAACACTATGGTCGCAGAGCTAAATTCAATCGAAACATTACGTGGGGATTTCGTTGCAAATGTATCTCACGAATTTAAGCGACCGCTGGCAATCATCAGAAGCTATTCAGAAGCATTGCAACAATCCGATCTGGAAGCGACAACTCGTGCTACCTATCTAGCTACAATCAACACTGCCGCTACTGACTTAGCCGAACTGGTTTCAAATATATTGCGACTGAATAAACTGGAAACTCAAATCTCGCAACCCGAACACCAATCATTCGATTTAGTAGAACAGCTTACTCAGGTAATTTTTGCCAGTGATCCACTACTTGAATCATACAACTTGGAACTCGAAGTAGATATGCCAGAGAGGCTTCAAATAATTGGTGATCCCGATTTACTGAAAGTAGTTTGGAACAATCTATTGGCGAATGCCATTAAATTTACACCTGACAATGGTTCAATTCACCTGAATGTTTCCAATCAGCATGAGCATGTGACGGTAAGCATTTCTGATACTGGTATTGGAATGAATGATCAAACGCGTGCACACATGTTTCAGAAGTTCTATCAGGGTGATCGTTCTCATGCTGAGCTTGGCAACGGACTGGGACTTGCAATGGTCGCACAAATCTTGAAATTAGTCGAAGGACAGCTCGAAGTTCAAAGTGAGTTAGGCCAGGGCAGCACTTTTACAATCAGACTTCCTCGATAATTTGAAATCGAATATAAAATAAAATTGCAATCCCCCATCAGTATCTGGTATCCTCAAGCTCCAATACGAAATGGAGGGGGCAGTTGTTAATGATTGGGTCATTTATTTCAACGGTTAATAATGGATTAGATAGCTTTATTGACTTCTTTTCGAATGCGATTGGCGGACTACTTGTTATGCTGGTGACGGTTATCAGTGATGCGGTTAGCGTACTGTGGTGGCACGTTCTATCCCCATTCTTCATGCAGGACTGGGTGATGATCACAGTAACCTTGCTAGTCTGTGCGTTGGCATATTTCGCGTTGCCACTGTGCTTGTGGTTCTTCTATTCAATCATGCGAGTGGTCATGATACTGGCGATTGCTACGTTAGCTATCTTCATCATATTTCAAATTGGTAGAGTGCTTACTAAAATTGCGATCTTAGCTCTCGTCTTCGGCTACCTGCCTTATCTAGTTATTCGTAAAGTGCGCAGACGCAACGCTGGTACACAACCAGAATAACGACAATACCCGGCACGACCTGCCACGCTAGTTTCAGCGTGAAGGTCGTGCCGGGTATTTTTTTAGATGCCGTCAGTGATTATCCAGTTGTTGCTCTGCTTGGAGAGGTTCAGGGTGTATTGCGAGACTTGGCTCATATCGGTGTCAGTGTCGAGATACTTCACAGATAAAGTGACAGTCAGACCGCGCTTGGTCTGCTTAAAGACTGGATCTAGAAGTTCTACAAACTTGAGATTCCGTTCGATAGGCCGTGTCCCTTCCTTGACGTAGTACTTGAGTTCGTTGCGGTCACTTTGCGGGTACAGGGTGAAGAAGGTTTTGAGAAACTTGGTTACCTCATCTGCGGTGCTGCTGGCTACTGTGTTATCGGACTGGGTGTCCGGCAGCTTGATCCGAGCTGTTGCTGGCTCCGCAGCGATGGTTGGGTTCTTGGTGACCACCATATCGCCGTTGTCATTTTGCATGACGTTAATGGTGTAAGTGCTAATCACGGTTTTCTTGTCTTTGCCCTTGGTGAGGTCTTGCTTCACCGTAAATAGTACGTGGAACGTGTCCTTGGCCGCCTTGCTCACGTCCCAGATCTTGACCTCACTCACTGTGGCCGTGGTGGGAATGTCACTACGCACCGTATCTGCGTTCAGCGATTGCAGTTGCTCCACAAGATACGGCTGCAAGGCTTTCTGCCGTTGATCGAGGGCTTCATGGCTTGGCTGCCACGAGTAGTAGAGCTTAGCGAAGTCGGTGGTGAAGGTCGCCAAGGCGTGTGTATCGATCACCTTGTTCTTGATCACTTGAACTTCGTGCACCGTATGGGTTTCGATAGCGGTCATGTTCTTGTAGACACCGAAGCTGGTGCTGCCGATCAACACCGACCAGCAAAGTAGTGTGACTGGACGGCGCAAGCCACGGTGCTTGATTTTAGGCGGCTTTGGGGCGGCTGGCTTCTTCTTGAACCAGCCGTTCTTTTGGGTTTTGTCTTTACTCAAGGTTCGTTCACCTTGTCCTTTCTAATTTCGTAGCAGCGGTAAAAATCATCGTAAATATCGAGAAAACGCACGAATAGGCGTTGCAGCGAGATTCGCTTGTAGCCCTCATAGTCGGTTTCGATATACTGACCGAGTTCACGGTCGTTGTTGAAATATTCTTCGGCCAAGTAGCGCTCGCGGTCGAGGATATACTTGCGGTCTTCCGGGGCGAAGACCTTGCCCTTGAGCCATCGATCAACGGCCACTTCATGCGCAACGGCGAGGCGATACTCGCGTCGGTGCCCGTATTCCATCTCCGGCATTCGGTCAACGAAGCGGTCGAGAACGTGGCACAGGTCGTCAGTATTGGGCAAGCGTTGTTTGAAGAACTTGATGCGTTCCCACTCACCTGACGCAAAGTCGAGTTCCTTGTTGCGTGGTGCGCGGTTGTCACCAAATTTGAGATCGACGTGCGCCTTTTGCAGCGCATCGTCATAGGTGTTGGTGATGAGATCCATCCAGTCAAAGTAGCCGATACCGTTTTGATCCATCGTCTTCACCTACTTCTTTACACGCCCAGCGCCGATCAGGTGGGCTTGCCAGTAACTTGAATTCAAGTCAGCGTAGCCAAGTGGATCGCCAGCGTTGTACATTTTCATGCCACCGACATAGATGCAACGTGGGTCACATAGTCGGCAGTATCGTAGGTCGAATGAAAGAACACGAGGTCGCCGGGCTTGGTATCCTTGATGTTCAGGTGTGCCGTGGCGTCGTATTGTGCTTGGGCGGTACGGGGAAGTTTGATCCCGGCTTTGCCGTAGCACCAACTGGTCAGCCCGGAACAGTCGAATCCCGTTGTTGGCGTTGAGCCACCGAAGACATACCGGGTGCCTTGATACTTGAGTGCTTCGTCCATGATGGCTTGTACCGTTTTGTCGTCGAATTTCGCACCACCAGTGACAAGGTATTGCGAGATGACCGACACGTAATACATGTTCCCATAGGCATAGCGCCAACCATCCTTAGCAACCGCGTTGGTATAGGTGACTTTCTTGCCACCAGACTTCTCTTTGGCAAACGCCGTCGCTAGCGCCAGCGTGTACTTTTTGCCGTGCTTAGCAACGTAGTCAATAAAGCCGCCACCATAGTTGTAGCTTTGAATGGCGGTATTGAGATCCACCCCCGCCGCCTTCATGCTTTTCAGCAGCGACGCGAAATACTTCACGCCTTGCTTGATTGACGCTTCGGTATCTAGCGTATTGACCGGTAGTCCCAGCGATTCACTGGCTTGCATCACGTCGCCGCCCTTACCGCCAGATTCAACCTGCATGATGGCGAGTATCACCATCACTTGGTCTGAAATGCCAAACTCTTTGCAATACTTTTCGACCGTCAGCTTATGCTTGTAGACTTCAGCGGATAAGTTCATTGCGTCGGCTGTGATCGCAGAGGCAGGCTGGTCTTCGTCATCATCAGAGGCAATGACCGCAAAAAAACAGACCGCCAATCAACAGTATTGGGAGTGCGGCGAGAGCTAACCAGCGCCAGAGTTTCATCGCTTCTTATGCCCCTTAGCCTTTTTGATCCGCTGTGGCTTTGGGTTGCGTGGCTTAGCTGGCTTTTCGGAAACGAGGGTCAGTGGTTTCTTGGTTTTAACCGTTGGCGGAGTGGGTTCTTGGTGCGGTGTGATTGTGGGTTCTGCTTGCGGCTTCGTGACTGGACGTGGAGGCCGAGTTGATGTTGGCTTCGTGGCAGCACGCTTAGGTTGCCCACTGGTATCAGTTTGTTCGGGCTTGGGCTTGGTAGGTGTGGCAGTCGTTGGCTTACGAGTTGGTTCAACCGGCGGCTTGGTAGCCGTTGGTTTTGGTTTTTCAGGATCAGCTTTAGGCTTGATTGCGAGCTTGCGTTCTTGCATTTGCTTACGCCGCTGCTCAAGCTGTTTGTCGCGTTCCTGCTGATTGGCCTCACGCCGCCCCTTGAAGCTGTCCTTCGCAGTTTCGGCGGCCTCCTTAGTCAGTTGCTTACCACGATGCAGACCATATAAAACGTTGGTTGGTGCGTCCTTCACCTGATCAAGGCCACGTTTAGTCTTGTCCTTGAGCTTGTTGCCGACATCAGATACATCGGCAAGTTTCTCACCCAGTCGTTGGCTGCGTGGCTTCTTGGGTTGTTGCGGTTTGGTAGCGTCCGCAGTCTGTTCGCGTTGCGTTCCTGTCGGGAGCTGTGGTGTTCCACGCCCCTTGCCATAGCCCCGCGACAAGAAGCGTCCGGCCATTGCGCCACCCATGGCACTACCGACGAACTGTCGTAGCATGCGGTTCCCACGACGCGAGAAGCGTTGTGTGCCTTGCTGGGCGTCAGAGCTGTGTAGCTGCATCATGCCCATCAAGTCGCCGAGCTTCATCCAGATTCCGGCAAAGATGGTGACTTGCAGGAAGGCCACGAGGAAGAACGGTGAGGTGGCCGATAATCCGTAGACCATTACCGATAGCGAGAACGCCATCGTGATCACCAGCGTCACGCCAACTCGCGTCATGATCGTGTTGAACAGCTTCATAATGTTTTGCTTCATCAATCCGTTAAAGGACGGTAGCATTGCAAGTAAGAATGACACTGGCAGGAACGTCGCGTAGATGATAAAGAGTATCTGGCTGAACAGCATCATCGCGGTCAGGAAGAAGACAAACAAGGTGATCGCTACGTTGAACAAGACAACAAAGGTCGTGGTGCCAAGGCGATTGATCGTCATGGTTGGCGAGAGGTTCTCGTTGTCATTGTCTTCAATTTCAGCTTTCACTACGTCGGTACGGGTTTTACCCTTGTCGCCAAACGGATCGGTCTTCATCAACGTGTTCACACGGTCTTTGCCAACGTTATCATCGTCGCTGTCGCCAAACTGCAAAAGTGTCCACGGCTGCTTCACCTGAATTTCAAAGAGCGTGTCACGGATCGCATCGACGCCTGACTTATCGGTGGCCGTGTCAGTCCCCATGATCATCTTGGAGCCGGTGTTGAGCGCACTCGTACTGATGTCGCTACTGAACTCGTTGATCTTGCTGACGTAATCTGGTGCGTAGGCGATAAAGCTGGCTGACGTGATGAAAATCACCACGAAGTTGACAATCGCTGAAATAGCTTTCGAGGTTTCGCGCTTGATGATGCCGGTATAGGCGACATAGATGCCGACAACCAGCGTAATCATCAGGAGCAGTCCCGGATAGAACCATCTGTGGTGAAGCCGTCTTTTGATACCCCCGCCAAGAGCTGCATGTTCTTCCCAATCGCGTCAGACGTATCTTTGATGAAGTCCAGCGAGTAGGCTTGCTGAATCAGATAGCCCGCAGCATTTGACAGGTAGACAGAAAGTGTCCACAAGAAGTTGGTGATGGCATACAGACCATAGCTTACAGACTTGCCAATGCCGTCTCCCCAGTTCCACGGTAGCCAGTCCCAACTTGTATCAACGAAATAGTCGAGTTGATAGTGTGACAACGGATACTTGGAATACTCGTTAGAGCCGCCAGACTGATCGTCTACCAATCCGGCAGCGTGTACCGGCTGACCGCCAGTAAGCACCAGCACCAACATGAATGCTGCGACAACACCGAGGAACAGCAGAAGCCGCCGACGGTTAGCTTTCGTCATCTGCGATCACCTCCACGGGTTTCGGTGGCCGAGTGTCGAATGCGTGATGCAGGTGTTCAAAGATATAGTCAAAGTGCAGCACGCCGACGTGTCCCCAGATGTCTTGGAACAGACACTCCCCATTATCTAGCGAGCGGAGCCGGTTCTGATTGCCTTCGTCTTCGGCGTCGAGGCCAAAGAAGTTCAAGGTGTTCTTGATTTCCGTGATGTCCGTGCTGCGGAAGGCGAACTTCTGCGCGATATTGTTCTTCATCTTTTCGTCGAGCAAGTCGTCTGCATTTTGAGTGACGAGGTAGACCCCGGCATTCATCGAACGACCTTCACGAATCAGTTTCATGGACAATGCCTTACCCTGTGCCACGTTCAAGAAAGCCCAGGCTTCGTCCAAGTCCACAATTTTGAACTGGGCGCGGTCTTGGTGAATGAAGTCAATCGCGAACGTGCTGATTATCATGAGCATGGCGACGGATAACATTTCCGCAGTGATGTATTCTTCCTGCGTCTTGTCGGCGTCTGGCAGTACTAAGTCTGCGATTTGCACGATGTTGATCTTCCGGTCAAGCGCGATTGTCCGCCGCGCCGTTCCGTCAGAGAACAACAATGCCGCAAAGTCATAGTCCGTAAAGGATTCGATGTGATCGGCAATGTTGCGTGCAATCGGCGTGTCTTCACGGCGGAGTTCATCAATGACTTTCAAAAGTCCCGGTTCGGGCGCTTGTGTTACCGCACGAATCGCCTTTCGCAATGTTGGAAAGCGGGCGGCATCCCGGCTTGAGATGCCAGTGAGGAAAGTCAGGGTATCAACGGCCAACGATTCCGAATCTTTCAAGTTGGACAAGATGATATAAGGATCAAGCAACCCACGGTTTTGTTCCTCACTGGTCAGGTTGACGATATTGATTTCGTTTTCCATAAAGTCGAGGTTCTCTGCCCAGCCGGTACGTTCCGACTTTGGATCAAGAATCAGTGCCTGTGCCCCGTAGAGCACGGCATAGTAGACGAGCAAGTTATTGGAGAATGACTTCCCACCACCCAACGAGCCGAGGAAGGCGGCGGATAAGGCATTGGTAACGGTGCCCTTAATACCTTGCGCGGCAATATCTGGTTGCAAGTAGACGTTGCGTCCAGTGTCCACGTTATACCCGATGTAGATACCTTCCTTTTCGCCGAGGGATTGCGTCGCACCAAAGCCTAGTGAGGCAATGAAGTCGCTAGTCACGTATTGGATATAGTCGTTGATGTAGCGCTTTGAGGCAGGGATAAACTCACTGTGAAGCCCCAGCATATCGCCAAACGGTCGCACGGGCTTGATGTTGAGGCTGTCATAGAAGTCGAGTAGCTGATCGGCGCGGCGCTTCATTTCGTCTTCGGATCGCCCAGCGACGCGAATGACGTAGCTGATTTTATACATCGCGTCCTTGGTCTGATCAAGATTGCTTTCTAGCTCATCAACTGAATCCAAGGCGTCGCTGACGCCGCGTGTGGTTTCGTTGCCGGACTGATAGGCGTGTTCGTCCAAGTCCTTGAGTTCCTTCTTCTTGTTGCGTACCTTGGTCAGAGCCTTCTTGTTTGTCACAATCTCTACGTTCAAGCTGGTGTCGATTGGAAAATCGAACTGGCTTTGTTGGAAATAAAAGATTTCACTGCCGGGAAATTCGAGTTCACCCACGATGTCGGAAAGTGTCAGGTACGTTACGTAACTGCTATCCAGCCCGTGGGTGATCTTGATTGAGCGTTGGTGCTGCTCAATCAGTGAGCGGGTTGGCTTGATCAAGTCGTAGCGCTTGATGATTGTGTCGCGCTTAGACTTTTTGCGGGGCAAGTGATACTCATAATCATCGTAATCTTGCCCAGTCATACCGTAGAGATGTTCGAGGAGGTAGCCAAAGTCGTTCTTGTCCAGTGGACGAACTTTGAAGCGCCGACCGATCTTCTCGGCGAGAAACTTTGCGGACTTGGCGTAGCGTTCCACCTCTGCGTTGTTCATGGTGAAGAAGTCACCAGCAAACGTTGTGTTGAACTCGGCGAAGAAGTCCCGAATGCCCAAGGACATATCCTTGAAGATAGACTTGGCGGTAACCTCTGCGTTGTTCAGCAGCAGCTTAAAGCCGATGAAGAAGCGGTAGTCCACTTGGTTGTCACCGACGTTTTCGGTCAATGCTTCGGCTTGGCCGTCGATGTGCTGGAAGGCGATGTCTTTAAGCGTTCCCTTGACCAACTTCTTCGAGCGGTCGAGAGTGTCTCGAACACTGGCCTCGGTGGCGAGCTGCAATAAATGGAGCTTGCCGTCACGGTTTTGGGAGATCAACTGCCGAAAGTTCTCATGGACTTGTTGCTTCTGTTCGGGGCTTAGAAACGAGTAGTTGTATGGAATCAATTCAAAATAGGCGAAGCACTCGCCGTCAGTGTTCCAGACGAGATTGTCTTCGATATACTTAATTGGAAATTTCATTGTGGTACCTCCAAACGTAGGTCACAGCAGCGGTTTGTTTCTCTTTTTGCGACTTCACGGCTTTGCCAGCATAGGTGAGCTTCGGGGTAATGGCGTAGTTGATCACCGACCGCAAGAATCCCATTGGCTTCTTGTTGTCGAAGGTCTTCTGGCTCATGAACCACGTTAGCCCAGCCGGAATGCCGACGTACTTGAGAAACGCGCCGTCAATGAATGACAGAGGCGGCAAGTCGCCCAGCAGCATGACCGCAAACAGACTGACGATGAACCACGTCATTTGCGTAAACGTGATCGGAAACGGTAGTTGCAGGTCATTGATGGCGTACAGCACCTTTTCCACTGACCAGATGCTGGTGTAGGATCTGACTTTCTTCATGTGATCTCCTTTCGTAGTGAGATAAAAAGGCTGGCGCCTTTTGCAGCGCCAGCCCCAGTGACTAGTTCAGATATTCGTAGATGCCGTTCTTAGTAGTAATGTACTGACCGTCAGCTTCGAGGTCATCGGCCAGTCGTTGGTAATCGACATACGACTGGATTGCCTCTGGCACTTCGCCGCAGTAATCGCCGTCTTGTACCAGCATGATTGCCAGATCCTGCATAGAATCGACTTGGTAGTGCACAAAATCGTCAATATGCGCGGCTAGCTCGATCACGTCATCAAAGCGTGCGTCTAGCAGTTCCTCTATAACATCACCGAGTTCGGAATTGTTGAGCTGCTCTAAAGCGGCACCCATCGCATTGATATGGTCGATACTGTCATATTCGGAAACTGGGAATGGCGCTTCGTAATCGTGAATCGCGTATTCTTCGTACTGTTCGTTCAGGCCGATTTGTTCGGCCATGTCGTCCCAGTTTATCGGTGGCTCGAACCATGCACCGACAGATTCGCCTTCGTTGTACTTACCAAGATTGGCAATCCAAACGCGAAATTCAGCAGCCATATTAAGCCCCCATGACGCGGTTGAACAAGTTCAGCAGTACGTCTTTGACCCCGGCGGTGTTGAACACCAACCCGACGGCAATGATTGCGATGACGAGAAAACCGATGAGCTTAGAGAACTCTCTCTTGAAGCCGAGGTAGACCCCGATAATGGCAATCGCCATCAACACCAGACTCTGGGCGTTTGAAGTGAACCAGTTAAACAAGTTTTGTCCGAAATTCATAATAATCATCCTTTAATTTTTAGTTTTGTGACCAGGGCTCCTTTCAAAATTGCCGCTGTTTTGGCGCGGTCAGCAGCGACCGGATCACCGGGTAACGAATCAGAAAAGCTCGGTTTGAGTTGTGTGGTGGTGCTTGATGCGATCAAGGGCACGCCGCCAGTATTCCTCGCTGATTTCATAGCCGATGAAATGGCGGTCAGTGTCCATTGCCGCGATTGCGGTGGTGCCAGACCCCATACAGTTATCCAGCACGATTTCGCCGGGCTGGGTGTAAGTCTTGATGAGGTAGGCAAAAAGATCGACGGGCTTTTGTGTCGGGTGCCAGCCGGTGCGATCGGACTTGTAGTTGAGCACGTCAGACGGGTAGTTCGTCCACTCTTGCGTGTAGCTATCAGGGGCGTTCCACGGGTGCAACTGGTTTGAGCTCTCATACTTACGCGAGTTGACGGTTTTGTTATAGGGGAGCAGTCCTTGGGGAAAATAATTCATGCCTTTGGTATCAGGGTAGTTACCAAAGTTGGCCGTGCCCGATTTAGAGAAGACGAGAATCTCCTCGAACCGGGATAGCGGACGGTTCTTAGCGTTGATGAAGTTGGTGACAGTATTTTTGATCCAGACCCACTTGTAGCGATACAAGGCTGGGTTTGATTGTACTAAGTCCGCAGAGAACCGTTCAGTTGCGGTGAGCACGATGGCGCCTTGAGGCTTGATGAGCCGTTCGTATTGACCCCAGAGGTGTTCAAACGGAATCACCTTGTCCCAAGCGTTGGCTGTGGTGCCATACGGCAAGTCGCACAGGATCATGTCGATAGAGCTGTCGGTAAGTCCGCCATGCCTTTCAGACACTCGCGATTGTAGATGACGTCTATTTCGATTGCATTGATACTCCTTTAGTTGAATTTGTGACCATCACTCCTTTTTGAATTGCGATTGTTTTGGCGCGGTCAATCGCGACCAAGTCGGTTAATCGAAAAAAAAGGTCTTCCACCGGTGACGTGAAGACCGGCCAACCCGATTCTTCGGCAGTTTGATAAAGCAGTCGGCGCAGCTCCCCGTAGTTCAAGGCACGCCCATCCCGGCCAATCAGAGCCGCCGGGTGTTCTTGTTGCTGGTGCCGCCAAGCGATGTAGTCTTGTGCCGTGAAGCCAAAACTATTCATGTCGCAGATACGGCGGTACTTCTTATGCTCGACGACACCGACTAGCGCGGCGTTGTAGACGTACACGTTCAGTACACAGTCTTTGAATGCTTTGCCTCGTAGCGGGTGGGAAGCCATCACGTCATTGACCAAACATGTCACCTCCTAGTTCCTCGCTGCCGACCGTCTGTTGCTCAATCAGCTTAAGATGCTTGTCGGTCAGTTCGGCGTCTTTAATCATGAGCTGCAAGTCAGTCGTGCCGAAGTAGTTGTCAATTTCCTTGATGACCTTGAGCGTGGGCATGACTTGTTTTTGGAGCCACGCCTTGGTCTTGTTCAGGTCAAAGGGCTGGGGATCAGTAGTCAAGCGAATCGGTTGCCGTCCCTTGCCAAGGAAGTATGCCCAACGATCGTTGAGCGGCCACTTCAAACGGCTTTTATCTGGGACTTCATCCACGAAGCGCATGTAGCGGGTGATGATGCCAAACGCGACCTTTTCGGCGTCACGGGTAATCAGCATGTTCTCAATCGCCTTGATTGCCCGCTCGTTTTTCAAGCGAATTTCAAATCGGTTGATGATTGGGGTGTCGGCAATCGAGATGCCACGTTTTGCCGCTTGTTCGGCAGCCTTTTCGTAGATGCAGAAATACACGTCGCTTTTCATCGTGCCGACGTAAAGCGTATTGCCGCGACCAGCTTCGTCGAGATCCACGAGTTTGCCTGATTGCAGTCCTTGGAATGACCGCATGACGGAGATACACTCGTTGTTCAGACACTTATCGACCAGTTCGGGGATATTCAGCAGGCCAACCATGTCGTTAATCGCAATATCGACCCGTTTGAAGGTGCCACCAGCTTCATCGACCCGCAGGAAGTAGTCGTACCAGTCTCACCGTGACTAAGCAGAATACCCTCAAACTCACGGCAGCCTTGACCTTTCATCTCAACCAATGTGCCGAGGTTGGAGCCAACCGGTGCCACCATGACCTGAATGTTAGAGAAGATATACATGGCCGAATAGCCGTAGAAGCCGTGTTCCTCAAATATCAGGTGTTCTGGGGTCAAACCGAGAATCTTTGTGATCACGGCCTTGGCGTCATGGGTCGGGAACCGCACGCGCATGTAGTCAAACATCAGCGTTAGTTCTGGTTCATCGTTCCAGTTCTTGAGTAGCCGGTCGATTTCCATTTGCAGCGATGAGCTAGGGTTAGTCTTGCCGTTCTCCACTTGGACGTAATGCATCCGCGTGACACCTAAGCGTCGAGCGACTTGAGCTTGGGTCAGCTTGAGTTGCTTGCGTTTGGTTTTAGTTTTTTTCATGCCATGAGCACATGGCAATGCTCCTTTCAAAAAAATGATGGATTGGGGTTGCCATCCATCATTTTGCCTTTTTCTATTGAAACGCCGTCATATCAGCCTTTCTACCCCGTGTTCAGGCACAGACGTTGTATTTAATACCCCCCTGTTAGAGTACTGGGGGTAAGCGGTCGGCTGGCGCCGACCGCTGCCACTCACGCTTGCGGCTTTCGCGCTGCACGCCGCGCGTGGCGGCAGGGTGCAGCCTTGCTGAACAGAATGGGTAGTCATTGACTTGCTCCTTTCAAAGGTTTTGTCTTGACGACGGCGTGTAGCTGATTAGTAATGATGCGCCCAGCTATGATAGGTGAGCTGCATGCCAGTTTGTGTCATGGTGGCTGTGAACCAGAAGTAGACGGGCTTGCCCGAGATGGTGCGATCACCGACTAGTTCGAGCCAGTGATCTCCGTCTTCATAAGGCTCAATGTAATCGCACATTTCCAGCAAGGCGTCTTCGGCGTCCTCGGGCGTTCCAGCTATAATCGTGTCAGCATAGTCTTCCTGAAAGCGGCTTTGATTATTGATTACCGGAATTCTCATAGATTCTCCTTTCGTATTTGCGGATTCACGTTTCAAACGTCATCTTATGCTATAATGACGTTTGAAACGTGAGGTGAGCTTAATGTCAGATTTAATCGAAGCATTTATGAAACAAAATAATGGTCAAGTGACAACCGCAGACGCTAAAAGGCTTGGGGTTAATCCGCATCTGCTCATTGATCTTGCAAACCGTGGCAAGTTGGAACGAGTGGGGCGCGGAGTGTACATTGACCCAGCGATATTTGAGGACGACATGTATATCCTTCAATATCGGTTTAGCAAAGGTATCTATTACAAAGACACTGCACTCTTTTTGCATCACATGATTGATAGGACACCGGATCGCTACCAAATGAATTTTCCGCGCGGCTACTACCCAAGCTCAATCGGTGAATTCCCAGTTCGGATGTATCATCAAAAGTCAGAATGGCACGAGCTAGGAATTGAGGAAGTGCTGTCTCCGGGGCAGCACAAGGTACGGGTCTACAATATTGAGCGAACCCTCTGTGATATTTTACGAGCGCGTGATTCATCAGATTCGGAAACTATTCGTCAAGCAATGATTAGCTATTCGCAGCTAAAGCAAAAAGATATTGGACGGCTGGTACGTTATGCAGATTTGTTTAAAGTTAGAAAAAAAATCAACAACTACATGGAGGTACTACTGTGAAACTAGGTTTTTCAAATGGACAACAGTTCAAGGCCAAAGTGCGTAATCTTGCCAAAGAAAAGCAGATTGATCCCCAAATATTGATGCAAGAGGTGGCGTTAGACGAGATTGTAGATCGTATTTCTCGTTCGCCTTACCGGGATAACTTGATTCTCAAAGGCGGTTTTTTTAATTGCGTCAATGCTAGGTGTCGATACCCGGGCAACTCGTGACGTTGATACCTCGGTCAAAGGCTTGCCGGTAACAAAAGAGGAAATCCTCAAAGTGTTTACGAACATCGCTGATATGAACGAGCCAGATAGCGACGTAACAATCAGAATTGCTAAGATTGACGATATTCGTGTCGCCGCAGAATACGCTGGGTTCCGCATTCATATTGAAGCAAAAATCTACAACAGCGTCGTAGATACGAAGATCGATGTTTCAACGGGGGACACGATCACGCCCCGCGAAATTTCATGGCATCATCGTACAATTTTTAATGATCAAGATATTCTGGTTATGGCCTATAATATGGAGACCATTCTTGCCGAGAAACTTGAATCTATGGTTGTGCGGCAAGAACTTAATTCGCGTATGAAAGACTTCTACGACTTGTATCTGTTCGATAAGGTGCAACGGCAGAATATTGATTTCAAAGTCTTAAAGGATGCATTGCACGCGACGGCCGAGCTTCGTGGTTCAGAAGCACTGTTGCCGCGATACGCAGAAATCATTACAACATTGCGAGGGTCTGTGCTATTGAAACAGCGCTGGGAAAAGTACCGAGTGGCCTACGTATACAGTGAAAACGTCACTTATGAAGCCACCTGCGATGCTGCATTAGATCTGGTGAACGAGATCGGATTACCATAGACCTACTCCTCGTCACCTTCATCTGCGACGTTGGTGTAAGTCATGATCAAGCCACCGTCGTCGGCAGTGGTGACGTTGAACCAAAAGCGCTTCGGAAAACGGTCAGCGGTCAGGCCGCCGGGAGCGCCCATCCAGATTCGTGAATCCGGGTATTCGCGGGCGTGCATTGCCATCCATTCGAGTTGGTCTTCCGCGTCTTCATCAGACTGGAAAGGCACGTTTTCGTGAAAGTCGTTGAGGAATTGCGAGCGGTTTTCGATTTTGACATCAGTGCTCATTTGGCACCTCCTGTTCTATTTGGATTGCAGGAACGGTATTGGCTGCGGCGCCGATTTCGGTGAGGAAGTCATAACCGCGCGGTACTAGTGGCGTGTAAAATTCAGAGATCACGCTGCCGCCGGTATCGACATAGCCACGTCCCTTAATTGGTTTCTGGAAAAAGTCCTTGTTGGTTTCGCCGAACATCATGGAATAGCCCAGCTCACTCATGCGCCCAAGCGCAACGCGGAACATGAACTGATCTCTTATCCCGTCGCCTAAATATTTTGCGTCAGGCCGTTGGCAAGCCAACACTAGGAAGAAGCCGGCTTGACGGCCAAGCATGACAATCTGTTTGAGCTTGGACATGACTTGCATGGCATCACGGCCAAGCATATCCATGAAGGCAACATATTCGTCAAAAATTAGGAAGTGGGCGGGTAGTCCAAGATAGGCGTAGTTCTCGCCGGTCTTGTATCCGTCCATTTGCTTCATTTTGTCGTTACGCGCCATCATGTCCTGATAGAAGGTTTCAAGTGCACCCAGCATAGCCTCCTTCTTCGAGTAGACCCCTGGCATCACATCAGCCAGATCGGCTAGGTCAGCGTTTTTCGGGTCAAGAATGGTGAGCTGGGCACCGTCTTTCAGTAGTGCTTCAATCAGCGTCAAAATGAAGTAGGTCTTACCACCACCGGTCCCGCCAGCAATCAGCATGTGGGGCAGCGCATCATAGTGCCAAGCCACCGTTTCCATGAGCTGCATGGAGCCATGTTCACAGGTCACGTCAGCAATGGTGATACGCTTGCCGATTGTGTCGTAAAGCAAGGTGTACTCGACGTAAGAATCGTGCAGGATCTTGTCAACAAGTTCACAGTACAGACCAGCCTCTAACTTCTTTTCCAAGTGCAGGAGCTGGTCTTGATAGGAAGACATGACGATCTCAACGGAAACGTGGATCAGCCCGTCTTTGAGCCGATAGTAGATTTTGGGAAAGTGCGAGATTTTCTCTTTGGTTCGCGTTGAGCCTAAGTCCTTGAAGAAACTCTCGCTGTTGGACTGGTCAGTTTGGTACCATTTGTTCTCCATGATCATGCGGGCGAGCTTTTGGCGGTGTTCCATCTGCTTGTAGGAATCCGCAAACCAAGTCCGATAAGCCCACAGACCAACGCCAAAGAGTAGTGCTGTGCATAAACTGTTAATAATCAGCGGCAGCCATGACCAAGGCAAGGCCACCACGTCCGGCCAACTAAAGAGTTTCCAGTTGATTTGTCTTAATAGCGGCCAATAGGCAATCGCAGCTCCAATTACCCACAAGCAAACCACAACCGTCATCGCCGTGTTGTAGAGCAGGTTGCGTTGACGCGGATAGACCCGTGTACCGCGATAGGTCCAAATGTTCTTAAACATAGACATTTACAAACTGAAAAGCTACACCGTTGATTATCGGCTCAAGTGAAAAGTAAAAGCGGGCGTCATCTCGGTGATGACGGACATCTTCGACAGGCATTGTGAGAACGAATCCATTTTCACGGTATAGCTGACACTCAGCAATTTCATGTAGCAGTTCCCCCAATGGCCCGCCCTTTGTAAGTCTAGTGCAAGCTTTTGGGAGAATAACAGAGTTATAAGCATTCAAGAAGACGTCCACATTTTCAAAGCGAATCCCTTGCAGCGGACGCCTTGGCGTAATCCACGGTTCGTATTTGACGGTTATCCGATGACGATTTTCATGCAGCGAAAATACAAAAAGTTCATCGTTACCGTGAATTGTGAACTCTGCATCGCGAGTTTGTTTGATAAATGGCTGTCCTGTACGTCGTGCACGTTTGGCGCGACAGAAAAGCCCCGTAATGAGATAGTCTGCGGGTGGGGAGTAACGGGTGGACGTTCCGTAGTATTGGTTCAGAAATTCATAAAGACCAATAATCTCTAATTGCTGCATCGTGCTCTCCTTTCATTCGTTATCTGATCCGTCAGGAAATTCAGTTTGGCAACCGGCATAAACGATAGTTAGGTTGTGTGCATTGTCAGCATAGATTTCAAAGTTAAAACAGTGAGGTGGCGTTTGCACACCATACATATCAATATTGAAGCCCACTCCAACGTTGTAAGTGTCAAAATCATGTTCTAATGCTTCCGCGGCACCTTCAATAACTGGCTCAAGCAAACTGCCGAGAGTTTCCTCGTGCTCGGGTAAGGCTAGCAGCCCGAAGTAGTCCTTGTAATACTGCTTCATGTTGACTAAGCGAATGTCGCGTAAAAGCTCGTAATCGGGGTCTTTCATCTATTTCACTCCTAAATATTTGATAGCGGGTTGTCGATCTTCGGTGTCGATGTTGAAGCTGAACTCTTTGGATTCATGATTGCGGGTACATTCGCCGTCTACCCAAATGGAAAACGGTTCGCCGGCAGTTGCCTGTTCGGCAGCCATCAGTACCATATCGATCAAAGCGTCTGGGCTAGGATCGTGAAAGTCAGGGTCAACTAGTGCGGGATAGTCCTCCAAAAAGCCGTCAATGCTTAGTGCTTGTGCCATGTCATCAGTCCTTTCATTCATCGCTGACGCCCAGATACGAGAGCCGCAAGCCATCTTCACATTCGTATGAAGTGAACGAGAACAGCTTATTCATGCCGTCGTTGGTCTGTTCGCTGTCGATATGCAAGTGCTGGTAGGATTCAGGGCTTTCTTCCATGAGCTCCACCATGTCTTGCAGGATCTCGTCTGGGTCAAGGCGGTAGTCGTTGTCGATTTCTTCGTTATAGTCGTCGATGAACACTTCACGACCAACTACGGTCAATGTGGAAGTCATCATCTGTGATCAACTCCTTTCGTTAGTGGTAAGCAACCGCCGCAGTGGGCGGCGCGCGCGAGGAGTGGAGCAATGAGCAGCTATTTCTTGTCATTGGTGTTTGGCTTCTCCTGCGGCTTGACCGGTGCGGTGGCAATCACGAGATCCTTGGCTTTCATGTACCACGAAGTTTCAACTCGGTTGAAGTTCGCGTTTGCCACAGTATCAATCACTGGGTCGACCAAAGTAACAATCTGGTTGTACTTAAAGTCCTTGACCCCAGCCTCTGCCGGAATTGAAACTTGGATCATCATCTTGTTTCATGGACTTTAAGTCATAGGTGCGTTCCTTTACGTCGTCGGTGCGGTTGCCGTCTTCGTCTTGTACAAAGCGTTCACGGCGCTGGCCGGAGAATTTCAAGACGCCAAAGGTTTCTTCTAAGTCAATAACGATGCCTTCTGCTAATCGCATGTGAGTTCCTCTTTTCTTTTATTTGACTGGGACAATATCATCGGCATTGCAGATGTAGCGCACAAAGGCTTGTTCACCGATCCGGTAGCCGACGGTCGCAATGCGCGGCTTGATGATGGTGACTGGTGCATCAACTTCAATGCTTTCGGCCTTGTCACCTTTCTTCGCTGGAATGGTGATCTCGATGTTGTCGGTACGCTGCAAGTCGGAGAACAATTCGTAAGTGCGGGAGACAACCTTGCGATTGTCGCGATCACCTTCTGACAGTTCGCGCTTGAGCGAACCGAAGTACAGGTGGCCGAACGTCTTTTCAATATTTGGTGCAACAAATTTAAGTTCCATGTTGTAGCCTTCCTTTCGTATTCAAAAAGCCGGGTAGTGGGGCTACTCGGCTGTGGCTTGGTGATAGTATTCGGTTAGTTGTTGAAGTAGGTAGTCGTAAAACGACTTGGAAATTGGGTGAACCGTGCGACCATCAGCGTATCGTGGAAACTGGATATACCAGCGATACTGACCTTCGATGAGCTTCACGTTTTTCAAGATGAGCACATGATCCAGTACGATGTCGCCATGGAGCAGTACGTCGCCACCGGGATCAGGGTACATATTGATAGAAGAAATGCGCATGTTACTTGCCGTCTTTCTTCTTGGCACCACCGATCACAACCATTGCAGCGAGGACGCCGAGCAGCAGCACTACACCGATGACGATGAGCCAGCCGGACGTCGCGTTACCGGTTTGTGGGAGGCCAGGCTTAGGTGTCTGCTTGTCGGTCATGACGGCCTTCACGATTTCGCCATCCTTAGTGATCTCGAATGGCACGAGGGCTTCACTAATTTCGTAGCCCTTGGGTGCATCGTATTCTTGGAAGCTGTACTTGCCAGCAGGCAGATTGCCAAAGGAGAAGACCCCGTTCTTGTCGGTGCGGCCAGACACAACCGTCTTGCCGTTTTCGTCCAGAATGCGGATGCCGGTGTTGGGTAGCCGCTTGCCGTTAGAAACGTCGGTCTTGGTCAGTTCGCCCGTGCCCTTGATCAAGTCGTTGGTCAGTTCAAAGGCAATCGCGGTTTCCTTGGCGTCAGCCTTGGTCTCCCCAATCTGCTTTTCCTTGCTATCGAAAACCGTCACGCCGTCCTTAGTAGACACGAGCTTGAGGGTTTCCTTCGATAAGACAAGGTTGGTGCAGAAGGCTTGGTTTCGCGCAAGTAGAACGTGCCTACGGGCAGATGCTTGATGGAACCAGTGGAATCTTTGCCGACGGTGATAGTCTGAATCACCTTTTTGTCAGCGTCGAGCAGTTCAAAAACCGCGCCAGCAGCATTACCGGTCATGGCGTAGGTGTAGCTCTTACCAGAAACTAATGTCGAAACCTCATTGGTCTTCTTGAATGACAGTTCGTTTTCGTGGAGCTTGTTGTCGATCACCTTGCCGTCATTGAGGTCAATGTGCTTGATCTTCTCGTTGTCGGTGGTGTGGAAATGAAAGCCATACATAGTCGTGTTCAAGTCGTGCTTCTCACCAGCAACAAGTTCCTTGACGTAGTAGTAGCCTTCTGGCAACTGAATCGAGCCAAATTCAGCCTTACCGTCTTTGACCGTCGTGGTGGCGACGAGTGATTCAGATGGGATCACAGTATCGCCGATTGTGGTTTCGCCTTGCGTGAACAAGCCGAAGATCTGGCCGTTGGCTGCGACGTTCCTGATAACTGGGAGGTTGTCTTTCCAACCGGCGATGCTTTCTTCTTGCTTGTTGAGCGTGATGTCGAGTTGTTGAAAGTCGTTCTTGGCTTCAAGTGAGGTGGAGGTCACCGTCACTTCTTGCCCGGCATACTTGAGTTCAAAAGCGATCGGATCAGGTTCATGATGAAACCATTTGGCGCAGACAATTCAGTGGCAGTGTACTTGCGAGGTACAGCTCTGGGTCTGGATTTGGCCTTGAGCGTCAGTGGTGCCAGTAGCAACCACGTCACCCTTGTGGGCACGAACGGTGCCGTCAGCAGTCGTAATATCTTCGGCTGCTTTGAACTCGAACTTCGCACCAGCGAGGGCGGTGTAATCGTACTTAAACTTGTACTGATCGCCGTATTCAGTTTCAACCTTTTCGACGGCGACTGGGGTAGCCCCGGTCTTGGTCAAGGTGGCGACACCCTTTTGGGAGAGGTCAGCGAACTTGATGACCACGATGCCGTCCTTATGGCTACCGTCGATGGTGAACTTGGCTGGTTCCTTAGCCAGTACATAGCTTTCTGGGGCTTGGACTTCTTCGAGCTGGTACTTGCCGTAGCCAAGCGCTTCGGCGGTGATCAGCTCGCCGGAGTTATCGGTTACAAACTTATCAGTCGTACCGGTCTTATCAGCAGTTGGCTGAACTTCGTACTTGTTGGTTTGCAGGTTCTTAACACGGAAGATTGCGCCAGCGCGCAGCACGGTCTTACCAGTTTCGGTATCGACCTTGACCACCCGCAGTTTTTCTTCGATTACCTTGTTTTCGATGCTGTAATGCTGGGACTTTTGGGTGCCGTCAACCGTGACAGTGAACGGCTTGATCCCGTTGTAGCCTGTTGGTGTCTTGGTTTCAGTAACGGTGTAGATGTCGTAAGGCAAATCCGTGAACTTCACGTAGCCTTGGGCATCGGTGAGGCCGGTACGAACAACCTTACCGGTAGTCTTGCTGGTGACGGTGAACTGGGTGTCCTTGAGCATGACCGGCTTAGTGCCTTTGCCTTGGGTTGACCAGTCGTAGTTACCGTACTTGAGCAAGTCGAGATCACCAGTGATGACTTGTTCCTTGACCGTCGTAGTAGCAGTTGCAGTGGTGACGTTCTGACCAGCGTAAGCCAACTTGAAGGCGTGCTTTTGCGGATCAAGCACGTAGCCAGTCGGCGCCTTGACCTCTTGCCAGTAGTAATCGTCCAGCTCCAAGCCAGAAACGGATGCTGTGTTGTTGGCGATCGTCACCGACTTCACGAGCTTGTCATCAGCTGCACGGTGGAGTTCGTAGACAGCACCGTTAAGGCTGGCAGCACCTTGTGGCTGCTTACCGGTAACAGCGTTAACTTTTTCGATGGTGGCGGTGCCGCGTTGTTCTTGATCAGTCGTATCGACGTGAGCAGTAGTGACCGCGACAGTTTGACCAGCATACTTCAATTCAAACGGCAGCTTGGTCGTGTTCAGAACATAGCCAGCAGGGGCTTTTTCTTCCAGTGCGTAGTAGCTACCGAGCTTGAGGTTCTGCAAGGTGCCTTTGCCATTGCCGTCAGTGGTGATCGCGCCAACCCGTGTGCCGGTGCTGGTGTAAATGCCGTAGACGGCACCATTAAGCGAGTAGTAGGCATTGAACATGTCGCTACCGAACTCACGCCCAATCTTGGCGAGGGTCACATTACCGAGTTGCTCCTTGTTGCCAAGAACGACTTCAACGGTCTTTCCGGGTTCGATGGTGACTTCTTTGAGTTCACCTTTATTGACGTAGCCGTTCGGAGCAGTGACTTCGCTGATCTTGATCTTGGTGCCAGCTTTGATTCCGTTCAAGGCAGCGTAGCCGTCAGTGCCAGTCGTGATTTCCTTGGCGGTGCCATTGTATTCAAACTTGAGCTTAGCACCGGTAGCGCCTTGTTGGTGTCGGCGTCAACCTTCTTGGCTTTCACGTTACCGTTGAGATTAACTTTAATAGGTAGAGAGAACTCGCCGTTGTTGGACAGCTTGAAGTTGACGAGCTTTTGTTGTGAGCCTTTCGTGTAGACGAAAGAGGTACCAACGTCAGCAGCTTTGGCAATCGCGTAAGCCACCTTGCCGGATTCCTTCGACTGGGCAGTGGCCGTCAGCGTGAGCTTGTTGCCAGACTTCGTAATCTTGAGGTTTGCGGTGTTCGCCGTTTGCTGGGCGAAAGCTGCAAGCCGTCCGTTAGTATCAGTCAAGGTGATTGAATCGCCAACTGCTAGCGTGACCTGCTTACCGTTGAAGGACGGCTTACGATCATGCGCGGCGACCTTATCGAGAATCGCTTTCTTTTCAGACTGATAGGTCTTGTTTGGTGTGGTGAGCAGCGAATCGCCGAGCGTTTCCCAAATAATCATCTGGGTTACGGCGTAGTTGCGGTTGGTTGGGTTCTGGTAGTAACCATAGTAAGCAATCTTGGCTAGTTGATCCTTCTTAGCGTCGGAGTAAGTGCTGGGGTTGTATCCGGAACCGCTCATATCGAGGTTGACCCCGTGCTCCACGCAGAAGGCGACCTTACCATCCACTTTCTTCTTCCACATGCCTTCATCTGTCCAATGTAGGCCATTGAACAAATGCAAATGCCAAGTATTGCGCCAGTCAGCGACCTTGGTGTTGGTCATACTGGCGGCGAGGGCGATTGAGGCGGGGACAAAGAGTTGGATGAATAGCATAATTAATGCGGCGAAAATCGAAGTTCGCCGGGCTGCTTTCATCAATGTAATTTCCTCCATATTTAGTGATTTGTTCTTGACTAAAACGAATTTTGAGGACAAAAAAAAGCAGGTCTGGGTACAACCTGCTTTACGTTCATTTGTGCGTTTGCTTTGCGTTAATCGTAGCTTTACGAAATGCCCATTTTGTACCAAATTAGGGCGTCACGCTCAAAACTCGGTGAAATTCCATAAAAGTGAGTGAATAGAAACGTTGATATAAAGGGACTTTGAAACTCGGTGAAACCGTATAAAATCGAGGAACGTAAAGCCAGGTCTGAAGAAGGCCCGTAAGGCTAGTCAGTTTTCCAAGCGTTAATTTACGGATCAACAATTGGCAAACGCAAAGCACTCCCACCTGGGGGTGCTTTTTGTGTGGTAAGCTAAAATATTAGTGAGACAAACAAATAGGAGGTAACCATGATTCCCATTATTATTGGGCTGGCTATCGGCGTCGGTGTGCCACTGCAGACTAGCATTAACTCGCGGTTGCGCGAAGCCGTGGGCTCACCATTTTTATCGTCATTCTTGTCCTTCCTCATGGGCACGCTCTTTTTGGCTGTGATCACGTTGGCTAGCGGCGCGACGTTAGGTATTCACCCCAGTTTTATCGCCAACGAGCCTGGTGGTTGTGGCTTGGCGGCCTGTTTGGGGTGGTCTATCTAACCTCGAACATTCTGCTGTTTCCCAAGATTGGTAGTGTACAGACCGTGATTTTTCCCGTTTTGGGGCAGATCATCATGGGGTTAATGATTGATAACTTTGGTTGGTTCCACGCAAACGTGCAGGCGCTGACCTTGACGCGCGGCCTGGGGGCGTTGTTGGTTGTTGGCGGTGTGTTGATAACCGTAGCGTTACCTGGCTTCGTGGCGCGGCGCACGAATAGCTTTGGCGGTGCCACCCATGGTCAGCAGAATGAAAAGGTGCTGTGGCTTTGGCGGCTGTGGGGCGTGTTTGCGGGGATGCTGAGTGCCAGCCAAACCGCCATCAACGGTCATCTCGGCGTGCTATTGGGCTCCGCAATTAAATCGGCGTTCGTCAACTTTAGCATGGGGACACTCATTCTCGCCGTGATTGTCCTAGTGCTGCACCCCCACCTGACATACGCTGCGACTAAGCCAGTCCATCGTTGGTGGATGTGGCTCGGCGGTTTCATCGGGGCACTGTACGTGCTGGGCAATGCCTACCTGGCGCCAACGATTGGGACCGGCCTCGCCGTCGTCATCGTGCTGGTCGGGTTGATGACCGGGAGCTTACTGGTTGACGAGTTTGGTTGGCTTGGTTCGCGGCGTAATCTGGTCGGCTGGGTGCAAGTGGCCGGGTTGGTCGTCATGATTGCCGGGGTAGCGTTGATTCGGCTGGTGTAATTAAGAAGCTTGGTCAATGGTGACATTGAGAAAGCAACGTTGTCGGGCAACGTAAGTGTTGAGTTACTCCGCAACGTTGGGCTGTGCGCACAGCTGGCAGAGAAGCAAGCAATGAAAAATTTATACGTTGTTTTAAACGACATGGCGCCACTATTATTGTGGGTCCTGTCGTTTTTAATAATGGCGCGTTTGACAATGCTAGGCGATTACTGTACCATTAAGTCCGACATCAGACAGTCTTACATTATACGAGGAGCACATATGGATCAGCAAGTAGTTTTGCAGTATTTACAGGAGTATCGGCATCTACGCGACACACAGTTCGCACTCTTTGACCGGCATGCGCGTAGCTTTGGGTTGACTACCAAAGAGGAATTTGTGTTATACATGCTGTGGGAATCACCGGTTGGTCAACGGCAGGCCGATATCTGCGCCCGGTTGTCCGCAACCAAGCAGACCATCAGTTCGATCACCAAGAAGCTGTGGCAGCAGGGTTACGCCGAAATGGCGGAGGATTCCCATGACCGGCGCCGAAAATTGGTGCGGTTAACAGCCAAAGGGCGGGCCTACGCGCAGCAAGTCATTGCTCCCGCGGCGCAGGCGGAAATTGACGCCATGGCGGCGTTGTCACCCGCCGAGATGGCGGAGTTGACTCGCTTGACGCGGTTATTTTCCAAGCAGATGACGCGAACATTTGATGCGTTGCAATCGGCAAAAAAAGATATAATAACACTATGTATTGCAATGAGCGCTTCCGCAGCAAGCGGTAGCGCTAGGCAACAACTGGACGGTGAACGTAGTAAGATACGGCACGGCACCAGTGTGAAGGAGGACGAATCGTTGATAGAATTCAAAGCAATCACCAAGCGGTACCCCGACTCGGTGGCCCTCGATAACGTGGATCTACGGGTCGAATCACGGGAGCTGTTCGTGTTGGTGGGCCCATCGGGTAGCGGTAAAACCACGCTGCTGAAGATGGTTAACCGCCTAGTTGTACCCACAACCGGCCAGGTGCTGATTGACGGGGAGGACGTGGCTACTAGCAACGTGCAGACCCTCCGGCAGCACATCGGCTACGTCCTCCAGTCGAGCGCCCTGTTCCCGAACATGACCGTGATGCAAAACGCGGCTGTGCAGTTGGAAGCATTGGGGTGGGCGAAGGATAAGATCCGCGACCGCATTAACTACTTACTCCAGGTGGTGGACTTGGATCCAGCCACCTACACCGGCCGGAAGCCGGACGAACTATCTGGTGGTGAAGCGCAGCGGGTCGGCATCGTGCGCGCCCTGGCTGGTAACCCCAAGCTAATGTTAATGGACGAGCCGTTCTCGGCCCTGGACCCCGTGTCCAAAGAGCAGTTGCAGGACCTGATTTTGCGTCTGCACCGCGAAGTTGAGACGACGATCATCTTTGTGACCCACGATATGCGCGAGGCGGTGCGGTTAGCCGACCGTTTGGCCGTGATTCATAACGGGGTCTTACAGCAGGTGGGGGAGCCCGCCACTATTTTGCGGCAGCCAGCCAATGCCTTCGTCAAGGATTTCTTCCGTGGCATCGTTAGCACGCACCAGACGTTGGCCGAGGTGGTTGCCGCCGGCTTTGGCCAGCCTGTTACCAACGATGACGCGACCGTTTTGCCGTTGACGACCAGTATTTTTACCTGGGCGGGGATGATCCAGGATGCGCCGGCAACCGCCATTGTTGCGGGTGACCGGCGGCTAACGGGGGCGGACCTGCTCAAGTACCTAGCTAGCCTACGAACGGAGGACCGTACCATTGATTAAAGAAATTATTCACTACGCTCAAACCAACGCGCACGAAATTCTGGTCGCGCTGGGCCAGCACATTGAAGTCTCACTGATTGCCACGATTATCACGATTATCATCGCAATTCCGTTGGCAATCGTCCTAATGAACCACCGTAAAGCCGGTGAGTTTGTCCTCCAAATTGCCAGCGTCGTCCAGACAATTCCCAGCTTGGCGATTTTGGGGTTACTGATTCCCTTTGTGGGGATCGGCACGGTGCCGGCTATCATCGCGCTGGTTCTGTACGCCATCATGCCCGTGTTCCAAAACACGTACGCGGGGCTGACTAACATTGACCCGTTGCTGATTGAGGCGGCCGACGCGATGGGCGTCTCCCGGCGGTACAAGCTGATGCGCGTGCAGATTCCCCTCGCCATGCCGATGATCTTATCGGGGATTCGCATCGGGGTCGTCATGATCATCGGGACCGCGACCCTGGCGGCCCTGATTGGTGGCGGCGGTTTGGGGACCTACATCCTGCTGGGGATTCAAAGTAATAACAACTCCGCGCTCTTCGTGGGGGCCATCCTTTCTGCGGTGTTGGCGATTGTGGCCAGTGCGCTGATTAAGCTCCTGTCCCACGTCTCCTTTAAGCGTCTGGCCATTGGTGTGGTCGTGCTAGCTGTCGGTATTGGTGGTGCGTACGGAGTGCACAAAGTAGTCACCCCCAAGACCACTACGATCACCATTGCCGGTAAGATGGGTGGGGAACCGGAGATTTTGATCAACATGTACAAGCAGTTGATCGAGCAGGATAATCCGCACGTGCACGTTGTCCTCAAGCGCAACTTTGGGGGCACGAGCTTCCTGTTCAAAGCCTTGCGGTCGCAGCAAATCGACATTTACCCCGAATTTACGGGGACGGTCATGCAGTCGCTGGTCAAAACCAACAAGGCGGTCAGCCACGATCCGCAAACGGCGTACCATGACGCTAAGACTGCCCTGGCTCAGCAGTACCACCTGACCTACCTGCGCCCGATGGCTTACCAGAACGGTTACGGGTTGACCGTGACCCAGGCGACGGCGCGGCAGTACCACCTGAAGACCATCGCTGATCTAGCCAAGTACCCGCAGTTGCGTGCCGGCTTTGACCCGGACTTTTACCAGCAACAGGACGGTTATCCTGGTTTGAAGCAGGCGTATGGCCTGCACTTCACCAACGTCAAAACGATGGAGCCGTCGCTGCGATATGAAGCTTTGGCCAACGGCAACCTGGACGTGACTGATGCTTACACCACCGACCCGCAGATTCGGAAGTACCACCTGGTCGTGTTGCGTGACAGCAAGTCGTTCTTCCCACCGTATCAGGGTGCGCCGGTAATGCGGAGCAGCTTTGCCAAGGCGCACCCAGGCATTGTGAAGAGCCTGAATCGGATTGCCGGCAAGATCTCGACCAAGGAAATGCAGGAGATGAACTACCAGGTGACCGTCAAGCACCGCAAAGCTGCAGTTGTGGCGAAGCAGTACCTGCAGGCCCACCACCTGTTGCAGTAAAATTACTATTGATGATGAGCATGTTGCTCGCGACTACGGTCGTGCGCAACATGTTTTTTTGTCATTCATGCTGCTAGGACGGCGCGGAAGTGTACGTCGAACGCAAATTTGTGCCTTGGCGCGAAGCTATGGGGATGGTAGCAAGGTGATACTGGCAACAATGGTTAGCGCTTACACAGGCTACGTGGTAAAATTACAGCGACGATAGGGTTGGGGGTTGTTTGGGCTTATTATGGAGGAGAACGATGCAAAAACTGGGTAAATGGCGCCGGTGGCTAATAGGCCTCGCGGTGGTGTTGGTCGCGGCAGTTGGCGCGGGTGTGGTCATCCTTAATCGGCAAGCGCCGGTGTCGACGCATGCCAGCAAGGTATTCCATCCTAAACAGAATCCGTATGCGCACCTGACCGCGAGCCAGCGCCAGGTAATTCAAGCGGCGGACCAAGCGGTCAAACAAACCGTGCGTGATGGTGCGCAAGGCAAGAGTAAGACGTTGATCAGTCATGATTTGCGGGGAGCAACGGCTAAAGTTGGCCGAATCAAGGGTCAAGGTAAGGACATTGCCGACATTCGCATGGCGTTGACCGCTATTTTGGGCGTGGTGAAGGATCCGACCATTGATAATCTGCAAACAATGCGGACGGCAGTCGCGTTGCGTCACGACCGGAATATCGCTGGGCACGTACGGGTGGCGTACGAACCACAACTGTTGAAGCTAGTTGCCAGCACCACCCACAAAACGGTGGCGGTGGTGCGGCAGAGTACGCACCCGCTGACGGCGGCTCAACAAAAAGCTAAGCTGGCCGCAGCGGCAAAGGCGCAAGCGGCGGCACGGGCTCGGGCCAAGGCGGCTGCGGCCGCTCAAGCCGCTGCGGCTGCCAAGGTGGCAGCGGCCCAAGCAAGCAGCCAAAGCAGTACGACCACTCGGGCAGCGCAGAGTAGTGGGACGCAGGCCACTAATAATACGCAGCCCGCCACCAATAATCAGGTAGCCACTAATTCCTATTCAGGGGGCAATACGCAGAGTAGTGGTAATGGTGCTGCCAACAGTGGCGGGCAAACTAGCAGTAATGGTTACACTAGCAGTCACACGCAGGGAAGTGCGCCAGCCCAATCCAGTGGGCAAGCCACAGCCAGTGCACCGCAACAAAGTACACCTAGTGGTAACGGATTACAGCACCCATCGATTACGGCTTCAGATTCTGATGAACCCGAGTACATCGTTACCCCGAGCGGCACATATTATTCAGATCCAGTTGCTGGTACTTATCTGCGTACCACCATGGATTGGAGTAAGACTTACTAAACTTTATCTATCTTGCTTCCAAAGCTTATTCACCGTAATGAGGCCACCCAATCCGGTTGCAGGATTGAGTGGCCTCGCTCGTTTATTAATCCCGGTTGGCCACACTGGCAATTATTGACGGTTGGCCCGTCACTGTTCCTAGGGGCAGATTTTTCTACTTCCGCGGGGTGGTGTAGCGTGCTGGCTGGTTCCCGAGGGCACCCATGCCTGCAGACTATACGCCTATCCAAACTAGGCATTAGACGAATAGCTTTTGGGGCCCTATGCTAGTAATTGTAGTGATGGACACAACGGATGGTTGTCACACGCACCCAGTAGGGTCAGCTAAAGGAGCAAATAATGACAAAAGTATTGATTTTAGGTGCACACGGCGCGACGGCTCAATTGGTGGCGCAGCGCCTACTTGACGAAACGGATGATGAACTAGTCTTGTTCTTACGTAACGCGGTGCGCTTGGCCAATTTAGGTCAAAACGCCCGCGTGACGCTGATTGACGGGGATGTTCAGGATCAGGCGGCACTGACCGACGCGATGACGGGTGTTGACATTGTGTACTCAAACGTTGGTGGGACCGACTTGGCCAAATCGACTAAGGCCATTATTGCGGCTATGACCGCCGCTAAGCGCACCCGGCTGATTTTTTTACAGTGCCTTGGGTGCCCTACACGAGGTACCCGGTAAGTTTGGCGAGTGGAACGAACAGGCCATTGGTGCGTTTTTGCCGGGTTTCCGGGAGTCAGACCGCTTGCTCAAAGGGACGACGGCAATCGACACCACGCAACTACGGCCAGCCTGGTTGACCAATGACCCCCAAATTGATTACGAACTGACCGGCGCGGACGAACCGTTTAAGGGTACCGCCGTTTCGCGGGCCAGCGTGGCTGACTTTGTCGTACGTTTGATCAAGAACCCCGACCAATACCACCGCACCAGCGTGGGGATCGACCAACCGGGCACGGAAGGCGACAAACCTGCCTGGATGTAGCGCGCGCCGCAATTATTTATGGTGCTGCACTTGACTTAAACTTAACTACAAGGGCTATGCTAACTATGTTGCTTACAAATATTTAGCGGGAGTGGTCGCCGTGCGCGTGTGCCAGGATGCACGTGGACAAATCCGTGTCTGGCCATACTGCGCCCGGCCACAACTTATCGCCCAATTGAAGCAATCGTGCAGCATTAGTTAGCAAAGGAGTGGGACAATGACTAAATTGAATGATGTATACACGCTGGCCAACGGCGTACAAATACCCAAAGTTGGCTTTGGTACCTGGCAGATTGCCCAGGATGACGCCCAGCAGGCCGTGACCAACGCCTTGAATCTTGGTTACCGGCTCATTGATACCGCTTTGGTCTACGGTAATGAGCGCCAGGTGGGCGCCGGCATTGCGGCGTCCGACGTGGCACGGGCGGACATCTTTGTGACGTCCAAGCTCCCCGCTGAGACCAAAACGTACGACGGTACCCTCCGTGACTTTGACCAGACCATGAACAATCTCGGGCTGGATTACCTCGACCTGTACCTGATCCACGCGCCGCGGCCGTGGAGTAGCGTGGGTGCCGACTACGACAACGAGAACCAGGATGTTTGGCGCGCCATGCAGAAAATTTATGCTTCCGGGCGGGTCAAAGCCATTGGGGTGTCAAACTTCAACGTGCATGATCTACAAAACTTGCTAACAATGGATGGGGTAGCGCCGATGGTGGACCAGATCCAGTATTACGTTGGTTACACGGAACCGGACATTACCAGCTTTGCCCAGCAGCATGACCTCCTGGTGGAGGCGTACTCGCCGCTAGCCACGGGGGCGCTACTACGGAACCAGTCGTTGCAGGCCATTGCGCAGCGGTATGACGTCAGTCTCGCCCAGCTTGCCATTCAGTTCTGCGTCCAGAACGGGGTGGTGCCGCTGCCAAAGGCGACGTCACGGGCGCACATTGAGGCGAACACTCACCTCGATTTTACCATCAGCGATGCAGATATGGTGACGTTGAACCAGCTTCGGGACACCGCGGCGGCATGGCACTTTAATTAACGACTAGCGGCATAAACGCAGACACGGACAGCGGACACCCAGCCGTGGAGTGTTGCGTTGTACCAACAAAGATTGACAGGAAAATGACGGGTTGAATTGCCCGTCGGTTTCCTTTTTTTATTGTCAATATATTTGTGCAGAAAATTGCTTGCCTTACACCCACTCGAAGGTTGTAAACTAAGCGTAAGTTGTTAATACTTGGGGAGGCAGCATAATGGCAACAAAAATTTTAATTGCGTATTACTCATGGTCAGGTCATACCGCCAAACTGGCGCACCAGCTCCAGGCGGCGACGCAGGCGGATCTGTTTGAGATTACCGTGGCGCCGGGGACGTTCTCACAAGACATGTACGAGACGTCCGAGGAGGCCAAGGCCCAGCTGGCGTCCGGGAAGTTACCGGTGCTCGCCTACCCGCTGCCGGACTTGGCGCAATATGACGTGGTGCTCGTGGGTGGCCCGGTCTGGTCGGGTGTGCCGTCGACCCCTGTGCGCGCGTTTCTGCAGGCGGCGCAGGGGGCCAGCGCGGTCTTTGCGCCGTTCTATACGCACGCGGGCACTCCCGCGCAGTACGAGGATGAGTTCAAAGCCGCGGCGGCACCGCTAGCGGTGGCGGCCGGATTCGGCCTGCCGGGCGACCACGTTGCTGCCGACGACGCCCAAATTCAGGCGTGGTTGGCGCGCGTATAGTGCGGTAGTTTTTGTCGTTGTTGTTGGTATGCAGAAAGGATGATTATACATGAGAACTGCTGTCTTTGTTGAACCCGGTAAGGTTGAGGCCCGCGACTTTGAACATCCAAAGATTCAGGAACCGACCGATGCGGTTATTAAAATTATCCGTGCCTGTGTGTGCGGCTCGGACCTCTGGTGGTTCCGCGGCCTGGACGAGCGTAAGCACAACACCGTGGTGGGCCACGAAGCGATTGGCGTGGTCGAGAGTGTTGGCGCGGAGGTCACGCACGTGGCGCCCGGCGACTTTGTGATCATGCCGTTTACCCACGGGTGTGGCCACTGTGCCGCCTGCAAAGCCGGTTTTGAGGCCAACTGTTTTAACTCCAAGGAACACGGGAGTAGCGGTTTCCAGGGCGAGTACGTACGCTACACGCTGGCCGACTGGTCGCTAGTCAAGGTTCCGGGCCAGCCGGATGACTACACGGACGCCCAGCTCAACGACCTGTTGGCGCTGTCCGACGTTATGGCGACCGGCTACCACGCCGCCGCTAGTGCTGAGGTCAAGCCGGGCGACACCGTGGTCGTCATGGGCGACGGCGCCGTGGGTCTGTGTGGCGTGATTGCCGCCAAGCTTCGCGGTGCTAAACGGATCATGCGATGAGCCATCACGAGGACGCGCGGCCTTGGCGCGGGAGTTCGGTGCGACCGACGTGGTGGCTGAGCGTGGCGACGCGGCCGTAGCGAAGGTGCGCGCAATGACCAACGGTGGCGCTGATGCCGTGTTGGAGTGTGTCGGGACGTCGCTGTCCGTCGATACCGCCATCAAGGTGGCCCGCCCCGGCGCTGTCGTTGGGCGTATAGGTATTCCTCAGGAAACGACGGATGCCAACGCCATTCCATTCCGGACGAACGTGGGTCTGCGCGGTGGCATTGCGTCCGTGACGACGTACGACCGTGACGTCTTGCTGGATGCGGTGCTCAAAGGTGAGATTCACCCCGGCCGTGTCTTCACCCAGCGCTTTGATCTGGACCATGTGCAGGAGGCGTACGAGGCGATGGACCAACGCAAAGCCATTAAGTCGTTGCTGGTGATCAGCCAGTAGTGGCGGCGCAGTATTTGTCACTTTACCAACGCTAGACACAACAATGCCCGTAGCGGTGTAGCCGTTACGGGCATTGTTGTGCGTCGATGGCGTGTACGCACTGGTCGCGGGGGTTATGGTCGCGACGAGCGGAAGAGGCCGAAGATTCACCAAAGCCCGCCAGCAAGTGCTGGCGGGCTTTTTGATGGTGTTAGTGTCAACGTTAATCCACAATCACGTAGGACTTGATGGCTTCACGCTTGTCCATGGCCTGGTAGGCGGCGTCGATGTCGTCCAGTTTGAAGGACTTGGTGAACACCTTGCCGGGGTTGATCTCACCCCTGAGGACGGCGTCAAGCAAGACCTGCTTGTCGTAAGTCGTGACCGAAGCGGGGCCGCCGGCAATCTGGGTGTTGCGGAAGAACAGTGGCCGCAAATCCATCTTGGCGTTGTGCGGCACGCCCACACGGCCCACGGTGGCACCTGGACGTCCACACTGGACGGCCGTGTCGACGGACTGTTCGCTACCGACACATTCCAGCACGGCGTCGGCTCCTTCGCCGTTGGTCAACGCCATGACTTTGGCCACCCCGGCGTCGCCACGTTCGGCCACTACATCAGTGGCACCGAATTCCCGGGCCAAGGCCGCGCGGTCCTCATGGCGACTCATGGCGATGATGCGCTTGGCGCCACGCATCTTGGCGGACAGAACGCCGCTTAACCCCACGGCGCCGTCACCGACAACGACGACGGTGTCCCCGGTCTTAACGCGGGCGACGCGGGCGGCGTGGTAGCCGGTCGCCATGACGTCGGCCAGGGCCAGCAATGATTTGAGCATGTCCTCGCTGTAGTCGGACGGCTGGCCTGGGATTTTGACTAGTGACCACTCGGCGTGCTGGTAACGCATGTATTCCGCCTGCGCACCCATCGAAAAGTTATCATCATGGTTGAGACAGCCACCCTCAAAGCCGGCGCGGCAGGCGGCACAGTGGCCACAGCCATGGGTGAAGGGTGCAATCACAAAGTCGCCGGGGATGAGGGTCGTGATGGCGCTGCCCACGGCGTCTACGGTCGCGATGGCTTCGTGCCCCGGGTTCTGGGAGTGGGGTGCCGTCGCGTCGATTCCGCGGTAGTTCCACAGGTCGGAACCACAAACGCAGGTCCGGACGATGTGCAAAATGACGTCGTCGGGTGCCTGGATGGTCGGCTTGTCGACGTCCTCAATGGCCATCTGGCCAGGTTTGATAAAAATCGTGTCTTTCATTGGTTTGCCTCCATTGGTTGACGCTACTTTGGTCCGCACCACGCATGCGTAAGCACCATTTACCCCCATTATGTACAAAGCTAAGCAAAAAAAAGATAATACTTATTTGTACGGGGTAGTATGCCTTCTAGGTATAATGCCCAAAAATAACACCCCACCGTCCGGTCTGGCCACAACCGGGTGGTGGGGTGCTGACAATTAGTAGCCAGCCTGCAGCAGGAGTAACGCCTGTTTACGAACTTTGCGCATGGTGCGGATGACCTGGTAGCGGGACAGACCGAGGAGGCTGGCGACCTCGGTGTTGTTCAGTCCGTGGCGCCGTAACTGCACGACGTCGCGTTCTTGGGCGTGCAGTGTGGTGAGGAGGGTGGCGAAAAACTCCTGCCGCTCGTAGTCTCCCTGTAGATCCACCTGGCTAGGAAAGCGTTCCTCATTCCAGTACATCAAAGGTTCCTGCGGTGCAATCTCCGCGCGGCGCCACTGGGTCCGCAGCTTAGCCAGCAGGTTCAAGTAGACAAAGTGGCCGGCCAGGCGGTTAAACTTGGTGATCTCCGTCGGGGTGGTGCGGGGGTCGTGGTAACGGCAATAGTATTTGATGTAGACGAGCCGTGCTTCTTGTAGCAGGTCGTCATAATCAGCGTGTTGGGGCAGAATGTGCAGGCGGTGCAAAGCCGCGTATAGCACCGGCATGTGGTCCGACATGAAGTCGTAGGCCGCTTGCCATGCAGCAGGGTCGATTTCAGTAGTCATGGTACCTCCAACCAGCGGGCGCGCTCCGCCGGCGTTTATTCTGTAGCGCTACGTTGATTATGGTGCCATGGACGTGAGGTAATTGCGCGAAACGCACGTGATGGTAAGAACTCTAGTGGCAGGGGGGTTGCGTGGACATAATGGGACTGATGGTCGGAATGCCAAAGTGGCATTGGTGCCGTCTGGCCGGGGCGGGGCACGACGGTGACGGTCAAGCCCGTGGCAGGTGTCACGCGCCTGGAGGGGGTGCACGCGGTAGTCAAACAATTAAATAACATTTTTGCGGAACGCGCCAGAAATTTTGCGTAAATTACGCCCAAAAGGTCGTGTTTAGCCATTGAGCCCGCGCCACTCCGGCCGTACAATGAAGCTAATAAGTGGGTAGCATGGAGGAGTCAGCTGCGCGGGTGTATCTGTATAATGATGGTAAAACGTTGGTAGCATGAGCAACTTTGCACAGCACGTTGGAGAAAGGGTGACGGATAATGATTGATGGCAGCAATACTAACCCTAAGCGGACGACTGGCACAGCCGCCGTGGTGCCATTTCAGCCTGTCGGGTGGTCGCGCGCCGCGATGACCGGGATCGATTACTACGTTGGCGTACACACGGACGTGTTAACGCAAAGTCGTCAGCGCGTGAAGCAATACTTGGCTCATGCCCGCGTCGCCCAATACCGCGTGGTGGCGCGCCAGTTGGTGCCGCGGTACTACTTTGTCCTGAAGTCCAGCGTCGGGGTGTTTCTGGTGCGAGCACGGAACTCGTGCCAGGCGGAGCGGTTGCTGCGTCTCATGCTCGGGGACGTGACGGTCAGCAGTCGCGTCCAGGTCGATCAGGCCAGCGCCTTTGTGATGGTCGACCTGAATAATCCGTTCCTGCTGGCTCGGGCCACGATTAGCTTTTTGGCGACAAATGCGGTGTTTACTGGCGTCATTACCGAAGAGGGACACAGCCTACGGGGCAAGCTGGTCATGCTGTAGATGCGGTTGCAAGTGGTCATAAATGTCAAAGTTATGGCGGTGCGAAGAACAAGTAGCACCGCTATTTTTATGTCCACATCGCTGATGAAAACATGGTGTCAATTGGTGCTGTGTCACATTATTTCTAGGTAGCCCAAAAAGAAAAACAGTCACTCACGGCTATATTTTGCCTCGTAATGCCCAATTACGGGCATTGATGGATAGGAAACATTTAATTTCTAGTCAACCCAAAAAAATGCTTTACAATGAAATTACCGGCTGTATACTGATGGTGGTTACAAAATTACTCGACTAGTTCGAGGGCGCCACACGCATGTGGCAGCCCGGGAACGACAAGAGTTTGCCGTTCCCCGGGCAGAAAGGGGAGCAACATGAAGAATGCACCAGTAACACCCCGTAAGCATAAGCTGATTGAGTATGCAAACGGGCCGTCGTTGGAAGAAATTAACGGGACCGTCCCGGTACCGAAGAACAAGGGCTTTTGGCGCACCTTATTCGCCTATTCCGGGCCCGGTGCGTTGGTCGCCGTTGGTTACATGGATCCTGGTAATTGGTCCACGAGTATCACTGGCGGGCAGAACTTCCAGTATTTACTGATGTCTGTCATCTTGATTTCGAGCTTAATCGCCATGCTCCTGCAAAACATGGCGGCTAAGCTGGGCATCGTTAGTCAGATGGATTTAGCGCAGGCCATTCGGGCCCGCACCAGTAAAGCGCTGGGGATTATCTTATGGATCATGACGGAGTTTGCCATTATGGCCACCGATATTGCGGAGGTCATTGGTGCTGCCATCGCGCTGTACTTATTGTTTCACATTCCGTTAGTCATTGCGGTGTTCGTCACCGTTTTTGATGTGTTGCTATTATTACTACTGACTAAGATCGGATTCCGCAAGATTGAAGCCATCGTGGTGTGTCTGATTCTGGTCATTTTGTTGGTTTTTGTTTACCAAGTGGCTTTGTCGGATCCGGATTGGGGTGGAGTCATTAAAGGATTGATCCCAACCGCCGGCACGGTGGCGGCCCACCCGAACGTTAACGGGATGAATCCACTGAGCGGGGCGCTAGGTATCATCGGCGCCACGGTCATGCCCCACAACTTGTACTTACATTCGGCGATTTCCCAAACACGGAAAATCAACCACGACAATGAAGACGAAGTGGCGACCGCTGTTCGCTTTACCCAGTGGGACTCCAACATTCAGTTGACCTTTGCGTTTATCGTGAACTCCCTGCTTTTGATCATGGGGGTTGCGGTCTTCAAGAGTGGTGCCGTCAAGGACCCGTCGTTCTTTGGCCTGTTTAAGGCTTTGTCCGATACATCCATGTTGAGTAACGGTGTGCTGATTGCCGTAGCCAAGTCGGGGGTACTATCCGTGCTGTTTGCGGTCGCACTCCTCGCATCTGGTCAAAACTCGACAATTACTGGAACATTGACTGGGCAAGTCATCATGGAAGGTTCATCCACATGCGGATGCCGCTGTGGGCGCGTCGGCTCGTTACCCGGCTGATTTCCGTGATTCCGGTGCTGTTCTGTGTTTGGATGACGCGGAACTTGCCGGCGGTCGACGAACACGAAGCACTGAATAACCTGATGAACAACTCGCAGGTATTTCTCGCCTTTGCATTACCGTTTTCGATGTTGCCGTTGTTGATGATGACTGATAGTCGGGCCGAGATGGGCGTAAGGTTTAAGAACTCACTCTGGGTCAAGGTTTGTGGTTGGATTTCCGTCCTGGGGTTGACCTACCTGAACCTGATTGGGTTGCCGGACTCCTTTGCCGGTTTCTTGGGCGCCCACGCCACGGCGGGCCAGATCGAAATAGCGCACCTGTTAGCTTACGTCGCCATCGTCGCCGTGTTGGTACTACTAGTATGGTGCACGGTTGAACTGTACCGCGGCAACAAGCGCTTGGAGCGGGCACAGCAGGATCATACTACTAATAGTCCGCACTTCGCGGGGGAGGTAGACTAATGAAAGACGATTTCAAACGGATTCTAGTCGGTGTGGATGACTCGGAGGATGCCCTGGCGGCGTTTCAATATGCCATTCACCGGGCCAAAGCCGACCATGCGGAGCTGGTTATTGCGTCGGTGTTGGAGTCGGGCGAAATGAACGTGTATCAGGCCCTCACTAAGGATTACGTGCATGGTGAGCGGGTAGAACTCCAGGAGCATATTGAACGCTACGTCCGCCTGGCCCAGCAAGCCGGTATTAAGAGTGTTCAGGCCGTTATCGGTGAAGGTGACGCTGGCGAAACTATCATTAAAAAGATCATTCCGCAGGTGCAGCCGGATTTGCTGGTGATTGGGGCCATGTCCAAGCGGGGTATTGCTCGTCACTTTGGGAGCCAGGCGGCGTACATGGCAAAGTACGCGGCGATATCGGTACTAGTCGTGCGTGACTAGATTGGCGTAACACGTAACAAAATAATTGAGGAGAATCAAAGCCACCGTTGGGAAAATACCGACGGTGGCTTTTGTAGTGGGCGGCTAGCCAATCGGGGTGGGTGGCTAGCATATATATAGGTAAAGATGCAGGCGCTACTGCAGTACGTTGATGGTGTGCTTCGGTGTGGCGCTTTTGCCAGCGGGCCCGTTAGGCCAACCACGCTACACCAAAGTCACTAACAATTGACAAGTAAGTCGCATAACGCTACCATAAAAAAAACATAATATACTTGTGGCCGTGGGCAAAAATCATCGCCATGTACGCGCAGAATTACTCAACGCACCGTTTGCCCAACACTCCGCCTCGTGCGCAAGCGTCTGGGGCGGAGTGTTTTGGCGTAGTGGCAGGGCGTGACCACAAAACGGGCGGGGGTTGCCGGTTCAACCTAGAGGAGGATACAATGAATCTTTGGCACATCATCACGAGCTCAACTCCGCAGTTGTTGGCGGCGGGGTTCAAATATACGTTGCCGATTGCCATCGTCTCATTCATTTTGGGGCTGGTGCTGGCATTACTCACCGCGTTGGCGCGAATCTCGCAGCGTGGCGGGCTGTTTAACGTGGTGAAGTGGATCTGTAGCTTCTACGTCTGGCTCTTCCGGAGCACGCCGCTACTAGTACAATTATTCATCGTCTTCTTTGGCCTGCCATACCTGAAAATCAAGGGGTTCCTGCCGCACGGAATCCAGATGAACCCCGTGGTTGCCGGTATCCTGACGTTCAGTTTGAACACCGGGGCCTACTGTAGCGAAACTATCCGGGCGGCGATTGAGTCGATTCCGCGGGGCCAGTGGGAAGCAGCGGCGACTATCGGTATGACGCGGCGTATGGCGCTACGCCGGATCATCATCCCGCAGGCACTGCGGGTGTCTCTGCCACCGTTGGCTAACAGCTTTATCAGTCTGGTCAAAGATACGTCGCTGGCCGCATCCATCACCATCGTCGAAATGTTCGAGGTGAGCCAGCAAATCACTGCGGAGAACTACCAGCCACTGGTGATGTACACGTTGGTCGCGGTGTACTACGCCATTGCCTGCACAGTGCTGGCGTGGGTGCAGAAGTACCTGGAACGCTGGACGTCGCGTTACGTGACGAAGGCTAACTAGGGGAGGGCGCATATGATTAAAATCGAACACTTAAACAAGCAGTTTGGGGACCACGCGGCGCTCAAGGACGTGTCGCTGGAGTTTCCAGAGCACCAAACGACCGTGATCCTCGGTCCGTCTGGTTCGGGTAAGTCGACCCTGTTACGCAGTTTGGACTTACTGGAGCGGCCGGAAAGTGGCCACTTTGCCTTTGACCAGACCCAGATCGATTACAGCCAGCCCATTAGCGAGTCGACCGTGCTGGACGTCCGCCGGCGCACCGAGATGGTGTTCCAGCAGTTCAACCTGTTCCCACACCTGACCGTCCTGCAGAACGTCATCGAGGTCCGGTTCACGTCCTCAAGCAGGACGCCGCGGCTGCGACCAAGCGGGCGCAGGAGTTGTTGGGCAAAGTTGGGCTGGCGGACAAAGCCGACGCGTACCCGAGCGCGCTGTCTGGTGGCCAAGCCCAGCGGGTGGCGATTGCTCGCAGCCTGGCGATGCGGCCGGAATACATCTTTTTGGATGAACCGACCAGTGCCCTGGACCCGGAGCTGGAACTGGGCGTGCTGAAGGTCTTGCTACAAATTGCCCGCGAACAGCAGTCGATGATCATCGTCACGCACAACATGGCGTTTGCGCAGAAGGTTGCTGACAAGATCGTGTTCCTAGAGAACGGCAACATTGAGTTTGACGGCAGTAGCGACGCGTTCTTCCACACGGATAATCAGCGCATTCGCAACTTTGTGTCCGCGATGACCTTTGCCACGCTGGAATAACTGGGGTACTAAATATATAGTAGAAACTGTACAAGGGGGATATTGATCATGAAGTTGAACTTGAAGAAGTTGGCGGCCGCCCTGACCGCCATGGTGGGTGCGTTGACGTTGGCAACCTTTACCCACACCCACACGCAGGCGACCCACGCGGCCACCAGCTACAAGAGTCAGTTGCTCAAGAAGGGCGAACTGACAATTGGGCTCGAAGGCACGTATAAGCCGTACTCCTACCGTCAGAACGGTAAGCTGACGGGGTTTGAAGTTGAGTTGGGCAAAGCCGTGGCGAAGCAGATGGGCGTTAAGGCCAAGTTTGTACCGACCAAGTGGGACTCCCTGATTGCCGGTTTGGGCAGTGGTAAGTTCGACACGGTCATGAACAACATCACGCCCACGCCAGCCCGGCGCAAGGCTTACCTGTTCAGTACGCCGTACATTTATAGTCGTTCGGCGCTGATCACCAAGTCGGGTAGTAAGCTCACCACCCTCAAAGGGGTCAAGGGCAAGACGCTGGTTGAAGGTACGGGGACGGATAACGCCCTCGTAGCCAAGAAGGCTGGTGCCAAGTTGATCGATGATGGTGACTTCACCACGGCTTTGCAGATGATCAGGCAGGGCCGCGCAGCCGGGACAATTAACTCGATGCCCGCATGGTACGCCTACAAGCAGTCTAACGATACTAAGGGTCTCAAGGTCACCGAGCTGAAGAAGAGTGAAGTAGCACCCGCTAAGATTGCTGCCATGGTCGGTAAGCACAACGGCGCGCTGCGCAACCGCATTAGCAAGGCTATCAAGGTGCTGAAGAAGAACGGGACGTTGACCCGTCTGTCCAAGAAGTACTTTGGTAACGACATCACTAAATAATGGCAATGAATAGCCGACGGGCATGCTCGTCGGCTATTCGTGTTTTAGGGATGACGAGTTTAGGGGGGAACGTTCATGCCAGCAGTGCATACATTAACAGCGGACACGCCAGCAGTACGGTACTTGTGTGCCAAGGATAAGCACCTGGCTAAGGTCATCCAGATGGTGGGGTCCATCAGCTACACGCTGGCCCCGTCGCCATATGCCTTTATGGTGCGGGAGATCATCAACCAGATGTTGTCAAACAAAGTCGCGGCGGTGTTCAGCCGGCGCCTGGCCGCGTTGGTCGCGGGTCCGGTTACGCCGGGGGCCATCCACCAGTTGACCGATGCGCAACTGTTGTCGATTGGCATCTCCCGGGCCAAGGTGCGCTACATCCGCGCGTTGACGGACGCGGTGGTTAACCATACCATTGATTTTGACCAGTACCCCGACATGAGTGACACCGAAGTATTACACGATCTCACCAGCGTACGCGGAATCGGTAACTGGTCGGCGAAGATGTACCTGATCTTCGTGTTGGATCGGCCGGACGTGTTGCCGTTTGAGGACGTGGCCTTTTTGCAGGGGTACAGTTGGGTCTACAAGACCAATGACTGGCACCGGCAGGCGGTGATGAAAAAGTGCCGTAAATGGCATCCTTACCGTGCCATTGCCGCCCGTTACATGTACCGGGCGGTGGACATGGAGTTGACCAAAAAGCCGTTTCACCTGTTCAAGTGACGTCATCGCAGCGCCACGGATTTTTGCAGGTCTGATGTATGCCCAAAATTTCATCGGCTTATGCCCAAATTATCTAATGCGCACGCCCAGTAAGCTGAATGCTTGCCGGGCGTGCGTTTTCATAACTAAGTATTTGTAAGCATACACGATATTGTGTCATCTTACCCCAAATGAGCCCGATTACTACTACATATAGTGCCTCAAAGCGACTATAATATACGTGATATCGTAGCATGTGTATTATTGAACATAAACAATCTTGAATCTTGGAGGGTGTAGGCATGTTAGCGTATAAACAGGATACCGTGACGATCAATAAACATAACGGCGTGCGGGAGCCGTTCAGTGACGTGAAGTTGTTAGCGAGTGTCGACGCAGCCGTGACGGCCGGTAAGACCGAGTTGGCCGAGGACGTACGCGATGATTTATTGGTCCGCGCCCGGCAGTTAGCGGACACTAACGCCATCGCGGCCGCCGTCGAGGAGACGCTCACCACGCACGCCCCGGCAGCAGCCGACGCTTACCACCAGTACCGGGGCGCCAAGCTCGCCCGGCGCCAGCAGGCTCAGGACCTCGACGCGGCGCTCAACCGGTTGCAAAGTCGCGACCGCAACGTCGTCAACGAGAATGCCAACAAGGATAGTGAGGTCTTTAACACCCAGCGTGATTTGACGGCAGGGACCGTGGCCCGGGCGCAGGGGTTGAAAATGCTGCCCCCAGCGGTGGCCGTAGCCACATGAAGGGTGACATCCACTGGCACGACCTCGATTATCAGCCGTACAGCCCGATGACTAACTGTTGCTTGATCGACTTTGCTGGTATGATGCGCGACGGGTTCCAGATTGGCAACGCCAAGATGGGTACGCCGCAGTCGATCCAGACCGCTGTTCTGCAGATGGCGCAGATCATCGCCAGCGTGGCTTCCAGTCAGTATGGTGGCTGTTCCAGTGACCGAACTGACGAAGTGCTGGCACCTTACGCCTTGAAGAACTACCAGCGGCACCTGGCTGAAGCCAAGGAGTGGATCGACGATCCGCATAAGCAGGAGGAGTTCGCCCGCAGTAAGACCAAAGCGGATATTTACCAGGCCATGGAGAGTTTGGAATACCAGATCAACACGCTGTACAGTTCTCAAGGGCAGACGCCGTTTACGACCGTCGGCTTTGGCCTCGGTACCAGCTGGATCGAGCGCGAAATTCAGCGTGCCATCCTGAAGGTGCGCATCAAGGGCCTGGGCACCGAGCGGCGGACCGCCATCTTCCCGAAGCTGGTGTTCACCCTGCGGCGCGGTACTAACCTGCGGCCTAGCGACCCGAACTATGACATCAAGGAGCTGGCCGTGGAGTGCGCGACTAAGCGGATGTACCCCGACGTGCTGATGTACGACAAGATCGTCGAGTTGACCGGGAGCTTCAAGGCGCCAATGGGGTGCCGGAGCTTCCTGCAGGCTGGCACGACGAGAATGGTAAGGAGGTCAACGCCGGGCGCATGAACCTGGGCGTGGTGACCGTCAACCTACCGCGGATCGCGCTTGAATCTGGTGGCAACAAGGACCAGTTCTGGGCGCTGTTGGAATCGCGTCTGGACGTCTGTCACGAGGCCCTGGCGTTCAAAATTGCGCGGGCCAAGCAGGCGACGCCGAAGAACGCCCCGACGCTGTACATGAACGGCGCCTTTGGTAAGCGGCTAGGGCCAGACGACGACGTGGACGAGCTGTTTAAGAACGGCCGCGCCACGGTCAGCCTGGGCTACATTGGGTTGTACGAAGTGGGGACCGTCTTCTATGGCCCCGAATGGGAGCACAACCAGGAGGCCAAGAACTTTAGTATCAGCGTGGTCAAGGCCCTTTACGACCACTGCAAGCAGTGGGAGGCCGCCGAGGGTTACCACTACTCGGTTTACTCCACCCCGGCGGAAAGCCTGACCAACACCTTCTGTCAGGCGGACATCCGTAAATTTGGCCGGATCAAGGACATTACCGATAAGGAATACTACACGAACAGTTTCCATTACGATGTGCGCAAGAGCCGACGCCGTTTGAGAAGATCGACTTTGAGAAGGATTACCCGAAGTACTGCTCGGGTGGGTTTATTCACTACTGTGAGTACCCGAACCTGAAGCAAAACCCAAAGGCCCTCGAGGCGGTTTGGGACTACGCGTACGATCGTATCGGTTACTTGGGGACGAATACCCCGATCGACCAGTGCTTTAAGTGTGGGTTCAAAGGTGAATTTAAGCCGACCGCGCGCGGATTTAAATGTCCACAGTGTGGCAACACCGACCCGCAGACCTGTGACGTGGTCAAGCGGACCTGTGGCTACCTGGGCAACCCGAACCAGCGGCCCATGGTCCACGGTCGGCACAAGGAAATCGTCAGCCGGAAGAAGCACATGAGCTTCGGGCTCGACGTGATTGGGGGTACCAATGGCTGAGCCAAAACGAGATCCAGCAAGAAGAAGTACACGGACGTTGCCGAAGAACCCCAAACCGGGCGAGTGGCGCGCCGCAGATTTGTCGCACCAGTACGTGGCGAGCTACAAGCCGTTCAACTTTGTCGACGGTGAGGGTGTGCGGTGCTCACTATATGTATCGGGTTGCATGTTTGCTTGCCCAGGCTGTTATAACCTGGCGGCGCAGAACTTCCGGTACGGGAAGCCCTACACGCAAGAGTTGGAAGACCGGATCATGAAGGACCTGGCCCAACCGTACGTGCAGGGGCTGACGCTACTGGGCGGCGAACCGTTTTTGAATACGCAGGTCTGCCTGAAGATTTGCCGGCGGATCCGCAAGGAGTTTGGACACACCAAGGACATTTGGAGTTGGACTGGCTACAAGTGGGACGAACTGATGCAGGAGACGGAGGACAAACTGGAGTTGTTGCGCCTGCTGGACATTCTGGTTGATGGCCGCTTCCTGCAGGCGCAGATGGACCTGACCCTGCAGTTTCGCGGGAGTGCCAACCAGCGGATCATTGACGTGCCGGCGTCCCTCAAGTCGGGCAAAGTCGTGATCTGGTCCCGGCTGGTCCGGTAAAGGAGGCGTGGGCATGCAGTTAGCAGATTATCACGCCACCACCGAGAATATTGATGCCACTACGGACGCCGCGTTGACCGACGCGTTGGTGCAGGCCGTCGACCCGGAATTGATGGTCGACATGCTTAACCTCGGGTTGGTGTACCACGTTCGGCGTACGGACAACGGTGACTACGAAGTGCAGATGTTGCTGACACAGATCGGCTGCCCGCTGACGGATTACCTGGACAAGATGGTCCAGCACGCCATTGCGTTGGTCGCCCCGGACGCCAGGTGCGGGTGCAGTTCCGGCTGACGCCGGCGTGGACAATGGACCGAATGAGCCGGGTGGCCCGGATGACGCTAGGGGTGTAGAGAGCGGCGCAGACCGGTGAGCAAGTGACCCCGTCGTGGGCGGGGTCACTTTTTGCACTAATCAGACGCATAAATTGGGGAGAAATAGAACATGACAACTTTGGCAGTACGCGACCTACACGTCGCGGTACATAGTGACGATGAGCACAAAGAGATTTTACGCGGCGTGAACCTGACCATCCGTAGTGGTGAGGTGCACGCCATCATGGGGCCAAACGGGACCGGGAAGTCGACGCTGTCCGAAACCATTATGGGCAATCCTAACTACGAGGTGCGGTCCGGCGACATTACCCTCGATGGCACCAGCATCCTGGACTGGTCGGTGGACCAGCGGGCGCGTGCCGGCCTGTTTTTGGCGATGCAGTACCCGCCAGCCATCGCGGGTATTACCAACGCTGAGTTCATCCGTGCGGCGGTCAACAGCCGGCGGGGGGATGACGACCAGGTACCCGTCGTCCAGTTCTTACAGGATCTAGACGCCAACCTGGCCAAACTGAAGATGCCGGAGGATATGGCGGACCGGTACCTCAACGCCGGGTTCTCAGGCGGGGAAAAGAAGAAGAACGAGATTTTGCAACTGCTGATGATCAAACCGGCGTTGGCAATCCTGGATGAGATCGATTCCGGGCTCGACATTGACGCCCTGCGGATCGTGGCCGCCGGCGTCAACAGCATGCGTAGCGCCAACTTTGCCAGCCTGATCATCACCCACTACCAGCGGCTGCTGAACTACATCGTGCCCGACGTGGTGCACGTGATGAAGGACGGCCGCATTATCGAAAGTGGTGGCCCGGAGCTAGCCAAGAGCCTGGAACACACCGGCTACGAGCAGTTGTCGGAGGCGGACAATGGCTAGGCGCGAGGGGCAAGCCCGTGGGGTGGCGTTCTGGCCCGCGGTGCCTAAGTTCAACTGGGAACGCGCGTTGCGGCCCGCGCCAGCGCCCGCGACGGGTCAGCCGCACGTCACGGTGACAGCTGGCATCCAGGTTGCGGCGGCCGGAACGGCTCCGACACCGCACGACCGCTTGGCAGCGCAGCTGATCCAAGCCGGACCGAGCCTGACGGTGACCGTGCCCGCCCACACCGTGCATGGCCGGGTCACTATTACCGGGTCGGCAACCCAAGGCGGGGTGATCAACCTCCAGGTGGGCGCCGGCGCTACGGTCCATATCGCCGAAACCTGGCGCGGGCAGGCGAGTGGCCAAACGCGGTTGTTGGTTAGCCTAACGTTGGCCGCGGACGCGCAGGTGGACTACCAGACGTACGACTTGTACGGCGACACCGCGGTGGTCATAGAACGACGCGTTACCTGTGGGGCCAACAGCCAACTGACATGGCGGTCGGCCAGTTTTGGGCACCACGCCGGCATCCTGTACCACGCTGTTGACCTGGTCGGGGATGGTGCGCAGGCCCAGGCCAACATGGCCGTGTTGGCCGGTGGTCATGCCCGGCTGACGGCCACGACCGCGGTCACTAACGCGGCCACGAACACGCAGGTTGATCAACCAGCACGGGTGATCACCGACCACGCGCAACTGATTTTGAACGGTATCGGGCACATCCTGTTGGGCGCCCGCGGGAGTGACGCCCAGCAAGAGAACCGGGTACTGATGCTGTCACCCCACGCACTGGGGGAAGCTAACCCGCTGTTGCTGATTGACGAAAATGACGTCACGGCCGGCCACGCCGCGTCCGTCGCGGCGGTGGATGAGCACCAGCTGTGGTACTTCCTTAGCCGGGGTGTTGCCCGACCGGTAGCGCTGCGGTTGGTGCTTCGTGGCTTTTTGTTGGCGCTACTACCTGACTCGATGAGTAAGGCCCTGCGCGATGAGATTCAGCAACTGATCGAGGTGCAATTAAATGGTTGAAAGTCAGACAAGTTTACCGGCGTTAGCCAGTCCGTGGGTGGGCGCGTTCCCGTTTTGCGCGGCACACCCGGAGCTCCACTACCTGGATGCCGGGGCCACTAGCCAGTACCCGCAGAGCGTGGTGACGGCGATGACCACCTACATGGAGCAAGAAAATGCGCCGCTCCATCGCGGCCTGTACCGCACGGCCTACGCGGCGACGACCCGCTTTGAGGACGTCCGGGCGCAGGTGGCCCGCTGGTTGCACGCGGCCCGGCCGGACGAGGTGGTCTTTACCAGTGGTGCGACCGCCGGCTTAAACCTGGTGGCGCAAAGTTGGGGGGCGCACGCCGTCCACGCTGGCGACAACATCATCGTCAGCGCACTGGAACACCACAGTAACGTGCTGCCGTGGCGGGCGTTGGCCCAGCGTACTGGTGCTACGGTCCAGGTAGCCCCGCTGACTGCGGCCGGTGCAATCAACCAGGCGTGGGTGTTAGCACATATTGATGCGCGCACGCGCGTCGTCGCGCTTAGTCAGATGAGCAACGTGACCGGCGCCGCGCTGACGGACACCGCCGAATTGGCGGCGGCAATTCACGCGGTCGGGGGCGTCTTGGTGCTGGACGGTGCGCAGGGCGCCGCCCACCTGGACGTCGACGTGCAGGCGTTGGGGTGCGACTTTTACGCCTGCTCCGGCCACAAAGTTTACGGCCCTAGTGGCATTGGCATTCTCTATGGTCGGGCGGACTACCTGGTCCAGATGGCACCGGTCAACCTCGGCGGCGGCATGATCGATACGGTCACCCCGACTACGGCAACGTGGGCCGACCCGCCGACGCGCTTTGAAGCTGGCAGTCAGAACGCGGTCGGCGTCATCGGTCTGGGCGCGGCGCTGGACTTTATTACCACCGACGCGGAGGCCAAGCACGACTGGGTCGACGCCCTTGGGGATGCGGCGTGGACGCACCTTAACGCGATTGATGGGGTCCACCTGTACGGCGACCGCGCCAACCACGGTTGCGTCAGTTTTAACCTCGACGGGGTGCACCCGCACGACCTGGCGACCTTCCTGGACGAACAGGATGTGGCAGTGCGGGCTGGCCACCACTGCGCCGCGCCGTTAATGGCGACGTTGGGTATCACCGGGACCGCCCGCGCTAGTTTTGGGGTGTACAACGGTTACGGTGACGTGGCCGCGCTGATTGCCGGCGTGCAGGCAGCAAAGGAGTTTTTCGATGGGACTAAGTAGGTTGCAACAATTATACCGGCAGGTGCTGTTGGACGCCGCCGCCCACCCACGGCACGCGGTGGCATTGGCGCACCCGCAGGCAACGGTGGCCGCCAAGAATCCGACTTGCGGCGACACGCTCACGTTGGCGCTGACCACCGACGGCCAGCGCGTGACCGGCATCAGCGCCCAGGCCGCCGGGTGTACGATCAGCCGGGCTAGTGCCAGCATGATGACCACGGTGGTCGCAGACGCGCCATTGACTACGGTGCACCAGCTCAGTGCGGCGTTTCAAGCGATGGTGGTTGACGGGCAACCGGCACCACGGTCGCTGGGCGATGCGGCGGCGTTGGCGAGCGTCCATGACTTTCCGGCGCGGGTCAAGTGTGCACTGTTAGCGTGGACGACGCTGGATGCGGCGTTACGGCAATTACCAGGAGCAAAGGGGGATGACAAGGATGCCACGGACGAAGAACACCAAGAATAACGAGCAGGTGGCGGCCCAGGTCAACTTCCTCGATGAGGACGCCACGGCCACTAAGGTGGAAGACACCCCACCGCTGTTTTCGACCGGCCGCGGGCTGACGGAAGACATTGTGCGGGCGATTTCCCGCGCCAAGGACGAACCGGCGTGGATGTTGGCGCAGCGGTTACGCGCCTTCCATATTTATGAACGTATGGCACAGCCGGGCTTTGGCCCTGACCTGTCGGGGTTGGACCTCGACCGGATGCGTTACTACGAGAAATCGACCGACCGTCCGGTACGCGACTGGGCGGACGTGCCCGCGGCCATCAAGGACGCCTTTGAACAGATGGGCGTGCCCCAGGCTGAGCGCAAGTACCTGGCCGGGGCCAGCGCCCAGTATGAGTCCGAGGTGGTTTATGGTCACCTCAAAGACGAGATCGACCGCCTCGGCATCGTGTTTACCTCGATGGACCAGGCGTTGCGCGAGCATGAGGACCTCGTGCACCAATACTTTGGTACGTTGGTGCCGCCGAACGACAACAAGTACGCGGCCCTGAACGCAGCTGTTTGGTCTGGGGGTACCTTCCTGTACGTGCCGGCGGGGGTCTACCTCGACACCCCGTTGCAGGCGTTCTTCCGCATTAACGCGGAAAACATGGGCCAGTTTGAGCGGACGTTGATCATCGTTGAACCTGGTGCTCACGTGAATTACGTTGAGGGGTGCACCGCGCCCACGTACTCGAGTGATAGTCTGCACGCGGCCGTGGTCGAGGTGTTCGTCAAGCACGACGCGTACGCCCGCTACACCACCATCCAGAATTGGAGCAACAACGTGTACAGTCTGGAGACTAAGCGCGCGTCGGCCGCCGCTGGCGCGACGATGGAGTGGGTCGACGGTAACCTGGGTAGCAAAGTGACAATGAAGTACCCCTCCGTGTATCTGAACGGTGAGGGCGCCCGGGGGACGATGCTGTCGATTGCGGTCGCCGGCCACGGGGTGGTACTGGATTCCGGCGCGCGGATGATCCACAACGCGCCGAACACCAGTAGCTCAATCATCAGCAAGTCGATTGCCAAGGATGGCGGTGCGACCGATTACCGCGGGACCATCCGCTTTGGGCCGCACGCACGCGGCGCCTTTGCCCACGTTGAGTGCGACACTATCTTGATGGACGAGCAAAGCCGCAGCAACACCATCCCCATCAACGAGATCCACACCAGTGACGTGACGATGGAGCACGAGGCCAAAGTCAGCAAGGTTTCCGAGGCACAGCTGTACTACCTGATGAGTCGCGGGTTGACCGAGCAGAAGGCGACCGAGATGATCATCATGGGTTTCGTCGAACCGTTCGCCAAGGAGTTGCCGATGGAATACGCCGTCGAGCTCAACCGGCTGATTGGCATGTCGATGGCCGGGTCGGTGGGGTAAGCTGACATGATCGTTTAAGTAAGAGGGACCTGAGTTTGCGCTCAGGTGCCTCTATTTTGATGCTATTTAACTTCGGCTCTGAGCATGATTAACGGGTTGACACTGTCTGTGTTGATAGCAAACCACAATAGAAAGCGTAGACCCACTAAAGACGCCCCGCTGACCGTGATGGTTGGCGGGGCGTCTGGGTTCATTGGCAGTTACGTCATGGTGACTACCCCTGCGTGAGGTCGTGCTGGTGCCGGCGGGCAATCAGTGGCAGGATCAGGCCCAACGCGAGCAGAACCAGTGGGGTCGCGATGTTCAGGGCCAGCTGGAACCACCACTGGCCGGGGTCGGCGCTCATGCTGATCTTCGGTACCATGCCCATGATGCAGGCAAAGGCGGTGAAGAAGAAGCACCAGCCACCGACGATCATGCCGGTCGTCTTATGCTTAATGAACATGTAATCCGACTGGTACCGTTCGAGGTGGTGGCTCAGAAAGATGAAGGCCAGGAATACCCACAGGTACCGCAGTGGCATGACCACCGAGTTCAGGTTCAGCAACCAGTTATACAGTTGGTTCATGTTGCCCATGTTGAAGGCGGGCAGCACGATGATGATACTAACGAGAATCCCGGTCAAGTAGTAACCGTTGATCGGGGTGCCGCGCTGGTTGAGTTTTGCCAGCTTGCGGGGGATGAATTCAGGATCGGCATCACCCAACATGATCTTTAGCGGTGCGTCGATGGAGAAGGCCAGCGCGGAGATCTGCGCCATGGCCTGGGCGAGGGCGTAGAGAATCACGAAGATGTTACCAACGTGGTAGTACCCACCCAGTTTGGCAAACGCTTGGTAAGCACCGTTAGCCATCAGGTCTTGCGGAATGTGGTTGGAATTGAACAGCATCCCCATCCCGAACGAACCGAGAATGGCACAGATGGCCACCATCCCGGCGAGTACCAGCATTCCCAGCGGAAATTCCCGTGAGGCGTGCTTGGTGTTGTTCACGTACGGGGAAATCTTTTCGGCCCCGCCGACCGCGAACACCAGCATCGAGATGGTAGTGAAGTAGTTAAAGTTGAACTTGGGCAAGTACGTGCTCAACTGGTCCATGCGTGGGGTGGCGATGTGCGCCCCGGAGGTCATGAACGGCGCGGATACCGCCAGAATGATGAACAAAATCGACATGATGAACATCGCCATGCCGGCGACCGAGCCGATGCGGTTCAACGTGGTCAAACCGCGGGCGGACAGCCATAGAAAGGCCAGGAAGAGGGCCAGGCAAATCAGGGCGACCGTCATGGAACTGACGGTGTTGACGAACGAACCGTTCCCCCGGAAGAGCCAGGAGAGGGAGATGAGAATTCCCTGCGGCTTTTGGGCTAAGTACGGGACGTGGACGACCCAGTAAGTCCAGGCGGCGTAGTAGGCCAGACGTTTGGTCGAGGTCCGTTTGATCCACGAGGACACCCCACCGTTTTCATCCTTGAAGGCCGACCCGAGTTGGCCGACGATCAGGGCGTACGGGACAAAGTAGAGCAGCATAATGAGGATCCAGGAAACAACGACTGATAATCCTTGCTGGGCGTAGTTGTTAATGACGTTGCCGAAGCCCCAAACGGCCACAAAGGCGATGAGGCGACGTTGAACCAACGCAATTGCTTTTGTTTATCCGCCATGGTAATCACCCATCCTTTCTGCGAACGCTGATAATGTACGGTGGCGTGCGGCCACATTGCTTTAATTTCAGTATACGGGGACGACCGCTTATTTCGGCGTGAAAGCGACTTCAATATGGTGAAAAATTCATGGGTTTATTCTCATTCTTGCATAGAAAAGCCATTGCTGCGGGCTTGACTACTTGTGCAACTTTGAACACAACCGGCCAAATGTGGGAATTATGTTGTCGTGTTGCGGGGATAAACGGTGGTGTTGTGTAGGTGGTGGCCCGGTGCACATCGTGAAGGTACAAAAAAAGCAGTTGTCGGCCGTGACGGCGGAACAACTGCTGTGTTGACTGATTATCGGTAAGGCGGCTGCTTAAATGTGGATGGCGGCCTGGTGGCGTTCGCGGTGTTCCGCGAACACGTTAATGACGAGTGATACCAGCATCAGGACTAGGGCGACAATCATGATGTTGTGCAGCCCGTGGTGGAGGATGATGCGCATCGCCGGCAACAGGTGCTGGGGCAAGCTGCCGACGCTGGCAGCGTCACTAAGCTTGTTAAGCATCGCCATGGTGATGCAGCCGCCAGAGTGGACTACACCGGCCCGCAAGGCGGCGTTCATAATGATTCCGTAGATGGCGGCGGTGAACGTTTGGCTGAGCATCCGGATCAGGTAGCTAAACGAGGTCGCGGCCGGTACGTCCTGGCGCTCAGCGTCTTGTTGGACCTTGACTTGGAGCTCATTGAAGCAAGCCCCGTTGCCAAAGCCTTCAAAGGCCCCGGCGACCAGAATCAGCCAGTACGGGGCGTGGACGCCCATCAGCACCATCAGCACAAACGCCAACGTGAGGGTGATGATGCCCAGGCCAATCACGCGGTGGGGTGACAAGTAACGCCGCAGGGGTGCGACGGACTCGGAGCCAAAAAAAGTCGGTGAACGAACTCGGAATTTGCGTGGCACCCCCAATCAGGGCGCTGGTGCCGATGATCCCCTGAGCCCACATCGGGCTGTAGGTCAGGAAGGCCATGAACGCACCCCAGATGATGGTGAAGAGGCAAAGTCGGTGACCAGGGCGCGGTTGCGGAACAGGCGGTTCGGAATGATCGGGTCGGCGGCGCGGTTTTCCACGCGGACCAGGGTGGCAATGGCGGCCACGGCGATGACCCAGACCACGGCGACTAGCCACCAGCTGGTGACGCCGATCATTTCGATGCCTCCGAGCATGGCAATGATGCCCAGGGCCATAAGGCTACCACCCAGGTAGTCCAGCTGTACGTGCGGCTTGGCTTTGGGCTTGGGCAATTTGTAGAACACCTGTACCAGCAGTGCCGACAGCAGGCCAATCGGGACGTTGATGTAGAAGACCCAGTGCCAGCTGAAGGCGTCGACGATGTAGCCACCAACCAGCGGGCCGACGATGGTGGCCATGCTGTAACTGGCTGACACAAAGCCGAGGACCTGCATCCGTTTGCGCGGCTGTTTGTACAGCTCGGCGTAAATGATGTAGGGCAGGGAGATCATCCCCCCGTTACCCAGGCCGGCGATGGCGCGGGTAACGATGAGAAAGATGATGTTGGGGGACAGTCCTTGCAGAAACGAGCCGACCACAAAGAAGAGCGCGGACAGCTGGTAGCTGCGTTTATTGCCGATATGTTCACCGAGCTTACTCCAAACGAGCGTGCTGACGGCAGTCCCCAACAAGAAGATGGCGACGATCCAGCCCATGAGCTCGATCCCGTGCAGATCCGCGATGATCGACGGAAGGGCGGTGTTAATAATGGTAGAATCCAGGCCACTCATGGCGTTGGATAGGAGTAGGGCGATGGTAACGATGAGCACGTTGCGTTTGGACACGATAGTTAGCCTCTTTCTGAAAAAAAGTCATACCTGTATATGTTACCGCTAATCCCACCATAAGCAACCGTGATTATTCTGGCTGTTGATTTTGTGTCCTGGTTATTGCGCTGAAACCCAATCGTCTTGATTGCCCATCCGCGCGCATCAAATTTTGGGTAATGTGTTCATAGTGGAACGTAAATCTGGGTATAGTGGATGATGTTGTAGTCCCACCACTGTCTCTAGATTGGCACCACCTGATCTTCGGTCACGGCGGGATCAACCAGCTCGGAATCAAGGAGCTGGCGGGCAATGAGCACCTGCTGGGATTGAAAAATCTCTCCACCTCCATCGTGACCGCCTACCAGGGCGGCTTTGCCCTGGACGTGTACAACCAGACGGCGTACCTCGACCACGTCGACCTGAACGAGGGCAACGTGTCGATTCTGTGGGCGACTTTATCTAGGGGATGACGGCGCGATTGGACCAACAAAATTGCAATTTTACCGCGCCAACCGCCGTCAGTGGCGCCCACTTTCTTGTATACTAGAGACTAATTACATGACGACGTTGTAGCCGTCGGAAAAGTGGGTAGAAAAAAAATGGCAGAAACGGTAGGACAGCGCGGCAAAGGCTTTGCTAATGTCATTATCGGGACGATGTTTTGGGGCTTCTCGGGCGCCGTCGCCCAGTACCTGTTTACGGCTTTACACGTCCAACCGCTCTGGCTGGTCGCGGTGCGGTTGCTGGGCGCGGGCGTGCTGCTACTGCTATTTGCCGGCCTGCGTGGTGGCCGCGACGTGTTCCGTATCTGGCACAACCGGCGCGATGCCGTTTTGCTAATTATTTTTGCCATCATGGGCATGATGCCGTCCCAACTGACGTACTTTCTTGCCGTTAGTTACGGTAACGCCGCCACCGCCACCGTGCTCCAATTCCTCGGCCCACTGTTTATCATTATCTACCTGGCGCTGGCCAGCCGGCAGTGGCCGCGGCGTATCGACGTGGTTTCCATCGTCGTCGCGTTGGTCGGCACCTACCTGCTGGTGACGCAGGGCCGGTTGACGTCACTGGCGTTGGCGCCGGCCGCCGTGGTGTGGGGCGTCCTCGCCGGGGTCAGCCAGGCCAGCTACACGCTGTTACCGCGGCCGCTCCTGCGTAAGTACGACGAAACGCAGGTGGTCGGCTGGGCCATGTTACTGGGCGGCGTGCCCCTCTGGCCGGTACTTGGTACGACCGCAGCGCCACATTTGGGGATGGCCGGCTTGGCCGCCATTGCCTTCATCATCTTGTTCGGGACGTTGTTTGCCTACCTGCTTTATCTGAACAGTTTGGCGTACATTCCCGCCAGCACGACGGGGATGCTGAGCGCCTTTGAGCCGCTAACCGCCACGGTGACGACGGTCCTGCTGCTGGGCACCCGGCTCGCGGGCGCGGAGATTATTGGCGGCCTGCTGATCCTGTTGACGACCGTACTGCAGGCGTTACCGGCCCGGCGCGCTACCCGGGTCGAACGGTAGCAGTCTGTGACGACCCCAGTTAAAAGTGTGGTGCTTGGCATTGTGGTACTGACGTTAATTGCCGGGCAAGCGTGATACAATGGGCTTCAGCGAGTATTGCGATAATTGATCCAAAGGAGGTTGGGGGACGTGTCGAAAAAGGGAAGGGGTAACCAGCGACTAGCGCATATCATCGATTTAGCGTTGATTGTTGTGCTTGTTATTGGCCTATTTTTCGGTGGGCGTTACCTGTACCAGCAACATGAAGTGGCCCACGAGCGTGCGGCTGCGCAACGATTGACGAAGCAGGTGACCAAGAAGCGTCACACTAACCAAACCACCATGCCGGCTGCGGGTAATATTAGCGTTAACTGGCGGAAACTCCACCAAATTAACCTAAAATCAAGGCCTGGATTTATGTGCCCGGCACGCGCATCAACTACGCGGTGATGGCTGGTAGTAATAATACCTACTATCTCCACCATGACGAACGCGACCAGGCCTCGGTCTCGGGGCAAATTTTTATCGACTACCGGGATAAACCTAACTTTACGGCGCGGAATACGTTCCTGTATGGGCACAACATGTACAATGGCTCGATGTTCGCCGGGCTCAACGACTTTTTGAAGCAAGAATTTCTGAACCGGCACCGGCACGTATACATATACACCCCCAAGAAGCGGTACGTGGGGACCGTTTTTGCCGTCCAAACTAACAGTGGGCCTTCAATTGCGCACACTTTACGCTTTAGCAGCGCCCAAAAGTTTGCAAACTACCTGAGCTATCTGAAATCCCGGAGCAAGGTCAAAACTAACGTCAAGTTAAAGTCGATCAAAAAGATGGCTACCTTGTGGACTTGTGCCAATGACAGTACTACGGGCGATGCCGGACAGACCGTGCCGGTCGAAAAGTCCCGCACCTTCGTCAGTGTTGCGCTCAAGTAAGCGCGGTAGTTACCTCTCCAACACAGCAACAGTGAATGCGGTTGAGTTAGTCTTCCTGGAATGGGAAGGCTTTTTATTTTGCCACCAAAAAAAGCTTCGTGATGGGGAAGGCTCCCAAAATTAACCAGTAGAGATGGATCATGGATAAATACGGTAGCGTTAAGCTACTAACTTGCGCAGTGCCAGACCCAGGGTACCAAGGAATGTGGCTACACCGCCAGCGATGCCGGCAAAAGCGTTGTTAGTTACGCCGGTTTGAACATCGCCCGACTTGGCCGCACTACCAGAAGTAGCCGCACCAGTCGAGGCGTTCGTGCCCTGCTTGGCAGCACTGACGACAGCTGCGACACCAGCGGGAGTAGTGGCGGCATCAATTGCCTTGATTGCATTAGCCTTCTCCGTGGCCGTTAACTTACTATCCCATTAATTGTGGCCTTGGCGTTAGCCTTTTGGGTAGCAAGTGTTGTTGCAGTAGCGGTTGTGCCGGTAGTCGCCTTTGTGCCGCCGTTATCATTATTGGTAGCAGAGGACGAAGGTGCGGAAGCCGCCTGCGAACTGGAACTTGCCTTAGTAGCTGGTTGACTTGCAGATGAAGCAGCCGAAGAACTACTCGTTGTCTTTGCTGGAGTTGTTGAAGAACTCTGACTTGCAGCAGACTGACTAGATGATGCTGCCGAACTGGAAGTTGAAGTTGAGGAAGCAAAATTCTTCGTGTAAACCAAATTCATCAGGTCAGATTCAGGAGCGAACCCATCGCCGGTTGAATTAACCTTAATGTGAACAACAGATTCATTTGCTGTATATCCATCCGCCTTAGGAACATTGATAGCAATCACCTTATTAGGAATTAGATAAACAGGTCCATCAGTTTCAATGCCATCGACATATGGTGCGCTACCATCACCCTCATTCCAAGTAGCACCAATTTGGTCGATGGCTTCATATTCGTCGGCGTGAACAGTAGCAACAGCGTCATTACCAAATGCGTGCGTATTGACTGCAGCGGCAGTACCAACACCCATCAAGGCAACAGCTGCCAGTGACGTGTAAACAAACTTCTTAGACTTCAAAATTTTATCAGACATAATAAATTCCCCCATTATTGCGCATGCTTAAAATTAACAAATTACGGCACGGTTGGGCTCAGATTGGAATGACAATGAATACCGCAGAATAATGGGCCATCATGGACAGAATACACGGCGTTAATTACCGTTGAACAACCCGATTATGTTTAGACTTGTTTGTTACTGTTTCACCTCCTTCACGGTCCACAATGACGCCGTTTGCCAGGGCAACCGTACGTCTGTTATTATCGTCCCTGGGCAAACAAACGCGGCAAATTGCAGCAAGTTTTGGGCCAAAACTTGGTGTGATTTTGCATTTATGTAAAATTGCGCTTGAAGTAGCGACCACAGCTCCGTGGTTGCGAGCAAATGTCCGGGCCCGACCCAGTTTGAAAACACAATTGACTTTCACGCTGGCGCTGACTACCATAAAGTTGTAAGTCCTTTCACCGCGGTGAAGTGACGACCAAGCATACCTCCCAGCTTTGACTGAGCAACTCGCGCCGGCTTTGCCTACCACGGTATTGGACGGTTGGAAAAATCAGTGGAGGTTGATGAATATGGCAAAAGACGAAACGGCAGCAAAGGCATTCCTGGCCAACGCGGCGGACGAACCCGACGCAGTGTTTGTACGAATCGAATTCTTCGACCCGGTGGACTTGGATCCAGCGAGCCACCCCGACCTGAAGGACATGGGCGAGTGGGAATGGAACGATAAGCACGACCACTTGATGTTGATTGACCCGGACGGCAAGTCGTTTAACGCCCGCAAGTTCATGACGGTACTCCGTCACGATGGCGTACCGGAAACAGCTTACGAAGTCCGCGAGATTCCGGTCAAGGACGCCAAGCCCGAACTGGTTGCTTAATAATTAGTTGAATAATGATAATGAGTCCACTAGCGCTGCACGTGCAGCTGTTGGTGGGCTCGTTTTTTTTGTCTACCGGCGCCGTTTTGGGTAGCGCAGTGAATTTTTGCACATGTTGACTTTGTCACTATCAAAGTTTCGGTGGGTACATATAAATGTATTGATGGACACGTGATGAGTAACACACTCAGTACCAGCCCCGCCACGATCACTGCACGTTGCGGCGAGGGTTCTCCTTATCGGTGGTGTGTAGCGATTGGGTGGTGTGAAGATTAGTTTTTTTAATGGTTGCCAGCAGGGGGGGTGTCAAGACCGCACAGGTTGCTGTTGGCAGGCATTGAACGTTGCCAGTACGCTGAAGGTGTCGAGTAATTAGCCTTAGTCCACCGCTAAGCACGGTGGCGATCATGGAGGGAGAACATGAAACGACAGCAACAGCAACGCGGCGTCCGCGCTACCTGGCAACGGGTGATCCGACGAGTGAAATTATTTAAGGCCGGTAGTCGGTGGTGCGCCATGGCTTTGGCGATAGTTGGCGGGGTAGCGGTGAGTGACGTCGCCGTCAATGCCGCGACGACCGCACCGACCACGGCCGCGACGGTGACCGCAACGGTAACGGAGGAGCCAAGCTCTAGTGCGTCAGGCTCGATGGTGGGCAGTGACGCCAAGACTTTGGCTGGTTCCAGTGGGGCCATCGGCACGGTTAGTTCTAGCACGGCAGTCAGCGCGACTACCAGCACTGCGGCTACCAGCACCGCGGCGCGCGCGGATAACAGTGCGGTAGCCAGTAGTGCGGCTACGGTCGCGTCAGCACCGGCACCCGCGAGCAGTGCCGCACCGGAAGCGTCGGCGACCGTAACGGTGACGCCACCCGTAAAACGGCTGGCGGTGACTGACAGTACGACGGAACACCGCCAAGCGGAGGATTACCAGGTTATGACGACCTACGAGGACGAACAGGGGCGGACATTACGGTGGATGGACACGGACCGGACGACGGTCGGACCCGATGGTGAGGGCATCGCGACCCCACCAGTGACAGTGTCTGGACTGGCTTTGAACTACACCCAGTCCACACTCCGGTTCACACGCAATGGGCCAACCCACACACTATCAGTATGGCTTGACCAACTCGGTGACGGGGCGACTTTGGCGACGTTGCTGAGCTATATGGACAACTACTTGTACTGCTACCAGGGTTGGTGGACGGATATGTATGGCCGCTTTGATTTAGTCTACGGCACGCACACCCGCACGGCGACCGGGCCGGCGACGGCGGTGTTGCCAGAGGACTACTACGACTACACACGGCCGGGCGTATTGCCAGACACTGACCCGCAAGTACGGACGCAGGTGCCACCAGCAGTGAGTGTGACCGCGAATGATTACTATGATTACACACGGGCGGGTGTATTGCCGAACAGTGACCCGCAGGTGCGCACTCAGGTAGATCAACCGGGGTTGTGGGTGGACCAGGAGACGTACCAGGCGGCCTTTCCTACTGGCGTATTGCCAGACACCGACCCGCAAATAAGGACACAGGTGCCGCCAGCGGTGAGTGTTGATGCTGATGATTACTACAACTACACGCGTGAAGGTGTATTGCCAGACACTGACCCGCAAGTACGGACGCAGGTACCACCAGCGGTGAGTGTTGATGCTGATGATTACTATGACTACACGCGCGCAGGTGTATTGCCAGACACTGATCCGCAGGTGCGCACCCAGGTAGATCAACCGGGGTTGTGGGTGGATCAGGAGACGTACCAGGCAGCGTTCCCGACCGGCGTATTGCCAGACACTGATCCACAAGTACGGACACAGGTACCGCCAGCGGTGAGTGTTGATGCGGATGATTACTACGATTACACGCGGGCAGGCGTACTGCCGGACACCGACCCGCAAGTACGGACGCAGGTACCGCCAGCGGTGAGCGTTGATGCAGACGATTACTACGACTACACGCGGGCGGGTGTGCTGCCAGACACTGATCCACAAGTACGGACACAGGTACCACCAGCGGTGAGTGTTGATGCGGATGATTACTACGACTACACACAGCCGGGTGTACTGCCGGACACCGACCCGCAAGTGCGGACGCAGGTGCCGCCAGCATTGAGTGTTAACGCCGATGATTACTACGACTACACGCGTGAAGGTGTATTGCCGGATACTGACCCGCAAGTACGGACACAGGTGCCATCAGCTGTGAGCGTTGATGCGGACGATTACTACGACTACACGCCGGCGGGTGTACTGCCGGACACCGACCCGCAAGTGCGGACGCAGGTGCCGCCAGCCGTGAGTGTTGAGTCGGAAGACTACTATGACTACACGCGCGCAGGTGTACTGCCGGACAGTGATCCGCAAGTGCGGACACAGTTGCCACCAGCCGTGAGTGTTGATGCGGATGATTACTATGATTACGCG
>NZ_BBER01000006.1 GCF_001312865.1 Lacticaseibacillus thailandensis DSM 22698 = JCM 13996 | reverse complement strand
CCAAGCAAGACGGCGACGATCACGTACCACCGTATAGCCAAAGTTGATGTAGCTAATGGCACTGTTACCTATGGTGCTTGGACAGCTGATGGTAGCGATACGTTTGCGGCGGTACCAGCAGCGACGAAAGCAGGCTTAACGCCAGACCAAACGGAAGTGCCAGCACTAGTTGATGACACCGCTGCCGATGTGACGTTAACGGTTTACTATTACCCGACGGTAATTACGGTCAACCCGCAGGTACCAGCTGGTAGCGACCCAACGGAAGTTGTCCCGCAAAAGCCAGGTGCCCCGGTTGATCCGGATAACGATCAAAGTCCAAAGTATCCAGCAGGACTGGACACCAACGATTTGAACCGGACAGCAACGGAAACCATCCGTTACGTGAACGCAACGGGACAGACGGTCGCACCTAACAAGGTACAGTCTGTAGACTTCACTCGCACGGCCGATGTTGATTTGAGTACTGGTATAGTCACTTATGGTGAATGGACACCAGCAAGTGGCAACGGCAACTTTGCTGCCGTTACTAGTCCGACAGTACCAGGCCTGACGCCTGACCGGACAACGGTAGACGCTATGACCGACGAGGGCCCATTCCCTGTCAGTCTGGTGGTCACCTACTACCCAACGGATCAGGAGGTCACGGTCGACAACCCGAAGACCCCTAGTGACCTACTCAATCCAAGTAATCCGGATAGTCCGCACTACCCGAGTGGCTTGACTGATAGCGACCTGGAGAAAGTTGCCACGCGGACCGTGCACTTTGTTGATGGTGCTGGTCGGACGGTCGCACCGGATGTGGTCGAAACCATTAGCTACCAGCGGACCGCAACGGTTGATTTCAGTCAGCCGGATAATCCACAAGTAGCGTATGGCGCCTGGGTAGCAGTAGGTTACAACGGTTTCGACGCTGTGCAGGTGCCAAGTGTCGCTGGTATGACTCCTGACCGCACACTGGTTCCGGCGCTGACGTTTACGGGCGCTGCCGCTAATACCACGGTGATTGTGGTGTACCATGCAGCGGCTAGTCGGCTCCCAGAAACTGGCGGTACAACCAGCACGCCGCACCGCCTACCAAGCACTGGTGGGGCAGTTACCACGTCTAACCACAGGCCAAGTACCGGTGTAGCGACCGCACCGCACCGGTTGCCAAGTACCGGCGGGTCCACCACGGCACACAGTTACGTGCACGTGCGTCACGCAACGACCACGACGCGGGACACCACGCCAATTGGCAGTACGACTCCTGTTGGTGACGGTAATACCGCTACCGCCGGACACAAATTACCAGGAACGGGGCGGACACTACCGCAAACCAGTGATGAACACGAGTCAACCATGGCCTCCCTGGGTCTGACTATTCTGGGTATGTTACTAGGATTGGTCGGCTACAAGAAGCGTCGCGATGACGAATAATAGCGTGTATACACGCAAAGAGCACCGTTGTGAGCAACCTAATTGGGCCGCGCACAGCGGTGCTTTCTTGCGCTCCGATTCCGGCGTGCTGGAGCCTGTAGGCGGACAAATGCTACAATATGGCTGACAAAGACGATGGGGGTGCCGCAATGCAAACATTAATTATCGTGAGCCATCCAGACATTGATGGCAGTACGAGCCAGGCATTTTTGCGCGCCACGGCTGCATTGGAACCACACACTGAGTGGGTGCATCTTGATGGCCTGGAACCAGCGGCACGCCACCAACTGTGGTCGCGCGTACAGGCAGCCGACCGTATCATCTTTCAATTTCCGTTGTACTGGTACGGTGCTCCGGCAAGTCTGTGGGCCTGGCTGGATGACGAATGGACCGACCACCAAGTTAGTGCGGCCCGGGCCGGCGAGTTGCGCGGTAAGGCGCTAGGGTTGGTCGTGACGACTGGCCATCCCAGCGCCGCATTTCGGGTCGGTGGGAGCGAAAACGTTACGCTTGACCAGTTGATGGTGCCATTTTGGTCGTTGGCGCGCAAAGCTGCGATGGTGCCGTTACCCGCACTGTACATCAATGACTTTGCGCATCAAAGCGACGCTGCGCGCGCCCAAACGTACATCCAGTACCGCCAGCTACTCAGCATGCCCCATCCTGGGGCACCCGCGGAACTGGCCGCGTGGTTTGCTCAGCGGGCTCGGGCGTTGGGCGATGAGCTGACGGCCACGGAGCTGACTGACCGGGATGATGAGCTCGCTCAGTTACGGGGAGTCGTGGGTGATTTACGGCGAGGAGATGACGACTGATGGATGACGTGGAAGCACAAGCCCAGGCGGAACGCACCGCGTGGCTACTTGAACGCACACAACAACAGGCACAACGGGCGCAGCGTTACCCTGATCAACTGTTTTGGCGGGCGTGCGCCAACTTTGTTCGCCAACAGGACCACGCGTTGACCATGGCGCGCGGTGAGGTCGATGGCCGTACCTGGGATCACGAACAATGGTAGAATTATATTAGTAAATTAATAATCGTCGGCTAAGGGAGGTACACAAATGCAAAGTAGTTCACGTGGACAGGGCATGGGGCCCAGCATCAGCGCGGCAATTGTCATGCTGGTTTTGGGGTTGGTCATTGCGATTGCGCCCCACCTGGTCTTCAACAGTAGCGTGGCTGTGATTGGCTTGTTACTGTTGGTCCTCGGGGTGTACCAGCTCGTGATGGCGCTACGCCACCGTGGAGGTAGCCTGTATGGTGGGGTGATTCTCATTGTGCTGTCGCTGCTGGCTGAGGGGCTAGCGACGATTTTAATCAGTATTCTCCCCTTCTTCCTGGGGGTACTGTTGATTCTGTTTGGCATCTACAAAATTCGCGTGGCTACGGCTGACCGTCAGTACGTTAACGTGCCGGCGTGGCCGTCGGTAACTTATGGTGTGCTGATTATCATTGCGGGGGCGGTGCTACTGCTTAACCCGTTTGGTACGGCGATGTTGGCCTTCCGGTTTTTCGGTGCTTACCTCATCGTGATGGCGCTACTCGAGTGCGCGGACTGGTTTCGTTCCCGCCAACACTAGCAACCAACAAAAATGACGATCCGCGTGCAACGGGTCGTCATTTTTGTTTACCTATTTGGTTTTAGTTTGGTTGATGTAGATGGCTTGGCGCCCCATCTGTTTATACGCGGCGGCAAAGTCGTGCCAGTTCACGGCTGATTCTTTTGCCCGTACGGGTTGTTGATGTAGATCAGCTTTTTGGCCCGGTTGTAGCCGGTGATAACGACGCTATGCTGCGAATAGGTGACCTTGATGGTGCCTTGCGGCGTGTGCCATTTCTGGAAGTCCTCGACTTTGGCAAAGGTAGCGGTAGTAATCGTCCACACGGGGTGGCCCGTCGACAGTGCGCGGATGACGGCACTAAACTTGCTGCCGGAGATATCGGTGACGTGGTGGGTATACTTCCGTGCAAGCTTGGCAATGGGCCCGTGGTACACGCCGAGCCCAGGCGTGTCGCCGCTAACGGAGCCGACAAAACCGACGTTGGGGTTACCGTGTTCGCCGTTGTCATACGTGAGCGGTACCGTCTTAATGGCGTTGGCCAGGTCGTTCTTGGTGACGTTGTGACCGTAGTACTGAAGTAGCATTGCTAACGAGGTGACTTCACAACCGTTATACAAAGTGGGGGAATCCATCTGGTCAATCAACGGTACGTTATATTTAACGTGCCGTTTGAGCGGTGTGGTGCTAACTTTGTGCGTTGGTGAGCTGTTATTATTATCGTGGCTAGTATACTGGTGTACCACAAGGACGCCAGCAACGGCCAGCAAGACGATGATGGCTGTTACCAGCAGACGAACGGGATGTTTCATGAAAATGCCTCATTTTTAGTAAGCTAGTACCCAGCCTAGCACAAAAACGCGCCCGGGGGACCACGAACGCGTTGAAAAATTGTTAAAATGGATGATTGTCATACGTGCTATCACGTTATTTAATATAAATAGCCTGCTGACCCATCTGGTTGTATGCGGCCTGGAACTTGTCCCAACTGACGGCTTTGTCCTTATGCCCATACGGGTCATTAACGTAGATCAGTTTCTGGGTGCGGTCGTAACCGGTGATGACCACACTATTCATGGAGTAGGTAACCTTAATGTGTCCTTGCGGGGTCGTCCACCGTTGCCAATCGTGAACGGGAGCAAAGGAGGTTGTGGTAATCGTCCACACCGGGTGGCCCGTGGCCAGCACCCGGATAACCTGGTCAAAGCTGCTTCCGGACATGTCGACCGCGTGGCTGGTGTATTGCCGGGCTAACCGCATCATAGGGTGGTGATAGCACCCAGGCCATAACTATCCCCAGACACGGAGCCGACAAACCCAACGTTCGGGTTGCCATGGTCCCCGTCAGCAAAGAGCCACGGGACCCGCGGCACGTTCGCGGCCAACGTGTTTTTGGTTTCGTGGTAACCATAATATTGGAGTAGCATGGCCAACGCGGTGACTTCGCTGCCATTGGCTAAGGATGGTGCCGTACCTTTGCGAATCAAGGGCACATCCATGCGCACGTGTTCCTGTACCGGCACGATGCCAGCGTTCACCAATCACTGATAAACGTCCAGTTTATACGCACCAAATACCGCCAGAATAACGACTCCCAGGATGATCATGCCGTGTAAAATCTTCTTCATGGGTCTCCCGTCCCTTACTTTATTTCTAACGTCAAGGTAACGCATTATCGGGGTGCATGCAGGTGCACGTGGCGGAAAATTATAAAGTCTTTACATTTAGTTAGTCAGCAATATAGTGGGTGCCGTCGGGGGGATGCCCACCGAATAAATTTATCTACGCACACGCTAAATGGGCCCGTGACCAGCCAGCTTGCAGGATGGTCACGGGCCCAAGAATCCGTTGATCAAATTGGTTACTATTAGCCAGTCATGCCGCCACCAGAGGACGACTAGCTAGTCGGCTTGACTGGGTTGCCGCCACGTCCGGTTGATTACGGCATGGATGCAAGCCACAATCGTAATGACGACCGTCGCTGCGACAAACAGCACGCGGTACGAACTACCATCAATAATAATTGCGCCGACCAGTGGGCCGAGGGCACGGCCACTGGCAGCACAGCCCTGGACAAAGCCCTGGTAGCGGCCCTTCTGGGTTTCAGGGGCAAAGCGGTCCACGTAGGTCGAGATGGCTGGTAGCGCCGTAATCTCCCCCAAAGTGAGGATGGTCATCGACGCGACGAACATGCCGTAGTGGTGCGCAACGATCAGCAGCGGGAAGCTGACCGCCAGTAGGGCGATGCCGCTGTAGATGCGACCGTTAAGGTGCCGTGACAACCAATCGTCAAAAAAAGGTGAGGACAGGCTGAAAGGTCACGATCAGGACGGCATTAATGGTCCACAGGAAGCTATAGTCACGCACCTTGAGGCCCATGCCCAACATGTACGCCGAGATGTTACTGTTCCACTGCTCGTAGAAGAGCCACACGATGACCAGCGTCGTCAGGACGGTGATCACTGGCAGGGCCAGGTGGACGCGCGCCTTGGCACTGGCGCCAGGAACGGCGTGCCGTGGCTGCGCGAGCCCACGATACTCGCTGAACCAAATGACGAACAGTAGCAGGTACATGGCGAATGCGAGGGCAAAAACGATGGTGATTCCTAGTGGCAATACGAAACCGACCGCAGGGTGCCAAACACCAGGCCCAGATTACTGGTGAAGTACAGAACGTTAAAGACGTAGCTGGACGTATGGTTTTGAATGCGGGTGGCAAAGCCGTTGATAGCCGTCATCACGATGCCACTGCCAAACCCACTGATGACGAGGAAAATCGGGTAGGCTGGCCAGGCGTGAAACGGGACGAGGAGCCCCGTAGCGGTGGTGACCAGAATTACCCCAATCAGCATGGTGCGGTCTTCCCGCCAGCGGTCGAACATGCGGCCACCGATGATGTTGCCCACCACTTGGGCCATGGAGTTAAAGAAGAGGACGATACCGGCAGTGGTGAGCGTTTCGCCTAAGTATTGGTGCATATAGATAGTAGTTAATGGCCAAATAAAGCTGGCCCCCGTGTTGGTGATCAAGTAACCCAGAAATAACCACTTTAGTTTAAGTTCGCGTTGAGTTGACACTACCGCCACTTCCCTTCTACATAACCATTCCGTAGGCTAGTATATATGTCCGTTTAGCGATTTGGCTACCCGGATGAGCAAATGATGGGCAACCCATGGGCAGTTTACTCATTTCGTCCTGCCGTTTAGGTGGGTGGCGGTTCTTGCTCCGTGTCCAGGCGGAATTAAATGACAACCCTCCTGGTGGTCGGTGACGTGACCGTGATTCAACATTGGGTGAGCGGGGGCAAGTCCGCGTCGTTACGGGCAGTTTGTGCTTGTCATCACGTGGAGTTGCGGTAAAATGGTGTTATTAGAACAATAAGAATAATGGGGTATAAAAACATGTCAGTAGAAACGAGCCTCAAATACCAACAAGATTTTTTTCGAGCACTTTGCCGCTGCGTGGGCGGACCAGTCCACGTACCGTATTTATCAGGGTATTGATAACACGGCCGCGAATCTGCGACTAGACCCACACGACGTTCCCGGATACATATTGGCGTACGACAAGCAGGCTGAGCAGGAGTTGATGACGTTCCTGCAACAACACCTAGTTAGCTGGTTACGGGACCACATCCCATTTTTTTGATGTGACCGACGACGGCCGCGTCTTCTTTGGTGACTGGTATCACCGGCGTCAATTTGGGCGGTTGGACGTCATTAACCGCACGATTTTGCACCAAACGGATGACCAGCGCGCCATCATGCCACAGTTGTACGACTTTGCTGACCACCAGGCGACCTACCTGGATGACCAGCTAGAAGATATGCGCCGTAACGTGTACCAGCAGGCCACGGATCTGCATAACCAGCTGGAAACACTGGAAGCCGATCAGGCCGGCGACAGTGAAGCCAGCACGGGCGGCCGGGTCGCCAGCAACGCCGCTAGCAGTAGTGCTAATAATGGTAGCGGGTTGCGAGGACTACTGCGCAACTTTATCGATCCCGATGAACCGGATGGGGATGCCCCGGAGGAACAACCGGTCCGTCCCGCGCGTCAGCCACAACGGCGCGGCAATGGGCTCGACATTAACCGTATCCGTCGGCAGTTTGACCAGGCCAAAGCGGCAGCGGACAAGGCGTTCGATTCCCAGAAGCGGCAGTTACAGGTGGCCGCGGCTGTGACCAACTATGAATACCAAGCAGTGACGAAGGAGTACGACACGGTGGCCGACTTTGCCAACGTCCTAACCAGCATGGCGGATGACTACATGCAGGCACTGAAAGCTGATGAAGGGGGCCAGCACAATGCTTAACCTGAACGATAAGGAAACCATTGAGATCATCACTACGCAGATGGAGGCAGCACAGGCTCGGACCCGAATCACTTTGAAGTACGAGGAACGCGTCAATGATTTCTCCAATAGCGACGTGTGGTCGGCCAACGTGACGGCGCAGACTAACCTGCTCCACGAGTTCACTGAGTTACTGGCAAACAAGCTGGTACAGTCGTTTAACGCAACGGAGGGACTCCACGAAACCGAGTTCATGGATCGGTTCTGGCTTAAAACTAGTGCCGACGATGCGGAACACTCAACTATCACCGCCTTTTTGGCGAACAAGGGCGACAACCACGAGTTGCTCAGCATCGTGAACCCGCTGAGTACGGACGGTTACCTCCAGGCGACGGATCTACCAACGTTGTTGCAGATCACAGCACAGGATGGCCCCAAAGTTGATTACACTGAGGCCGAACTGAAGGCGCTCAGTGCGTTGACGAAAGCCTTGTACGCCACGGGGTACCGGTTCCGTGGCGTGGATGAGACGGTTTTGCAGCCGGTGGCGGGCCTCACCTTTGGCACCAAGTTCGACAATGCCGCCCCGCTGACCAACAGCGCGACGATCACGGAGCCGGGCAACGTGCGGCTGTTTGTGGAAACCGATGACCCGGTTGCCAGTTTCCACGTGTACGACGACGAGGGCCATGACTGGATGGACCTGGGTGCGGCCTCTGAGCCAGGCAACGGCTTGGCCTGGGAATCCACGACGATTCCCGACGAGCTGGTGGGCAGTAACTTGACCCTGTCGGTTAACGTCCACAGTGATCAGAACGTGCCAGCACTGGACGAACTGTTCGTCACGGCCGCGAACAACGCGGTCTTGATGCGCGAAACCGACCGGGAAGGCCAGTACGTCTTAGCCCTTCCCGACCACAACGATTTGACGGTGACGGTCGATGCTGAGCAGGGCAACATCTCGCTGGGCTACCCGGACGCCACGGTGCAGGTGCTAGAGTTAGTACACAACTACCCGTTCTTGGGCACCTGGTTGCGGGGTGTGCTCCCCAAGCGGCCCGCGTTTAACTAAGCACGGTTGTTAACGCCAGGATGAGCGGATTTCATCCTGTTTCAGCAGAACATGACTATCTTTTCACGGCAGGGCGGCGTATTATCGACGTAAGTCCTGCCGTTTTTGTTTGAGGGGAAGCGGCCAGGTGAGCAGACCAAGCCGACATTGACGCAGCGTCTTACTCGTTTGGCACCCGCAATGTGGAGGACGCGACGGTCTACCCGCTGGACGTTGGCGGTAAGTAATAATCACCAACCAAGTAACGAGATATCTTGATTAATGTCTAGGAGGTTTGTGCACAATGGCAAATGAGTATCCTCAGGTAATGGTAATTGGTGGATCCGACAGTGATGGTTCCGCGGGAATCGAGGCGGACCTGCACAGTTTCTTCATGCGTGGCGTATACGGTACGGTGGTCTTGACCGCCGCGGTGGCTGGTAATTCGTACGGGATCCACGATAGTGTCACGATGCCACTTAAATTTATTAGTAACGAATTCAAGGATCTGGCGGATGATTTACACGTGCGCGCAGCTAAGACCGGGATGTTAGCAGATGCTGACTTGATCAACACCGTTGCGGATAACTGGGAAAAGTATGACTTTGGCAAGCTAGTGTTGGATCCGGTCATTGTGACCAAGCACGGCAACTTGCTGCTAGAAGCGGATGCCTTGGCGACGTTAAAGTCCCGGCTGATTCCGCTAGCTGACGTGATGACGCCGAACTTTTACGAGGCGGAGCACCTGGTCGGCCGTAAGCTGACGAGCAAAGCTGACATCGAACAGGCGGCGCATGAGCTGCAGCAAATGGGGGCCAAGAACATCTTGCTCAAGGGTGAACGTGTCGGTGGTGACCAAACTACGGTTGATGACTTTGTGCTGCTGGAAGACGGCAAGACCTTCTGGTTGCCCGCCCAGTTCTTCGATACGGATCGGCGTAACGGGACCGGCGATACGGTCAGTGCGGTGATTGCCGCGGAACTGGCTAAGGGTACGGACGTGGAGAGTGCGATTCGTATCGCCCGTGCGTTCGTGACGAACGCAATTGGCCACGAAATTGCGGTGGGTCATAAGTTTGGGCCCATCAACCACTGGGCGAACGATCCGGCCTTCTAGTTTCATTGCAATGGACACGATAGATAATAGTAGAAAGTCTGCGCCAGTGTTGGTGCAGGCTTTTTTTGGTCCCGTTATCTAGGTCCACAGTGCTGTTGAGGATGAACCAGTGGAAGGGGACGACACATGTAGTAAAAATTTACCATTTTTAGTAAAGAAAGGGTTTACATTTTACCTGTAACCAGTTACATTGAACTTGTCAGCAGGAGGTGAGGGTCATCGCAACGTTGAAGGATATTGCGACCCGGGCGGACGTGTCGGTTGCGACCGTGTCCCGGGTACTGAGTGGAGATACTACCCTGTCAGTGGGTGCGGACACCCGGCAGCGCATCTTTGCCGCCGCTGAAGCGCTGAACTACACCAAACACCAGCGGCACCAAGGTGTCCATCGCGGTACGGTGGCCGAAATGCTGTGGTATACGGAAGCCCAGGAGGATGGTGACTTGTACTACCGATCGATCCGTTGGGGCGTGGAGAGCCAGCTCGCCCAACTAGGGTACCAACTGTTACGGGTGTTTCCCGGTGACGCGCTGCCTCATGGGCGTGCCCTAGTGGGGATGGTGGCTGTCGGTAAGTATAGCGACGACCAGTTGACGACATTTCGGGCGCTGGGGCTACCGTTAGTGGTGGTTGATCAAGACGTGTTGACGCGGGAAATTGCTTGCGTGGTGCCCGACTTTGCGGGCCCCATTACCGCGCTGGCACAACGCTTGGTGGCGGTGGGGCACACACGTATCGGCATGCTTGCGGGTCAAGAATATACTACCGACATGTGGCCCTGCACGACCCGCGGCCGCAACTATTTACCAGCAACGTGGTGGCCGCCGGCGGCACCGAGCCGCTGGTCGCGGTCGGTGAGTTTACGACCGAAAGCGGGTACGCCACGATGCGGCAGTTGGTGCAGACCACCCCGCGCGCCCAGCTGCCCAGTGCTTTCTTTGTGGCTAACGACACCATGGCGATTGGGGCTATCAAAGCCTTACAGGAGGCGGGCCTCCGGGTTCCCCAAGACGTGACCATCGTGGGCTTTGACGATCTCGCCATTGGTCGTTACCTCACGCCGGCGTTGAGTACGGTGCACGTCGCCACGCAGGAGCTGGGACAGGTGGGTGTGCAGCAATTGCACGCGCTGATTACCGGGCAGGTGCGCACCCCCACGCGCACCACGTTGGCCAGTACGTTGGTTGAACGACAAAGTTGATGACGAACATTTATGGAGGATGACATCATGGATACAGCAACACTTACGAGTGGCTTCACACAGCAATTTGGTCATGCCGCGGACGCCATGTTCTTCGCGCCGGGCCGTATTAACCTAATTGGTGAATATACCGACTTCAATGGCGGGCACGTCTTTCCTTGTGCCATTAGTTTGGGTACGTACGCTGCGGTTGGTACTAACGACCAGCAGGCGCTGCGGTTATACTCCGCTAACTTTGCGGACCAGGGCGTACTGACGGTGCCACTAGCTCAGCTGGACACACCCAAAGACGGGCGGTGGACCGACTACGCCAAGGGTATGGCCCGCGAGCTGGTAGCCCACGGGGCCAAGTTTGACCACGGGTTGGATATTTACATATACGGTAACTTGCCAAACGCGGCGGGGTTGTCGTCATCCGCTTCGTTGGAGATGTTGATGGGGACGATTTTGCAGGATACCTTTGACTTGCACTTCTCCCGCGTCGAGCTGGTGAAGATGGGTCAGCTAGTGGAAAATAACTATATCGGCGTTAACTCGGGCATCATGGACCAGTTTGCCGTGGAAATGGGTGAGGCCAACCACGCGGTGTTCCTGGACACCAACACGTTACAATACGCGTCGGTGCCGTTGGACCTGCAGGATAACGTGATCTTGATCATGAACACCAACAAGCGGCGGGAGCTGACGGACTCCAAGTACAACGAGCGGCGCAGTGAGTGCGAGGAGGCTTGGCACGGTTGCAAAAGCAACTGGACATTAAGACGTTGGGCGACCTTGATGGTGACACCTTCGATGAATACAGTTACTTGATTTATGATGACACCCTGATTCGGCGGGCGCGCCACGCGGTGGTGGAAAACCAGCGGACTTTGCGTGCCACGAAGGCCCTACAGGCCGGAGATTTGGCTACGTTTAGTCGCTTGGTCTCCGCTTCCGGGGTCAGTCTGGCGTACGACTTTGAAGTGACCGGCCTCGAGCTGGATACCTTGGTCACTACCGCGCTCCAGCAACCTGGTGTGCTCGGTGCCCGGATGACGGGGGCCGGTTTTGGGGGTTGCGCTATTGCCATCGTGGCCAAAGATGCAGTGGCTGCCGTGCAGGCCGCGGTTGGGCAGCGTTACCGTGAGGTGGTCGGTTATGATGCCGACTTTTACGTCGCCGAAGTGGCTGACGGGGCCCACAAACTCGCGGATAAGTGAGCCAGAGTGCGTGACGAGTAAGAACGGACGCGGCGCATTGCCGGTGGCGACTTTGCGCGCCTGGAGCAATACGACGGGGAGGATACAATGACGACTGCAGTTGACCGACACATTGATTACGTTTTAGCAACGAACACGCAGTATACGCCCATGGACCGGGTATATTTGACCAACCGGATCCTGGCGTTGGTGGGTGATGCCGCGGCGGACGTAGCGGGGGCAGATGCCCCGCTCACCAACCTTGACCGGCTGGTGGCTGCGGGGGTCACCAATCAGGTAGTGACGGATACGCAGTCGGCCCGCGCCATCGTGGCAGCCCAATTAATGGACTTGGCTACGCCCACACCGAGTGCAACTAACGCGCGGTTTTGGGCGGAATACCAGCACTCACCCCAGGCGGCGACGGACTGGTTCTACCGGCTATCCCGTGCTAACAATTACATCCAGACCCGAGCGATTGCGCGCAACGTGGCCTTCAAAACTCCGACCGAGTTTGGCGACCTCGAAATTACCATTAACCTGTCGAAGCCGGAGAAGGATCCCAAGGACATCGCGGCGGCGGCGCACCAGCAACGTAATGGCTATCCGGCCTGCCAGTTATGCCTGGAAAACGAGGGTTACGCGGGTCGGGCTGATTTTCCGGCGCGGGCTAACCATCGGGTGGTTCGGTTCAACCTGGGTGGTCACACCTGGGGGTTCCAGTACTCGCCGTACGCATACTTTAACGAGCACGCTATTTTTCTGGATGCTGTGCACGAACCCATGCATATTGGCGCCCAAACATTTACCAACTTGTTGGACATCGTGACGTGGTTACCGCACTACTTTGCCGGGTCCAACGCCGACCTGCCCATTGTGGGGGGATCAATGCTGGCACACGAGCACTATCAGGGCGGCCGGCACACGATGCCGATGGCGGTCGCGACCACCGACCAACCGTTTACGCTAGGGGCTTTTCCGGACGTCCAGGCGGCGGTCGTTAAGTGGCCGATGAGTGTTATCCGGTTGACGTCCAGTGAGCGGACCCAGTTGGCGGCTGCGGCCGAGCATATCCGCGCGGCGTGGGCAGACTACACCGATGACGCGGTAGATGTACGGGCCGTCGGTGCAGACGGTACACGCCACCACACCGTGACGCCGATTGCACGGCGTGTCGGGGATGATTACCAGTTAGATATCGTGTTGCGGGATAACCAAACCTCAGCACAGTATCCGGATGGCATCTTTCACCCACATCAGGACGTTCAGCACATTAAGAAGGAAAACATCGGCCTCATTGAGGTGATGGGGCTGGCCATCCTGCCGGCACGGTTATTACCAGAACTGGCGGAAGTCCGTAAGTACCTGCTGGGCCAGCCTAACCAGATGGCCGCGATGCATAAGCCATGGGCTGATCAGTTGCGGACGCAGTTTACTTGGACTGCGGCCAACGCGCAGACGCAGTTACAGCAAGCTGTAGGTCACGTCTTTGCCCGGGTTCTGGCCGATGCCGGTGTATTCAAGCGTGATGCGGCGGGACACGCCGCGTTTGGGCGCTTTATTGCGACGCTGTGAAGTGAATGATGACGTGTTTGTCGCCGGTAGATTGAAAGACGGACTAGCAACCGTTGTTCCCTTTGGGGATGGTTGCTAGTCCGTCTTTTGGCTTTGATAGGGTCAGCAAAGGGGTCGTGGTCATGGGTGCTTGGATCGGCGGGTGCTGAGGCTGGGAGTGGCAGGGAGTGAGTGTTATAGCTGGCTAGTTATAATTGTTTCTATGTTCGTTCGACAATCGATATGTATCGGGTTACGGTCTCTCGGCTGAGCTGGCGCGCAGCCTCCGAGTGGCAGAGAGTAAGTGCTAAAGCAAGCTAGTTGTAATTTGTTAGTATGTTCGTTCTGACTGCGGACAGCTATCGGGCTGCAGTCTCTCGGCTGAGCTCCGCGCAGCCTCCGAGTGGCGACGAGTACGCCCTAAAGGGCTACTCGTTGCTCAAAAAAAATAAGCCCCGTCGCGAAGGCGGGGCCTCAAATGAGGGAGGTGTGGGATCTGGGAATCCCACAGTTATGAAGAAGAGGTAGTAGATGAGGTTCTGGGTTCCTCATCTCTACAAAAAAAATATAATAGTCGGTAAATGTGAAGATTTTGCGTTAGTTTCATTGCTAATTTGGGATAAAGGGCGTAGGGTGCAAAGAATGATGACGACACAGGAGGCTAGTGGAAGGCAGTTGCAATTCGTCATGTTGTGTTTTTACACGTGACTGACCCACTAACGATCTCGTTCTGGCTGCTAATCAGTATCGGACCACAGTCTCTCGGCTGAGCTGACGCGCAGCCTCCGAGTGGCAGCGAGTACGCCCTAAAGGGTAGTTAGTTTTGCACTGTTACGGTACTCGTTCTGACTGCCGATCGGTATCGGGCTACTGTCTCGTGGCTGAGCTGACGCGCAGCCTCCGAGTAGCAGCGAGTACACCCTAAAGAGTAGTTAGTTTTGCACTGTCACGGTACTCGTTCTGACTGCCGATTGGTATCGGGCCACAGTCTCTCGGCTGAGCTGGCGCGCAGCCTCCGAGTGGCAGGCTCTAAGCGCGGAGCGCTAAGAGCCTGCGCAAAAAAAAGACTGCCGGGGGTTGAGCCGACAGTCCATGGAGTAAGGGTCTGTTGGCCGGCGGGTAAACCGACCAACTATTTTACTTTGGAGGAGTAAAATGAAAAAAAAGTTGGGTTGGGTATCGGGATGGGTTTTGCCTCATCTCGATGTTTTTATACTAAAGTCTAATTGTGAAGAAATTGTGACCAAACTCTTACTTACAATTTAAAAGAAAGTAAAGACGCGCAACTTCTTCTGTGGGTTGACTATAAGTGTTGCTTTTGCAATCGCTTTCCGTTATTCTGTGCGTGAGGTGATAATGATGGACATGCGTTTTGATGAAGCAACGAGTAAGTTTATCCAGTCACGGTTGGGCGATAACCACTTGCTCCTCACCTTTGAGGATGGGGTCGGGCCGTATTCCCAGCACGCGATGATGCACATGCAGACCCAGTTTACCGTCAACATTGTGCCGCCTGACGCAGACCTGAGTGATTACGATACCACCGTGGACAGCAACCTCGGTCCTGTATTGGTGAAGGGGTATTCGACCGATTACCTTGACCCGCACCTGTCGCTACACAGTAATAGTAGCGACGGTAGCTGGTCCCTGCATGGAGACGTGGGTGTGCTCGACGATGATGTCCACTTTATCGACTTTGTGACCAATGAACGTAAATGATTTTTTTCTAATGAAAATATTAATTAGGGTGGACTTTGTGTGCTTGTGCGGTAGAATCATGACGACTAATAATTTCGGAGGCCGTTTTGATGGTTGAGTATATGTTTGAACGTGGGTTGAATATCCATGAAATTAAGGCACTTTATGGTGGCGCCGGCTGGCAAGCAGAGGCTGACAATGCGGCCAATCTTGCTGAGGGTCTGGCCAATTCCACGGTTATGACTGCGCGGGATGACGGCCGCCTGGTGGGATGGTGCGTGGCGTATCTGACATGCACACAGTGCTACTGTTGGACCAACTGGTAGTGCTACCCGAATACCAGGAAGACGGCGTTGACGCCCACTTACTGGAAGAAATGATTGATTACTTCCGCCAGGTTGAAAATATCGTGGCAGTAGGCCACGATGCCCACCTGAACCGGTTACTCAAAGAGCAGGGGTTCCATGCTGGCAGTGCGGACACCCCGTGCTTGATCCGGCCTAAGCAGTTGGTAGAAACTGAATTTTAAGGTCCATAAAAAAAGGAGCTGTTGGAATGCACGCGTGGTGCGTTTCAGCAGCTCCTTTTGTGTAGCCTAATTCTCGGGTGGAAAGCCACCACTGACCACGGCTTTGCCCGCCATGTGTCCGGTTTCGACCGCCGCGGTGGCTTGCCGCAAGTTGTCTACGGTAATGGGACTGAGGCTCAGCGCCACGTCACTGGTGATGTTGCCTGCTGCTAATAGCGCAACCAAACGCGACAAAATCGCTCCCTGCGTGGTGAGGGCAACCTGGTGGTCCGTTTTGGTAAACATGTACTCAAAGTCGAGGCTGGCCGCTTTGGGTTTGAGCAACGTTACGTCCAGTGGTGCGGTGGGGGTAACCAGGGCGCCCACGTGGCCGAGCGGTGCAACTAACTTGCTAGCAGCGACAATGTAGGGCTCGGTTTGGTGCAGGATTGCCACACCGTTGACCTGGGAGTAACCCGCCTGCTGTACGCTCGCGATGAGGTTATCGTGGTAGTCGATCGGTACGTCAACGTGGTGTTGTGCTAACCACTCAAAGTGGCTGGGACTCGCCGTCGCGATGACCGTTAGACCCGACCAGTGGGCCAGCTGGGACATAATGGAGCCCACGCCGCCGGCCCCGTTAATGATGAGCAAAGTTTGCCCGGCGTTGGCTCCAGCGGCTGGGGTAAAGCCCATCCGTTCAAAGAGGAGTTCCCAGGCCGTCAAACCCACGAGGGGCAAAGCGGCGAGCTCGGCGTCCGTTGGTCCCGCCGGTGCTGGGGCCACGATGCGACTATCTACAGCCTGGAGGTGTTGGTTGGCCCCGGGCCGAGTGGTGGTACCAGCGTACAGGACGCGGTCGCCCGGCTGAAAGTTGGTGACCTGACCACCCACGGCGGTAACGACCCCGGTGGCGTCATATCCTTGAATGGTGGGGGTGTCGGACTCAGAGACGGTGGGGCGTAATTTGGTGTCAATTGGGTTGACGCTAACCGCGTGCACTTCAACAATGAGGTCTTGCAGCCCCGGGGTCGGGGTCGGTAGGGACACTTGCTGCAGTGCGTCTGGGTCGCTCAGTGGTAGCCGGCGTAAAAGCCGATGCCGTAGTTGTTAGTCATGATGGAATCCTCCTTGAGATGAATTGGTGAGCTGCGCGGGCCATTAGGTCAAAGCACCTTATGCTAACGCTTTTACCCGCGAGGTTTCGCGCTGCTCGTCGAGCTACACAAGGCAAAAAGTTCCGCGTAGCCCACTTCGGCACCGAAGCCAAGCCTGGCCCGCACTGTCGAAGTAAGTTACGCTCCACTTTTTATGCGCCTGGCTCCGCCCCAAAATTATTTAGAACATGTTACAACTCCCGTCTGACTAGTGCGGCGGGGGGCAATCTTTGGTACACTTTGCCTTAGCGAGGTGAAATTATGAGTAAACACGCAGCACATGTAGCCAAAAGTCGGAAAAAGAGTGGGTGGGGCATCGTCATCGCCATGGTGATTGTTGCCGCCATCGTTATCGTTGGTTGCTGGTACGCCACCACCCCCACGTCGTTCATGGAACGGTGGAGCACCATCAGCTTTGGGATTGTCTTCACCTTTAGCATCATGATTCTCACCGTTTTGGATGGTCGCGCCCGTACCCGTGGTGTTCGCTTCTTTGTTGATTGGATCGGCGGCACTGTCCTCCTCGTGTTGGCTCATGTTTACATGATCGGTATCACCTGGGAATGGAAGTTCCTGGGCTACGGCACGTTGGTCATTGCTATCTTGGCTTTGTTCGCCGCCTGGAGCCTCAAGCCGGTTGCAACTAAGAGTGAATTTGAAGAAATTAAGTAAATGCTTTTCCTAACTGGGGCGTCCTGTACGGGACGCCTTTTATTGTACGCCGAAATGCTGGCGGTGGGCGGCCAGGTAGTGGCTGGTATGGCCTTTGTGACTCGCGGCTACTTGGGCAGGCGTCCCGCTAGCGACGATGTGTCCGCCCTCGCTGCCGCCACCTGGCCCTAAGTCGAGGATGTAGTCCGCGTTGGCCAGGACGTCGAGGTCGTGTTCGATGGCCAGCACGGTGCCACCCTGGTCGAGTAGCCGTTGGAAGACGCCCAGCAGGACCTGGACGTCCAGTGGGTGGAGGCCGACTGACGGTTCATCAAAGACGAAGAGGGTACCCTTTTGGCTCCGGCCCATATGTGCGGTCAGTTTGAGCCGCTGGGCTTCACCACCAGACAGGGTTGGGGTACTTTCACCAAGGTGGAGGTAGCCCAGGCCCATATCGTGCAGTGTTTGGAGCGTCTTGGCAATCGCGGGAATGTCAGCCAGCGTCGTCATGGCGTCGTCCACGGACAAGTCGAGCAGGTCGGCAATCGTGTTGCCCTGCCACCGAACCGTGAGCACATCCGGGTTGAACCGCCGGCCGCCACAGGTCGGGCAAGTCTGTTGCATGTCTGGCAGGTACTGGATATCAAGGCTGATGACCCCCGTCCCGCCACAGGTCGGGCAAGCACCAGCTTTGACGTTATATGAAAAGTTGCTGGCGGTGTACCCGCGACGTTGCGCCTCAGGCTGGGAAGCAAAGAGCGCGCGCAGGTTATCGAGAACGTTGGTGTAGGTAGCAACCGTGGAGCGAATGTTTTTGCCCACGGGCGTAGCGTCAATGGCCACCACCCGCCGGAGACCACCGCGTTGCAGGTCCCGCACGAAGCTGGGAGCTGGGTGGTGCTTCGTGGCCGTCAAGGCGGGCACGAGGGCGTCAAACACCAGCGTGGATTTGCCGGCGCCCGAAAAGCCGCTGACGACCGAGAATTGGTTGACCGGGAAATCTGCGTGGACGTTGTGGAGGTTGAACCGGTCCGTCACCGTGAGGCCGAACCGCTTGGTCGCCGGCTGGGTGGTAGCGGTCGCTGTGGGCCGAACCACCAGCTGGGCGGTGCCGTTCAAAAACGGTCCGATCAGTGAGGATGATGCCGCCGCGACGGTTGCTGGCGTGCCCTGGTTGATCAGGTGACCACCACTAGCACCGGCCCCGGGACCAATTTCGAGGACGGTATCGGCAGCTTCGATAATTGCCGTGTCGTGGTCAACAACAACCACCGAGTTGCCCTGCGTAACCAGACTGCGCATGACGTCAATCAGGCCTTGGACGTTCGCAGGATGCAACCCAATGGACGGTTCATCCAGGACGTAGAGGACACCGGTGGTCTTGGTACGTAACGTGCGTGATAACTGAATGCGTTGCAGCTCACCCGTCGATAGGGAGGCGCCGGCACGGGCCAACGTCAGGTAGCCCAGCCCGAGTTCGTCGAGCGACCGCATGATTTGGTCGAGTTCACTAATGATGTCGTGGGCCAGATCCTGCATGTCCGCGGGCAACCAAGTGTAGACCTGGGGGATAAAGTCGTGGAGTTCGGTGAGCGTCAGGTCACTAACTTCCGCGATGTTTTTACCGGCAAGTTGCTGGGTTAACAGTGCCGGCTTAAACCGCGTGCCGTGGCAGGTAGGGCAGGTGCCAAATTCATAGAAGCGGTTCAGGCGGGCAATGGCGCGTTCGTTGGTCGTGGTAGCCATGCTGTCCTCCACGGCGTTAAACGCGTTTTCAAACTGCGCGTTATCCATGTGAAAAATTTTACCCGTCTTGCTGGGGATGTTGATGGCGTACTTTTTCCGTGGCCCGTGCCACACCATGTTCTGTTGTTCTGGGGGCAGGTCCTGGAACGGCGTGTCAATATTGATGCCAATTTGCTCGGCCACGATGTGCATGAAGTTCCGGCCTGGTAACCGCCAGGAAGCCACGGCGCCTTCACGAATGGTTTTAGTGGGGTCCGGAATGAGGCGGTTGGTCGCCAACGTTTTTGCTTGGCCGGTCCCGCCACAGGTTGGGCACGCGCCCGCGGAGTTAAAGGCAAAGTCTTCCGCGGAGTAGGCCTGGAAGTGCACACCACATTCTGGACAAATGATCTCGCCCATGTGGCTTTCACCATCATTGGGCCGGTCCATACTGTGCGCAATGTCGAGCGTCGGCGGGATTTGGTGACCATTGGGGCAGCGTGGTGAGCCTAAGCGGGAGAACATCAACCGAATGACGTTCAGCGCTTCGGTGGTGGTGCCGACGGTCGAGCGGATGCCGGGCACTACGGGTCGCTGTCGCAACGCAATGGCACTGGGAATATGTTCAATAGTATCTACTGCGGCCCGGCTGGTTTGGCCCAACCGGCGCCGGGTATAAGTGGAGAGGGCGCTCACGTACCGACGCATCCCCTCCGCATAAAGTACCCCCATCGCCAACGACGACTTGCCGGAGCCACTGCGACCAGTAACGGCTACCAGTTGGTGGAGGGGAATATCAACGTCGATGTGCTTGAGGTTATTCACGTGCGCCCCCCGCACCATAATGTTTTGTGGAATCGTGTTATGATGCATACATAAACCTTCTTCTATAGAAAGAGAGTGAGTTAATCATGCTAAAAATCGATGATGCCGCTTTGCAACACCGCTCCATTCGGCAGTTTGCGGACGTGGCCCTGACTGAGGAGCAATTGCAGACTCTGGAGGCGGTGGCCCAAGCCACGGCGACCAGCAAGTTCATGCAACAATTCAGCTTGATCCGGGTGACCGACCCGCAACTGCAGCACGCAATCGCGCAGGTCACAACCTACCAGTACGTGGAGGGCCCGGGCCAACTCTACATCTTTGTGTTGGACCAAGCCCGGAACGTGCGCTTGGTGCAAAGCGCCCATGGGGATCTGCACCAGCTGACCAACTGGGATGCCTTGCTTGGTGGCGTGTTTGACGCGACCCTGGCCGCCCAGAACGTGGTCGCTGCGGCTGAGCGTAGCGGTTTGGGGACCGTCTACCTGGGGAGCGTCCTGAACGATCCCCAGCGAATGATCGACCTGTTACACCTGCTGCGCTACACCTTCCCGTTACTGGGACTAAAAGTCGGGGTGCCAGCCGCAACGCCCGGGCTCAAACCCCGGTGGCCACGGACAGCCGTGGTGGGCATTAATGCTACCCGCAGGCGGATACGAGCGTGTTACGTGACTATGATAACACTATCAAAAAGTACTACGCCGCCCGGGCGACTAACGCGAAGGACAACACGTACACCCAGTACATGCAGCATCACTTGGTCGACAGTCTGCACCATCGCGACGAGATTGGCACCATTTTACGGGCCCAGGGCTTTGAGTTGCCGCAGTAGGTTGCCCAAGCTAATAGTTACGGTGCTTAGCTATGCATTGCCCCCAGCAAAACTAAAATTTAGGTTGAGAATACCTGGTTCCACCTCCGGGATGATGAGTTTGGCCGTTGAAATCGTTATGATGAAACATGAAACAAAATACGGGCTAAATTGGTAGCTATCTGGGGGCACTAACTTGAAGAAGATTTTATTGGTGGATGATGAGGACAGCATGATCACCTTTTTGCGGCCTGAATTACAGTTTGAGGGGTACCAGGTGGTCGTTGCCACGGATGGCCTGGGTGCCTGGGACACCTTCAACGCGGATCGGTGCGGCATTGACCTGATTATTTTGGACTGGATGTTACCGGGGCTCGACGGCTTGGAGGTCATGCGCCGAATTCGCAAAGTTAGTGACGTGCCCATCATCATGATGACCGCCCGTGATTACGTGGGTGACCGCGTGGCCGGACTCGACAACGGTGCGGATGACTACATCACTAAGCCCTTTGAAATTGAGGAGTTACTGGCCCGCGTGCGGGTTATTTTGCGCCGGGAAGACCGCCAGGGGGTCAAGCAACAACTCCAGGTGGGTGCGCTCATGCTGGACGTGAAGTCACGCCAAGCCACGGTGGGTGCCGACACCGTGCAGTTGACCCAGCGTGAAGCCGCGTTACTGGCTGAGTTGATGCGCAAAGTAGGCGAGACCCTCACGCGTGACGAGTTATTGGATGAAGTGTGGGGACCCGAGTTTACCGGTCAGGTGAACATCGTGGACGTGTACATTCGTTACCTGCGCACCAAGTTAAAGGAGTTTGCGGGCATCCCCCGCATCCAGACGATTCGCGGTGTGGGTTACACGTTGCCCAGTGAGGTGACCCGATGAGGTTACATGCGCGGCCCACGACCAGTTCCGGTCGGATGGCGCGCGCCTACGCGACCTTACTAGTGTTGCTAATGGTTATTGTCGGGGTGGCGACAATCTCAATCGTGGGTCTGAACATTGTGCGCAGTCGCTACGAGAACACCGCCAACACCATGACGGCGTTGAAGCGCTCCTTTGCCGCCGACGATAAGCCGGACTGGGACTACTGGACGCGCACCAGTTCACTCAATACCAGCATGACTTTTGTGCGGGTGCGCGCGTACCGTGGCAATAAACATGTACGGACGTTCTATTCCCGCCACGCCCGGCGCTTTTTGCGGGATGACTGGCGTAGTGCGCGCTTACTGAAGAACATTAATATTCGGTACCAAAGCAAAGTGGGGGTCTACTACCGGGCGTCATCGTGGAGCCATCGGGACAAGGAGCACGTCCACTACGAAATCTGGGTGAGCCTGAACAACGTGTTGCGACTGTTTCGGACCATCTTTTTGACCATTGTGGGAATCACCATTTTGGGCTTGGTTCTGGGAATTCCCGTCATTTACATTTTGGCGCGGCGCCTCAACCAACCGCTACTGGATTTGACCACGGCGGCTCAGAATATCGTCAACACTGACCAACCGAATTATCAGGAAACGCTGCCGGTGCCGGACGCCCCTGATGAAGTGCATAACCTGAGCCTGGAGTTCAACCGCCTGTTACGGTCACTCAACCAACAAGTATTGCGGAACCGGCAGTTTGTCTCGGACGCTTCGCACGAATTACGGACGCCCATCGCGGGTATTCGCGGACACGTGGCGCTGATTCGGCGCCATGGGCGGGACCACCCGGAGATCATTCCCGATTCACTCGTCGCCATTGACGATGAGTCGTTGAAGATGCAACACTTAATTGTGAGCTTGTTGCAACTGTCGCGGATGGACCAGGCGGAATTGGCACGCACGGCGGTTGATTTGTGTCCGTTGGTGCAGAAGGTGGTGGCGCAACTACAAGCCCAGGTTAGTCAGACTATTAATGTGCAGTTGCCCCTGCGTGCCGTGGCGTGTGCGAATGCCGATAGCGTGGAACAGATATTGTCCGCATTGGTGATGAACGCGCAGAAATATTCCCCGGAGCGTAGCACCATTACGGTTGGTTTGGCCGTAGTGGCTGCCAGAGTCATGCTCACGGTGAGCGACCACGGCATCGGCATTCCGGCTAACGAAAAGCCCAAGGTGTTTGACCGCTTCTACCGGGTGGATTCCTCGCGCTCCAAGCAAGTGGCGGGCACCGGACTGGGGTTGGCCATTGTGCAGCGGTTGGTGGAACTGAATGGTGGTCAGGTGACCATTGCAGATAATTTGCCGCGTGGAACGCGCTTTGTGGTGACGTTACCGGGCGCACAGGCATCAAATTAACCAAATAAATGGGGCCGGTCATGGCCAGCATTATTGCTGATCATGATCGGCCCCTTTTGCGTGGTTGCGTAAGGTGTGGGAGTGTTTGGGGCTCGCCACTCACGGTGGTTACCGTAACCGCTATCTGAGAATTTCTCAGCTTAATTTCAGGGTTTGTTGATAGCAGGCATTCCGCTTCACCCTACACTGGGAGCTAAGTTGGGTGCCTGCTTGCTTGTAGAACGCACATGGCAGGCACCAAAAGGAGGGTGACGACAACGCAACGTATTCGGCAGTGGTTGGCCCGACCAACCGTGGCTTCATTGCCCGCACGGTGCTGTACTTTATCATCATGCTGTTGCTAGTGTACTTGTACAGCTACCGCGGGGTGAACAATAGCCACTTCATTTATAACGAGTTTTAGCCTGCTGACGGGGATGCAGCGTCAGGAGGAGAATGCAAAGGAGCTTTTTATGACTAACATTGTTGCAACTATCGACCAAGTGGCCACGCAGTACCCACACCGGATTGCCTATGACAATCTGGGCCAAATTAATACCTACGGCGAATTGAAACAATATAGCGACGCCCTGGCGGACTACATCATGGCCCGCCAGTTGCCGGCTCACGCACCGATTATGGTGTATTGCGACCAGAGTTTTCTCAGCATCGCGACCTTCCTGGGGTGTGTTAAAGCGGGGCACGCCTACATCCCCGTGGACACCCATTCGCCTAACGACCGGTTAACCATGATCAACACGATTGCACAGCCCGCATTGGTGCTAGCGGTCGCGGACCTCCCCATCACCCTGCCGACGCCGACCGTGAGTGCGGTGGCCCTCAAACTAATTCTGAACACGCGGGCAGCGTCGATTACGCCCCAGTACGTGACGGGGGATGACACTTTCTACATCATCTTTACGTCGGGTACGACCGGTCAGCCCAAAGGGGTGCAGATTAGCCACGACAACCTACGTAGTTTTACCGACTGGATGGCCGGTTTTGGTCTGCCGGACACGCCCATCAGCTTGGCGCAGGCTCCATATTCGTTCGACCTATCCGTGATGGACCTGTACCCGACCTTGCTGGCTGGAGGTACCGTGCGGGTGTTACCACGGGAAACAACAGAAAACCTCAAGGATTTGTTCACGGCACTGCCGCAGGTGCCCGTCAACGTCTGGGTCTCCACACCGTCCTTCATGGAAATTTGCCTGATGGACCTAGCTTTGACGCGGCACATTACCCGGACCTCACCCACGTGTTCTTCTGCGGTGAGGAGTTGACCCACCAAACGGCGGCCAAACTGTTGGACCGCTTTCCGGACGTGCACCTCTTTAACACCTACGGCCCGACGGAGGCTACGGTGGCGGTGTCAGCCATCGAGATTACGCCGGCGGTCCTGGCACGGTACGAGCGACTGCCCATTGGTTACGCCAAGGCCGACACCGAGATCAGCTTGGTACCAGGCACGGAACACGAAGTAAACGGTGAAACTGAAGGCGAACTACTGATTACCGGCCCCAGTGTGGCCCGAGGGTACATTAATCGGCCGGATAAAACCGCGGCCGTCTTTGCTCCACATCACGGCCAGCAGTCGTACCGGACGGGGGACCTTGGTTCAATCGATGCGGACGGTTTAGTCTTCTACCGGGGCCGCACCGACTTCCAGATCAAGCTGAACGGCTACCGCATCGAATTGGAAGAAGTGAACCACTACCTCAACCAGGTGCCATGGATTGAACACGGAGTGGCGGTGCCGCAGTACGACCGGAACCACAAAGTGCGCCAGTTGCTGGCCTACGTTGTGGTGAACGACCAGCAATTTGATAGCCATATTAGCGCCACTAAGGCCAGCAAGGAATACTTGGGAGCTCGCATGATGAGCTATATGTTGCCGCAGCGGTTCGTTTACCGGGATGCGTTGCCCATGACCACCAACGGGAAGGTGGCCATCAAACAACTGATTAGCGAGGCGAACGCCTCATGATCAACATCCAACCCTACGCTAACCCGATGTACTTTGTGTGGCTGGTCGTGGCCCTATTACCACTAATGGTGGGCTTGTACTACGGACGACGCCTGCAAATTTACGAAGCTATCATGAGCGCGGCGGTGTTGGTACTGGTCTTTGGTGGCAGTAAGTGGCATCAAGGCGTGGCGTTGGTGGTCTACCTGCTCTGGCAAGTGCTACTGGTGCGCGTGTATGGGGCCTACCGGCAGCGCAACAATGCCACCTGGGTGTTTGTCGGGACCGTACTGCTCAGCATCATCCCGTTGGTGCTGGTCAAACTCACGCCGGCCATTAGCGGTGGCCATAACTCCTGGTGGGGGTTCTTAGGGGTCAGTTACCTGTCGTTCAAAGCCGTGCAGGTGATCATGGAATTACGGGATGGCACCATCAAGGTGATGCCCACCTGGGATTTTGTACGGTTTCTGCTGTTCTTTCCGACGGTGTCGTCGGGACCGATTGACCGGTTTCGCCGGTTTCAACACGATTACACGCAAGCCCCTAGTCGGATGATTACCTGACGCTGGTGGGCCAGGGTGTTCACCGACTGTTCCTAGGGTTGTTATACAAGTTTGTGTTGGGCTACCTGTGTGGCACGGTGCTGCTGCCCATCGTCGCCCATGCCGCGTTATTACACCGGGGGATGGTCTGGGGCCTCGGCCTGTCCTGGCCCCTAGTGGGGTATATGTACGTGTACAGCATGTACTTATTCTTTGACTTTGCCGGCTACAGTTTGTTTGCGGTGGGGGTCAGCAACTTGATGGGGATCAACACCCCCATGAACTTCAACCAGCCGTTCCGGGCGCTCAACATTAAGGACTTCTGGAATCGCTGGCACATGACGCTGTCCTTTTGGTTCCGCGACTTTATTTTTATGCGCACGACGTTTTTCATCATGAAGCACAAGTTGGTCCGGCAACGGGTCCACGTCTCGCAGGTGGCCTACTTGGTCAACTTCTTGATCATGGGGTTCTGGCACGGCGTGACCTGGTACTACATTGTGTACGGGCTCTTCCACGCCGGCGCCATTATCATCAACGATATCTGGTTGCGATTTAAGAAACGGCACCGGCAGCAGGTGCCGCATAATCGGTGGACGCGCGCGCTGGCCGTGGTGGTGATGTTCCACGTCGTTTGTTTAAGCTTTTTAATTTTTTTCGGGATTTCTAAATACATTGTGGTTTACACACGAAATGAGGTAATGATTGATGGATGTAAAAGCAACGGTTTTGGCAATATTACAAGATTTAACGGGTGAAGACGTGAGCGGGGACATGAACGTCAATTTATTCGCGACCGCGTTGATGGATTCAATGGATACGGTGCAGTTGGTGCTGGAACTGACCAACCAGTTGGGGGTCAACATCCCCGTGTCGGAGTTTGACCGGTCGCAGTGGGACACGCCCCAGAAAATTGTTGACCAGGTCGAGGCCAAGTTACAATGAGTACCCGGCGACGCTTGTGGCAAATACTCGGCCCGGTCCTGATTGCCGGGATTCTCCTCGCCGGTGGGTTAATGGTGCCGTGGCATTATGCCGTCTCAGTGACAGCACGGTCGACCGCGCGGCCGTGTCCATGTCGCCCGATGTGTTCCTGGGCGCACGGATCAAGCAGCAGGCGGTCCGCAGTGGGTACGTGCCTTTATGGGTTCCTCGGAGTTATCGCGGATGGATCCATTACATCCATCCGTACTGGCGACAAAGTACCACCGTTCCTACCGCCCGCTGTTGATGGGCGCCCCGGGGACGCAGTCACTAACACAATTTTTGAGTAGCCAGACGCTGTTAAGCAGCCGCGCCCCACGCAAAGTGGTCTTCATCATCTCCCCCCAGTGGTTTACGCCTAAGGGGCAAACGGCGGCCGCCTTTGATTTCTATTATTCACCGTTGGACACCATTGTGTGGTTACAGCATGCCCACAACACGGTGGCTAACCGGTATGCGGCGCGTCGGCTACTGAGTATGCCGTCCGGTCGTAGCGGTGGGGTGGTTACGGGGGCGTTGCTACACATCGCGACCGGTCAAAAATTGACGACTAAGCAACGACGACTATTAGCTCTGCGGCGTGCGATTCTGACGAACGAGGATGCCCTTTTTTTCCCGTTTCCAATTGCGGGACAACCTGCCGCGCATTACGCGGGCGGCCCGCCAGTTACCGGCGCGTGACCAAGCGACTGTGTTGGCGCGGCGGGCGGATGCCCTTGGGCGCAAAGGTACCCGGGGCAACGCGTTGGGCATCGACCAGCATTTCTTCCGGCAACGGCTTGGTCACGGCGAGTTAGCCAAGTTGCGTGGTAGTCAGCGCGACTTTGATTACCGGCAATCACCCGAATACAGTGACCTCCAGCTCGTCCTGCAACAATTTGCGCAGCACCACACGCAGGTTCTCTTCATTATTCCGCCAGTCAACGGCCGTTGGGCACAGTACACCGGGTTATCGGCGGCGATGATGCAACAGACGGTCGGCAAGATCAAGTACCAGCTGGGGACCCAGGGGTTCACGCACATCCTCGATCTTAGTCGGGATGGCCACCAGCGCTACTTTATGCAGGACACAATCCACTTGGGGTGGCGGGGTTGGCTCCGGGTCGATGGGGCGGTGAAACCATTTCTGACGAAACATCAGGCACCAGACCAGTACCACTTGGATAACCGCTTCTACACGCGGACCTGGCAGCAGACGCTTCACCCAATGGAGGCAGGTAAACATGGGCAACGATAAACGGTGGTTTGTGGTGCCGTGGGGCGTCATTGTGGTGCTACTACTGGTAGACGGCACGTTACTGTTGCGGCCACAACTGCACCACACGCCGGCAACGCGCGTGACGCGGACCTCAGCAACGGGTACTGATCACCTTTACGATGAGGAGCAATCGGCGGCGGTCAACCGCCTCCTGGCCGCCAAATTGGCGCCGGTGCCGTTTTCGGGCACGGCCATCGTGGTGCAAGATCACCACGTGGTGGGACAGTACAGTCACGGGATGGCCGACGCAGCCCACGGGTTGAAGAATAGCCCCAACGTGAGTTACGAAATTGATTCGGTGCAAAAAAAGCCTCACCGCAGCGCTGGTCATGCGCGCCATCCAGACAGGGCGGCTGAGTTTTAACAGCCACCTGAGCGACTTTTATCCCCAGGTGCCGGGAAGCCAACAGGTGACCATTCGCGAAATGATGGACATGACGTCCGGCCTGGTTGGTCCCGCCATGCCCGCCGCGACGGCCAAACCGTTGAGTGACGCCGCCGTAATCCAGCGCGCGATTCAATCCATCCAGTTTAAGCCCGCGCAACACGGTCGGTGGTCGTATCAGCAAGTGAACTTCACGTTACTAGCAGGTATCGTGGCTCGGGTCATGCACCAAAGTTACGCGAACGTCCTGCTCCAAACGCTGGCCCGGCCGTTACGACTGCATGGGACCCACATGGCTTACGCGACCGCCACCGGGCAAAAGAGTGCCCAGGGCTACGTGGCCAGTACGCCTGAACGTTACCAGCACCCGTTTGTGGTGTCCGCCGCGGCGGCCCACAACGAGCTCGGTACCGGCCAGGTATTTATGACCCCGGGTGACTTGTACCGTGTGGAAAGTAGCTTGTTGGATGGACGGTTGCTCAATGCCGCTGAGGCGAACGCCCTGTACGGGCCGCGGGACACCGTGCAGTATAGTGGTGGCTATTACCACGCGGGGATGGATTTGCTGTATGCAAACGGCTGGGGTTACGGCTACGAAACTTTTGTCCGTATCACGCCAGACGGCAAGAACGCGGTCATCGTGATGAGCAACACCCTGGTTCCATATAACCGCCTTAAGGGGGCTATTGACGGGGTGGTGCAGTGGTGGCTAGTCCAGCACCACGATTTGGATACGATTCGCTAACCGTTGACGCCGGTGCACTATCTTTGTGTATACGCGTTACGGATATGCAAAACGGGCGTGCTCCAATCACCCGTACATTGACGGTGATTGGGGGCACGCCCGTTGATGTTGGTATAGTGTTGGTAACTAGCTCAACAGCACGGCGTCATCCGTGAGTTCGGTACCACTTTGCTGTTTGAACAGTTCGAGCAGGTCGGGCACGGTGAGCCCGGCCTTTTCGTCGCCCTGAATGTCCACCACGATCCGTCCGTGGTCCAACATGACTAACCGGTTGCCGTACTTAAGGGCGTCGGCCATGTTGTGGGTGATCATCAGGGTGGTGAGGTGCTGTTCCTGCACAATTTTATCGGTCAGTTCCATGACGGTTGCGCTCGTCTGGGGGTCCAGCGCGGCGGTATGTTCGTCCAGCAACAGGAGTGATGGCTGCAGGATGGTGGCCATCAGGAGGGTCACCGCTTGGCGTTGCCCGCCAGACAGCAACCCAATCTCGGCGCTGAGGCGGTCTTCCAATCCCAGGCCGAGGCTAGCAAGCTTGTCGCGGAACATTTGGCGCTCGTTGTGCTTTACGCCGCGGCTCCAAAAGTTGCGCCAGCTACCGCGCTTCAGGGCGAGGGAGAGGTTTTCCTCGACCGTCAGGAGGGTAGCGGTACCCTGTTTAGGATCCTGGAACACCCGGCTGATCAGTTTGGCGCGCTTGTTGACGCTCTGGTAGGTGACGTCCTGGCCGTCGATCTTCACCTGCCCGTGGTTCACGGGTAGGGAGCCAGCCACGCTGTTGAGGAGCGTGGACTTACCCGCCCCGTTGCCCCCGATGATGGCCACAAAGTCGCCCTGGTTGAGCGTAAGGTTGATGTCCTTGAGTGCGTGGTTTTCGTTGGGCGTGCCCTTCTCAAAGTACTGGTGTAGGTGCTTGACCTCTAACACTGGTTTGCTCATGTTAGTCATCCTCCTTCATGGACTTGGTATTCTTCCGGCGCTGCTGCACCTGGCCGACTTTCTTCTGAATCAGTGGCAGGGACAGGAACAACGTTAACATCAGCGCGTAGAATAAGCGCAGAGCGTTGGCATCCACCCCAAGTTCCAGCACGATGGCAATGATGAGCCGGTAGATAATGGCTCCCACGATGATGGTGAGCAGGCGTTGGCCAAAGCTGATGTTGTGCAGCAGGATCTCCGCGATGATGATCCCAGCCAACGCGATGACGATGGTCCCAATCCCCATGGAGACGTCGGCGTACCCGTTGGTCTGCGCCATCAGTGACCCGGATAGGGCGATGAGGCCGTTGCTGATCATGTAGACGATGATCTTCATCGCATCGGCGTTGATTCCGTTAGCGGCGGACATGTCCTCGTTGTTCCCAACGGCGCGGGCCGCTAAGCCCATTTCGGTGTTAAAGAATGCCACCAGGACGATGATGACGATGGCGATGATGACGCCACCCACCACGATGGTGGTGGTGGTGCTGTCACCAATGCTGATTATATTAAAGACGGTCTTCATGGTCCCGGTCAGCGGTACGTTCGCCATGCCCATAACGAACAGGTTCACAGAGTACAAACCGGTCATGGTCAGGATCCCAGATAGTAGGTCGGGGATGTGTAACTTGGTGGTCATGATACCCGAAACCCAGCCGGCGAGTGCGCCGCCAGCTGCGCCCATCAACGTGGCCGCGATGGGGCCAGTGCCTGAGTGATGGCGTGGGCGGTGATGGCAGCGCCTAACGGGAAGCTACCTTCGGCCGTCATGTCGGCGATGTCGAGGATGCGGAAGGTGAGGTAGACCCCAATTGCCATGATAGCCCACAGGAACCCTTGGGCCACACTTGATGTCAGAATATCGATGTCCATAATTGTTAACCTCTCTAGTGGTGCGCGTGGTAGGAATGGTTTACTTCAACGTTGATGCTTTGACTTTGAATAGACGCATACGCTTGGCGTCGGTGACGAGTTGGGTGTGCGCTGGGTTCTCCACGGCGAGTTGCTTGACCGACTTGCCCTTGATGATCTTGATGGCCATCTTAGCGGTTTGGCGTCCGAGCTGTTTGTAGCTGATCCCGCGGGTCGCCACACCGGCCTTCTTGATCATCGTGCGTCGGCGGTAACCACGGGCACCTTAGCGGCCTCCGTGACCTTGCCAATCGTGGTCATGGCCGCAGCACAGACGTTGTCCGTCGGAATGTAGATGGCGTCAGCTGCTTGGCCAACGCGCCGGCAGTTTGCTGCACGTCGTTGGTGGTGGCAACGGTCTTTTCAACCGGGGTCAGACCCAGTGACTTGATGACCCGCTTAGCCGTCTTGATTTGGACGACTGAGTTTTCCTCGGCCGCGTTGTAGAGCAAGCCGATTTTCTTGGCCTTGGGGAACATCTTGTGGAGTAGCTCAATTTGAGCTTTGGTGTTGACCTTGTCGGTGACCCCAGTAGCGTTGGTGTCGGGATGCTTGAGGTTGGTGACCAAGCCCGCGGACTTAGGGTCGGTCACGGCCGTGAAGAGCATGGGCGTCTTATTGTCCTGCTTTTGTAAAGCCTGTGCGGCGGGGGTGGCAATGGCCAGATTCAAATCATTTTTGTCTTTTTGCAGTTGCTGACTCATGGTCTTTAAGTTACTTTGGTCGCCCTGCGCGTTCACGTAGTCGAGTTTCAGGTTCTTACCACTCTTGTAGCCTTCTTTGGCGAGCTCCTGTTCAAAACCTTTGCGGGCGTCATCGAGGGCGCTTTGGCTGACTAATTGCAGGACCCCAATTTTGACGGTCTTACTACTACTGGTGCTGCTACTACTCTTGCCGCAGGCGGCTAGTAAGGTGACGGCGGTTAAAGTGGCGGCGATGGCGATAATCTGTTTAAACTTCTTCATGTTGATTTCCTCCCGGGAAAATAAAATGACCGGTCACGTGGGGGCAATACGTCCACGTGGCCGGCCTGTTATCTCTTCCGGAAGATAGAAAAACGCCACGTGTTCGAATTGCTTCGATCCATGTTGCGGTTGTAGGCATTATTAATTGCTACGGCCATCATGGATACAAACCAGCTGGTTTGCATCCATGATGCAAACCGCTATCTGTAATAGCCGTAGTAATACGCGTTGTTCAAGTTGTTACGTCGAATGTTAGACATAAGCGACACTCCTTGATAGCAGTTTTTATTACAGGGCTAAGAATATCCTCATTGTATTTTAAAGTCAACCGGTTTGGATAAATTTTTGTGGGTACCGGCCATCCCGGGGGAACGTCAGCCCTTATTTGATACGGCTGACAGGAATATTCAACTTTTTCATCATGTTGCGGTTAACGACCACGCTCACCTTAGCGGGAGCTTCAACTGCCAGTTGCTTTGGCTGCTGGCCCTTGATGGTCTTGAGGGCCATCCGGGCTGTTTGCCGACCCAGCTCCTTGTAGCTGATTCCGTTGGTGGCAGTACCGCCCGCCTGGACCATGGTGCTAGCGGCGGGAACGACGGGCGTCTTCGTGGCGGCAGAGACCTTACCCACGGTGGCCATGGCCGCGGCGACCGTGTTGTCGGCGGGTACGTAGATAGCGTCGACGTGCTTTGCGAGTACCTGGGTCGTTTGGGCGACGTCGTTGGTGGAAGCGACGGTCTTGGTGACTACGTGCATGCCCTGGGCCTTCAGTGCGGCCCGGGCCAGCTTAATCTGCATGACTGAGTTGGCCTCTGCAGCGTTATACAGTAGCCCCACCGTTTTGGCTTTGGGTACTAACCGCCGTAACAACTTGATCTGGCCGGCCACGTTCACCATGTCGGTGACGCCGGTTGCGTTTTTGTCCGGCTGCTTGAGATTAGTGGTTAAACCGGCCGACTTAGGATCGGTAATGGCGGTGAACAGTAAGGGTGTCTTGGTGTCGGCCTGTTGTAATGATTGTGCGGCCGAGGTCGCAATGGCCAGGTTCAACGTATTATCGTCTTTAGCTAGTCGCTGAGACATGGTTTTCAGGTTGCTTTGGTCACCTTGAGCGTTGAGGTAATCCAGCTTCAGGTTTTTACCTTGCTTGTACCCGTGTTTCGCCAACTCGGCGATAAAGCCTTTACGGGCGTCGTCGAGGGCGGTTTGGTTGATCTGTTGCAAGATGCCGATCTTCACGGTTTTAGTGGTGGTGTCGGCCTGCGCGGTCTTTTTACCGCACGCGGCCAGTAGGGTGATGGCTGCGACAGCGACGGTGGTGGTCATAATTTTAGCTAACTTCTTCATTGTTCATTCCTCCAGAAATTGTGTAGTGATAGGTGTCAAAAAAAGCCAGCCACAGGATGAACTCTATCCGTGTGGCTGGCCATTAGTTTTCCGGAAAACAAAATCGCCACATGGATGAAAGATAATCCATGTGGCGAGTCAATGACGTGCTTAAGAACTTCGGCCTCATGGATGTGAACCAGGCGCGGTTCACATCCAACGTGTGAACCGCTATCCGAAAAAGCCGAAGAAAAAGTTATTCAGTTGTGTCTGCGCGCAGTGTTGCATAAGATGACCTCCTGAATGGGTAGCGGGAAAAAAATTTGTTGCTCATAGAATATAACGTTCTACACAGCGTGTCAACATCTTTTTTTTAATATTCACCTGGATATTTGCTCACAAAAAAAAGCGGACCTGTCAGTCCGCCCGCGCGTAATCCTTATTCAAATTCGTCACGATAAAGTCCCACGACCAGGCCCAAAATGGTGATCGTGTCAAAATACATGTCACTCATGGTGTCGTTTTCGGGGTGCAAACGAATCCGCCCATCTTCGCGGTAGAAGCGCTTGACGGTAGCTTCGTCGTCTTCAGTCATCGCTACGACGACCTGACCGTTTTCGGCTTCACTTTGCTTGCGGACGATCAGTTTATCACCGTTCAAGATGCCCATTTTGATCATTGATTCACCTTGCACCCGCAACATGAAGAGTTCGTCCTCGTCATAGCTGAGTCCGGTAGGAACGGGGAAGTATTCTTCAATGTTCTGGGTAGCCGTGATGGGAACCCCAGCGGCAACTGTCCCGACAAGGGGAATGCCTTTTTCCGGAGCTACGCCAATATACTCGTACCCCGCGGGGGTCAATTCGAGGGTACGGGGTTTCGAGGGGTCCTTGGCAATTAACTGCGCTACCAGTAACTTTTGCAAGTAGGCGGCCACGGTGGACGAAGAACTGAGTCCAACAGCCTCACCAATTTCGCGGACGGTCGGCGGATAGCCACGGTTTGTAATCGAGTCGTTAATACTAGTGAGTATCTGTACCCACCGCTTCTTGGTCTGCTCAGCCATGATGATGTTTCCCCCTGTATGTTTCTTGTCTCCAAGATAGCATGACGAACACGTGTTTGCAAGCGGTATATCAACATTTTCGCCCAATTCCGGGTTTTATTTCCTAGGCGACTCAGTAAACCATTGGTTGGTGGTTCAAATCCGCAGCTGGTGGACGTGCAATTCCCAAGGAAACCGCATCTACAAGCAACGCAGTGACGTGCAGGGGGAAGTTTCGCCCTGGGTCGTCGAATCTGTTATCATAGTGGTAGGTAGTAACAGGTATTAGTAAAGGTGGTGTCGAAGTATGGAAATATTATTAACAGTTTTGGACGTGGTGCTCCTCGCCTGCGTGGGTTACAACGTTTACTGGCAATCACAGATCGAGGTGCACGCTAACTACGCTTACATGCAGATGTTCTGGGGCGTAGTGTTCGCCCTGCTGATTGCTTCTACGTACACCGCCAGCTGGGCATACGTCGTGTTCCTTGCTCTGTTCGTCCTCTTGAACGTCTCTGCGGGATACGGCGGTATCGCCAGCGACCGCGTTGTGGGTTACGGTATGTTCCAACGTGTGCTGCGGCTTTCCACATTAGCCGGTGTGACCATTTTGCCCGTGCAAACGGTGCGTGGTCGTCAACTTGTGATTGTGGTCTTTGCCTTCAATCCGCGTCGTTACGTACGGATGACCTTCCGGCAGCCGCTCGAAGCCCTCACCGTGAAGATCCGGCAGATGGTCCCCGATAACGTGCCCGTCGAAATTCAACAAGTTCAGTAACGGTTAACTAATAATGGCGTTCATCCGTGGAGGGTGAACGCCATTTTTGTCTGGTTAGTGAATGAGGGTCATGACGATGGGAATAGCCACCATCGCCAGCACCGTGGAACCAGCTACGCCCACCGCCGCAAACTCGCTGTCCGCGTCATAGAGCCGTGCCACCACGGGCGCATTGGTCATGACGGGCATGCATGACTGGATGATGAAGACGGTCTTCATTAACGCCGGCATGTCCGCCCCCGCCAGCAGAATCGACATAATCAGGGGCGCAAAGATGAAGCGTCCCAGCAGCACGCCCAGAAAGTCTTTGTCGAGGCGCAGCGCGTTACGAATACCAGACTGCTGGATGGTGATCCCGATGAAGAACATTGATCCCGGGACGGTCAGGTCCCCAACGTACTCCAAGTCGGCGGACAGAAAGTTGGGTAGCTGGATGTGGAGCATCACGATGATGATTCCGACGATAAAGCCCAGCAATGGTGGTGAGAAAATTTTACCCAACGCCCGTTTGAAGTCAAACTCCGCGTCGCCGGGTCCGTCGCGCTGGATCAAGTAGACGCCCACTGTCCAGAACACGGTGGTGTTAGCCATGTAGTAAACCAGGACGTACGGCACACTCCGGGCACCAAATAGCGCCATGTTTAACGGTAAGCCGATAAAGACCGTGTTGGAGTTCAGGAACATTGAACAAAACAGCCCGATGCGGCTACGGTCGACCCGCAGGAACAAAGCCACTATTGCGGACAGTACACCCAGAATTGCCATGGAAATTAGCGGGTAGCGCAGGTCCGGGAGTAACCGGATCAGTTCGCTGGCGGTGAATTTTTCGCTCACGGTGACCACCATGTACGCGGGCAGGGCGACTTGCGTAATGATTTTGGCAATAATTTTGCCACTTTGCGCACTCAGCCAGTGGCGGGCGGACAGCCAGTAGCCAACCGCGATTAAAATAATAATTTCAGCAACGCCAAAAACGCTTGAGAGAAATGCTTGCAATAATCTAGACCCCTTCGGTTAATGTTTTGTGGTGATAATGTGTTGCAATGGCACGTCGAAGGTGTCGCGTGGCCAGTCGTCTTCTGGTCGTATCTGTACGGACAGCGCCAGCGCCACCGTGGTTCCCACAAAGTGGGTCAGGAAGCGGTCATAATAGCCACCGCCAAACCCCAGGCGGGACCGTGACTGCTGGGTATAGGCCAATCCCGGAACAATCATCAGGTCGGGCTGGTTGTTCACCAGTGCCGGGTCGTAGGGGGGCTCGAGGATGCCAAATTTGCTGCGGACCAGCGCGTTCATCGTGGTGAACGGGAGGAAGGCTAACTGGCGGTGCGGCAACGTCCTGGGTACCAAGACGGATTTACCGGCCTGCTGCGCTGCGGCAATAACACCGCTAGTGTCAACTTCAAAGTCCCCACTAATGGTAGTCGCGATGGTGCGCGCACTACGCCACACTGGTAGCGTGGTGAGTTGCTGCCATAATGTCTTGGTTTCAGCTATCCGTTGCGCAAGGGGCATGACTCGCAGCGTCGCGATTTGTCGCTGGCGGGCGTCGCGTTTGGTGTAAGTCATGCGTGTACCCCGTGTGCCACAAGCCACTCGTTGAGCACCACGGCCTGGTTATTGGCCGTATCCTTGGCCCCAAACAGGAGAATCACGGGTGTGCCAGTAGCAAGTTGCTCATTAAGAGTATTAATGAACCCGTCTGTGGCTGGATTGGTGTCCAATTCGGCCATGTAACGGGTTGTGAATTCGGCAAACTTGGCCGGTTCGTGGTTGAACCACTTACGCAAGTCGTTGGTGGGCGCGATGTCCTTGGCCCAGAGGTCGAGGTGGGCGTCCACTTTTTTGATGCCCCGCGGCCACAGACGGTCAGTGAGGATGCGGAAGCCCGGTGTGCCCGGTCGTGTATAAATACGTTCCAGTTTAATTGTCATTTTAATCACCCGTTAATTACCCTACCGCCCGGTGTGGTAGAAGTAAAGCAAGCCCCTGATGGCATTGGCATTAGAATACCATAATAATATTGTTAGTGCACGCGCTAACGGTGGCCGCAAGCCATCACCAGTCGGCGGTATGTGCGAGTCGGAGAGGCGGCTTGCCGGTGTTGTTGAGGCAGGAGCTGTCGTCAAGGCCACCATCACGCGCCCACACCGGTTATTGTTGCTGAATCAGGGTGCTGATCACCTGGCGTTGCACCGGGGTGGTCAGTTGGTTTTGCCGGCGGACCAACGACACGGTGAACAGTGGTTGGTCGACATCGGTGAGGTGGATCAGCTGGAGGTTGTCTTCCGGGGTGATTGCGAGATCGGTCAGGAGGGCGATACCCACATCCTGGCGGACCATGTTTTTGATTAGGTTCACGTCGTCGCTCCGAAATACGATTCGTTGCCGTACGCCAGCGCTGTGGTTGAGCACGCGGAAGGCTTGTGCGTGTACGTACTGTTCGCCGAGTGCGACGAACGGTTCCCCGACCAGGTTGGCAAAAGTGGTACGCCCATCGCGGCCAATGTGGCGTTGGGGCGCGGCAATAATGGTAAACGGGCGGGCAAAGAGCTGCTCTACCTGCAGGTCTTTGGCTGCCAGGGGGCCGACGCTGCCGAGTAGGGCCATGTCCAGCTCACCCTCGCGCAGACGCTTGAGCAGGTTGCCCGATCCCCCCTCAACGGTGCGCAAGTGTCCATGGTGCCCGTTTGGACCAGCGTGGGAATGAACTGCGGAAAGTAATAATTACCAATGATGGGTGGTAACCCCAAACGGACGGTGGTCTCTTGGAGGGCCTCGAGATCCTTTTGGGTTTGGGTCAGCTCGCTTAAAATGCTAAGCGCGTGTGTGGCTAGTTGCGCCCCGGCTTTGGTCACGGACAGCGTGTTGTGACTACGATCACGGTGGATCAGCTCGACCCCGTACTCCTCCTCGAGGCGTTTTAATGAGAGGGAAACGGTCGGTTGGCTCACATGAAAAAAATTTGGCCACTGCGGAAAAATTTTTTAATTTCACTAGTTGTACAAAATATTCGAAGTCGCGTGTGTTCATTCAAAAGGCCGTCCTTTCAGGGGTTATCGCCGCTCATATAAAAACATTTTATCACGGCTGGATGGTTTGACTATAATTTTTTTTGCGTGCCGTATGCTGTTCCTCGTTAACAAATGACAACAAGCGTTCCATTAACCAACTAAACGAGGAGGAACCATTTATGACACTCACTGCACAGCAAATTATCAACAACCCCTTCCTGAACAAGGGTACGGCCTTTACTAAGGCAGAACGTGATCGTTACGGTTTGAACGGGGTGTTACCACCAGCCGTTCAGACGTTGGACCAGCAGGTAGCGCAGGCATACGCCCAGTATTCACAGAAGCCTTCCGCACTTGAAAAGCGGATCTTCCTGATGGATATCTTCAACCACAACCACGTATTGTTCTACGCGTTGTTTGGTCAGCACGTGGCCGAATTCATGCCAATCGTCTACGACCCAACGATTGCGGATACGATTGAAAACTATAGCGCCCTGTTCATTGACCCTCAGAACGCCACGTACTTGTCCATTGAGGACCAGGACCACATTGAGGACGCATTGAAGGCCAGTGCAGACGGCCGCGACATTCGCCTGATCGTGGTAACCGACGCTGAAGGAATTCTGGGTATTGGTGACTGGGGTACGCAGGGTGTCGACATCGCCGTTGGTAAGTTGATGGTGTACACCGCCGCGGCTGGGATTGACCCAAGCCAAGTACTGCCAGTTGTTCTTGACGCTGGTACGAACAACGAATCGTTGCTGAACGATGACCTCTACCTGGGTCTGCGGAAGCAGCGGGTGTACGGCGATGAGTACCACGCCTTCGTTGACAAGTTCGTGGACACGGCCCGGACGCTTTTCCCCAAGTTGTACCTGCACTTTGAAGACTTTGGCCGGAGCAACGCCGCTGACATTCTGGACCAGTACAAGGACCAGTTAACGACGTTTAACGATGATATCCAGGGTACTGGCATCATCGTGCTGGCTGGTATTCTCGGCGCCCTCAACATCTCAAAGCAAAAGATGACCGACCAGGTCTACATGAGCTTTGGTGCTGGGACGGCCGGTGCGGGTATTACGCAGCGAATCTACGAAGAATTCCTCCAGCAGGGAATGTCTGAGGACGAAGCCCGCAAGCACTTCTACCTGGTCGACAAGCAGGGGTTGCTTTTTGACGACATGGCTGACCTGACGCCACAGCAGCGGCCATTTGCACGTAGCCGCAGCGAATTTGCTAATGCCGATGAGCTGACTAGTCTGGCCGCCGCCGTCAAGGCCGTGCACCCGACGATTCTGGTTGGTACGAGTACCGTTCCGGGTACGTTTACTGAAGAAGTGGTGACGGAAATGGCCGCACACACTGACCGCCCAATCATCTTCCCGTTGAGCAACCCGACTAAGTTGCGGAAGCCAAGGCGGAAGACTTGATCAAGTGGACTGATGGCCGTGCCCTAGTTGCCACCGGGATTCCGGCGGCTGACGTTGAGTACAAGGGTGTCACTTACGCTATTGGCCAGGCCAACAACGCGTTGGTTTACCCAGGTTTGGGTTTGGGCACCATTGCTGCGACCAGCAAGCTGCTGACTGACGGTATGATCTCGGCCGCCGCGCACAGTCTGGGTGGCATTGTCGACCCAGATCAGGCCGGTGCCGCTGTATTGCCACCAGTTAAGCAGCTAGCTAAGTTTAGCCAGACGGTGGCTAACGCCGTTGCCCAGGAAGCCCTGGATGAAGGCCTCAACGAGGACCCAATTACGGATGCTAAGCAAGCCGTTGCGGATGCCAAGTGGGAACCTGAATACAAGGAACTGAACATCTAACTACCGTTCAGGCCCCCGCTTTGCCGGAGGCCGCAGTAGGGTTACATTATCGTTAATAAGTCACGGCCACGCGCCGTGATTGAGGGAGGATTACATGACTGCATTAGCAACATCAATCCAAAGCGTCCTCACCATCCTGTTGATTATTGCCCTGGGCTACATGCTCCAGCGCAAGGGGTGGTTCCCGGATTCATTTGGTGGTACCGTATCAAACTTACTGATGAAGGTGGCACTGCCCGCCTCAATCTTCATTTCCGTTTTGGAACGACTGACGCTCGACAAACTAATTAGTTTGGCTAGTGGCCTGGTTTACGGCTTTATCGCCGTGGCTATTGGTTACTTGATTGCGTTTGCCCTGGTGAAGATTCTGCACGTGCGTGCGGGTCGGCGGGGGATGTTCATTAACATGTTCGTCAACGCCAACACGATCTTTATCGGTTTGCCCCTGAACTTGGCCCTCTTCGGGAACAAGTCCATGGCTTACTTCCTGATTTACTACGTGGTCAACACCGTGTCCACGTGGACGCTGGGTGCCTTCCTGATGGCTCAGGACGACCCAACTCGCGTCAAGGGGAGTGCCGAAAAGGGTAACTTCAACTGGAAGAAATTGCTGCCAGCACCGTTAGTCGGTTTCCTGGTTGCCCTCGTCTTCTTGTTGTTGCGGATCGACGTGCCGAACATCGGCTGGTTGAGCTTTGCAACCAACACGTTGGACTACGTTGGTAACTTGGTCACGCCACTGTCCCTGATTTACATTGGGATCGTGTTGGCCAAAGCCGGTTTGGGTAGCATTCACTTTGACCGTGACAGCATTTTTGCCTTGCTTGGTCGCTTTATCTTGGCCCCAGCCGTGATGTTTGCCATCATCATGATTGGTGGCGGCATGGTTGGCGGCATGCCAAGCATGGAGCACAGACTTTGATCGTACAGGCTGCTGCACCTGGTCTGGCCGTACTCCCAATTTTAGCTGAGCAGGCCCACGGTGACGTTAAGTACGCCACAAACGTGGTTACGACCTCGACCGTTCTGTTTGTCATTGTCATTCCTATCCTGATGGTTCTCATTCAGGGTATCTAGAGAACAGTTAAATATAATTATTGATCCCACCCGCCACGCACGGGTGGGATTTTTGGTTTGCACACGCTACATTGAATTGTTTTCACGCTGGTGGGCGGTAAAAACTGGTAAAATGGGACGTAAAGTTGTTGCAATAACGTCAACGGAGGGACCGGCATGATTCACGGATTAGGTGTGGACATCACGGATATCGCGCGCGTCGTGCAAGCACAGACGCGTAACGACCACTTTGCGGTCAAGGTGCTAACACCTGCTGAACTGGCGCAGTTCCAGGCGTATGCCGGTCAACGCGCCTGGGAGTACCTGGCGGGCCGGTTTTCGGCCAAAGAGGCGTACAGTAAGGCGTACGGGACTGGCATCGGTACCGTGGCTGGCAGGATATTGAGATTATTGATAACGACCACGGGCGGCCCCGCGTGACGGGGCCCTTCCCGGGGCGTGCACACGTATCGATCAGTCACACGCACGATTTGGTGATGACTGAAGTGATTTTGGAGGAAGACAAGTAATGGCAGTGATTGGAACGCATCGGCCCACCAAGGCTTGATCGATGAAGGGGCTATCGCCCACAACGTCCGTGGGGAGGTCCAACGTTTGGACGACCACACCGAGTTGTTTGCGGTCATCAAAGCGGATGCGTATGGTCACGGACTCTTGCGCGTGGCGCGTGTGGCGGCTGCAGCTGGTGCCCGGGGTTTTTGTGTAGCCATTCTCGACGAAGCGCTAGCCCTGCGCGCGGCGGGCTTTACCCAGCCCATTTTGGTACTGGGCGTCGTATCACCGGAGTATGCCGCACTGGCGGCCACCAACCACGTCGCGGTTCCACTCGTGGATGCGGACTGGTTGACGGCAGCCCAACCCTACCTGGACGCACAGCACCCCTTGGCGGTCCACGTCGCGCTGGATACGGGGATGGGGCGTATTGGTTTTCGTGAGGTCACCACTCTACAACGGGTACTGGCCACCGTTGAGCAGACCGCCGGCATTCAGGTGAATGGGGTGTTTACCCACTTTGCTACAGCTGATGACCCGGATACCAGCTACTTCCAGCAGCAGGTTGTTCGCTTCCAAGAGCTCATGCAGGCCTTTCGCGTGCGGCCACGCTACGTCCATGTGTCTAACACCGCGACGAGCCTGTGGCACGCGCCTGCAACGGCAACATGGTCCGCTTTGGCGTGGGTATCTACGGCCTGAACCTTCAGGACGGGCAATTGACACCACGCCGTACCCATTACAACCAGCAATGAGCGTGGTGTCTGCACTGGTCCAGTGCAAGCAAATTCATGCGGGTGACGCTATTTCCTACGGTGCCACCTACCGGGCCGCGGGCGACGAGTGGATCGGTACGGTACCAATGGGTTATGCCGACGGGTGGCCGCGGCGGATGCAGGGCTTCCACGTACTGGTCGATGGGCAGGAATGTCCTATCGTCGGACGGGTCTGCATGGACCAGTTCATGGTCCGCTTGCCGCGTGCCTATGCCGCGGGTACCAAAGTCACGCTGGTCGGGCGGGACGGGGAAGCCGTCATTACGTTACAGGACGTGGCGGATTATGCCGGCACGATTCATTACGAGATTGCGTGTGGTATTGGTGCCCGCGTGCCCCGAATCACGGTCAACGCGGTCAATTAGAAAATTTTGTACTTGCCGGACACACTATTTTTAACGGTGCATTACTGCATTTTTTTTGTAAAATGTGCTACCGTTATGGGTACGAGGAAAATGCGACTGGGGGAGTTACACCATGAGTGATTATCAGGATCAGCTTTCTGTTAGCATGGATGCCGCGATGGAAGAAAAAAATCGAGTCTTACTGCGAGCTTAATGACGTTGATATGCAAACGGCAGTTCATGAAGCTTTGAATGAATTCATCAACATGCACGGTGAAGAAATTGCGCAACTAATTGCGGGCTACCGGGCAATGGGTAACTTGAACGAGGAGATTTGTGACGAGTTTACCGCTTGTGAAGCGGAGGCCTATTCACACTTCTGTTAAATGTTGGGGTGAGGTATGGCAGAAAAAGTAAAGCGCGGCGATGTGTTCTTCGCTGATCTGTCACCCGTTGTGGGGTCAGAACAGGGTGGAATGCGGCCAGTATTAGTGATTCAGAATAATGTGGGGAACCACTATAGCCCGACGGTAATTGTGGCGGCGATCACGAGCCGCATCTCGAAGCCCAAGATGCCGACCCACGTGGGTTTGGTTGGTGGTAAGGACGGCATTGAGCGTGATTCCGTAGTGTTGCTAGAGCAAATTCGGACAATCGATAAGCAGCGGTTGCGGGACCGGATCGCCACGTTACCAGACGACAAGATGAAGCAGGTGGACGAAGCGCTGGGCGTATCGGTCGCGTTAAGACCGATGCACCCCGCCGGCAAGCGGCGTAATAATCATAGCGTTAAGGTCCAGCGCCATTAAGAGTGTGGTTTTACATATTACATAAGGCTCAGGCCACAAAGGCCGGTGACAATGGTCGCCGGCTATTTGTTACCCGTCAGCGTGGTGTGCTGATAACTTTGGCCGAAATTGCTCATGGTAGGTAGTGCCCGCGATTGTGTATGTATGGTATGATAGAAACCGATTAGATTTCGCTTAGAAAAAAAGGGGCCGCAAGTGATCCCGGGAGGTTCGTTATGCTCATTAAGTCATTGGTGAAGAAAAAGGAATTTTTGACGACCGTTAAGGAAACCGTCACCCTGGAGGAGGCCCTGAAGGTCCTGGAAGACTCCGGTTTTCGGTGTGTGCCGATTCTCGATGAAACGGGGACCATTTTCCGCGGTAACATTTACAAAATGCACATTTACCGCCACAAGAGTCAGGGGGGTGACATGTCGTTACCAGTCACGCACCTGCTCAAGAACGCGACCAAGACCATTCCAGTCAACGCGCCGTTTTTCAAGGTCTTCTTTAACATCAAGGACTTGCCGTACATTGCCGTCCTTGACGAATCGGCTAACTTTTACGGTATTCTGACCCACACGGCTTTACTGAACATGCTGTCCGACGCTTGGAACATTAGCGTGGGTTCATACGTACTGACGGTGGCTAGTTCCGACGAGCGGGGCGACCTGGCCGTGATGAGCAAGATCATCTCGAAGTACGTGTCTATTGCTGGGTGCTTGACCCTGGACGCTAAGCGCGGTGAGTACGTGCGGCGGACGCTGTTCACGCTACCTGCCGGGACGGACGAAACGACGGTCAATGAGATCGTGCAGCGGCTCGAGCGGAAGCACTTTAAGGTCGTTGAGATCGACAACCTCCAGAGCGGCCAGTTGATGCGGGTCGACGAAGGTGAATAAGCATTATTGATAGTGTGTAGCTACAACGCAGGCGTTGGTCACTTCGGTGGCCGGCGCCTTTTGTTGTGATCAGCGGGGGGCGGAAGGCATCCATGCTAGTGGGCCGAGGTTGGCAGACCAAACAAAAACTCCGCGTCGGGAGACACGGAGTTGGGTGCTGCTATTAGTTGATTAGAAGACGATGACCGGAGTACCCACCGCGACAGCCGCGTAGAGCTTCGGCATGAATGATGGCGGGTTATTGATACACCCGTTGCTACCGTGGGACAGGTACCAATCCCCACCGAACTTCGGCTGCCACGGGGCGTCATGTAGGCCGACCCCAGTGTAGTCAATTGGCATCCAGTATTTAACCGGCGTGGCGTAGTTCTCACCGCTTTGACCCACCCCACGGAGGGTTGCGTTAGTCTGCTTGGACCAAACAAAATCGACGCCGACTGGTGACGCGTCGCCGGCACTAGGCTTACCCGAAACGATGTCGGAATCCAGTGCTAGCTTACCATCCTTGTAGTAGTACTCGTGCTGGTTTTGGAGGTCGACTTCGACGTAGGTGTTGCCAATATCAGTGCCGTCAGCGTGGTAGCCAGAACCGCTGGTAATAGCCTTCACCGTGAAGTCCTTACCCGCCTTGATGTGCTTAACGACTTCGTCGGCGGTCCGGGTTTGCTGAATCGACCAGCCATACGTCCCCCCGGGAACCTTGACCGTGCCACGCTTTGTGGAGTTAAAGGTGCGTTCCTTACCGTACGTATCGTACTTAGCACCCATCGACTTCACAAAGTTTTTCACGCCGTTCGCGTCGACCGTGATTGCACCGTGGTTGTAACCTAACCACTGGTAAAGGTCATCTTTGGTAATCGTCTCACTGTGGTTTTCAACGGTGACCCGCCCAGTTTCCTGCGCGAGCTTTGCCAGTTGGGTCTTCGCCTTGGTAAACTGAGCTGACCGGGTGGTCACGGCTGGTTTGATGTAGGTTTGGTTCAGTTGCACCGTCTGTTTGTCAGCGCGAATTGCGCGGACAATGGTGCTGTCCAATTTGTTCACGTCAAACTGGTTACCGTAAACTTCCTTGCTGACCTGCAGGCCCGACTTGTTGAACGACATGTTGGCGTCTTTGGACGCACGCCGGTGGCCGTTCTCTTTGGTTGCCAAAGCTTTGGTGTAGGCGTGTAGCTGCTTGGTGTTGATGACGGGGTCGACTTTGGCACTGGTGCCACCTAGCCCCAGCGCGTGACCTAACCAAGCCCACTGGTTCTGTTGCTGATCCAGGGAGGATAACGTCTTAGTAAAGGAACGGCGGATGCCGAGGTCGGTACCACTGGCCGTAGCAACGGTCTTCTTGCCGTCGTTTAGTTTATATTTCAGTGCGCTAAACCGCTTAGTTAAGGTACGGTTGGCTTCAGCTTCCGTCTGTCCGCTGATTTTGACGCCCAGAACGTTGGTATGGGGGAGGTAACGGTGACTATAGTGCACGGCCACGCCACCATAAATGCCGGCCAGAATAACGACTGCTGCCGCAATACCAACGGTTAACTTCTTCTTTGAATTCACCGGTGAAACTCCTTCCACGTGGGCTTAGCAACGAGCGGGTCCACGCATGTGTACTCGAAACGATTGGATAAGGATAACAGAAACGGTCGTCTAAATCCATTGTTACAAAAATATTACATTCCCCAGTATACTGTTTTACACAGTTTTTTTCAACATGTTGGGGCTATTTTAATAACTTGGGCAGCGGAAAGTACTGGGTTACGGGAGCACGGCGAGGGGCGCAGTCAGCGTACTGTTCGTCCTGCTTTCTCACCGTGCGGCTCCACTCTCTAAAAAAAAGGCCCCGAGCATCCGCTCGGGGCCTTTGATCCATTAGTAATAATGAAATTACTGACGGAACTTAATGTCGGACTTGGAGAAGGCGCCATCGATGATCTTCTTCAACTGGTCGGAAGAAGCCTTCATGGACTTTTCTTCATCGTCGGACAGTGGGAGTTCAATGATCTGTTCAAGACCGTTGCGGCCGATAACGGCTGGCGTCCCGATGTAGACATCGTTGATACCGTACTGGCCGTCCATGTAAACAGACAGTGGCAGTACAGCACTCTCGTCGTTCAAGATAGCCTTCGTGATACGGGTTGCGGCAGTGCCGACACCGTAGTACGTAGCACCCTTCAAGTTGATGATGGTGTAAGCAGCATCACGAACGTTTTCGAACAGCTTGTTCAGCTTGTCCTGAGTCAATTCTGGGTGGGCCTTAGTGTATTCGGCAACGGTCAGACCACCGATAGTGGTGTGGCTCCATGCAGCGAATTCAGTGTCACCGTGTTCACCCAAGATAAAGCCGTGGACGTTGCGTGCGTCAACCTTAGCTTCATCAGCCAAAGCCTGACGGAAACGAGCAGTGTCCAAGGAAGTACCGGAACCGATAACCTTTTCCTTAGGGAAGCCGGAAATCTTCCAGGTAGCGTAAGTCAAAATGTCAACTGGGTTGGCAACGACTACGAAGATACCCTTGAAACCAGATTCAACAACTGGTTCGACAACGGCGTTGATGATGCCCAGGTTCTTGTTAACCAAGTCAAGACGGGTCTCGCCTGGCTTCTGAGGGGCACCGGAAGTGATTACAACGATGTCTGCATCTTTGCAGTCGCTGTAGTCAGCGGAGTAAATCTTCTTCGGTGCCGTGTATGGGAGGCGTCGGAGAGGTCAATTGCGTCACCCTTCGTCTTGTCCTTCACAATATCAATAATCCCAAGTTCTTGTGCAACGCCCTGCTGGACCATTGCGAATGCGTAACTGGAACCAACGGCCCCGTCACCAATCAGAATAACCTTCTGGTGCTTAGCAGCTTCTGCCACGGTAGTATCATCCTTTCTGAAATAACCTTATACAATACAGCACTGATTATAGCATATCTAGTATTCTCCGTGCACAAAGATTCGCTGTGGAAGTAAGCGTTCTGCATAGATATACCATGACTATTGGTGTGATTGACGGTGTAGGGGCATGACTAATATTTGGTTTACTGCCACCAAGCCGGTACGGAGACAGGTCATACAAGCAAGCTGTGCTGAAACTGAGCGTTACCCTATGCCATGGTGCATGGCTATTTCACGGTGGTGACGGCCACAACGCGGTGGGTGTACTAAGTTACAGCGACAACGGTCATCGTGGCGTGGTTCACCAAGCCGTCGCAGCGCGGACATCCACCACCCACCTTTGTAGATAAGTACTGGTGTGGTCGTCGCATGAAGCGTGGCCGCCGATGTGGTACAATTGGCGTACGATTACGGGGAGGCTCTATCTGCCCGTTTTTTTGCGTGTGGTGCTAAATGGTTTGGCACCACGATGATGACTAAATGTCGATTGATGCGGGGGATAAAATGAAGATGGTTATTGGCCTGGGCAATCCAGGCAAAAAGTATGCGGGTACCAAGCACAACGTGGGTTTCATGGTGGTCGATGAGTTAGCAAGGCACCTAAACCTGCACCTGAATAAGTTGGAACACGACGCGGTGACGGCCAGTACCCGTATTGGCGGTGAGCGCGTATTGCTCGCGGAGCCCCAGACCTTCATGAACGAGTCCGGCCGGGCCGTCAAGCAGCTCATGCACTTCTACAAGTTGGTACCTGAAGACATTATCGTGGTGCAGGATGACCTGGACATGCCGGTCGGCAAGTTACGGCTGCGGGCCAAAGGCTCTGCCGGCGGGCACAACGGATTAAGGATATTATCAGCAACATTGGCACTAGCGACTTTGCCCGTGTCAAGATCGGCATCGCCACCCGACCCAGACAACGGTAGTGGACTGGGTATTGACCCCATTCACCGGTGATAATGCTGCCGTAGTGGGTCAAGCACAAGACCTCGCCGTGTCCTTACTGTACGACTGGTTGCGGGGTGAGGAACTGCCAGAGTTGATGAATAAGTATAACTGAGTGTCTGCGGACAACAGTTATCAGTATTAACGCCACACCGTCATGGTGCGCGCAAGGATGAGTTCTAATTATGGATAAAACAAGTTTAACCGCGTTATTCGCGGATGCACCCGAGTTGCAGCAGTGGTGGCCCCAGTTAGTGAAGGGTCGGCACCTGCTGACTGGGCTCACAGGCTCAGCTAAGACCCTGCTAATTGAGGCCGCCGTCACCCGGGTGGGCCACCCGTTATTGGTGGTGGCAAATGACCGTAATCACGCCGAGGAGTTGGTAGCCGATTTAGGCAACCGACTCGCGGCGTCTTTGTTGTACCAATTTGCAGTTGATGACGTCCTTAGCTTGGAGGCCGCTAATACTTCCTTGGATGAACGGAACGACCGGATCGCCGCACTTAACTTCCTGGTCAGTGACCAACCCGGCGTGGTGGTCACCACGTTGGCTGGGTTACGGCGCCTATTGCCACCGGTCGCGGACTGGCAACAGGCCGGTGTGACGATCAAACCCGATAGTGAAGTGGATCCCGCCGCTTTGGCGACGCAACTAGTGCTAGTGGCTACCGGCGTGACACCTTGGTCAGCGCTCCCGGGCAGTTTGCCGTGCGTGGTGGCATTATCGACGTGTACCCCCTGGACCGGGATAACCCGGTCCGCATTGAGTTGTTTGACACTGAAGTAGACTCCATGCGGGAGTTTGATGCTGACACTCAGCGCAGTTTGGATAACGTGGACCAGGTAACGTTACCGCCAGCTAACGATATGCTAGCCGACCAGGAGCGTTTGAACAATACGGCCGACCGGATGCAGCGGGCGGTCGACCTCACGGATACCGCGCGTAGTGCTAGCCCCAAAGCCAGCAACGACGGGGACGCTCCGGACGCCAACGCGGCGTTTGTGCAACGGGCGGGGCACCTCATTGCCGACCTGCGTGAGGGCATTGTCGATGGTAACCTCGCTAATTATGCGGCGGCATTGTACCCGGAACAGACGACCATCCTGAATTATTTACCGGCGCGGTCGGTCATGTTCTTTGACGATTACCCGCGGCTACTGGATACCGACGCCACGATGGTGGATGGTTACAGTCAGGACGTCCCCGGCGGTGAATTAATGCCGGCGATGCGCCCCTTACCCGAACTGGAAAAGGCGGACAAGCACACGCACGTGCTGCTGTCACTGTTTCAAAAGGGTATGGGTAACTTGCGGCTGTCGAGCATGACCAACATCGCGACCCGTAACGTTCAGCAGTTCTTCAGCCAAATGCCACTCTTCAAGACAGAGGCGGACCGCTGGGCCAAACAGGGACAGACCGTGGTGGTACTGGTAAACGATCAACGCCGGGCCGAGAAGACTGCCGAGACGATGCACGACTTTGAGATTGACGCTAGCATTGCTAGCCCCAAGCGGCTCTTGCTCGGCCGGTTACAAATTATCGTCGGCAACTTGGAGGCCGGCTTTGAGCTGCCGAGTCAGCACCTCGTCGTGATCAGCGAGCACGACCTGTTTAACGCCAAGCGGGTGCGCAAGGCGCGGCACCAAACGCTGGCCAACGCCGAACGACTCAAGAGCTACAACGAACTGCATCCTGGCGATTACGTGGTGCACGTCAACCACGGGATTGGCCAGTACCAAGGCCTCCAGACGTTGACGGTCGATGGGGTGCACCGGGACTATCTGACCATTAATTACCGGGATAACGGGCAACTGTTTATCCCGGTGGACCAGTTGAACCTGGTACAAAAGTACGTGTCGGCCGAGGGCAAAACCCCACACGTCAACAAACTAGGCGGGACCGAATGGGCTAAAACCAAGCGGCGGGTGGCAGCCAAGATCGAGGATATCGCTAACGACCTGATTGACCTGTACGCCGCCCGCCAGGCGGAGCGCGGCTTTGCCTTCCCACCGGATGACGATTTGCAAAGTGACTTTGAGGCTGAGTTTCCGTATCCAGAAACTCCGGACCAAATTCGGAGTGTCAAAGAAATTAAGCGGGACATGGAACGTGACCGCCCGATGGACCGGCTACTGGTCGGGGACGTGGGCTTCGGGAAGACCGAAGTGGCGTTGCGGGCCGCCTTCAAAGCCGTGGAAGCAGGTAAGCAAGTAGCATTGCTGGTACCGACGACCATTTTGGCCCAGCAGCACTTTGATACGATGACCGACCGCTTTAGTGATTTTCCGGTCAGTATCGGCATGCTATCGCGATTCCGGACGGCGGCCCAGAACCGGGCCACCATTGCCGGTCTGGAAGATGGTACGATCGACATCGTGGTCGGCACGCACCGGTTGCTCAGTAAGGACGTGCACTACAAGGACCTCGGTCTGCTAATTGTGGATGAAGAGCAGCGGTTTGGGGTCAAGCACAAGGAGCGCATCAAGCAGCTACGTTCCAACATTGACGTCTTGACCCTGACGGCCACGCCAATTCCGCGCACGCTGAACATGTCGATGCTCGGGGTGCGTGACCTGTCCGTCATCGAAACGCCCCCAACTAACCGGTACCCCATCCAAACCTTCGTGATGGAGCAGGACGCGGGGGCGGTGCGTAGCGCAATTACGCGTGAACTGGATCGTGGCGGGCAGGTCTTCTACCTGCACAACCGGGTGGAAGATATTGAACGGACGGTCTCCGAACTGGAAGTTTTGGTACCCGAGGCGCGGATTGTTTATGCTCATGGCCAGATGAGTGAGTCGCAACTGGAGTCGGTCATTTACGATTTCATGCGCGGCGAAGGTGACATTTTGGTCACGACCACCATCATTGAAACGGGGGTCGACATGCCCAACGTTAACACCCTCATTATTGAAGACGCCGACCATTACGGGCTGGCGCAACTGTACCAACTGCGCGGCCGGGTCGGCCGGTCCAGCCGGGTGGCGTACGCCTACTTCATGTACCGGCGGAACAAAGTACTGACTGAGGTCGCCGAGAAGCGGTTGTCGGCCATCCGTGACTTTACGGAGTTAGGGAGCGGGTTCAAAATTGCGATGCGTGACCTGTCCATTCGTGGGGCCGGCAACTTGCTGGGTGCGCAGCAACACGGTTCATTGACTCCGTGGGGTATGATTTGTACACCCAGATGCTCAAGGAAGCCGTGGCACGTAAGCGGGGTCAAGCTCCTGCTGACCGGCGTACCAACGCGGAGGTCTCGTTGACCGTGGAAGCTTACTTGCCCGGTGATTATATCGAAGATAACCGACAGAAAGTCGAACTCTACAAACGCGTCCGTGAAACCGCAAACGAGGAGCAGGAGCGCGAATTAGAGGATGACCTGATCGACCGCTTCGGTGACTACCCGCAGCCGGTCACTAACTTGATTCGCATTGCGCGACTCAAGCGACTGGCTGATGCGGCGCTGGTGGATAAAATCCACCAGCAGGAACAGAAACTCTTTGTAACGATGAGTAAGGTGGCCACCACCCAATTGGCTGGTGAACCCATCTTTGCGGCGCTGGGGGCCACTAAACTCCGGGCAACCGTCGCGGAAACGGAGGGCCGGCTGGTCGTCACCCTCACGATCCCGCGGGGCATGAAGACGGACGAGTGGTTGACTGAACTTGAACATTTCGTGACCAAGCTAGGTGCCATGAGGACGGGCAAATGAATCGGGCGCACAGCAAGCGCCTGATGCATGGCGCCTGGATTCTGAGTGTGGCCGGGCTCATTGCTAAAGTGTTGAGCGCGGTCTACCGGGTGCCGTACCAGAACCTGGTCGGCAACACCGGCTTCTACGTGTACCAGCAAATCTACCCGCTGTACGGAATCATCATGACCATGGCGTTGACTGCGGGCCCGGTGTTTGTGGCCAAGGTAGCCATTACCAGTCCGGATTTGACCACGCGGCACCAGACGTTGCGGCGTCTCACTGGCGTGCTGGCTGGGTTTGGGCTGGTGATCTTTCTGGGCAACTTTGCCGGCGCCACCACGATTGCGCGGTGGATGGGGGATGCCCAACTGGCCCCGCTCATCCGCGTGGTCGGGTGCATGGGTCTGACCCTGCCGTTGCTGGCAGTCGGGCGGGGCTATTTTCAGGCTAACTACAGTATGGTGGAAACGGCCTGGAGCCAAGTAGTTGAGCAGGTCGTGCGGGTGGCCGTTATCATTCTGGTGGCCGTTGTGGCTGTCCGTGCTTCGTGGTCGCACTACCGCACAGGGACCTGGGCCATGACCGGCGGTGTGTTCGGCGCGGTGGCGGCAACCATCATTATCGGTGGTAGTTGGCTGCGACAGCGGCATACGCCTAGCACGGGAATTAACCGCGTGCTTGGTCACGACGCGGGTCCATCCTGGCGTCACTTGGTATGGCAGACACTAACTGAGGGTGGAGCGCTGGTCCTTTACGCCGCTATCCTGTTGATTCTACAGTTGGTGGATAGTTTTACCGTGGCCAAGGCTTTGGTGCGGTCCGGAGTGCCAGTGGCCCTCGCTGAGAACCTGAAGGGCATCTACGATCGCGGCCAGCCCATGGTGCAGTTAGGACTGGTCATCGCCACTGCGTTGACGCAAAGCCTGTTGCCACCCTGAGTGGGGCGCACCAGCGGCATGCGGAGCACACCTTTGTCCGTACTGGTACGGTCCTCGTTCACCTCAGCGTGGCGGTGTCGCTGCTGGCGACGGTGGGGTTGTGCGTAGAGATGCCGTTGATCAACCGGGGCCTGTTCGGCGATACCGATGGAACGCTGGTGTTGCAGGTGTACATGTTGATCATTGCCGTGACCGCGGCGATTAATGCCTGCGCCAGTATCCTGCAAAGTCAGGACATGGTGCGGGTGCCGACCATTGCTATTCTGGCAGGCGTGGTGGTCAAAGTTGCACTTAACGGTGCGGCGGTGCGGCGCTGGCACACGGTGGGTGCATCTTGGACCACGGTGATCAGCCTCGGCGTCACGCTGCTAGTCATTTACCTGACGCTCGATCCACTCATTCGCCGGCGCATCTGGGCCCACGGTTTCGGCTGGCGGCTATTGGTTGTGGCTGCGGGTATGGGCGTGATTGTGGGCATGGGCGTCCATGTGGTACCCGTCACGGGCCGGGCGGTGGCGATACTCCTAGCGGTCTTGTGGGCCGGTATCGGTGTGCTGGTCGCGGGGGCGCTGGCCGTTTGGACCGGGCTGTTTAGTCACCGGGAAGTTTTGGCGTTGCCCGTTGGCGCTCACATTTTACGAATTACTAAATATTTTCACAAAGGAGAATAAAATGCGCTTAGATAAATTTTTGAAGGTGTCCCGCATTATTAAGCGGCGCACGGTTGCAAAGGAAATTGCCGATAAGGGCCGCATCCAGGTGAACGACCGCGTGGCAAAGTCGAGCACCGATGTATCCGTTGGCGATACGCTGACGATTGGCTTTGGGAACAAAACCTTGGTGGTTCGCGTTGATGAGCTCGTTGATACGACCAAGAAGAACGATGCGGAGAGTATGTACACGATTTTGGACCAGCGGACGCCTGCAAAGTAGCGGTGCGTTTGGTGGGTAGATTTGTTATACTCAAGTCATTGAAACCCGAAAATTGACCAGTAGTACCACGAAATTGAGGAGAGGAACAGCACGATGGCGAAAGCTCAGATCAGCCATTTGGATAACGCGTACACGCGTGCCCAGCAGGTCGAACGCGACCAGCAGGCGGCGCGTGATCGGCGGCGCCGAATTCACCGGCGGCGACGCGTTATTTTAGTGGCATTGCTGGTGCTAGTGCTGGTTGGTGGTGGCGTGCAACTATGGCGCGTACACCAGCAACAGGTCCGCGTTGAACAACGTGTCGCCACGGCCAAGCGCCAGTTGCACCGCGTCACGACCAAGCAGAAGAATTTGCGGATCCAGGTCAACGAACTGAACAACGCTGATTACCTCGAAAAGCTGATTCGTGCTAAGTACTACATGTCAAAGTCGGGTGAAACCATTTTTAATATTCCGGATAGTGATGACAGCATTCCGGGTGATAAGTAAAGCGGGTATTCCGAGGAGGAAATCATTTTTTTTATGTCAGTTGCAGTAGGTGCACAATTAAGCGGTAAGGTCACTGGTATTACCAAGTTTGGGGCGTTTGTGGATCTCGGCGATGGCCAAACCGGTCTGGTGCACATTTCTGAGGTTGCGGACACGTTCGTGCAGGACGTCCACGACTTTGTGAGTGTTGGCGATACGGTCAACGTGAAGGTACTTTCGGTGGATGGCAACAAGATCGGTTTGTCGATCCGGAAGGCCAGCGGCAACGAAGCGCTGGCGACCGAACACGCCGCGACCATCAAGCAGGAAGCTGAACGTCACCATGAACATGAACGCGCACACGGTGATGGTGGTCGGCCACACGTTGGTCACGGAGCACCGCATAATGGTGGCGGTCGGAACGTGGCTGGCCGCGGTGGTCGCCCAGCGGGACATCACGAACATGGTGGCAAGGAAGGGTTTGACGACCTGTTGTCTGACTTCCTCAAGGAAAGTGAGCAGCGGCTCTCGACCATCCGGCGCAACACAGAAGGTAAACGCGGCGGTCGCGGTGGCCGGCGCAGTTAAGTTCTGGTAATTAAAGGCCCGATTGGCGCAACCTTGGATGTGGTTGGCACAATCGGGCCTTTATTTGGCGAAGGGGGAATTGGTGGTGCAACTCAATACGGCGGGGATGATGCGAATGCTAGCCCCCTTTGGTTTACCGCGGGGCACGCGCGTACTCGTGGCGGTCTCCGGTGGTGCCGACTCGATGGCCTTGTTAACGTTATTGGCGCAGAGTGCGGACACGAGTGGCCTACAGGTCGGCGTGGTCCACATCAATCACCAATTGCGCCCGAGCGCTGGGCGCGAGGCAGCTTTGGTTCAAGCCTATGCCCAGCAGCTTGACGTGCCCTGTACCGTGGTGGCATGGCCAGTCGCCGCGCATCCCGCCAACGGGGTGGAGGCAGCCGCCCGGGCGTTTCGGTACACCACGTTTGCTCGGGTCGCCCAGAATGAGCGGTATCCGTTGTTGATGACGGCTCACAACCTTGATGACCAGGCCGAGACCGTGTTGTTTCGGCTGGCCCGTTCGGGGAGTGTGCGGGGCGTAAGTGGCATTCCCGCTGATACGGTTCAGTACGGGCTGCGTGTGGTACGGCCACTATTGTCGGTGCACAAAGCAGCGTTACAGGCTTACTGTGAGCAACAAGGAATCACTTTTGTTCATGACGAAAGCAACGACGACACGCGGTACTCGCGCAACTATTTGCGTCACACCGTGCTCCCACTTTTGCGTGACCGGTGGCCCGACACGGACCGCCACTTTGCCCGCCTGGCGACGGAGTTGACGGGGTTGCGGACCTTAGCTGATGTGACACTGCGTCATTTGTCAGGAAAAGTCAGACTAAAGTCGGATGAGTTTACCTGGCAAAATGTCCAGAATGAATCCACAACAGTTCAAAAACTGCTACTGCAGCACCTGCTAACACGGTGGTACCCCCCCATCAGTGAACGCCAAGTCCTAGCAGTACTGAATGCGTTGACTAGTCCTGATGGCCGGCAACGGATCGTTACGCTTAGTCCTCAGCTGGCCCTGGTCGTGCAGCACGGGCAGGTGCGGCGCCAACCGCGCGGCGCGGATGTGCAGGCTGCGGACGTGGTGCTGACGGCCCTTGACCGTTGGGTTTCCGGTGTGGGCGGTGCGTGGGCACTACTGACGCAGCGGCCGGTCGCGGGGGACCACGTGCTGGCGACCGCCACTGGTTGGCCACTACCAGTCACCGTGCGTCACCGTCAACCGGGTGACTGGGTGCGCTTAGCCCGCGGACAACACCAAAAACTCGGGCGCCTGTTAACAAATAACCACGTACCTGTGGTTGTGCGCGATCACTTGTGGGTCGCCGCCCGGGGACACGAGGTGCTATGGGTCGAAAATACGCGCCCAGGGCAATTGTTTCATGCCGGGCAAACTGCTAAAATCAAGGCACAGTTAGTTTTCCGACCGGACGACGGGGGTAGCAGGGATGAATTCTGATATATTAAAAGTTTTGTATTCAGCACAGGACATCAAGGCCACGGTGCAACGACTCGCGACCACCGTGCATAAGGACTATGCTGACGTTAAGCCACTGTGCGTCTGTGTACTGAAGGGTGCGGTTATCTTCATGACGGATTTCATCCGTGCCTATGATGACTACTTAGAAATTGATTTTATGGACGTATCCAGCTATTACGGTGGCACAACTTCAAGTGGCGACGTACGGATCGACAAGGACCTCGACACCAGCGTTAAGGGTCGTGACGTCATCATCGTTGAGGACATTGTGGATACCGGAACGACGCTTAAAGCCTTGAAGGAGTTGTTGGCACACCGTGGGGCGAAGTCAGTAAAAATTGTGGCTTTGCTCGACAAGCCAACGGGCCGGACGGTCGACGTTAAGGCGGATTACGTGGGTCAAACGGTGCCGGGTGAGTTTTTGGTTGGCTACGGCCTGGATTACAACGGTCTGTACCGCAATTTACCGTACATTGGTGTATTAAAACCAGAAGTGTATAAGTAGTCATGGGCAGTACCAGGCATTGTGTGGTATTCTCGTATATAGTTTGAAATTTAGCTTTCTAATGAAGTATTTGCTGGAGGTTGTGCATGAATAACAAAAAGACCGGCCTGTTCAGCAGCACGCTCACGTACATTGTGTTGTTCCTGCTGCTGGTTGGAGGGTTCGGATACTATATGCGTGGCGACAGCGGTGGTACCACAAAGTCACTGACTACCAGTCAGTTTGTGACCGCGCTGCAAAAGAACAAGGTGAAGGAATTCTCCATTCAGCCAAGCGGCGGGGTATACAAGGTCTCGGGTTCGTACCGTAAGTCGAAGACCACCAAGCAGAAGAGTACTGGTCTGCTGGGTGAATCGAAGACGGAGTCGGTCACAGGCTTTACGACGCGTATCCCGGACAACGACAGTACAATCAAAAAGATTGACGCGTTGGCCGCCAAGCATAACATTAAAAATTCAACCGATGAGGAGTCCCAGACGAGTGCGTGGGTCAGCTTGCTGATTACCGTCGTGCCACTGGTACTGATGATGGTCATCTTCTACATGATGATGAACCAAGGTGCACAGGGCGGTGGCAACCGCATGATGAGCTTTGGTAAGTCACGGGCTAAGCAGTCGGATAAGAGTGCCAACAAGGTGCGGTTCTCCGACGTTGCCGGTGCTGAAGAAGAAAAGCAGGAACTGGTCGAAGTCGTCGAGTTCCTGAAGGATCCGAAGAAGTTCCTTAAGTTAGGTGCCCGTATTCCGTCGGGTGTGCTACTTGAGGGCCCGCCTGGTACTGGTAAAACGTTACTGGCCAAAGCCGTAGCTGGTGAAGCGGGTGTGCCGTTCTTCTCCATTTCTGGTTCTGACTTTGTTGAAATGTTTGTCGGTGTTGGTGCTTCGCGTGTTCGTGACCTGTTTGATGAGGCCAAGAAGAAGGCGCCAGCGATCATCTTCATTGATGAAATTGATGCCGTTGGGCGCCAACGTGGTGCCGGCATGGGCGGCGGTCATGATGAACGTGAACAAACCCTGAACCAGTTGCTGGTTGAAATGGACGGGTTTACTGGTAATGAAGGTGTCATCGTCATGGCGGCGACCAACCGTGCTGATGTGTTGGACCCGGCTTTGCTCCGCCCTGGCCGTTTTGACCGGAAGATTCTGGTCGGCCAGCCGGACGTTAAGGGTCGTGAAGCGATCCTGAAGGTCCACGCCAAGAACAAGCCGTTTGCTGACGACGTTGATCTGAAGACCATCGCTAAGCAGACGCCTGGGTTTGTGGGTGCCGACTTGGAAAACCTGCTGAACGAAGGGGCACTGGTTGCTGCTCGTCGCGGGAAGACCAAGATTGACGCTAGCGACTTGGATGAAGCCGAAGACCGGGTTATTGCCGGGCCGGCCAAGCGTGACCGGGTCATTCAGCCAAAGGAACGGACCCAGGTTGCGTACCACGAAGCCGGGCATGCGATTATCGGCTTGGTACTATCCGATTCGCGGACGGTGCGGAAGGTAACCATCATTCCACGTGGGCAAGCTGGTGGTTATGCCATCATGTTGCCCAAGGATGACCAATTCTTACTAAGCAAGAAGGACCTCAACGAACAGATCGTTGGTTTGATGGGTGGCCGGACTGCTGAAGAAATCATCTTTAACACCGAGAGTACGGGTGCATCCAATGACTTTGAACAAGCCACGCAGATTGCCCGGGCGATGGTTACGAAGTACGGGATGTCTGACAAGTTGGGCACGGTTGCTCTGGAGAAGGAAAGTCAGCAGGCCATGTATGGCGCTGGCGCCGGTTATTCTGGGCAGACGGCTAACGAAATCGACGCTGAGGTGCGGCGGATCATTGATGAAGCGCACCAGCAGGCACATGACATCATTGAAGCACACCGTGAGCAGCATAAGGTGATTGCGGAAGCCTTGCTGAAGTACGAGACGTTGAATGAAGAGCAGATCCTGAGCCTCTTCAAGACGGGCAAGATGCCGGAGACCAAGTCTGAATTTCCAAGTGAAAAGGCGGCTACCTATGAGGAAGCCAAGAAGGCCTTGGAGCAGAAGGAAGCTTCACGTCAGGAGTCAGAGGAGTCAGCGCACAGTAGCGCGGCGGCCACAACCCCGGATGTGGCGGATAACACGAGTGCTAGTTCCACGAGTGCTACGTCAATGGCGGACAGTGAGTCGTCGAATGATGACCACCAGCCGCCAACGGCATAGTGATATGAGTGAAGGTCGGATCCTTACGGGTTCGACCTTTTTTTGGTGGCTTGGGTGCGGTCGACTACGGCTACCGCAGAGTTGTGTTATGCTGTTAGGCAGATAAATTGACAAGGAGTAAACAACCATGAGTGACTATTTAGTACGGGCAGTAACCGCCGACGGGATGTTCCGTCTCTTTGCGGTCGACGCGACCGCCACGGTCGGTGAAGCGCAACGGCGTCACGACACGTGGAGCGCCTCCTCAGCAGCTTTGGGTCGGGCCCTCATCGGTACCGGTCTGCTGTCTGCGGCTGAACTCAAAAACGACCACGACCTGATGACGGTACGGATCAAGGGTGATGGCCCCGCTGGTAGTATCGTCGTTGATGGTACCAGCCACGGTACGGTGCGGGGTTACATCCAAGAACCGCACGTGCACCTGCCGTTGAATGTGGTGGGCAAAATTGACGTGGCTCGCGCGGTCGGCAAGCGCGGGGTGCTAGCCGTGACGAAGTACCTCGATGGCGGTGCCCCGTTTACCGGGCAGGTGCCATTAACTTCCGGTGAACTGGGGAGCGACTTCACGTATTATCTGGCCAAGTCGGAACAGATTCCTGCCTCTGTGGGGGTATCCGTCTTTGTTAACGCTGATAACTCAATTGAGGTTGCTGGCGGCTTCCTCGTTGAGGCACTGCCGGGCGCGACTGATCAGGCGTTAGCTGATCTGGAAACGAACATCAAAACGTTGCCGTTAGTCTCGGAGATGCTGAAGTCCGGGCTGACGCCAGAAGAAATTCTGGACCGCATCGTCAACGGACGGAAGTTGATGGTGCTGGGCCAAGATGACTTTGCCTTCAAATGCAATTGCAGTAAGGAGCGCTTCGGCAAAGCGTTGCGCACGCTCAAGCCCACCGAGTTGCAGGCCATGATTGACGAAAACGATGGTGCGGAGACCGTCTGCAAGTTCTGTGGCGAGCGTTACCAGTTTAGCGCGGACGAGTTGCGCGCCATGTTGCCATAAGTTGTGGTGTTATTCGTGACCGTGGTACACTAGGCGACAGACAAAAAGTTAGTGAAATATTTGAGGTGAAAAATATTGAGTAGTTGGTTTATTGGGGACGTTGAGATCCCTAACCAGGTAGTGGTGGCCCCAATGGCCGGAATCACGAATGCGGCCTTCCGGGTGACGGCCAAGGAGTTTGGTGCTGGTCTGGTGGTCTGCGAAATGATCAGTGACCGGGGCATCCAGTACAAGAACAAGAAGACCCTGAGCATGATGTTTGTTGATCCGCACGAGCATCCCGTCTCCATTCAGGTGTTTGGAGGGACCAAAGACACGTTGGTCAACGCCGCTAAGTTCATTGACGAGAATACGAGTGCGGACATCATTGACATCAACATGGGTTGCCCGGTGCCCAAGGTGACCAAGACGGATGCAGGGGCTCACTGGCTGCTGGATCCCGACAAGGTCTACGAGATGCTCGACGCGGTCGTGCATAACGTGCACAAGCCGGTGACGGTCAAGATGCGCACTGGCTGGGATAAGGACCACGTGTACGCGGTGGAGAACGCCAAGGCTGCACAGGCTGCTGGTGTGTCCGCGCTCGCCATGCACGGTCGGACCCGCAAGCAATTGTATTCCGGGCACGCTGACTGGGATATTTTGGCCAAGGTTGCTAGCGTGCTGGACATTCCGTTCATGGGTAACGGCGATGTGCGGACTCCGCAAGATGCTAAGCGCATGATTGATGAAGTCGGTGCGGATGCGGTGATGATTGGCCGCGCGGCTTTGGGTAATCCATGGTTGCTGGGTCAGGTACGGACTTACCTGGACACGGGAGAGTTACTGCCAGAACCAACGCCGGCTGAAAAAAATCAGTATTGCCGAGAAGGAATTGCACCGGTTGGTCGAGTTGAAGACGGAAAAAGTCGCGGTACCAGAATTCCGGAAGCAGGCGGCTTACTTCCTAAAGGGGATTCCGCGGTCATCGCGGACGAAGGCCGCCGTCATGTCAGTGAACACGGAGGCTGAAGTCGATTCGATTTTGGACGAGTTCGTGGCTGGCTTAGCAGCACGTCCGGTATTGCGGTAGATGAGAATGAGGCAACTTGGCCGTGGTCGGGTTGCTTTTTTTACTGCAAAATTGGCAAGATACAAGGGTATGTGAATTGAACGGAGGAAATAGTGTTGGCAGATAAGCAGAAAAAGCAACCGCAACAGCAGCCATCGATGAATGACCAGATGCGTGTACGCCGGGAAAAGATGCAGGCGCTGCGCGATGCAGGTATTGATCCCTTTGGTCACCGGTTTGACCGGACGCACACTGCTGGGCAGTTACACGACCAGTTTGGTGAGCTCGACAAGGACGAACTTAACGACCGCCACATTGACGTGGTGATTGCCGGACGCATGATGTCGAAGCGGGGCAAGGGTAAGGTCGGCTTTGCGGACATCCACGACCGGACAGGCAAGATCCAGATTTATGTGCGGAAGGATATGGTCGGCGACGAGAACTACCAAATCTTCAAGAAGTCGGATTTGGGCGATATCTTGGGGGTTGCTGGTGATGTAATCAAGACGGATATGGGGGAACTCACGGTCCGCGCCAGTCACGTGACTTTCCTGACTAAGGCTTTGCGGCCGATGCCTGACAAGTACCATGGGTTGACCGATGTTGAGGCTAAGTACCGGCAACGGTACCTGGACTTGATTGCCAACCGCGACAGCTTTGACCGGTTCGTCAAACGCACCAAGATTGTTAGTGCTGTGCGCGAGTACTTGGATCAGAACGGTTTCTTGGAAGTAGAAACGCCAGTGCTGCATAACCAAGCTGGTGGTGCCAACGCCCGTCCGTTTATCACGCACCACAATGCTTTGGATATTGACCTGTACATGCGGATTGCTTTGGAATTGCACCTGAAGCGGCTGATTGTGGGCGGCATGGAACGCGTCTACGAAATTGGTCGGGTGTTCCGGAACGAAGGGGTCGACACGAAGCACAACCCTGAATTTACGGAACTAGAAACTTATGCCGCTTTCTGGGATCTCGGTGACGTGATGGACGAAACTGAGGGTATTTTCCGGTACGTAGCGCAAAAGGTATTGGGTTCTGGCAAGATCACCTATCAGGGTCAGGATATTGATTTGGACGCACCGTTCCAGCGGGTACACATGGTCGATGCGATTAAGGCTAAGACGGGGATTGATTTCTGGCAGCCGATGACGCAGGAGCAAGCGCAACAGTTAGCCCAGGAGCACCACGTGAAGGTTGAACCGTACTGGAAGGTGGGGCACATCATTAATGCGTTCTTTGAAGAGTTTGTTGAGGATACGTTGGTACAGCCAACCTTCATTTATGGCCATCCAATTGAAATTTCGCCATTGGCCAAGAAGGACGAAAAGGATCCGCGGTTTACGCAACGGTTTGAATTATTCATTGATGGCAATGAGTATGGTAATGCGTTTACCGAGTTGAACGATCCAATTGACCAACGGCAACGTTTCGAAGCGCAGGCCGCCGAGAAGTCCGCTGGTAATGATGAAGCACAGCCGATTGATGAAGACTTTATTGAAGCACTCGAGTATGGCATGCCGCCTACTGGTGGTCTTGGCATTGGGATTGACCGGTTAGTGATGCTGCTAACGGATGCGGCGTCTATCCGTGACGTCTTGCTCTTTCCAACGTTGCGTCCATAAGGACTGCCATTACATTTAAAAAAAATCGCAAAAACGCCACAAGTTTTTCTGTAGCGTTTTTTTTGTGGCCAAATCCAGCTCAAGAGGGACATGACACCGAATTTTTTTTGTTTGAAAGACGAACTCAATAACAGTAAATTGCGAGAAAAGTTCGTGAAAATGTGAGCGCAATTGTGTAGCTAGCGGCACGGCGCACGATTTTGTCTTGACGGTTTTGTGACGAGTTGGTACACTATTTAAGTCGTCAGGTGATACGGCGTTCGCCAAGAGCGGCGCGGGTTACATCAACAAGTGATTATAAAAAGTTGTTGACAGCGACTTTGCCTGATGATAAGATATTGAAGTTGCGTTGAGCAACT
>NZ_BBER01000005.1 GCF_001312865.1 Lacticaseibacillus thailandensis DSM 22698 = JCM 13996 | reverse complement strand
TCAGCGTGTAACCGGCAATAACGTAATTAATCGCATCACCATTGGCGTCCTTGTCGTAATCAATCGTCGCTGCACTCGTCCCAGTAATCGTGGCATCGGGCTGTAATGGACTATTGTCACTAACATCTTCAAACTTAACCGTGACTGTTTGCGCATCCGCGTCATACATCACAGTAGACGGCTTAGATGGGTCTGTCGGAGTCAGCGTATAGCCCTGACTCAAATCATCCGGGTCAACAGGTGCGAAGGTGCCGCCTTCCACAACAGGTGTGTAACCAGCCACATAAGGAATAACCCAGTTGCCTTGGTAGGATCATCAGGTCCGTCGTGTACTGCACCGGACTATCCGGACTAGTCGCCCCTACCGGCGTGATGGTCACCGCACCATTAGCAACATACCGTAACTGCACTTGTTGATCCGTCGCTGTGTCCGTATCGAAGTAGGCTTGCTTAGTCTCGTCGGAAGCATCCTTCAACGTGTACCCAGCGACAAACTCACTAATGGCAGCACCGCTGTCATCTTGGTCATAGTCGACCTTGGCACCCGTGGAACCAGTGATGGTGTGGCTGGCATACCCGGCAATTTCATCCCCATTTTGGTCGACATAGCTCACAACAACTTTTTGAGGTTCTGCAACGTACCGCACACTAATTGTGTCACTGTATACCGTCGCCGCACTACTGTCAGCATACTTTTCAGATTCTTTTGCGTTATTTTCAAATTGTGTAACGTGATCCTGCAGTGCTTTATTGAGGTCGGTTTCATCAGTAAACGTGGCTGTATCCGTCCCAGCCTCAGTACTTTGACCCGTCCGCGTTTCAGTCAACGTAATGGTCGGTTCAAAGCCAGCAATCACCGGAATGGTGACTGGATCAAACGTCTCATCTGCCGGTGCCGTCCACGCACCGTAATACAGCGCCGTAGTGGCGTCATTATACTGGTCAACATAATATGCCCGTGTATAAACAAAACTTTGCTCACCATTCTTAACCGTCAAATCGGTATCGGCCGGAGCGTTGGCAGGTAGCGTAACTTGCGACGTGAGCCCAAAGGTCCGGTGTGTATACCGGTAGTAACTGTCCTGCGGATTGGTAGGTGCAGCGACCTCAGTGACAGGGTCCACCACCACTTGATAGGTGGTACCACCTTCAGGCACGGTCAGGGTCAAAGCTACAATTGGCTGACCGTTGCCATCAACTTCCATCTGTCCGTCCGCGCCATATACCGGATTCAGTGTACCCGCAACTTTGCCAGGATAAGTAACGCGACTATCAATTTGTTTGATGCCTATTACATACCCAGCAGGAATATTCAACGTGACCTGCTGCTGACTGCCCACTTGGGCCGTAGCAGTCGTTACCGTGCCTACCACTGGCTGGTCGTCCTTAGCGCTAATAAACTCGACCTGGTACTGTGCATCCTGTTCCTGGTAGGTGATATTGATATCATCGTTACCCAAAGTGGCCACATCGGGTGCCTGGTACCCTTTGGTCAAATCATCGGGGTCGACTGGCGTCAACGTGATGCCCGCGCCCGTAACGGCGTCCGTCGCGGTAGGCGCGTAACCTAGAAAGTACGGTACGTAGAACCCAGCCGGGGTAGCTACCGCAATGGGACTATTATCCGTCACGTCGTACGCCGTGGTAGTCGTGATACCAGCAGGCAAAGCCGCACCGCTAGGCGGCGTGATGTGAAAAGCACCGATCTTGGTGTACGTCAACGTGACCATGTTCGCATCGGAGTCATCATCGAGTGTCACGTTGGTCGCGTCAGGAGCAGCATATCCATCAATATCAAAGTTGTTGTCGGTATCCGCGTTCAGCGTCAACTTTTCAACGTATTGGCCTTTAATGGTTGTATCCGTACCAATTGCTTGACCATTTTGGTCCACGTGCTTGACCGTCAGCGTCGTATCTTCACCAACGTAGTGCAAAGTAATGGTATTATCCGCATCATTTAACGTCGTTGGCGTGAACGTGGTCGGATTGTTCGTCGCATCAGCGGTGTAACTATTATCCACAGAGTAATGCGCAATATCAGGGTAGGTCACGGTGTACGGATCGTTAAACGTCGCCTCAAGCGAATCGTCAGGGCGAATCTCATTGCCAAAGGAATCCACATACTTGACGGTTAGGTTGACCGTCGAAGCATCGTAAGTGTAGGTGATAGTAGTGGTTTGCGGGATGTACGGATTAGTCACCAGGTATGACCCAATCTGTGTGTACGATTTAGAATATTCTTTATCCTTCGGGTCTGTCACGTATTTCAAGTCACCAGAGCCGTTTAATCCACCCTTAGCCACAAAGGAAATATCACCCGTATCAACATCCTTTACCGTATAGGTAATAGTGGTTTTGTTGTCCGTGACGCCAGCAACGCTATGCAAGACCTGCGTTAGCGTCTGGCCATCAGTTTGAAAGGGTGACATCGTACCGTTAGCATTGGCACTCGCTGCAGCTGTGTACCCAGTTAAGGAGGCCGAGGGAGCAGTCGTGTACTTTTGCCCTGACAACCCAGTCATAACCACTGGATCAGCACCACTGATGGGGTTGCCATTTTGGTCCACATACTGTGTGGTTTGCGTCTGCATAAGGGGCTTAAAGAAGGCATAACCACTCCAGGTACCCTTTGAACCTGTCTTGTATGAATAAACATCGAAGATATACGTGAGTGCACCTTGCGCATAGACCGATTCAGCGTCATCAAAAATAGTCAATCCGGCCAGTTTGATTTTGCTTCCATCCGTCATTACTTGCGTATTGGTGACGGTATCACCATTCACCAAACCGACTTGAACCTTGCTTTGCGTTGCCCGGTCAATCGCAAAGGTCACCGTCCCGCTATTGCCATCAACCTGCGCAAACGTATACCAATCTGAGTCCTCCGCATAGTGGAAGACCCCACTTGGATAATCAGGATCGGTGACCGAGAACCCCGCTGGCAAAGCCGCACTAGTGGCCGCACTGGAAGCTGCTGAGCTAGCAGCAATGGCGGCTTCGCTGGCAGCGGAGTTCACGGCGTCAATATCGGTTACGGACAACCTGCTCTTGTAACTAACCGTCGGGGTGATAGTGCTCGTAGTCGTGACACTGGCAGCTGTGGCCGCCGCATCAATATCGCTGGTGGCAGTTGCTGCGGCCACGTGCTGCGACGCTACACTACTCGTGGTGCTACCACTATCAGCCGGAGCGGCACTGGTGCTCGTAGCACTACTAGTAGCGTTGCTAGCAGCACTACTACTACGAATAGTTTTGCCATCATTAACCTGCGTTGTACCGTCTGAATTAACCGCACTCGCAGCCACACTAACTGCACCACTAGTATTGCCACTAGCACTGTTGGTCGCTTCTACGGCGGATTTCGCTGGTGCTACACTACTAGTCGCCGTGCTGGCCGCGGACGTACTGGTACTGCTCCCCAAATTAGCAGTCCCACTACTTGCCTGACTTGCATTAGACTCTAACCCACTTTTTTTGACTAGTGGCCGCACTCACTGACGCCGCACTGGACGCAGTACTACTCGTACTACTAGTTGCCACACCGTCATCCGCACCATTCGTTGCCGATGATGCAGCGGCACTGTGACCCTGGTTCTGCAACGTATAAACTTGTCCCTGCGTCACCGCAGCGGCAGCACTATCAACAGAATTCGTGGTCTTGGTATCGTTGGTCTCCTCAGCATCGGAAACGGTATTGTTGTGCATACCAATTGCGGTAGTCATACCTAGGAAGAAGAGGGTGCCATATACCCACCTCTTGCCAGATTTCCACATTTTAACGCGCTCCTTAATTTCTGGAGTTGGCGTCCTTTTCGCCCGCTTAAATTTCATCAATACTCATCTCCCGTAAAATCGCCTACTCATTCACAATGAGACCCGTACTTACACACCCTTAAGATTACACCACCAATGCCCAGCAAACAACAATTTAAGCGCAATTGTCGGATATTTTTTTGCCGAATGGTTAATTAGATTGTATGACTATATCACAACTTACCGTGACTAAGTCTGCGGAACAATTGTCCACCACAATCCAAGCCGTGCAGTCCACTCATAGCAACAGCTCCGCTTGATTGGGTTAGCTGTCATGACACATCGTTAAACACAACGGTAATATCACCGTAATCAGCAACTAGCCAAAGTGGCTGACGTCGGCATAGCGCTTACATATCTTGCTAATTAAATAACATCAAGGCTACGCGACTACAAAAGTGACATTTGCTGGTTCCACCCACGCCGTGCAACCGTCAAAGTGATCGGATCCGCCACAGCCCCCAAGCAGCGTTACCCCACGCTTTCCATAATTATACTACGCACCCGCCAGTTTGGCCCAAATTGAACACAAAAAAAACTCGGCGTCGTCACGACGGACAACACCGAGTTCGAATGAACCTAAAGACTACTTGTTTTCGTTTTCGTTTTCCAGCTTCTCGGCCTCCGCGTCGATTGCCGCGAAACCTGACTGACCAGATTGCTTCTGGGGATGCTTTGAGCGGTCCTCTTCAGCCTTCTGAATCAAAGCCTTACGCTGTTCTTTACTGAGCTTTCCTGCCATCATTCTCGCCTCTTTTCGCACAGGGCACAGTGGGTCGCCCCACTGTGCTCCACTAGAATCGTAGCTGCGAGCCGACTACCGGTTGGAATGTCGCACCATGAGGGGGCGACCACAGTTATGATGTTTGGTTAGTACTTCTTTATTATAGCGCTTTTATTAGCAAACGCCAGCAACGATTGCTAGCAAATTGTCACCGGTTCTTGTGCACCACTTTGATGCTACTGTGCCCAGTCCCGTCGGCTGTCACCCGTAGCTGGTCCGGTACGGAGTCTTGCAACTGCTCCACGTGGCTGATGATGCCGACCATACGGTGCCCCTCGATGGATTCCAGGGCGGCCAACGCCATCGTGAGGCTATCGTGGTCCAGCGAGCCAAAGCCTCATCCACGAACAAGGCGTCGATGGCGATACCACCACTTTCTTCCTGGATCACTTCACCCAACGCTAACGCGAGGGACAAGGCCGCGATGAAACTCTCCCCGCCGGATAGCGTCTGCACGGACCGCGTGCTCCCAACCTGGTCATCGTAGACGTCAATTTCCAGGCCGGTGTGGTTACCAGTATCCCCCTGATCATCACTTAACCGGAAGGCGTAGCGTCCCCGGGTCAACTCCTGGAGGCGCACCGTGCCCTGCGCCAATACCCGGTTAAAGTAGGCACGTAAAACGTACCGCTCCAAGCCCATCTTGGCGGGATTGTTGCCCGTAAACGCCGCCACCAGGGTACTGAGCTGATTGAGCCGCTGCCTGGTCGTACCTTGCGCCATTAGCCGTTGCTGAATATCAGCTAGCCGTTGCTGGTTCCGGCGCAACCGGGCGCTCGCATCGTGGTGGGCCGTCTGCGCCTGGTCGGCCTGGTTGGTAGCCGTGGTGGCCGCCTGGTGCAGCGCGTCCATATCCGGTTCGGGTTGGTCACCGATCACGGCCTGCGCCTCCGCCAGTAGTGCCGCTGCCTGTGCCACCTGTTCACGGTAATCCTGGTCAGCTGCCCGCAAACTGGCTAATTGCGGTACCGCTTTCAGGTCGGCGGCAAACTGTGCCAGCGTGCCCTCATCCCCGTAATGGTCGCGCACCAACGTCGCCAACTCGTCCTGGGCCGTTCGCAAAGTTGCTTGGGCGCCGTCCACCACATGCTGCTGGCTGGTCAGCTCACCTTGCCGCTGATTCAACGTCGCGGTTGTGACCCGCAGCGTATCAGCGGCGGCTTTGGCGTCGTCATCGTAAGCTTGATGGCCGCCGTCAGTCGCCGTTGTTCGGCCGTCACGGCAGCGACATCCTGTACATCGTCTGGTAACTCCGCAGCCGCCTGTTGCCAGTTGGCTTGAGCTACCTGCCGGGCCGTTTCCGCGCTGGTCGCGGCTTGCGTCGCTCGGACGGCCGCGGCCGATTGTTCATCACGGGCCGCCGTCAACGTACGCGTCCGTTTGGTCAGCTGTTGTTGCTGTTGCTGTTGCGTGGCCAAGGTAGTAGCAGTCTGTTCCGTACTGGTGGTCGCCGCAATGACGGCCGCGTGGGCTGTTGCTAGGTCGTGTACCGGTGCTGCGTCGAAAATCGTCGCCTGGTTGACCACATCCACCAAGCTCTCAACAGCTGCATTCGTAGCCACCGCCGCCTGCTGGGCCTGCGTAGTTAGTTGCTGCACTTGCGCGTGCACCCCAGCTTCATCAGCCTGGTACCGTTGTAACTGTGCCTGTGCTTGTTGTAACTCCTGCTCACTCACCGTTGTGGTCGCCGTCGCCAGGTGCGGATGTTCCGTGCTCCCACAAACCGGGCAGGGGTCATTCCGTCCCAATTTAGCTGCCAACATGGCCGCCTGATCCTGGTAGTAAGCCAATTGGACTGCATCTGCCCGTTGCGCTGCGGCTGTCGTTTGTGCATGTGCGGCCGCGACCGTAGCTACAGCCTTGCTAGCGGCGGACTCCGCCTGCTGTTGCGCTGCTTGCGCCGCACTGACCGCCGCGTCGGCCCGTTGCATTTGCGCCAAGGCTAATTGCTGTTGCGTTGACTGCTCCCGTAATTGGTCAACCGTGAGCGCTCCCAACTGCGTTTGCACCGTCTGCAACGTTGCGTCCGTGGCTGCCAACGCTGCGGTAGCCGTGCTAGCCGCCGTGCTCTGGGCCTCCGCCACCGTCGCCGCGCTAGCGACTGCCGCTGAGTAATCCGCCACCCGCTGCAACCGCACCGCCGCGCTAGACAAAGTCGCCACGCGCTGCCGCTGGCTGGCAATACTATCGACCTGCGCGGCCACAGTTGCCGCCGCACTACTAGCAGCACTCTGAGCAGTGGCTGCACTGGTGGTCTGTGCCGTCAATTGCTGCAACCGCACCGTTGCGGCACTCGCCGCACTTTGCGCCGTCGAGTAGTTATGGTAAGTCGTGGCGTGTGCCTGTGCCCAGCTCAGCGCTTGAATTCGGGCCTGGCGCGCCTGGGCTGCCGTACTTTGGGCCGCTAACTGGGTTTGCTGAGCCACGGCTGTCCGTTGGCGTTGCCAAGCCCCAGCCAGCGACTGTCCCTGTGTAAAGTTGGCAGTCGCTACCGCTGCCGCGCTGGCCGCGCTGCTAGCCACCACGGCCAGTGAGGCCACGGCTTGGCTGTCCGTTACTAGCGCCGCACTGGCTGCCGTGACCCGGTCGGGCAATGGGGCCCGTTCATCCCGCGCCTGCTGCACTGCGTCCGTTGCGTCCGCCCACTCAAAGGCGTGCATTGCCTCCAATAGCTGGTGATCCGTGGTGCTGACCCGTTGCTTCAGCTCCTGTTGCTGATTGCGCAACCGTTCACCCCAGTCCTGGTACATCTGGGTACCAAAGAGGCTCCGCAGCAACGCCTCCCGTTCACCACTGTCGGCGTCTAGAAACTTGCGGAATTCACCCTGGGGCAACAGGATGATCTGCCGAAACTGCTGGCGGTTCAGGTGCAAGATCCCTTCCACAGCGTCCAGGACGTCTTTGACTTTGCCCAGCACCTGGTCAGGCTCACCATCGCGGTGAATAATCAGCTCCGGGTTGCGCAGCTTCAGGTCACCGTTACGCGACACGTACATCGACCGCGTAATGTCGTACTGCGTATCATCGTTACGAAAGCGCAAGTGCACCACCGTCTGCTCACTAGCCGCAGCAAATTCCGACCGTAGCGCCGTAGCAAGCCGGCCGTTACCGGTCTGGTTGCGCCGCTCGGTACCGTAAAGGGCAAAGACGAGTGCATCAAAGATGGTCGTTTTCCCTGCCCCGGTGTTACCACTAATTAAAAATAGTGGCGTGTCCGCAAAGTCGGTAAAATCAACGCGGGCCTTGGCGTACGGGCCAAAGTTTTGCATTTCGAGTAGTTCAAATTGCATGTCGTGTTCCTCCTGTCGACCTACTGCACGTCAGCCAAGGCTTGTTGCGCCCACTGCCGCTGCTCGGATGTCAGCTCTGTGCCGTTAGTGTCCGCATAAAACTGTGCGAGCAAAGCCATCGGGTCCAGGTGCCGGTCGACTGGTTTGTCCGTCACACTGGTTTGCACCCCGTGGGCACGATCAACCCCGGTGCAATACGGGTAAACCTGCCGTAACTGAATCATTAGGTCCGGAATCACTTCGGTATCCGTGAGCGTGATTTGCACAAAGCTATCCGTCGCGACCTGGTGGTAAAAGTCTGGGTCCATAATTTCCGCGAAGCTGCCGCGAATATGGATGAAGTCCGGTGTTTGCGGAATTTCAATGAACTTACGGGTCATCGTCTCCGTATCAAGGATGTACACCCCTTTGCGTTGCTCGGTTTCGCTGACATCAAACTTGACCAACGACCCTGCATACTGGATCCGGTCAGCATTGACCGCATGCCGGTTATGCAAGTGTCCCAACGCGACGTAGTCAAACGGCGCCAGCAAGTCCAGCGGCACGGCGTCCAGGCCACCAACATTCACGGGTGTCTCGGAGCCACTGTGTGTGCTGCCAGCCGCAAAAAAAGTGCGCTACCAGTACGTGGCGCTTATCCGGTGCAAACTGGGCCACCATGCGGTCAATGACCGGCGCCATCGCGGCAGCAATGTTGGTCAGATTATCATCCTCAAAGTAGGCGCGGGCCATGGCGGGTTCAAAGTACGGTAGCAGGAAAAACTGGGTGTCCCCCAACGTGACCGGTTCAAAGGCCTCAGCTAGCCGCGTATGCAGGTAGAATTTGGTGCTACTAAACCACTCACTCCCCGTGGCCAACCGCGGAGCTGAATCATGGTTACCACTAATGACTAACAGGGGCAGCCCGTCCTCGCGGTTGAGGGTGCGCAACATGCTGTTGACGGTGTTGACCGCACTTTCTGCGGCCAACCCACGGTCATACAGGTCACCCGCAATAATGACGCCATCCACGTGCTCGTCGTGCGCCACCTGCCTGAGGGCCGCAAAGGACCGCTGCTGCACCGGTAACAGGTCAAACCCCGCCAGGGTCCGCCCAATGTGCCAGTCTGCTGTATGTAAAATCCGCATGGCTTGATCTCCTCCGTTTAAGTACTCACTATTGGTGCTAACAGTACGTATGTTCGTACCACCATTCTACCGCGAACCGTGTGCGTACGGGTAACAAATTGACCTGGCGCACCACCGCCAGGTCGGGCCAGACACTGCGCAATCAACCCACCACAATCCAGTCAACCACAATAAAAAGGAACGGCCACCACTGGTGACCAATTGGTCCCGTGGTGCGCGTTCCTCATGTACGTTAATTAATCTTGCGGGACCGGCTCCTGCAGTTGCGCGGGCGTCATTCCGACCGTATCGAGCAAAGTTTCGTCAAAGTAGGCCGTCATGTGCCGATTGTTCAACGCGGGCAGCATATTGTACATCGCCAACACCGCCTGCCGGTGGGCATCCGTATCCGCATCCTGCAGTTGGGCAATGCGTTTCAACATCATCACCCCAAAACGGCCTTCGATCAGGTGTTCATCCATCCCCACCGCGTCAATTTCCTTGATCAAGGGTTGCGCGTAGTTCGACCGACGCGCAATGAGCACCCGCAGTCCCCGCGTGACCACGGTCCACGCCGATATGTAACCCATCTGGTTCCACTCGCGCATACTGACGGCGGCCTGCAACACTTCGCGCGTCAACACCAACACTTTGGGTGACGGTAACATCACCATCACCGCGTGCAACACCTCCAGCTGGGTCTCGTCCCAGGAACCACTAGTCACCAGAATCGTCGCTAGGTGGTTAATGTCCTCTGCCGCAACGAGTTGCCGGTGGGCCAAGTAATAGTAATCACCCGCCGTCACCATCATGGCATAGAAGTTCGTATCACAGGGCGCCTGCTGGTACCGCGCCGCTAATTGGTCAAAGGCGTGCTTCACCCGTTCGGGCGTGGGCGCCATGCTCCCTAAGCGCTGCCAGTGCCCCAGCTCGCGGTCGGGTTCACCGGCCACCACTGCGAACGTGCGCAGGGTCAACCCCATACGCGCCAGCATCGCCTGCACTTTGCCTAACGCCAAGTCCCGTTCACCGGCTTCAAACCCCGCGACCGATTTGCACGTGGCGATACCCTCAGCTAGGTCGGTAATACTCCAACCCAAATCTTCACGAATGCGTTTAAAACTACCATTAATAGACATCGTGTACCTCCGACACCGCATCTGGTGCTGGCGCTGGTGGAACCACCTCAGCATACAGGTCAGCACGACACAACTTCTGGGCCAACTTCCGGTAACTTTGGGCTAGCTGGACCGACCCAACCATCCGTAAAAAGCTGATCAGTCCCGTCACCCCCGTGGCGTGGGCGGCCTCGGGATGAACGCGGTAAACCAAACACCGGGTAATAAACTCCCGCCGGTACGCCACCAATGACGCGTTCGCGGGCACCACATCCCGCTGAATGAGTTTTGTCAGTTGCTTGGCCAACGCCAACGTCCCCGATTCGATCAACCAGCAGTCCGCACTCAATACGGCTTCCCACGCCGCAATACTGAGCGAGTGGTTCACCGCGTACATATTATGTATTTCACCGAATAACCGGTTCGCAACCTCCGCGCACATAGTCGGTGCCAACAACACGCAAGCATACCGAAACGTCACGACGTTGGCCTCCGACCACGCAACTTTGGGACCAAACCAATCCTTTAGAATGAGTTGCTCCGTAGCGTTCAGCCGGTTATCCTGGCTCAACGCAAAATAAGCCCCTGCCGCGATCAACAGTTGCTGAAAGTCGAGTGGCGTTTGCCGCCGCGTATAACGTGCTTGTTTCCTCGTTACCAGTTGCTTCAATCCTGACACATCGTTCTGCGCACTAAGAGCGTTCACGACGGTCATTAAGCTGTCGCGGTTGCCCACGAGCGGGTCGAACCCACTGACAAATTCCTGTAGTGATACGCCCATGCGTTGTAGCATGGCTACCAATTTATTAATCGGCATATCCGCCGAACCACCCTCAAACTTCGAGAGGGCCCCCAATGACACAATGCCCCCGGCGACATCCTTTAGTGATGCACCTTCACGCCGACGTAGCCGCCTAAATTCAGCTCCCATCATTGCCAATCACTCCCCATAGTGCACGCGGCTTTACTCCAAACCGCAAAACTAACGCATACATTCCTAGCAGAACATGGAAAAACTTGGTTGCATATGTATTAACCCCTGGTGGTTTCAGGACGTACGGCCCTGGAAACCATTAACGGTCCCGTAACTCCGAATAGCGCCTGACGGCGCACGGGGCGGCTTCCTTCAGGTATTGAAACGAGCTCCGCCCCGCAGGAAGCTGCCGCGTAAGCACTACCACCCAGATGGCCAAACCCAAGCCATCCGGTAACTGCTAACTGGTAACCTGCAGCCACGCTCGGTGGCTTCTCTCAGGTATTGAAACGAGCTCCGCGGGCCAGAAAGCTACCGCGTAGGGCACTCTGACTAAAAGGCCAAACCCGGGCCTTTCAGCCAGAGTGCCCTACGCTATCGCTTTCTAAGCGGCCCGCTCCGCTCTCTGCGTTCTCTGTACAAAAAAAAGCGCATGTGTAAGCATACGCTTATTATATATCATTTAATAATCTTTGCTACCTTATCCATAAATATTCTGAACCTGTTCCTGCACTACCTCGTGCTCCAGGAACTCACCATACGTGGTATCCGCCCGGTCAACCACCCCTTGCGGTCCTACTTCAATGATATGGTCCGCAATCGTTTCGATGAACTCCCGGTCATGACTCGTAAAGATAACGGAGCCTGGGAACGCCACCAGCGCGTCGTTCAGCGCCTGGATTGACTCCAAGTCCAAATGATTCGTCGGGTCGTCCATAACCAGCACGTTTGGCTGGGTCAACATCAGCTTGGATAAGATGCTCCGCACCTTTTCGCCCCCGGACAACACACTGATTGGCTTCAACACATCGTCACCGGAGAACAGCATCCGCCCCAAGAACCCGCGTAAGAACGTATTGTCCTGCTGGTTCTTCGGCGCGTACTGCCGCAACCAATCAAGAATACTCAGGCTGTCGTCCTCAAAGACGCTGTTCAAATCCTTCGGCATGTAACCCCGTACCGTGGTCACACCCCACGCCACTTCGCCTGCGTCCGGCGGCACCGTTTCCGCTAACACCTGCAACAACTGCGTTGCCGTCACGTCACTACGACTAATGATGGCGGTCTTCTCACCTGGATGCAGGATAAAGTTGGCGTTGCTGATAGCCGGCATACCGTCCACCGTTAACGCCACCCCGCGCGCCTGCACCAAGTCGTTTCCAATTTCCCGTTGTTGGGTGAACTTTACGTACGGGTACTTCCGGCTGCTGGGTTTAATGTCGTCCAGCGTGATTTTGTCCAACTGCTTCTTCCGTGCCGTCGCCTGCTTCGACTTGCTGGCATTAGCGGAGAACCGCGCCACAAATTCTTGCAGCTGCTTGATCTGTTCTTCCTTTTTGGCGTTGGCGTTGGACTTCAGCTGCTGCGCCAGTTCAGAACTTTGACGCCAGAAATCGTAGTTACCCACGTATAATTCAATCTTGCCGTAGTCCACGTCACACATCATCGTGCAGACCGCGTTCAGGAAATGCCGGTCATGGCTGACAATCAGTACGGTGTTCTGGTAATCCGCCAAAAAGTCTTCCAGCCAGCTAATTGTTTGCGTGTCCAACCCGTTGGTCGGTTCGTCCAGCAGCAACACGTCGGGTTGACCAAAGAGGGCCTGCCCCAGCAAGACCTTCACCTTGTCGCTTTCTGGCAGGTCGCCCATCAGCGCTTGGTGTTGCGCCTCGGGAATCCCCAACTGCTGCAACAACTGGCTGGCATCACTTTCGGCGTTCCAACCATCCATTTCGGCAAATTCACCCTCCAAGTCGGCGGCCTTCAGACCGTCTTCCTCGGAAAAATCCGCCTTGGCATACAGCGCGTCTTTGGCCTGCATTACCGCAAACAAACGCTTGTGACCCTGCAGTACCGTATTCATCACGGTCTGATCGTCAAAGGCAAAGTGGTCTTGCTGCAAACTACTCATGCGTTCGTGGGCATCAAGGGTGACGGTCCCGGTACTGGGTGCCAACTTGCCCTCCAGAATCTTCAGGAAGGTCGATTTGCCGGCCCCGTTGGCGCCGATAATGCCGTAACAGTTACCAGGCGTGAACTTCAGGTTGACGTCCGTGTATAGGGTACGGTCGGTAAAGGTCATACTAACGTTGTTTACTGTGAGCAATTGGTTTCTCCTTATATGGGTAACATTCTCAATATGTGGTGCTGACTCAAAAGCTAAACTCGAGCGACCCGCTCTCATGATGTGACACAACCTTGCTATTAAGGTCAGTGGCCACTAGTAGGTATTGAAACGCGCTACGCCCCGCCGAAAGCTATTGCGCGGCGCGGCTCTCTACACAAAAGCAGTTTTCCCCGCCCGGTGATTTGCCGGGGAGGAAAGCTGCCTTGATTACGCACGTGCCGTTCAATCCTAATCAGGTATTATAGCCTGCTAACTAATTAATTACCACTTTTGTGTTGTATTTAATGTTCTCGTAGATCCACTTAGCGTCCGGAATGGTTAACCGTACACAGCCGTGCGAGGCGCCACCCTTCTTGCCGAGCTTAGCCGCTTCCGATTTAATGTAATTGCCATTGGCATCGATCGGAACACTGTGGAACAAAAGACTACCATGGCCAGCCCAAGAGGTGTAATAGTTAGCACCTTCCCGTTCAGCCGCGTTGTAAAACGTTTGGCCGCGCTCCGCCTGCACGTGATACGTGCCGTGCGGGGTGGCCGTCGTCTTACTGTTAGTCATCCCCGTTGAGCAATACATCGTATAGAGCACCTTGTCACCGTTCATGATGTACACGCGCTGCTTCTCGGTGGAGACGTGAATCCACAGGTTCGGGTACTTATTCACGTCGGGATACGCCTTATTCTCTGACGGTTTGGTGTAATCAACGGTCTTCTGCTTCACCGCCTTTTTTTGCCGCCTGCTTGCTGCTGGCTTTGGCTGCACTGGCCTTACTACTGGAACTCTTAGCGGCCTTAGCAACCGCCTCGGTGTGCTGACTATGCATCGTGTAAGCACTAACGCCGCCAACCGCAATCAACGCAATAATGACGCACGCCCAAATCCAAAGCTGCCGTCCTGCGTGATTATGTTGCTTGGATCCATTTGCTGGCAATGGAATGACCTCCTCAATCTCGGTTCGCTACACATAAGCATAACACGTTTAGGCCCAGTTTTTATATGAAAAAAAGGTATAACTTTCATCCCCACCCGCACAAAGTCGACCCTGGATGCGATGGGGTAACTACGGGCATCAGTACGGCCTATGGGCACGGTACGTGCGGCCAGCATGCAAAATGGCTGGCGACCATTTACAGTAACCGGATGAGTGCCCATTGACGTCCAGTTGTCCGCCTGTGGAAGACAAGTGTATGTGATTAGTGTTAAACTACAAACATTATGCAACGTTTCGGTGGGCACCCAGGTGCCCGCCAGATAGGAGTATCCCCAATGCAACGTAAACTCAGTTCTCGTCACATGCAGATGATTGCCCTGGGCGGCACGATTGGTGTCGGCCTCTTCATGGGCTCAGCGTCCACCATTCAGTGGACCGGTCCTAGCGTCATGCTCGCGTACGCGGTGGCGGGGTTATTCCTCTACTTTATTATGCGGGCCCTCGGAGAAATGCTGTACGCCCACCCCGTGACTGGCAGCTTTGCCTCGTTTGCCTCTGACTACCTGCACCCTGTCTTTGGTTACCTGACCGCCTGGGCTAACATTTTTCAGTTTCTCGTTGTGGGCATGTCGGAAATGATCGCCATCGGCAGTTACTTTGAATTCTGGTGGCCGCACCTGCCCCAATGGATTCCCGGCCTGGTCGCGTTACTGTTACTGACCATCGCTAACCTCATTTCCGTGAAAGCGTTTGGTGAGCTGGAGTTTTGGTTTGCCATGGTCAAAGTCGTGACCATTATCCTAATGATCGTCGCCGGGATCGGGTTGATCTTCTTTGGTTTTGGTAACGGTGGCTACGCCATCGGCCTCAGCAACCTCTGGAGTCATGGTGGGTTCTTCACCGGCGGTGTGAGCGGCTTCGTCTTTGCCCTCGCCATCGTCGTCGCGTCGTACCAGGGGGTCGAACTCATCGGCATCACCGCCGGGGAGGCGGAAAACCCGCAGCCAACCATCGTGAAGTCCATCCAGTCCACGGTTGGTCGCATCCTGATCTTTTACGTTGGCGCCATCTTCGTCATCGTCACGGTCTACCCGTGGAATCAGCTCGGCACAATCGGTTCGCCCTTCGTGGAAACCTTTGCCAAAGTCGGCATCGGGGCCGCCGCCACAATCATCAACTTTGTCGTGGTCACCGCCGCGCTGTCTGGTGCGAACTCCGGTATCTACAGTGCTAGCCGTATGGGCTACACCCTGGCAGAAACCGGGCAGCTACCGCACCGTCTCACCAAACTGAACCGCCACGGGGTTCCGTTCTGGCCCGTTGTCACAATTGCAGCCGGTATCGGCATCGGCGTGGTACTAAACTTCATCGTGCCGCTACTCTGGCCGGGCACCAAGAACCTGTTCGTCATCGTGTACAGTTCCAGCGTACTGCCGGGGCTGATCCCCTGGGTGGTCATCTTGCTGAGCCAAATTCAGTTTCGCAAGCAGCACCCCATCGTCGCCGGCGAACACCAATTCCGGATGCCGTTCTCACCGTGGAGTAACTACCTGACCCTCATTTTCCTGGGCATCGTCGTCATCTTCATGGGCATCAACCCTAGCACCCGCATTCCGCTCGTGGTGGGCATTGTCTTCATCGCTGCGGTGCTGTGCCACTATTGGCGCACTAACCGACATAAATAAATATCTGCATATAAAGGGGGACGTTACCGCCAGACACCAACGCGTGTGTCTAGTGGCAACGTCCCCTCTGTAGTTAAGCGCGGTAAGGCGACCACAGCTAGTCGTTGGCGCCAGCGCGCTACATTTCCTTAAAAGTCACCTGACCATCATGGATGGTGGCCTGCTGGTAGTCGCGCTGATCCATGTAGTTAGTCTGCGTGAACATGTTCAAGGTGTGCACAAACACCACTTCGTAGGTACCGTCATCCAACGTGGAGACAGCATCCGCGTACGTGCCTGCCGTTGCCGGTCCGCAGCCGCAAAGACCCGCCGCACGTGCGCATCTACATGGGCATCATCCGCGACACTTTTGGCCGTACTCTTGTGGAACACGGTGGCGTGGCCGTCCTTGAGCCGTACCATCTTGGTTGATGACAGAAATAAGTACATATATTCCTGATCACCAGCACCCGCGCAGTCGCTTGGGGGATGGTGTAACCCGCATACATGGCCGTGGCCACCTGCGTAGGGTAACGACTCGCGTATAACGACGTGGCCGATTGCTTAGCTAGGTCTTCTACGTTCGTGCGGCTAACACTCGTAAAATTGCCACTACCACCAGTCACATATAACTGACCGTCACGAACCTGTAGGGCGTCGTACTCGTTGTCTACCCAATTGCCCGCAATCTGCCGGTTACCGAGATGGTGGCGTGGCGCCGTAAACCCTTTGTCCGTGAAGACCTGCGCCATCTCCACACCACCCAGCTCAGCACTACTCTGCCCGTATGCCATCGACAACGCGTACAGGTGGTGCCCGCTAGCAATAAAGCCGTTATTCTGAACGCTGACGGTCCCGTCGCGATAGTAGGACAAATCGCTGTAATGGCGAATGGTAATGTGTGCCTTCGCCTTGGCCAACGCCTGGTTAAGTTGCTTGATGGTGGCAAAGTGGTAGGCAGTACCGGTCGACCCTGCCTCCGCATCTGTTTTCCGTAGCCGCGCCTTCAGTTCCTGATAATTGATGCGGGTGTACCCACCTAACTGCCCGCGGTGAAAAATCCATGTGGAGCCCATGGTCGCATTTTGCGCGTACTGAAAAGCTTGCAGATGGCCCTTGTTACTAGCCTGAGCGGTCACCTTGCCCTGTTGTCGCCAAAAGGTCTGGCGGGCACCTAAAATCTGGCGCGATGCCGTCAGTGCCGATGTCTGTTGGTGACGATGCTGCTGAGCACTATGGTGTAAGCTTACGTAGCCACCCACGCCCAACGCGGTTATCAGGATGACGCCGACAATTCCGCCAGCCAGTTGCAGTTTCTTCATTAATTGTGCCCCATTCCCAGGATACGTTGCTACAAATTTATACCATTATGACAGTTTCCAACCCCACCAACAACCGTGGCGGACCAGTCGCTATATATTTAGCCTTGTTCGTTGGGAGAGACGGTTCCCTTCACCCGCGTTTCGGCATACACTAAAACACGGACACAATTTCCGTCAAAGGAGTAACTATTAATGACTAATATTTTGGTTCTACACACAGGCGGCACCATTTCGATGACCGCCAACGCGGCGGGTGATGTGGCCCCCAGCGCGGAAAACCCGCTCATGGGCCAGGTCGACCAGTTGGGTGCCGACATCCACGTCACCGCCGAGGAAATTTTCAACCTACCCTCTCCCCACATGACGCCGGAACTCATGCTGGAGCTGGCCCAGCGAATTCGCCGTGCTGAAGCTAACGGCGTCGACGGCGTCGTGGTCACCCACGGTACGGACACGTTGGAGGAAACCGCGTACTTCCTCGACCTCACGCTGGATAGCACCATCCCGGTGGTCGTCACCGGTGCCATGCGTTCCAGCAACGAAATCGGCAGTGACGGCCTGTACAACTTCATCACTGCCATTCGTACCGCGGCCAGTCCCGAATCGCGGCACAAAGGATGCCTGGTGGTGATGAACGATGAGATCCACACGGCCCGCTTTGTGACCAAGACCCACACCACTAACGTCGCCACGTTCCGCACACCTACCTTTGGGCCCATCGGGTTGGTGACCAAGGATGGGGTCCGCTTCTTCCAGGAATTGATCAACCAGGAAGCCTGCCTCATTGATAACGTGGTGCCTAACGTCTTCCTGCTCAAAGCGTATGCGGGCATGGACGCTACGTTGTTCGACGCCCTCCCGAAGAACACTAACGGACTGGTCATTGAAGCCCTTGGTGCCGGCAACCTGCCGCCAGCAACTTTGCCCGGTCTCCAGCGGTTGCTGGACCGGCACGTGCCCATTGTGTTGGTGTCCCGTTGTTTTAACGGGGTGGCGGAAGGCTTCTATGATTATGAGGGCGGCGGCGTCGAACTGGAAAAGATGGGCATCATCTTTTGCCAGGGCCTGAACGGGCAAAAGGCGCGTATCAAGCTGATCGTCGGTCTTAGCGACGGTAAGCAGGGTGCCGACCTCAAAGCTTACGTTAATAACGCTATTAGTTAAACCAAAAGGACCACGGTGAGCACCGACACGTACGCGTGTCAGTACAAACCTTGGTCCTTTATTTGACCCAGATTAATGTTGCAATAATGCATTGTCCCGTCTAACTAAGAGTCGGCCGCCATTTCCCGGCCAATCGTCAGGAGCCGGTTCATCACGTGCGCCTGGCTACCACCACGTGACGGCACGATCAGACTCGGCCGCATTAGGGCGGCCGCCAAGTCGGCAGCGTACGGATCCGTATCCGCGGCCACGTGCTGCACCACTTGCTGGCCACCACGCAGAGCCACCAGCGCGCCAGTCACGGTGCCGTACGTCGCTAACGGCGCGGCCAAAGCTGTCAGGTTGGTAACGCCTGGCACCGTATCCGTGGCGCCAACGGCTACAAGCACGACGTCATCACGCTGGGCACGAATAGCAACCACCAGGTCAGCCAGGTGCGCGTTAGGCCCACCATCTGGTGCAGCCAACTGGTCGGCCAGCACGTCGGTCAACGCGACGCCCAGGGGACCGTTAGGCGTTGCCACGCTGTATAGCGCCTGGAAGTCAGCGCCATCACGCGCAAGGGGCACCGCGGGCCGCGGACCAACCGCTACGACCCCCCCGAGGTAACGGTACAATGGCACACCCTCAAAGTTCGCGGCGGCCCGAGCAATCGCCAGTGAGGTCGCAAAGGTGGCGTTGACCCCGAGACGGTGCCAGTCGTCGGTACCGTCGCGTCGGCGATGGTGGCATCACGTTGTCGCTGGTTAAAGGGCGACTGTCCACGTAGTTCGTCGTGCAACGTGGTGTTGACGTGGTTCACGGCTTTGAGCACGCCCAAACCGTGCAGCCGATCACCGCCATCCAGTAAACCAACACCCGGTCCACCGTCGTGCCGCCCAGGAGTCGCCACGGTGGCCACGCCGGTGGTGCCATCGTTTAGCACCACGGTCACCTGCAGTGCGGGGGTACCCACAGCACTAACGACTTCAGCCGCCACTACATCTGAAATTACAACCACCATATCTTCAACCTCCCAAAGTTTGTCTGTCCCCTTATTCTACCATGAACCGTCTCGGCACCCCCCGGTTAACCCATCACCACCCGCAACCTTGTAAGCGATTTTCTGAATCATGGGATAGGCTTCAGCCTGCCAACGGTGGGCACTTTTTGTCCCGCAGCAAGTGCGATTGTGAAGTTTTCACTGAGCGTTTACAAGGACAATTTGCAGGACTATTATTGTAATTGGATTAGATGTAAAAACTCATTCGCAAGCAAAGGAAGATGACTATGGCGCAAGCAACTATGGAAAAACAGGAAGTATCCGACGTAGAAGCAAGCATCAACGACCTTGTGGCAACTGCCCAGGCCGCATTTAACGAGTATCAGCATTTTAGTCAAGAGCAAGTCGACGCGATTTGTGAGGCAATGGTTCAGGCCGCTGCCGCTCACGCCAAGGAACTGGGCGAACTCGCATACCGGGAAACCGGCCGTGGCAAGTCCGAAGACAAGGCCATCAAGAACATTTACGCTGCTCAGTATATCTGGAAGGCCATCAAGGATGACAAGACCGTTGGCGTCATCGCCGACGACCCCGTCAAGAAGGTAACCGAAATTGCCGAACCCCTTGGTGTTATTGCGGGGGTCACGCCCGTGACCAACCCCACCTCGACCGTAATCTTCAAGATCCTGCTGGCACTTAAGACGCGCAACGCCATCATCTTCAGTTTGCACCCACAAGCCCTCGAATGTGGGATCGCCACTGCCCGGTTGATGGCTAACGCTGCTGAAGCTGCCGGCGCACCTAAGGGTCTGATTGGTTGGATCTCCAAGCCAAGTATCGAGGCTTCCAACGCCTGATGAACCACCCTGGTGTGGCCATTGTGCTCGCTACTGGTGGTCCCGGTATGGTCAAGGCCGCTTACTCTACGGGTAAGCCCGCTTTGGGTGTGGGCCCTGGTAACGCTCCGGTTTACATTGAAAAGACTGCCGACGTGAAGGCCGCTGTTGCGGACATCATGATGAGTAAGACGTTTGACAACGGGATGATTTGTGCCAGTGAAAACAGTTTGGTCGTTGACCGCGACATTCTGGATGAGGTCAAAGCCGAGTTCGAAAAGCAGCACGCCTACTTCGTTCCGGATAACGAAGTCGACAAGCTGGCGGATGCCGTGATCGACCCGCAGCGCCACACGGTTCGTGGCCCTGTTGCTGGTCAGTCCGCTGAAAAAAATTGCGGAAATGGCTGGCATCAAGGTACCTGCTGGTACCCAGTTACTGATTGGCAAGCTTGATGGTATCGGTGTAAACTACCCGCTGTCTGGCGAAAAGCTGTCACCAGTGCTGTCCATGTACATCGCTAACACGCAGAGTGCAGCCTTCCAGCTGTGCCTGGGCATTCTCAACTACGGTGGTCTTGGCCACACGGCGGTACTGCACACCACTGATGAAGACGTAATTAGCCGCTTTGGCGATCAGATGCCTTCCTGCCGCATCCTGATCAACACCCCAGGTTCACTTGGGGGTATCGGTGGGTTGTTCAACGGCCTCACCCCATCATTGACTTTGGGCACTGGGACGTACGGGAAGAACTCCATTTCCCACAACCTCTCCACGCACGACCTGTTGAACATCAAGTACGTTTCACGGGCAACCCGCCATCCAATCGAATTCATCAACGAACTACGCACTGTAATTCGCGACAAAGACTAGCTGATTAGGCGGAACAAAAGCAAGGCGCCGACGAAAAATCGTCGACGCCTTTTTGTATATTGTGCAAAGGACACAACCTATGGGGCACAGTCGCTATTGGTCGCAGTTTATTTTTTTACCGTCGCCACCGGAGCCACCCATTTGGGATCCATACCATCACAATGGCCAAGGCAATGAGGAGCCCATTGACCACCTGGCCCCACTGACACCAAGTGACCAAAACCAGCAAAGCACCAATCACACCGCCCTTAATGAGTAAGGGACCCAAGTCGGTCATGTGCTGCCTCCATCCCCACCTTAAGCAAAGTGTGGCAGATCCGCTAACGTGTCATCGAAATATAGGCGGTCGTGATAAACGACGGTGGGCAAACTGGTCACACCATTAGCCGCCACCTCAGCTGCCACCGTGGCCGCGACTTGGTCCGCATTGGCCTGTCGCTGCACGTGGTACGTGCTGGTCAAGTAGTCCGCAACGGACGGAGCCGCCTTCAACTCATCCTGGTGCGTGAACACCGCCCGCACCAAGCGCAAAGCCGCTTGAGGATCAGCATAATCAATGTAGCCGTTGGCAATGTTCCCCGCGCGCAATGGCTCCTTCTGCTTATTCCAAAACTTGAGGTGTACCTGCAACTTACCCGCGGCCACGGCCGCTTCCAGGTCCTCGTGCACCTGGGCCAACCAGTTACGCGTATCACCACAACCGAGATTAATAATTGCGATGATGGATTCCGGCGCCGTCGCGGCACCGTACGTTAACGTGGTGTCATTATCCAAACTAAACTTTGTCATGAATTCAACCTACCTTTGCTCATAATATCGTTGCCCGCATTATACACCCAGAACGTACCGCCGGATGGCGCGTGCCACCCCGTTGTGATCGTTATCGCTAGTCACAAAGGTGGCAGCGCTCGCCGCGCATTGCCCATCGCCACCGGGACGCCCACGCTGGCCAACATGGGTAAATCGTTCATTCCGTCCCCAATGGCCATCGTTTCTTCAGCCGCAATTCCGAGGTATGCGCCGAGGTCGGTCAATGCCGTGCCCTTGTTGGCAGTTTGGCTCATAATTTCAATGAAGTACGGTCGCGTCCGCACGATGTAGTAGTGCGCCCCTAGCTGGTTGATGCATTGCATTTGGACCGCGCTGATATCGGCCGGATTACCCGCCAACACAATTTTGGCCGCGTGAAAATCAGGGCTAATATCCGCCAGCGACACGTGGTGAATGCCAGCGTGATTCGCCGCTGCCTGCCGTACCGTGTACGGGTTAATGTAACTATCGGTGACGTAGTTATGCCCTTGCTCATCTAGAAAGTGAAAGTGCATGTGGTGGGCGACGCTAAACTCCGCCACCGTGGCAATATCATCCCGGCGCATGGTGTGCCCTTTAAGTACCCGTCCCGTCAGCGTTTGCAATAACGCCCCATTATAAGTGATGGCATACTGGGTATCACCATGCAAATTTAGTTCACGCAAATATGACCGGATGCCAAACAATGGGCGACTAGTGGTGAGCACCACCTTCACACCGCGACTAGTAGCCTGTTGTAAAACAACGGCCGTGGTGTCAGTCATCTGTCCCTGTGAATTGAGCAGCGTATCATTGATATCAACTGCAACCATTTTTATCGTCATGACACCCTCCTCCCTGGTAGCACCTCACGGTCAACGCCGCCGGTACCACCAGTAACATATCAAAAGTCTATCCTTCGATTATAACGTAAATTATCGGTAAGCGGTGCCATGACCGGTATTACTTGCACCACGAACAAAAAAATCAGACCCAATTATGTGGACTTTTCGGAGGAAGCGCGATATACCGATAATGCCGAAAACGTCATGCACACCTTTGGTGATAACGTCATGCGGGTAGAACACCTCGCGGCACACGACGGGGTCGCGTTGGCCCGAGCCATTCGCAAAGTCATTACCGCGACCAACACCAAAGCAATGGCACGAAACCACCAGTCAGCATAAGGACTGGCAAGACGTACCTCACCGCAGCGAGCAAGCTTCCCCATTACAGCCCCGAATAACAGGAGCAAAAAGCACAAGCCCACAATCGAGCTTGTGCTTTGTTTACGCATCTAACTACACTCCTACTTAACGGGCCGCATCCGGGTCGCGCGGTACTGGCCGGTTAAGCCGTCAAAACTGAACGCCTCGTTGGTCAGGTCAAATTCCACACGCTGTTTTTCGGTCAGTTGGAAGCGACTAATATCGGTACCCTCAATGGCGTGGTACGGCAAAAAAAACAACTTTGCCATCATCCGCATCAATGATGCCACGGCCCACTCCGGCATCATACCAACGTACCTTACCTAACTGCACCGCACCTGCCTCCTCACGTGTAACGTATTGCCACCCAATTCTACACTCTTGGGTACCGTCCTCACCGTTAATTTTACTACTTCACCCCAGCAACGACACGTCGCCGATAACTTAAATATAACATCAACCAGTGGGCTGTTAAAATGCCCACCACCAAAAAAAGCATTTCTAGGCAACAGATTCACCGTCGCCCAGAAACGCTATTTCTTTATGATACCTAAATGTCGTACTTGAACCTACTCCACTTGTGCTGACGAACGCCGCCCCCGCACAATCTTTTTACGGAGTTCCTCAATGAAGAACACCGGTAGTGGGATGCAGGCGAGGAAGACCCACTCCTGCCAGTGCAACGGCCCGGTCTGGAACACGTCCTGCAAAATTGGTGCGTGCATCAAGCAATCAGGATGAGGAATTCGACCACGATCCCGACGTTGATCTTGAAGTTCTTCCAGATGCCAATACTGAAGACCGACGCGTTGCGCGTCCGGCAGTTCATTACGTTGGCCATCTGTACAAAGATGACACAGGCCAACGTCATCGTCGTCGCCGTGATATAACCACGGGTACCGTCGGCCGCCAGGGCCACACTTGGCCAACCAGCCAGGTAGTTGACGAAGAAGTAGCCACAGGTGGAAACCAGGGCCCCAATCATTCCGTACCAGGCAAAGGCGCGCCACAACACGTTCTTCGTCAGCAAGTGTGACGTCTGTGAACGTGGCGGTTCCTTCATGGCTCCGGGTTCAGCCCGTTCAGCCCCCAGGCCCAATGCCGGAAGCATATCGGTCCCCAGGTCGATGGTCAGAATCTGCATAACGGTTAATGGTAATGGAATCAACCCACGGCTGAGCAGGAACAGCACGGACGGAATGGCTTCACCCACATTTGAGTTCAGGATGTAGGTCAAGAACTTCTGGATGTTGCTGTAGACGGTCCGGCCTTCCTCAATGGCAGCGACGATGGACGCAAAGTTATCGTCCGTCAGCACCATGTCAGCGGCATCTTTAGCCACGTCGGTCCCGGTAACCCCCATGGCCACACCAATGTTAGCCTTCTTGAGGGCTGGGGCGTCGTTGACCCCGTCACCAGTAGACGCAACGATTTCACCCATTTCTTGCAGGGTGGAAACGATCTTGTACTTCTGTTCTGGTGCAACGCGGGCAAAGATGAGTTCGTCCTTGAAGGCCGCCTTCAAATCGTCTTTGCTCATCGCAGCCAGCTCGCTACCAGTAATGACCCGGGCCTGGTTGCTAGAGACAATGCCAATTTGCGCCGCCACGTTGCGTGCCACCACCGGACTGTCACCAGTAACCATGATGATCCGAATCGACGCGTCGTGGCATTCCTTGACCGCCTGGAAAATCTCCGGACGGGCTGGGTCGGCCATGGCTGCCTGCCCCACGAGCGTGAGGTTTGTTTCACAGTTGTCGATCGTCAGGTCGTCCAGGTTGGCCGGCACCTGGTCCGCCGGAATATCCCGGTAGGCTACAGCCAGTGTCCGCAACCCAGATTCGGCATATTCCTGTTCCGCCTTCATGGCTGCCTTTTTATCAGCATCCGTGATGGGCCGGATGGTCTCGCCTTTGTCCAAGACGGTAGCACACTGGGTCAACATGTCGCCCAGTGATCCCTTGACGTTGATCCGCAAACTGCCATCAGGAAGTTTGTTGATCGTTGACATCCGCTTACGGACGGAATCAAAGGTCAGTTCCTTCACGCGCGGCATCTGCTTGTTGAGATCATCTGCGTCTATGCCGCCCTTTTCGGCCATGATGATCATGGCAGCTTCGGTTGGCGTCCCTAATAGTTTCGGGGCACCCTGGGGATCATCCCCCGGCTGGACGCGGGTATCGTTATCAATGGCGGAAATTTCAAGTAATGTTTTCAGTTCTGGTTCGTCCTTGAGGTGGACGTGGTGTCCCCGCCGCAGGATCTTCCCGTTGGCGACGTAGCCAGTCCCCTTCACGCCGTATTCACGGAACGGTAGCCAGATGTGGTTGACCGTCATTTGGTTCTGAGTTAAGGTCCCGGTCTTATCGGAACAAATGACCGTCGTCTCACCCAGAGTTTCTACGGAGTTCAGGTCCTTGACCAGGGCGTGCTTCTTGGCCATGCGCTGCACCCCTTGGGCCAGGGACAACGTCACGGTTGGCAATAACCCTTCAGGAATGAACGCCACGATCATCCCCAAGGCAAAGATAAAGGATTTGGCCACTGGGTATTTAACCACAAAGATAGCCAGGATGAAAAAGAGGATCCCAATACCAATGGCGATCATCGACAACTGCCGGGTCAGCCGGTTGAGTTCCAGCGTCAGCGGGCTGTCCTGGTGGGACTGTTGCTGCGTCAGCTGGGCAATCTTCCCAAATTCGGTCGTCATCCCCGTTGCCAGCGCCACAGCCGTCCCGGTCCCGGCACCAACATTGGTACCTTCATAGATCAGGTTGGCTTCGGCAAACTGACCTTCACCCGGATCGTAATCCACGCTCTTGCTTTCGGGAACAGATTCCCCCGTGAGCGCGGACTGGTCGACCTGCATCGAACTAGCCTGAATCAGCATGGCGTCCGCCGGCACGGCGTCACCAGCCTGCAGGTCAAAGACATCGCCGGGTACCAACTCAGTAGTTTCGATCTGTTTGAGTTGCCCATCCCGATGCACATTTACATAGGTGGGTAACATCTTCATCAACGAATCGGTCGCCTTTTGGGCGGCGTGTTCCTGCCAGAAGCTGAACACCCCGTTAATGATATTGACTGCCCAAATGGCAATCCCCAGTTCCAACATTCCGGCTACTACGGCGATAATACCGCCGACCCAGAGTAGCCAGGCCATCAGGCTCGTAAAGTTCTTCAAGAAGGCTTTTAGCTGAGATTGCTTTTTGCTCTTCTGAATTTCGTTTGGCCCGTACTGACGGAGTCGCTTAGCAGCTTCATCACTGGCGAGACCTGCAGCGCTGGTACCAAAGTCGTGATAGACCGTCGCCACTGGTTCCTTGGCGTAGTCCTGCGGCGTCTTCTTGGCGTCACGCTGAACTTGTTCACTCATCTGCTTGTCACCTCATCTAAAAGTGGTGTTGCGTTGCCACAACACAAATTCTTGGCCAGAGCCAAGTAAAGCGGTTCATTTGCCGCTAGGTTGGACCATACAGCGGTATAACACAACATGACCATAAACTGCAACCAGCGGTGTGATATTGTCCCACCGCTGGCATTCCCTTTTGGTCACGTAAAGTAATTTTAACACCATCACCAGTCCGTGCGCACAATATCGGCACAGAAAGTCACTGGAGAGCAACTACTTGGCTGGTCCACCCGTAATGGGGTGCGTGGCCATACTGTTGTAAATGGTACGCTTGAGCACTGCTAAGTCGCGGGCCGTGTCGGTAGGACCAAGCTGACCGAGCAGGTGTCCTTGCAAGAAGTAAATGAACAATGGTCCCGCGATGGCCCGGATGACATCGCCAACCGTCATTTCTGGGCGAATTTGGCCCACCTGCTGCAAATGCTTGAACGTGCCCACCGCCTTGTTCACGGCGGCATTGCCATTATCTGGCTGTAACCACTTGGTGAAACCTTCTTCACGCAAGTGCCGGTTCGTTAGTAGTTGTGAGAAAAGAATCACGAAAGCGTCGGCGTTGACCTGCAAAAAAATGCAACCGATCCGTGACCACATAATCCAGCAACGTCTGTAAATCATCCGTTGTTGGTAAATGGTCCACAAAGCTGCTTTGGTACGCCCCAAACATATTCGTAATAATTGGGGTAACGATGGCCGTCAATAGGTCACGTTTGGTTTTGAAATACTTGAAAATCGTGGCCTGACTAATGCCTGCCGCATCCGCAATTTGCTGCGTGCTGGCGCCATCGTAACCGTTAGCCGCGAATACCGCCAATCCCGCTAGGAGCGCCTTGCGCTTCCCCGGCGGCATGGGTTGCGCTGCCACCCACTCACGGTAGTCCATAAACACATTATTCGTTGACTCCGTCATGTTTGTACCCCCAAATTGGTTGATCAATTCGTATTAACTGGATGTGCACATCACCCTCTAGTCAGTTTACCACCGGGCGGCCAATTCCAGTTTTGTCGTCTTTAAACTTTGCGGTAGCGTTTCAAACCGACCACGTTTAACGCGGCGAGTACGACGCAAAGGCCAGTAATACCACTAGGTCGACCCAGATCTTGCTCAAACCGTCACCATTAAAAATAATGGCATTTTGTGCGTCGGCCGCGTAGCGTATCGGAAAAATGTAGCTGAAGTAGTCCAACCACTTGGGTAGCGCGTCCAACGGAATCAACCCCGACAGGAAGATCTGCGGCACCAGCACGATGGGCAGAAATTGCATCATTTGGAATTCGGATGCCGCCAAAGTGGACAGGAAAATGCCAGCTGTCACCGCCACAAACGCAACCAGCACGTTGACGAGTATCACATTGGCTAGGTTGCCGACAACCTCAACGTTGAGCAACCACACCGTCGAAATGACGATGACAACTGTCTGTAATAAGGCCAGAATCCCGTAGGTGCCCAAATAGCCCAGGACAATTTCGCTACGCCGCACCGGGGTGGCCAACACACGATCCAGTGTCCCCGTTGACCGTTCCTTAAGCAACGCCATACCTGAAACCAAGAAGACAAACAGGAACACGAAGAACGCCATCATGATTGGCATGATCTTGTCAAAGTAACTGGTATTACTATCCCCGTACACATAGTGGTTGTGTACCTTAACGGCCTTGGTCGTCTGTTTAGTCTTACCAGCAGTTGTGGTTGGCGTGGTACTAGTGGCACCCTGAGCAGCCACCTGTGCTTGCATCTTCGCCTGCAACGTGGCATTCGCCATAGCCAACTTAGTCACTTTGGCGCTTAACTCCTTCAGCGTAGTAGACGTCATGCTACTTTGGAAGGCCAGCTTGGTCATGCTGGTCTTGGTCGAATCAGTGTTGGCGTATGTGACGTCAAACCGACTGTCGTGCTCCTTGACGATGGCATCCACTTTACCCGACTTCAAGGCAGCCTTTGCGGACCGGTTCGTCGTGTACTTGTGGGCACTAACGTGTTTTACGTCATTCAGTTGGGTCCGCAGGCTGCTTTGCACGCCCACCGTAGCCACATCCACGTGCGTCGTGGAGTTCACTGAGAAAACCACGCTCATCAACCACATTACCAGGACCGGGGCAACAAAGACTAACGCGAGGGTCCGCGGATCCCGCAGCAATTCCTTGGCAATTCGCCGCATTAATTTAATTACTCGTCGCATTATAGTTCGCCCTCCGCCTTCAAAAATACCTCTTCAACCGTGTCCACTTGATAATCAGCTTCCAATTTATTCGGGGCGTCAAACGCCATAACTTTGCCGCCTAGCAATAGCGCCACCCGGTCACACTTCTCCGCCTCGTCCATAACGTGGGTCGTGATGAGCACGCTGCTACCAGCCGCCACGGCGCGCCGCAATTCGTCCCAGATGCGTAACCGCAAGGCGGGGTCAATGCCGACAGTCGGCTCATCAAGCACCAATAACCGTGGTGAATGGAGTAAGGCAATCGCCAATGACAACCGCCGCATCATCCCACCAGAGTAACCAGATACCCGTTTGTCCAGATCACCAGTGAGGTCAACTACCTGGGCCACCCGGTCGATCTCGGCAGTCAGCGTATCCTGGGGTAGACTCTTCATCACCGCAAAAAACTGGAGGTTTTCACGGCCCGTAAGTGTGGTGTATAACGCATCGGATTGCGCCATATAGCCAATTTGCCCCAGTAGCGCGCGGTTAGGCATGGTTGCGCCGTAAACCTGCGCACTCCCGCTATCAGCGATTTCCATCCCCAGTGTCGTTTTGATGACCGTGGACTTGCCCGCACCTGAGGGACCAATGAGGCCCAAAATCTCCCCAGGTTGTAAGTCCAGGTTCACGCCGTTGAGCACCGTTTGTTGGCCAAACTTCTTGGTCAGTCCTGACAATTTAATGACGCCTACCATACGTGTATCCTCCTCGTCTTGTCGGTGAGTGAGTGCTCACTAACCTATCGGTGCAAAGACTACACCCAACCATGGTGAGGGTCAAGGAAAATCACAAAAAAAAGGCGCTGTCTGCAACCAGACAACGCCCGCAAATCATTTATTTAGTATTATGCACATGCCGCCGTACACGGGTGAAAGCCCACGCAATCGCCGCCGCCACGCACGCCACGATCACGACCACCAAAACGTCCGGCCACTGCCCACTTGTAACCAGGTCACCACCAAACGCGTACACAAAGGCCACGGTGCTGGTGCCCAGGACGCACGCCGCAACGTAACGTCGCCGGGTAATGGTCACCCGGTTAGCCGCCACGTTAACAAACATCGTGGGAATCATGGGCACCGCATAGCCGATCGCCAGCACAATTTCGGGCCGTCGAGCATTGACGAGTAAGCGGTACAGCCACGTATCCGGCGGTTGCCGCTTCCGACCGACCTGACCAAACAAGTAGGTCTGTAGCATGTTGCCACAGGTCATCCCCACGGCGTCCACCATGAACCCCCGCCAATGGCCAAAACAAACACCACCAAAGAATGCCAGCACCGAAATGGGTACTCCCGGGATGTTCGCCATAATGACCAATAAGGCGGTAAAAATCAGGAGGTCAACGGGACCTAACGTCCGCATGGCCAGCAACCAGGCTTTGTAGTGGCGCGCCGACCGCCAGAGGGCATTCAACTGGTCCCAGTAACGGTAACCAAGAATGGCCACTAGCACGAGTGCGACGATGATGGTGACGACACGCCCACGCCGGCTTGACCAATCCGTTCGTAACCACCGCACACCATCGCCTCCCAGCATCTAGGTGAGTTACCACTCACCTTTTCTCGACCCAATGATAATAATGCAGTCGCCCGTTGGTGTCAATTGGGACAACTGCGTTTCAGCCAGTGCTCGTGCCCCAGCAAATAGCGCCCTCACGCGTTGGTCGCCAACTCCGGCATCTGGTCCCGGTACAACTGGGCGTAAAAGCCGTTCGCTGCCATCAATTCCGCATGGGTGCCACGTTCAATAATAGTGCCATGGCGCAACACGTCAATCTCATCCGCATGCACGATGGTCCGCAACCGGTGAGCAATCAGAAAGCTGGTACGCCCACGCGTGACGGCATTCATCGCTGCCTGCAGCTGCGCCTCGGTGACGGTATCCACGTTGCTGGTGGCCTCGTCCATGATCAATACCGGCGGGTCGGTCAAAATCGTCCGCGCGATACTCAGCAGTTGTTTTTGTCCGGCAGAGAAGACGGACTGTTCATCCGTAATTAGCGTATCGTAGCCATCGGGCAACGTCATGATGTAATCGTGGATGCGGGCCTGCTGGGCGGCGTTGATCACAGCCGCATCCCCAGCATCAGGATCACCAAAACGAATGTTATCCCGGATGGTGCCCGAAAACAACTGCGGATCCTGTAGCACGATGCCGACGTTGTTCCGCAGGCTGGTAAGTTCGAGTGCGCGAATGTCGGTGCCATCAATGGTAATGCTCCCGGTATCGACATCGTAAAAACGGTTGAGCAGGTTCATTACGGTGGTCTTCCCCGAACCGGTCGGCCCCACCAGCGCCACCATGTGCCCGCGTGGCGCATCAATATTGATGCCGTGCAAGATCTCGACACCTGGCAGGTAGCCAAAGTGGACGTCGGTCAACTTAACGCCGTGGTGCACCCCGTCAATCACTTTGCCATCGGTGGACCGGACCTCATCGGGCTGCGCAAAGACTTCGCTCACGCGCCGAGCACCAGTGACGGCCTGCTGGATGATGTTATACACGCTGGTCAACTGAATGATTGGCTGATAATACTGCTGAGCATACTGGACAAAGACGGCCACCACGGCCAGCCCGGTCCCCAGCGCCATGTTGCCCTGCAGTACGTACCAACTACCAAAGAAGATAACGATGGCCGTATTCAGGAGCATCAGCCCCGACATGACCGGCATCAGCATCCCAGCCCAAATTTGCCCGCGCTGGGCCGCTTGCAGCACCGTCGCGTTGCGGCTGGTAAAGCCGGCAATTGACGGTTGTTGCAAACCGTTGGTGATAATGACCTTCTGACCGGTAATTTGTTCATTAATGTAGCCGTTCAGCGCCCCAACGGCACGCTGTTGCTCGTTGACCGCCCGGCTGGCGTGTGTGATGACGAACCAGCACACCAAAACCGCCAGTGGCGTAGTAATGATCGTCACGACGCCCATCATGACGTTACTAGAAAACATCATGATCAGGACCCCTATCAGGGAACCAAACCAATAGAAACTGTTGACAAACACTTGGTTCATGGCATTAAAAATGTTATCGAGATCGCTGGTAAACCGGGCCAGTAAGTCCCCGTCCTCAGTCCGGTCAAAATAGCTGACCCCAATTCGCTGCATTTTGGCGAATAGTTCGCTCCGCATACGGGAGGTTGATACACCGGCGACCCAGCCCAAAATGGCTGAGGTGGCGCAATCCGCAAATCCTGCCACCACGTTAATGGTAATCATCGTCGCTGCCGTCCGGATAAAGGGTGCCATAACGACGGTTTGATGAGCGCGAAACTCAGCCAGTACGGTGGTCAGTTGCGTCACCGCGTGACCCAGTAAAATGGGGGTGTATACCGCTGCGCCGCAGTAAATGGCCACAGTCAGCACACTGATGATCAATTGCCACGGGTACGGCTTGAGGTAGTGGCCAAAGTAATGACGTGCAATTTGAAAATCACTTTGCATTTAGCCCACCTCCTCAGTGTTACGCTGCGAATCCAGAATAGTTTGGTAGACCCGGTTTGTCGCCGCCAGCTCGGCATGCGTCCCGTTGCCGACCACGCGACCGTGATCCATGACCAAAATACGGTCGGCGTGCATCACGGACGAAATCTTTTCCGCAATAATAACCGTCGTCATGTGGCCGAGGTCCCGCGCCAATGCTTCTTGCACCCGCTTTTCACTACGCGCATCCAACGCACTGGTCGCGTCGTCGAGCACCAGTACGGCTGGCTGCCCAATTAGACCGCGGGTAATGCTCAACCGTTGCTTCTGCCCACCAGAAAAGTTTGCCGCCCGCTCGTCCACGGGCGCGTCGAAACGCTCAGGTAGCTGGTCGATGAACTCGGCTGCTTGGGCAATCTTGGCCGCCCACTCCATGTCGGCTACCGTGGCGTCCGGCCGAACTTGCCGCAAATTGCTGGCAATCGTACCCGAAAACAGCGTCGACCGCTGCAGCACCACCGCCACGGCTTTGCGGATACTCCGTGGGTTTAGTTCCCGTAGGTCGTGACCGCCCACTAAAATGGCACCGGTGTCGGGATCGAATAATCGCCCTAGTAATTGCGCCAGCGTGGACTTGCCACTCCCAGTCGCACCCACGATGCCGAGCATCTCACCTGGTTGGACTTTGAAGCTGATATTTTTGAGCACGGGTTCGTCGTCACCCGGATAGGTGAACGTGACGTTCCGCAACTCGATCCCGCCGTCGAGGTTCAACACGGGCGCCCGGTTAGGAAACAGCATCGACGGCGCGTGCCGTAGCACCTCACCAATCCGCCCAAGGGAAACAAAGGCCCGCGTCGCCCCGGTGGCGATAAACGCCGCGTTCATCAGGGCGTACAAAATCTGGAGCACGTACCCCACAAACGACGAAATAACGGCTAAGTATGCCGGATGACTGGTAATTTGGTTCCCAATGAGTAGCACAGCAACACCAACAACAACGTTGGCAATCATGAAGAACCCGGGAACCATCACGGCGAAGGCATACCCAATCTTGATGCTCAGCGTCTCCATCAAACCAGATGCGTGGTTAAACTTAGCCATCTGCGCGTTTTCCTGGTTAAAACTCTTCACGACGCGCACACCCATCATGTTTTCACGCGCGATGGTGTTCACTTCATCAATGTAGTGTTGAATTTTGCCAAAGTAGCCCCCCATTTTGACGGTCATAAAGGCCCCCAGAGCGCCAATCACCACAATCATGGCTAGGAGCAACCACCAGAGGTCAGGAATGGCCAGCAACGCTAGCGCGAGGGCGCCCGCAAAGGTGATGGGGACCCGCAAAACGATCTGGAGGATCGACATGACGAGCATCTGCACCTGGTTAATGTCGTTGGTCATGCGCACACCAAGGGATGACGCACTAAAGGCCTCAATATCGGCGTAGGCAAAGCGTTGAATGCGCTGATACAAGTCCGTACGCATATCTGCGGCAACCCGCACGGCGTTTGGGCAGCCCAAACGGTATTGAAGATGCCAGCAACGATGCCTAGCAGTGCCACCAGCAGCAACTGTAACCCCAAAGTGAGTACGGTCGCCTGCTGGTTAGCGATGATGGCCGCCAACACCTTCTGCAATAGAAATGGCTGCCACAGAATGGCAGCGGCTTGCAAAATCGTGGTAATAACCGCCCCAGCGGCGGTACCGGCATGCCGGCGCAAGTATGGCCAAAGGACCCGCATAGCAACAACCTCCCCCAACGTAAAATGAGGCGGAGCTACATGGCCCCGCCATAATTTCACTAAAACCTTATCTTCATCTAATGTAGCATAATCGTCCCCGTTGCACCATGGGTGGTTACCTTTGGATCCAATTCGTGGGGGCGGTACGTCTCCCGCCCCAGATGTAATCCGCCACTTCCGCGACTGGGACGTACATCCCACCAACTACCAATGGGATGGCCAGCATCAGCGTGGTATACTTACCTGCGTAAACGTCAAGTGAAAGGGTTATTTTATGCAGATTGTCAACTGGATTATTCTAGCTATCGTGCTGTTGGACTGGGTTGCGGCGATCATCACCGTTTTCCACGCGCAGCGTAATATTGCCGCCACTTGGGCATGGCTCCTGGTGCTAGTCGTTATACCGGTGTTCGGCTTTATTCTGTACCTCTTTACGGGCCGCGGACTGGGCAACACCAAGCTTTTCCGCCTGCGCACAGCCGACCGGATTGGGCTCAAAGAAGTCATCGATACCCAGCGGGATAGCCTCCCCCGGTTAAAACGTACGGATACCGACGAAATTACACAGCACCGCGCCTCAACGGTCGAAATGTTCCGCCAGTTAGATAACGCCCCACTCATTCGGCGCAACGCCATCGAGATTATCACGGATGGTAACGATAAATTTGCGCGCATGTTTGCCGACATTAAGGCGGCACGCCACAGTATTCACATCGAATATTACACGTTCTACCCGGACAAAATTGGTACCCAGTTGCGTGACTTACTCGTCGAAAAGGCCCGTCAAGGCGTCGAAGTGCGGGTAGTCTACGATGCCTTTGGCTCCCACGGCACCACCCACCACTGGTTTAAGCCCCTCCACGACGCGGGCGGGAAAACCGTCCCCTTTGTCACTAGCCGTAATGCCATCGTGAGCTTCCGGTTAAACTACCATGATCACCGGAAAATCGTGGTCATCGACGGTAAAATTGGTTACACGGGCGGGTTTAACGTTGGTGACCAATACCTCGGGCGGGCCCCCAAGTTCGGTTACTGGCGTGATACCCATCTGCGAATTGTCGGCCATGGGGCACAGTTACTGCAAGTGCGGTTCATCATGGACTGGAACTCCTCCGTGGGCCAAGCCGACCACCTGCAGTATGACCTCCGCTACTTTCCCACCCCGGACAAAGAAATCTCTGGCACCACCAGCATGCAGCTGGTGACCAGTGGTCCCGATTCCAGTACCGAACAAATTAAGCTGGGTTACATCAAACTGATCAACGCGGCTCGCCGGCGGGTCTGGATTCAAAGTCCGTACCTCGTACCTGACGACGCCGTCATCACGGCGTTGCGGATGGCCGCGGCCGCCGGGATCGATGTGCGCATCATGATTCCGTGCATGCCCGACCACCCGTTCATCTACCGGGCGACACAGTACTACGCCAACTACCTGCACCAGTTTGGCGTCCACGTGTACATTTACAACAACGGTTTTCTGCACGCTAAGACCATGCTGGTGGATGACGACATGGCGAGCGTCGGGAGTGCCAACCAGGACTTCCGCTCCTACAGCCTTAATTTCGAAATCAATACGTTCATGTACGACCACAGCATTGTGCGGCAGTTGGCTGACATTTACCAAAGCGACATGGAAGACTGCACCGAACTGACCGACCGCATGATTGCAGCGCAAGGACGTTGGCTCCGGTTCAAGCAACTCTTCTCGCGCTTATTGTCACCCGTTCTATAACGCGAATAGCTCTACCATTACTAGCGGTCGGACTTGCCGTAAAGTCCGGCCGCTTTTTTTGCGTTGGGCTCTTGTTGGCGCCACTTCAAATAACAAGTTGACATATTTTTAGCACTCTAGTTGACAGAGTGCTAAACAGGTGCGATAATACATTATGTAAACAAGAGGACGACGTTAGGCAACTTGTTTGCGGATGCCAGTTTAATAAGCAGCAGCAAGGTACCGCCCACGTCGGTGATACCTTTTTCCATGCCCTGAGTGGTGTACGCTCACTGCAACTCCTGTTTACTAAACCTAGCAAATACTCAACCCTCAAGGAGGAACGTAATATGGCACAGTTTTCAGACCCATTTTTTTAACAACGATATGGATGATTTCTTCAACCAAGTAATGCGTCGCATGGGTAGTGACGGTTCTGCCCGTTACATCGTCAACGGCCACGAAATGACCCCCGACGAGTTCGCCCAGTACCGCGCCACCGGCAAGTTGCCCGTCCAGTCCGCCAACGAGATTCCCGTCCAGCAGACTGGCGAATCGGCAACCAAGAAGGGCGGCATTCTCGAAAAGCTTGGTCGAAACTTGACGGCGGAAGCCAAAGAAGGTCTGCTCGACCCGGTCATCGGGCGGGAACACGAAATTCAGGAGACCGCCGAAGTCCTGAGCCGGCGGACTAAGAACAACCCGATTCTCGTCGGTGATGCCGGTGTTGGTAAGACCGCGGTTGTTGAAGGCCTGGCCCAAGCAATTGTTGCAGGTAACGTCCCTGAGTCCGTGAAGGACAAGCAGATTTATTCGATTGACCTCTCGAGCCTCGAAGCCGGGACGCAATACCGGGGCTCCTTTGAACAGAACATTCAGGAATTAATTAAGGAAGTCAAAGCCGCAGGGAACGTTATCCTGTTCTTTGACGAAATCCACCAGGTTCTGGGCGCCGGCGCTACCGGCGGTGAAGAAAACGGCAGTAAGGGTATGGCCGACATCATTAAGCCCGCCCTTTCCCGTGGGGATATCACCGTGATTGGGGCCACGACCCAGGACGAATACCGTAACACCATCATGAAGGACGCGGCATTGGCACGGCGCTTCAACGACGTGACGATCAATGCCCCAAGTCCAGCCGACACCTTTAAGATTTTGCAGGGTGTCCGCAAGCTGTACGAACAGCATCACCACGTCCAGTTACCTGACGACGTACTGCACGCCGCTGTGGACTACTCCGTACAGTACATTCCACAGCGCTCCCTACCGGACAAGGCCATCGACCTGCTGGACATGACGGCGGCACACCTAGCCGCTAAGCATCCGGTCATGGACAAAGTCGCCCTGGAGGACCGCATCAAGTCCCTCAACGAACAGAAGGACGCCGCGGCCAAGAAGGAAGACTTCGAACAGGCCGCTAAGCTGAAGACCGAACTGGAACAGGCTCAGCAGCAGCTCGACCACGGCGATGCGGATACCAAGCAGCTACGGCCACGCCAAATGACGTCGCCGCCGCCGTTGAACGGCTGACCGGGATTCCGGTCGCCAGATGGGTGCATCCGACATTGAGCGGCTCAAAGGTATCGGTGACCGGCTCAAGGGTAAGGTCATCGGCCAAGACGAAGCCGTAGACATGGCAGCCCGTGCCATCCGGCGGAACCGTGCCGGCTTTGACGAGGGTAACCGGCCAATTGGTAGCTTCCTGTTCGTTGGTCCAACCGGTGTCGGTAAGACCGAACTGGCCAAGCAACTCGCCCGCGACCTCTTCGGCAATAAGGATGCCATCATCCGGCTAGACATGTCCGAGTACTCCGACCGGACCGCGGTTTCGAAGCTGATTGGGACCACTGCCGGTTACGTGGGCTACGGCGATAACGGCAACACCCTGACGGAAAAGGTTCGTCGGAACCCATACTCCATCGTCCTCTTCGATGAAATCGAAAAGGCCGACCCACAGGTATTGACGCTACTGTTGCAAGTCATGGATGACGGCCGTCTGACGGATGGTCAGGGCAACGTGGTCAACTTTAAGAACACGGTTATCATCGCGACTTCCAATGCCGGCTTTGGTGAAGAAGCCTTGACTGGCAAGCAGGACAAGGACTTGCCACTGATGAAGCGGCTAGCACCATACTTCCGTCCTGAATTTCTCAACCGGTTTAACGGCATCGTTGAGTTCAGCCACCTGACCAAGGATGACTTGAGCAAGATCGTGGACCTGATGTTGACAGACGTGAACACCACGTTGGCGAAGAAGCACATCACGTTGACGGTCAGTGACGACGCGAAGAACTGGCTGATTGAACAGGGCTATGACGAAGCCATGGGTGCACGGCCACTGCGCCGGGTCATCGAACGGAATATCCGCGATAAGGTCACGGACTTCTACCTCGACCACCTGGATGCTAAACAGCTGCAGGCCGACCTGGTTAACGGCCAAATCGTTATTAGCACCACAAAGTAATCGTCCACGGGACACGGCAGGGTGTCCCGCCGCACCAAATTAACAATCACGCCCAAACGGCCCGGTGCACGTCACGCATGGTGACGGCGCCGGGCCGTTGGTGTACATAAAATTGGTCTAATAATAAACGCCTTAGTAGCGTCGCATAATTATGAACCACAGATTGGCAATAAGACCCTGAGGTGGGCCTTATCTAGCCCAAACGGTAACAGCCATTTGCGCCCACGCAGCTTGCCGTGCATCAATACCATCACTATCGATAGTATTAACTTTCTCAGCAAGGCTACGAGTCTCCGCAAACTTGGCATGTGCAACCGTGTCGGCCTTTGCCCGCAATGAACGCTTGGCCTTTCTATTCTCTTCTTTAGTTAACAAGAACTTGTTACCAATACGATCACTATCTTCAACATTCGCATTCAACTCCAACACCTTCACGTCATTCAGATCGATGTCTTCAACTTCGTTACTATATGCAAGTTCTGACAAAATGTACTTCGCTGCTCGTTCAGTTTTAACTGAAGCGGTAAGGATGTCGTTGGCAAACTGCCTATCAGAGGTCATTTGCTCCGAGATAGCGTGATTAATTTCAGCAACTGTATTAATACTGCCCCGATAAAGATTATTGGCGATGGTTGCAAAGGACTTCTCATACTGGTTGGCAACAAGGCCACCAATTGTAAAATTGCGAACCGTAAAGGAAATAACTTTAAATAAAACTACCCCAATATCATGTTCATTGAAGGTATCATCACGATCAATCATAACCAAAATTAGCGGGTAGAAAGTTTTTGCGCCCAACAAATTCAGCACATAAAGATTTCGGATAACGACTTGGTCACTAAAGATGGATTCTTTTCTGGGATCGGAGATTGACACATAAAAGTCAGACAATTCGGCAAGTTTTTTTAACAAATTCACGAGCTTCGTTGGCAGTCTGAATTTTTTTGGCTAAGTGACCGGTACAATTTCTTTTCCGTGGTAAACGGTTCAGTTGCGTTCCAGTATGAACGTATAAATTTAGTCGCAACTGACGAACTATACCCCAAAGGATCCATCATCTGATCCCAATAATGCTTGATGGTATCATCACCCTTAGCTTTGCGGAACAAATGGTTTTTAAGTAAGTCCGAGCTATCGAGATCACGCCCACGCGCATTGAGGGTTTCAAAAATAATGAACGCACTAGACTCATCGTTGGTAGAAATTAGCATCACAAATTCATGCTCCAGCAGCATCTTCTTTTGCAATTCCAAATATTCTAAACGTTCAGGAATAGTTTTGCGCGTCTTAAATGCGGCTTGAATTTTATTATTGAAGTAATTATAGGCCTTAACAAAATTCTTTTCGCTATCAATTTTAGCCTGCTTGCTATACGCCTCAAATTCATTGGGCACCTGAATTAATTGCCGAAAGTAGTCACTGAGTTGCTCAGACTGTGTGAAAACATAGTTGCCATTACGACAAATCAAATCATTTTGAATATCTTCGGCACGAACCTGTGCTTTAGGACTGTCAGTTAGGTGCGCAAACTGGTCACGGAGAAGCGCCAACATGATTACTACGGTCGTTACGCGCTGTTGGCCATCAACGATGTATGCACGTCCGTCAAGATTGTTAACAACAACTTGGCCCAGAAAATGGTCATCCTCATCGCTGCTTACAACTTCCTGCAGATCCGACCAGAAGTCCTCCCACTGGTTAACATCCCACGCATAACCGCGTTGGTAAGCTGGAACTGCAAAGTTGGAATTCTCGGTCAGCAAACTCTGAATCGATTTACGTGCAAAATTCATTTCGGTCATAATATCCCTCCATCACCATGAGCCATTAGTTAACTCCCTTAATTGTAACCGCATGCTTGCCATATTTACAGCAAAAAAAACCAGTCATAAAAGAGGGCAACAAATCAGCGCGAACATCGCCATGCATTACTCCTTTACTCAGTCGCCAATTCGATCAATATTCGGATCAGCTCAAAGACGGAGCTGAAACACAATGCCCGACCACCAACTCACGTACGACGAAGTTTACCAACAAGTCAGAAACCTTGCAGATGTTGATTGCTCAGGCACCAGCGGCATATTGCGATTGCGCGAGCGTACACCCCAAGCGCTACAATCTATGGCTTGGGTCCGACACCAAGTTACTCGACGAAACCCTTGAACACGACCTACCTTATTAGGCAGCATCTACCCGTAAATTTATCACCACATACCAAAAGCCGCCCATCCCTGAGCGGCTTTTAGCGTATAAATGACAGTTCGGGCTTAACATCCACAAATCGGCAGAAATCAATGGATTGCCGCTGGCATCCCCCCTTAACGGATCTTCGTTACCTTGTTGTGCGCGTTCATCTGAACGTGCATCTTGGAAATACTGATGTAGCCTAACTTCTTAACCAAGGTGTTCTGGACCTTCTTGGACTGGATATACTTGATGAATGCATCAGCAGCCTTGTTGTCCTTGCCCTTTGGCGTGTACATGTGTTCGTAGGACCAGATGCGCCACTTGTTCGTTGCGACGTTGGCCGCGGTGGGCTTAACACCGTTAACGTTGACCGCCCGCAGACCGTGATTAACGTAAGCAAAGGCGAGATAGCTGATTGCGCCCGGCGTGCTTTCAACTACCTTCTGCACGGCGCCGTTAGAATCCTGCTCCTGCGTCTTAATGGCCGTGGCCCCCTTCAGGACGGCATTTTCAAAGGTGGCTCGGGTACCACTACCGGCCGCACGGTTCACTACCACGATGGTTTGGTTTGCGCCGCCCAACTGCTTCCAGTTGGTGACTTTGCCCGTAAAGACTTCGCGCAACTGCTTCATGGTTAGCGAGTGAACACTCACGTCCTTGTTGACCACTGGCGCCATACCGACTACCGCTACTTTGTGGTCCACCAATTTGCCCGCCTTGATGCCCGTCTGCTGAGCGGCAAAGATGTCCGAGTTCCCAATTTCCACGGAACCATCCTGCACCTGGCTGAGGCCAGTACCAGATCCACCGCCCTGGACTGACAGGTTAACCTGAGGGTGACTCGTTTGGAAATCCTTCGCGGCCTGCTCAACCAGCGGCTGTAATGCCGTTGACCCCACGGCGATCGTTTTTCCTGAAACCGTGGCCGCGTGAACCTGAACTGTACCGTTATGGGCCACCACCCCACCAACTACAATGGCGCCCAAGGCAACGGCGACAGTGACAAGCTTACTTAACTTCATCAGCAATTACCTCTTTCTTCGTGCATTAACAAGAACCATCCCGATTACAAAGATAATGATAGCCGGGGCGTGTAACGGAACGCTGCATGCGTACGTAAAGAAGTGTGTTGTCTTTGTATCGGTCAATCACGGGTTTTACATCGGGTCCAACCGCCCACCGGCAAAAAAACGGGGCCCCTCTTCTCGAGGGACCCCGTTACGGTGGTACTGTTGTTAGTCTGCCGCGAAGACGTGGTCCTCGTCGAGCATGTACTGAAATTCAATCTGGTTACTAGTGAGGTCGATCCGAAATAGTCCGGTCATCGCGGTCTGCGCGTCTGTCAGCGCCACAAAGTACTCGTGGTCACTCCCCGCGACCCGCTGCATGGCACCGTATTTGCCTTGAAACCCTTGTTGCCGAAACTGCTTGATGATCCGAATCATTTCAATCTGCGTTACTTCACTACTTTCACTACTCATTGCTACGTTCCCCAATCATTCTGACCTGTAATCGCCGCGCGGCCAAGCCCTCAATCGCGCGCTTCAGCCGCGCAGAGCCTGCGCATGGCCACGTGGGCGCCCGTAAGGACCAACCCATGGCGCAAAAAAAGCACTCCCCCCGAAAGTGGAGTGCTTCCCGAATCCATCAGGTAATTACTTGCCTAACTTTTCCTTGTTCGTAACCTTCAGCTTGTCATCAAAGTCGTAGACAACTGGTTCGCCAGTAGCCATTTCGAGGTTCATGATGTCAGCATCGGAAATGTTTTCGATGTACTTAGTCAGGGCACGCAGAGAGTTACCATGTGCAGCGATGATAACGTTCTTGCCGGCCAGCAGGTCTGGAGCAATGTGGTCTTCCCAGAATGGGATAACACGTTCCAGAGTGACCTTGAGGTTTTCACCACCAGGATGATCCGTGGGTCCAAGTCAGCGTAACGACGGTCTTGTGCTGCTGACTCTGGGTCATCAGCATCCAACAATGGTGGCAACACGTCGTACGAACGACGCCAGATGTGCACCTGTTCGTCACCGTACTTCTCGGCCGTTTCCTTCTTGTTCAAGCCCTGCAGAGCGCCATAGTGACGTTCGTTCAGACGCCAAGTCTTCGTTTCTGGAATCCAAAGCTGGTCAGCTTCTTCCAGAGCGTAGTGCAACGTCTTGATTGCACGGGTCAAAACGGAAGTGTAAGCCTGATCAAACTGGATGCCAGCTTCCTTCAGCTTCTTACCAGCTGCCTTAGCTTCTTCAACACCCTTTTCGGACAGGTCAACATCGTGCCAGCCAGTGAACTGGTTGGACAAATTCCATTCGGATTGACCATGACGAATCAGAACCAATTTTGCCATGTTAACAATTACCTCACTTTTTTTAGTTACCAAACCTTGCTTGGCATTTACCTTCCCATTCTACACTAACTGCCCTAGTGGTTCCACCTTCGTTTGTAGCCGGCGCCACCAGCCGCACCGAACCACTAGGTAGCACGAAATCCCGCCCACTCGGTGACAAACCACCAGCAAACGGGGTAATCGGCAAAGCTATTTTCAAAGTGATCGCCACTAATCGGCGACTACTGGTCACTCACGTCACGACCCGGCGCCGCGGCTTTGTTCGTGGCCCCTGACTTGCCGGACTGCTGGACCCCCAGAATATCGAGCAGGAAGGTGAAGACCGGAATCCCCACAATCAGACCCCAGGTGCCCCAGATGTGCTCAGCAAACAGTAAAACCACAAACGTAAAGAAGATCGGTAACTGCGTGCGGCTACTCATAAACTTCGGGTTGAGAACGTAAGATTCCAGGATGTGAATGACGATGATCATCACGATGATCGTCGCGACGTCCTGCCAGCCGCCCACCGTGTACGCGATGATGGACAGCGGGACGACCGAAATAATGGCCCCCGCAACGGGAATCAGCGACAACAGGAAGACCATGATGCCCAAACTCGGAATGTTCGGCATCTTCATGAATAAGAGGGTGATAACCGTGATGGTGGTGTTCACCAACGCAATGACGATTTGTGCTTCCAGGACGATCCCAAACGTATTGATAAACTTCTTGGCAAAGAAGCTGACGTCGGCAAAGAACCAGCCGAACGTTGAATCCAAAAACTTCTGGCCAAAGGCGTTGAGCGAATCCAACTCAATCGTGTAGAAGAAGCTCAGCAACAGCGACAACAAGAACGTGACGATCATCCCACCGATGCTTGTGAGCGCGCTGAGTAGCGTGGTGACGGAGTTTTGCAGTTGTTGCTTCAAGTTCATCTTTGATAGCTGCTTCAACCCCCACTGGATTAGCTGGTTATCATCGAAAGCCTTGCTGTTGTAAAACTTGCTGACCGAATTAAACAGGTGCAAACTCTGCTCCCCGATCATCGGGGCGTACCGCGTAATGACGTAGTACAGTGCCGCCAGCAGCAATAAGTACACCGGAATGACGACGAACAGCGGTCGCAGGCGTGGGAGGAGCCGCTGCACCCAGCGAATCAGTCGGATAATCAGAAAGGTAAAGATGAACGTTAACAGTATCGTGCTCATCAGGTCACGGACCAGCCATAAGACCATGACGATAACGAGCAGTACGGCCAGCCGCCGTACCCGGGTGTGATGAACAAAACGTTGGTAAGGGGTCATGTAAATCCTCCAGTTCCCAGTAACACGGAAATAAAAAGCCGGCACTATACCTAGGTACAGTTCCGGCGGTCAATTACTATGTGGGGTTACTCATCTTCATCAGCCGTCGAGTTAATGGCCACGTTGGAAATATCACGCGGCGGTTGGGCAGCCAGGTGGGCGACCACCGACGTCAATACCGGAATTGGCGTCAGGAAGTTCTCGCCGATCCACCGTACCGTTACGGCGTAAAGCCCTGAGGTAACAAACGACTGCCAGAACTCGGCGTAAGTCCCGGTAAACCACGGTCGCTTGACGTTCTGGTCAAAGAACTTGCCCACCGTGCGCGCAAAGCAATCATGCAGGATCTGGTCCCCACCGGACACAATGGCTAGACGAAAGCGGGTCGAATGATCCCGGACGAATTCAAAGTAACGGGGAATGATGTTTTCCGCGTTCAGCGGCTCCACTTCACCCAGCTGGTCGATCAAATGATCCATCTGGGAGCTAAAGTAGTCGTCCAATACGTCCTGCTTGGACTTGTAATTACGGTAAAAACCCATCCGGGAAATTCCTGAACGCTGAGAAATAGCACTCACCGTAATCTCATCCAGTGGCTGGTCCTCCATCAGCAGGAACAACCCCTCTTGGATACATTCGCGACTAAACGCCTGCTGCTCGCGTGTATATTCAGTTGCCATGCCGTCACCTCCAGTCCAGTAAATGTCTACTTGTTGTCCATTAAACCACACTTTATCAATACCGCCAATATATCCGTGACAAGCAGGGGGGCGGTGTCACAGATACGCCCCATGCGTGGTCTAGCGGTGATTATGGTTGTTACGCGGTCCTCAATGTCGGGCCGTGATTCAGGTTATTTATAACACTTTCGGTTTCATACTGGTATTAAAATTCCGATATTTGACCAATCGACTTGATCTACCAAACAGTAATAGCCGCCACACCCATCCGGTGTTGGCGGCTATCATTCAATGTCTGAATTAACGTACCACGATGACGCTGGCCTTAGCGTTGCGCGTGACAAACGCAGACACACTGCCCAGGTGGTTGTTGGAGCGCTCATGCGTCCCAACAATGATCAGGTCGGGCTTGAATGCCGGCGCTACTTCTTCAACGATTACGCGGCCCGGCTTGCCTTCCGCCACAATGGGCTGCGCATCCTCAACCCCGAACTGCGTGGCTTTGTCCACGTAGGTATCCAGATTGTGGGTGATTTCTGCCCGCCGCTGCGCCAGGATATCCGGTGACAGTGACTGAAAGATGTTCATATCACCCGTTTCCAGCACCGACACGATGCCTAACGGAATACCGTAGATTTTGGCCAGGGTGCAAGCGTAGTTGAACGCCCGCCGGCTGGACTCATCATCATCGTCGTCGACCGCCAGTAGCAACCGCTTAAAGTGTAGTGACTCAACCTGAAAATCATCTTCAGTTACCATTCGCTTCAACCTCCTTAAGGTTGCCTTTGAGTTCAGCAAAATAACGCTTGTACAGTTTATTATAACCGAAAAATAGTCGGTGCAAGAGGACCCAGCGCGGAATGCTAAAGTCATGCGGGTCAAAAATCGTCGTGCCCACATGTGCCTGGTCGATCAACGTCAACGCCTGGTTCTTCAACGCGCTGTCTGGGGTGTACCGTTTAAAAATATGCCGCGGTACGCCCAGCCACAGGTACGCCCGCCGCGGATCGTCGTGTGCGTAAACCGTGTTGGTCTGATCCAGGTCACGGGTCACGTAATCCCGCACCAGCCACTCGGCAATATTGTAGCCGTTGAGGGTGAGAAAGTAACCGCTACGGCCTGACCGCATGTTAATCTCAAGTAACTTGTACGTCTGGTCGCGGTCATCAAACTTCAAGTCTAAGTTCGCCAAACCGGTGTAACCAATACCCTCCAGGAAGGGCTGAACCAGGTCGCACAACTCGCGATCATATGCTGGCAACATCGCCATTACGTTCCCAATAGCCGCTGGGGACGGGTCAACCAGTAACGGCCGTCCTACCGACATCAGCTTGACGTGATGCTGCTGATCCACGTACGCGTTGATCACGCGCATGTGGCTATCATCCCCCGGAATAAAGTCCTGTAGTACTAGGTCGCAACTATAATCCTGCTCGTAGATACGGGCCACGATCGTGTTGAGCTCCACCTGGGAGTGGATCGTAAACACCTTTTTCCGACCCCGAAAGTTGATGCCTTGCCACTCCACGGACTCGGTAGGTTTAAGCATGACAGGAAAACTAAACGGTGACGTAATGGCCACCCCGCTGTCGTACATTGCCCGGGTAATAATTTTGGTTTCTGGGTAGGGTAGATCATAATCCCCACACAGGTTGTAAAACTGTTCCTTATCATTTAATTGCTTGAGTAAATCATAATCGACGCTGGGACAAACAAACCGTGGGTCCAATTCGTCTTTGTGCCGCGCCACCAACTCGGCGTACGTATCAGTGCAAGCACCAACAACAGTGGTCCGTCCTGCTCGTCGTACCGTGCCGCTACGTCATGCATTGCCGCCACAAACGTGGCATCTTGATCTAATTCTGGTACCACGTGAACGTGCACAATGTGCGACCAGCGCGTCGGTACGAGTTGGTTACGGGCAAAGGCGTCCACGGGCTGCCCGGTTAATGCGTAGAAGTTACGCGCCATGCCATAGGTGGTCGCGTCACTGCCTAGCAATACCGGCCGATAGTCGTTTGGACTAGCCATAAACACTCTCCCTTTGGTATCTTCCTGTCAAATAGTGCGGTTCTAGTATACCACAGGGAACGGTCCACCTACGCAAGCGCTTTCAATAATACACAGGTGCGTCGTGGACTACTTGTCGCTGGCGTAGCGCCAAGTACCGGTAACACCAAGTTTTTTTCCGCCAGTCACCAAAAATGATGTACTGAAATCGAAGTCAGGGAGGAAGGAAACCAGTGCCAGTGGCCGGCCACTTTGAACAGGATTCCCAGGTGACCGCGCCGGAAGTGATTAGCCCAGACGAATCACCGCCGCCTCCTGGCACCAATTATCGCCAATCTGGTCAACTTCAGTATTAGCGGCATAATTTTCGGGGATAGTTTTTCTCGCCAGACTTCGTGTTCGACACTGAGCAGCACTAAGCTGGTGTCGTGGTCTATTTTCATCATCGCTGTGCTACTGATACTGGCCCTCACGTAGTAATAAACGGTGCAACGAAGATGGGTAAAGTCAGCGTGTACCATATCAAGGATCACAAAAGGGGCCAGCAAACGCCGGCCCCTTTTTCGTTGCAGCTTATAATTTAAGCCCGCCATTTTCGCTACTATTCAAGTTCCTCGCCGTTAGACTGAATAACACGCTGATACCAGTAAAAGGAGTCCTTACGAAGGCGCTTCCCGGAACCATTACCCTTATCATCCAAATCAACATAAATATAGCCATACCGTTTACTCATCTCGGCCTGTGAATAACTAACTATGTCGATTGGTCCCCAAGAAGCATAACCAATCACATTCACTCCGTCCTTGACCGCCTCCCGCATAGCAGCAATGTGCTGACGTAAATAGTCGATGCGGTACGAATCATGAATCTTGCCATTTTCAACCTTATCAAGAGCACCCAAACCATTTTCAGCAACAAATAGTGGTAGATGGTACCGATCCCAGAGATTGTTAAATGCATAGCGGAACCCAGTGGGGTCGTATGACCATCCCCAAATGGACGCATCAAGATGGTTATTAGCTTGTTGCTCATTAGGCTTATCTGCCGAAACAACACTACTGGAGTAATAACTAAAGGCAATATAATCAACCGTGTTACGCCGAATAGTGTCTAATTCGTCCTGCGTGACCTTAAGATTGATATCATGCTCCTTGAAGTAACGCTTCATGTAGCCTGGATATTCGCCTAAAACCGTCACGTCGGTGAAGAAATAGGACTCTTTCTGATTGAGCTGATACGCGGCCATGACGTCTTCAGGCTTGTCGCTTTGAGGATACATGGACGTATAACCCAGCATCATCCCCATTTGCAGGCCCTTATTGAGGCTGTGTGCATACTCAACGGTCTTAGCATTTGCCACAAATTGGTGATGAACAGCCTGAAACTTAGCCTGCTCCTGATTGGCATGCTCGCCCTTTAAAATACCCAAGCCTGCGAATTCACCCCAACCATACACATCGTTAACTTGATTAAAAATAATCCAGTATTTAACTTTATCCTGGTACCGATCCAATAGCACTTTGGCAAACTTCAAGAACAGATCAACTAGCTTAGGGTTAGACCACCCACCATACTCAGTGATGAGGTAGGTTGGCATTTCGTAATGCGAAATTGTCATAACGTGCTCAATGTGTAATTCGAGCATCTTGTCAATCAACCGATCATAAAACTTAAGCCCTTCTTCGTTAGGGCTTCCCTCATCGCCACGAGGAAAAATCCTGCTCCAGCTAAATGACGTTCTGAAGCATTTAAAGCCCATTTCTGCCATCATTTCCAAATCACTGGCAAACGTGTGGTAAAAATCAATTCCTCTACGCCGAGGATAATTCCCTTGTTTATCATTGAGTGCCCGCTCAATTTCTTCACGGGTCACGTTTTCCCCAAAAGAACCCAACCGACTATACTCATCGGGTAATAGCATAATGTCGGCTTGACTTGGGCCACGGCCATCAACATCCCAAGCACCTTCAGCCTGGTTTGCCGCAATGGCACCGCCCCACATAAAATCAGGTCGAAATCCTTCTTGTGCATGCAATAAATTCTTATCCATTAACTATAACCTCCATTACTAGATATCTTCTCGACGGACCTTACTAAACATATCTGCAAATTGCGTGGCAAACTGATCGTAATCATCACACGCTAGTAACAACTCTACGTTGTGTTTAATTGATAGTGCGCTAATCATGACCTGTAGCAGTTCACCAAAAACATGGACCGCTTTATTACTAACGGCAATCATGATTATTAACCTGCAACTACTTTCCGCGCTCCACTTAATAGGTTTATCATTCATGATTACTAACATAACTGTGTGCTTAGCCTTCATACGCATAGTGTGCGGAATAGCAACATTACCAAAATTTGTTGCTGCCAATTTTTCGCGCTTCAAAATTTCGTGGATAAACTTATCATCCGTGTACCCCTGACTCTCAAATTGTTGTGCGCCAAAATCTAGTGCTTCTTGCTTTGTTTTAAATTGCATATGGTTGAAAAATAGGTCTCGCGATAAATAACGGTGAAGGTAACCAATATTTTTTAGCACCCAATCTTGGTGTGCAATTTGATCAATTTCCTTATGCAAACGGGCAATATCGATACTCGAAAGTAACGGAGATACCCGCACTACCCGTTGATCCGGCATCGTCTTTAGCGATTGCGTAGTAATAATGAGTCGTGAATCAAACTGAATCCCTCCACCAGGAATATCCTGCATGACCTGTGTAACTCGAAGCTCATGCCCAAAAACATCATCAAGTCGCTCTAACAGACTCGTAGCCATATCGTAATACTCTGGTACAACCACAACAGCGTTGATTAAGTGGTGTTGATCGTTTTCCAGGTATGCTCCTAAATGCAACAATAGATAAACACTCTCACAATGATCAATGGTCAAATGCAGCTCATCTGATAACGCTTCAAGCATGTAAAGAGCCATCTCATAAAGTAATGGATACTGTTGCGTTAGCTGGCTAAAATCCTCAGTTTGCGGACTTTGCCCAAATCTGACCCGACTAACCATGTTGTTGACGTGAATAATGAAGCGTACTTGAAAGCTAGGATCATTCAGCTGCAAATTATATTCGTGGCTGGTTTTATCAATCACTTGCAAGCATGCATCAACAACGCGTTTGGGTACGTACTGCTCCAAATCCTCTATACCTTGCTTATTAGTATCACGCGCAATAGTTTTACCCACCAGCGCCAAGGTTAATGCACTAACTTCGTATTCATTAAATCGAAGGTTAAATTGTTGAAAAAGGCGGTCAGTTATCTGGAGCGTTAATTCATATTCCTCCCGACTCTTAAGGCCTTTATTTTGAATAAATTGACTATAGCTGTTACCCTGCATGATGCGGTTGATGGAAATTGCATAGTGTAGCAGCAAATCATTCATTTCATAACCATTAATAACTAAGTCCTTTTTGTTAACTACCGAGGTAATAATTTGCTGGAGGGAATCTATCGAAATATTGGGAATTAGATGTGCTAAATTAAATGGACCTGGTTGTAAACGACCTAAACTCCTTAACTGTTCACCTGCAAACCGGTGAAATAAGCGACGTCGACTATACTCAGTGCCCTCCAAAGTAAGCATGGCCTTACTCAATTTTATCTGGACGTCATTTCCTTTGTTCTCATGATTAAATTTAGCCACTGCATCCTTAATCGTTGCCTCCGAAAAATAGGTTTGGTTAATAACCGATTCAAGTGACACGCTACCTTGCGACGAAGCAAAGAGGATACCAAACAGCTGATTTTGTATATTTTGTTTTGGCGTATCTAATAGCGCACTATTTAGTGATTTTATCCGGTAGCCAAATTGCCCAGACTCTATTACAGAAGAGGACGCATTAATACTATTGACATGGTTACGTATTGTACGAGTGCTAACCCCAAATTGAACTGCTAATGTCTGCGCTGATTGCCAATTGCGATGAGCGTGCAAGAACTTAACTAGATCACTATCCTGAAGTTTCATATTGAGGTCTCTCTCACTTTATTCGTCATCACCCGACTGTTCTTGCTTCAAAGCCACACTGTCAGCTGCCCGGAAGAACGGCAAGTAAACAAGCCAAGAAATAATAAATAGTACAACTACATAAATCACACCGCGCAATGACTTGGTGGCAAAAAAAAGGCAAAAATAGGAGTTGGCAGGTACCACAGTCCAAACACGTGAGCCGGAATAGGTACAAGGCCCAATTTCATAACTACCCATGCTGAAATTGGGCCAAGTAGTCCCATAATCCACATTGGCACCATCAAAATTGGGTTGAACGCAATTGGTGCACCAAACACAATTGGCTCGTTGATGTTAAAAATCGACGGAATCAAGCCCGCACGTCCAACCATCTTCATCCGAGCTGATTTGGCCATAAAAGCCATCATAATGGCTAATGCTAAGGTTGCACCGCCACCACCAATAACAAACATATCGATAACTTCGTCAACAAAGATATGCGTTGGGGCGCCACCATTAGCTACCTGTTGGGCATTAGCAGCAATACCTGGCAGGGCAATTGCAATTTCGACTGGGTAAATAATCCAGCTGGAAATACCAAAAGTGTACAAAAACGAATAGCCCAAGAAAATAATGAAAACAAAACCGCCAAAACTGCCACCAATCTTAACTAACGGCATTAATACACTAGTAATTGACGCAGACATATTGAAGTGCAACTGGAACGTGAACAGCCATCCAATGAGTAAAACAACAATAATCGGAATCAACGTGTTAAACCACGTAGCAACAAAATCAGGCAAACTGGAGTCTTCACCGAAAAACTGGAACTTGGAAGCAATGTTCATCACAAAACCGACGAACAGCCCTGATACCAGCGCGGCCAGCATCCCACCAGTGCCTAACAAGTTGATATTGAGGACCAAATTCCCAGCCTTAGTAAACGAGGGATACGTCACCAACAAGAAGAATGCAATACCGGCTAACCCTGCCGCCTTGGCAACATCCTTATGGTTTTTGTGGGTCATAATGGCCTCAGGCAACAAATAGGATAAAAATAATGAGAATAGTCCAAAGCTAAAGGTACTCAACATCGAAAAGTCTGGGAATCCCTTCCAAACGTTCTGAACGAGTGACAATATCGTCGCAAACGACCCAATGAAAATCATTGGAATCGCTGTTAAAATGGAATCTTGCACGGATGCTACCCATGGATTTTTGACAATCTTATTTGCTTTAGGAGCAAATACATCCGTCATCCATGTAATCAGCTTCTTCATGACTTTTCCTCCTTCAAAGACTTAAATACCGGCACCAATTTCTCAGCCATAATCAATTCACTCTGAATTGTCATTAAGGTATCTTGCGCATGCCCAAACAAGACTGAGTAAGGAATGTATTCTCCGTTTGCTTCCCTCTGCAACATGTCCGTTTGATTCTTGTGCGCAATGGTTATTTCCTGCCTAGCATCGTGCAGTAACTGATGTAACTGCTCAAAGTCAACGGTATCGCCCGCGAGCAAATCGAACACTTTCATGATGGTGTCACGAGCATTTCCAGCATGTAAAATAACCTGCATCGAGATGAGATTCAGATTTTCACGTAACGTTTCTTCCTTAGCTTCCATACGACCCTATCCCCTGTTTAATTCCTCGTTTGCAAAAGTAACTAATCCCGCGCCATCAAGTGCTCCATATACCTTTTGAGGAATAATGGCCACCTTGACCCCATACTGATCAGCCTCCTTCTGCGCATCGTGCAGCATATACTTAAGGTGTGGTGCAATTAGTAGTAAATCTACCCCCTGGAGAAAGTCTCCCAGTTCAGAATCACTACGCGCCTTAAACTCCAAATCGGACTTAGCCTTCTTTGCCGCCTTACGTCCAGCAGCAGCCATAAAACCGCTTGATGCTCCACTACCACAAACCAGTAAAACTTTTGCCATAGTTATTTCCTCCTGTCATAATTTTTCTACGCTTTAATAGTAATCGCTTACAATTAGGCTTAGAGCCAAAGTTGTTTCCGGGGGTAGGAAACTTTTAGTGTACAAAATTGTTATTAAAAATAATCCTAGAATTAAAATGTGGACGTAAGCATTCCGTGATATTTGCACAAATGTTGTTGCGCTTAATTTCTCAAATTAGAATTTGTTGGCGTTCATTTGATCACATAAAAATACCCCAGAGCCATCCTTTACAAGAATCACTCTGGGATATTTAACAGATATTAAGATTTAAATGTTAATCGTTGCAGTCATCCTCAAAGATGAACTCACGCTGTTGCTGCTGCGTGTACAGGTATTCTTTCAGCGCCTGCGCAATTACTTCCGCGTTGCTCTCACCCGTCGCCTGGGTCTCTTTGGCCAGCTGGTCCATAATGTCAGCTGGTAGTTTGATCGTGATGTCGGTGGATTCAGTCATATTGTCATACTCCTTCTACTACGTGAAACGTAGCATCTCAGCTACAGACATCTTACTAACGGCCTTTATTTTAACACAACTGGCGATTGCTAAGGCATCCACCCTTAGTTATCCCTATCGTATCATTAGTTGACTACTTACTTTTGGTTAGTGTATACTATACCTTGTAGATAGGAACCAGTTACTAACGCCCCAACCTGAGGAGGCTGATAGGATGAAGATTAACATTAAACCAGCAGCACAAGAATATTTGCGTAACAAGATTCGCGATACGGACAACGTGTTCCTTGCGCTGGACGACGGCTCCAGCAAGTATTCCATGGTCGGCGGCACCTGTACCATTGGTAGCAGTTTCCAGTTAGTACTACGTGACGATGCAGATCCCGATTACGCCGATCCGATGGAAAACAACGCCAACCTGGCGTTGACTACGGGCAGCGAAGAGAGTACGTTCCTCGGCAACGGCCTGAACCTGGATTACAAAAACGCCGCGCTAGTACTGCGCGATGACAGTGGCATTATCGATGGTAACGTCACGGTTGCGCGCTACGTACCCCAGAACTTGGACACTGAGGAACTGCGTCAGCAGATGCAGGCCCTGGGCGTTAACATCTGTGGTGCCTAGCCCAAACAAAGCGACCACGGTCGGTCAACCGTGGTCGCTATGACCCAACTCAATAATATGGTAACAACCGCCCCACCGGTACCCCTTTACCGGTGGGGTATTTTTGTTGCACTGCAGTCGGGCAATCCACACGCGGCCATTATGCTCCCACTTGCCGCATCAACGCCACCATGTACCAGGCACCTTCCTGGTAGTCACGGACACGCAGGCTTTCGTTTGGCGCGTGGGCCCCGCTACCATAGTAACCGCAGCCAACCGATACAATTGGCACATGCAGCGTGTCGGCTACGGGTGCTTGGGGCCCGCCACCAGCGGAGTTGGGCACAACCCGTACGTTGTCAGCGCCGTACACCGACTTGGCGACGTTGGTGGCTGCCTGGAAGAATGGATTCTCCAGGTCGGAACGGAACGGATCCTCCCCCAACTTAAAAGTCATCTCGACATCTTTGAATCCATTCCGGTCGAGCTATGCCCGGATGAGGTCAAAGCAGGCCTGCGGAGTCTGTCCCTGGGCCAGCCGGCAATCTAACTTGGCGTGGGCTTCTCGTGGGATGACGGTCTTCACCCCATCCCCGGTATAGCCGGCATTAAAACCATTCACGGTCAGGGACGGTTCGTTCACGCTCGCCAGCTTAGGGTCGTCACGTAGGTATGGTTGCCGTAACCCCGCCCGCTGGCGCAAGCCATCCGCGTCAAAGTCCATCCGGTCAACCGCCTGCTTGGTCGCCGCAGACATGGGTGCGACCAAATCATAGTACCCATCGACAGCTAAGCGTCGGTCGGGCGTCCGCAGCGAGTGCAACGCGTCGATCAACCGCCACGCCGCGTTATCAACGTAAGCACCGAGCGATGAGTGCAAGTCCACATCCGCCGTCCGCACGCTGAGGTCGAACGCCAAAATACCTTTGACCCCACCAGTCACGGTGAAGTGTTCCTGCCCGTTCTTACTGCCGCCTTCCCAAACGCAGACATCAGCGGCCAAATCCGCCGCGTGGTGCTGCACATAGTCGGCAAAGTGGCCTGAGCCCACTTCTTCTTCACCTTCAACCACGAATTTAAGGTTACATGGCAGCCCACCGTGATCCTGCAAGTAACGTACGGCCGTCAACCGGCACATCAGTTCACCTTTGTCATCCCCAATCCCCCGGGCCCGCACGGTACCATCATCCTGGAAGGTTGGTTCAAACGGCTCGGTGTGCCATTCGTCGAGGGGTTCCGGCGGTTGAACATCGTAGTGGTTGTAGAACAACATCGTGTGGTCTGACGCCCCCTGGAACTGGGCAAAGACGACGGGGTTGCCGCCCAGCTCATCCCACTGCGTTACGTAACTGGCACCCAACTCGCGGAAGGTGTGTTGCAGCCAATTGGCGGTCTCCTGAATGCCGCGGTGCTGCGCGGAGACACTCTCCAAGCGCACGTACGGTGCCAAATGGTCAAAGTAATCACGGGCAAACTGTTCAACGGTGGCCCGTTCGGTACTGGTTGCTGATTCTGTATTTGCCATAACGTTAATCCTCCTTGCATGCTTGTGTACAGGGTACTTGGCGTGGACTGGTGCGGGCAAAGGCCGCTTACGCTAGCGCTTTTACCCGCGGGGCTCCGCTCTCTAGTCAAAACGAGCTGCACCCCGCAAAAGCTACCGCATAAGGCATGCCCCCCCCCAAGGCCAAACCAGGGCCTTTCGGCGAGCCTGCCTTATGCTAGCGCTTTTACCCGCGGGGCTCCGCTCTCTACTTCAAATCGACCCCACGCCATCCTGGGTTGCCGCCGGCCGCATTATCAACCATGCCGGTCAGCTTCGTGTTCCGCAGGTAGTTTGTCGCGTTCTGGTACAGTGGGATGACCCCTTGTTCCTTCATTAACAACTTCTCCGCCTTGACCATATCGTTCCACCGCTCGGTCTCGTTGGCCGTCGTGTGGACCGTGTTCATCAGGCTGTCGTACTCAGAATTGCTCCAACCACCGAAGTTGTAGGAATTACCCGTGACCATCATGTCCAAGAACGTTGTCGGATCGTAGTCGGGACTCCAGCTCGTCAGAATAACATCAAAGTCATTGCCCAACAGGTCCTTGACCCGCGTCGCCTTAGGTACCTTCTTCACCGTGACCTTCAAACCCTTCAGGTTCTTCGTCCAGGCTTCCTGCAGGTACTGGGAAATCTGGTCCCACTGGTCATCCTCATCCACGGTCAGGTTGAAGCTGAGACCGTTCAGCCCCAACTCTTTGAGCCCCTTAGCCCAGTACTGCTGTGCCAACTTCCGGTTGTAACTTACCCCGCTGTTGGCCGGGTCATTTTTGACGTAGGCTTCCTGAGCAAAGTCGGTGCCGGTCTTCGGGTTCTGCCCCAGGTCGCGGGAAACAAAGCCGAGTGCCGGTTGCGAGCCATCGGCCAACGTGTTCTGCGTGAACGTCTTCCGGTCGATTGATAACGACAGCGCCTTGCGAATATCCACGTTGTTGAAGGCCCGCTTCAAGGTATCGTTACTTGGCGCCTTTTCATTAGTGACCACGTAGGTGCCCACCCCAGAAAGGACCTGCTTGAATGACTTGTCGTTTTTTTTCATTTTTGACCTCATCCCCAGATAATTCGGTTTGGTCCAGCTGGCCCGACTCAAACATATTTAAGCCAGTTGACGTGGTCTTAACTACCTGGTATGTAACTTTGTCCAGGTGCACGTTCTTTTTATTCCAATACTTATTGTTCTTCACCAGCGTCCAGGAATCGTTGGTCCCGTTCCAACTCTTCAGCGTGTACGGGCCATCATACCCAGTCTTGGCGGCGTTGGTGCCGTACTTACTGCCGTACTTCGTGACCACGCTACGTTCGGCCGGCAAAAATTCGGCGTTCGGCATCATCGACAGGAACGTGGCCATTGGGTGTTCCAGGTGTACGACCAACTTGTAGTCACCATCAGCCTGGACACCCAGGGTCGACGGGTCCTGTTTACCACTATTAATGGCGTCCGCATTCTTGATACCGGAGTAGCGGTACGCGTTGACCGCTTTGGTCTTAGGATCAACGTTCCGGCGCCAGGAATAAACAAAGTCGTGGGCGTTCAACGGCTTGCCGTCCGCCCACTTGGCGTCGTGGCGCAGTTCAAAGGTGTAGGTCAACCCATCTGCGGATTTGGTCCAAGATTTAGCGATGCCGGGCTGCAGTTTGTTGTGCTTGCCCATCACTACCAAGCCTTCCTCAACGTTGGTCAACACTTCACCGCTGGAAGTATCGGCCGCCTGCGCCCCGTCCAGCGTTTCTAGCTGGCTCGGAATGGATACCGTGATGGCCTTGGTGGCGGATGCACTAGCTTTGCTATTGCCACAGGCAGCTAACAGCAGTACTGACGCTGCCGTTGCTGCCAACAAGCCGACTCTTGCCGGCCAACTCCCCTTGTGACGATTCACTGTCTTCATAATTAGATCCTCCCATGGACTGTTTGTATTAACCCAATTAGTTAACTGACTAATATGTCACCGTGCTGCGGTTACCCGCGGGGATACACCCTCTTGCCTCCTTGGTAAACCTGCTTATCCGCCTGCCGGACCGCATCCACATCGTCTAGCGGGTTCTCCCGCAATACCAGGAAGTCAGCGTACTTGCCGGCCGTCAAGGCACCGTACTCGTCGCTGACCCCTAACAAATCGGCCGAGTTGCGCGTCGCCGCGTACAGTACGTCCTGCGGGGCCATCCCCACTTTGTGTACCAGCAGGTGCAGCTCATCCCAGTACCCGGTGGCAAAGTCGTTGAACGGCGTTCCCGCGTCGGTCCCCGTGGCGAACGGTACGCCGGCCTTGACCGCCATCTTCATGTTCTTGAAGAACGCCTGAGCAAAGTCGCTCGCCTTGCGCACCATGTAGTCCGGGATCTTACCCGCACCGTGTTCTACGATGCCCTCGACTGCGTTCAACGTCGGGACTAAGTACACCTGGTGGTCCTTCATGAACTCGGCTTCCTCTTCATCAAGGAAGATGCCGTGTTCAATTGAATCCACGCCAGCTTCCAAAGCCAACCGGATCCCAGACGTGCCCTGCGCGTGGGCTGCAACCTTGCGCCGGCGGGCATGGGCCTCCCGGGTCGCAACCGCCATCTCCTCCTTGGTGAACTCCGCGTCCAGCGGGCTGTCAGCGACCGACATAACCCCGCCAGTTGCCATGATTTTGATCACATCGGCACCGTTCTTGAAGGCCTGGCGCACCGCGTGACGCATCTCATCCGGCGAATCCACCAAGTACGACTCGTTGCCGGTGTGGTGTGGGCTGTCGCCGTGACCACCCGTCGCACTCATGGCCCGGCCGGAAGCCACCACGTGCGGCGCTGGGAAACCGTATTCTGCTTGCGCGTTCCGTAGCTTGACGTCCACGTCGTAATCCGTCGACAGGTTACGGACGTACGTAACCCCGGATTCAAGCAGGTCCTTGAGGTTTTGCAGGGCCAGCAACGTGGTCTCGGCTTCACTCCGTTCACTCGCAGCCAACTGGTGGGCGTTACTACCCAAATGCACATGGCAGTTCATCATCCCCGGCATCACGTACTGGCCGTCGCAATCCACCGTAGTATCGGCAGTCGGCGCCGTGCCCGTACCGGTAGCGGCAACTTTGCCCGTCGCGTCGTCCACCGTCAGCCAGCTATCCGGCGTAAAGCATCGTGTTCCCCATCAAAAAGTGCCAAGTGCGTATACAGTGTTGTTGTCATGTTATTTTTCCTCACTTTCAAAGTTTGTATGGTGGTCACTACTATATGTGTCGTGGTCCGATTATCCGGCTAATCCCCCACGTTGAGGCGTTTACGGGTATGAAAAATGGCGCCCCACCACCAATTTCAGTGTGCAGAGCGCCGGCTCGTATCACTATTTGACGTCGAGTCGGCCTAGTTCAGCTATATCCGCGTTATTTCATCACCGGCACTCGTGCCGACAATAAAACCCGCAACTAACGAATGACTGCAATCGGTGTAATAATCACCTTTGCGATCATGGTAATTGCGGGTATTTGGATTGCTTCTAGGCGTTCAACGTTTTGGTTCATCATGGTTATTCCTCCACGGGTACGTGTTGGGCGTACCCACTGCACCGGGTGTCAGCCACCCGGAGAATAACCGTTAGCGTCGTGGCGGCGTCCCATAAAACCGCCACTAACGATTATTCATTAACTGCATCAGCGTGTGGGACAACGTTAATGCTAATAATCGCCGGAATAATAATGATGCTAATCTGGTTGATCTTAGTCATAATCAATTGCCCCTTTCACTGTGGAAGATTTTCCTCGTCCTCGAGGATGGGATTAGCATATAGCAAAACAATGAGGGTCGTCAACACCTTTTTCACATTTTGTCTTAATATAACGTACAAAAAGATAAAATGTAAGTGATCAATTGCTATTCAATAGCGCAATTGGTGGTTAAAGCTTGCCCTAATTAATTACGCTCGTTAGACTAATTAGCCACTAAAAAAATCGCACCCCCCGATTGGAGTACGACTTGTTGGTATTGATCCATGCTGGTTCTACACTGCCATTTCCGCGTTGGCCGCAATGGCCGCCGCAAACGTTTCGTACGTGTGCGCATCAAACGCGACGATACGTACCCGCCGCACGTACTGACACGTGCGCATGGTAGCCATTAACGTCCGCACGGCCACTGGCGCCGCTTTGACCAGCGGAAAGCCATACACACCCGTACTGATCGACGGAAAGTCGACCGTCCGGCACCGGTGCGCGTCCGCCACCAGTAGACTATTGCGGTAGCTATTCGCCAGCAACTCACTTTCACCGTAACCGCCACCCTGCCAGACAGGCCCCGCAGTGTGGACCACGTACGCCGCCCGCAGATCAAACCCGGGTGTGATTTTAGCCTCACCGACCATACACCCGTTCAACCGCCGGCACGCCGCCTGTAAACGGGGTCCAGCCGCACGGTGAATGGCACCATCCACACCACCACCGCCCAGCAGCGATGGGTTGGCTGCGTTCACGATGGCGTCACTGCGGCTCTTAGTAATATCGCCGCGGATCACACTAACATTGATTTTCATGGCTGCACCCCCTTTATTGTTAAATTTATAATAACGCCTGCAGTAGGGGGTGCCAAGCGCTTTGCGTGCTTTGTAACTCAGCCGTAACGATTGTCATTTTGCGGTCTGTACCAAAGTGCCACAGCTATTATGTGGCGATTGCTGACCCGAATCCATAACAACACTTAATTATGCGGTAACCGCGCTAATTGTTCTTCCAACCACTGCACGTATTGGCGTTCCCGCGTCAAGGCGTGGTCTAAGATCAGGTAGTGACCAAATTGTTGACTGGCTGCGTCCGGGTCGGCAAACAGTAGCTGTCGGCGTGCCTCCAGGTGCTGCAGCCACTCGCGGTGAATTCTCAGCTGCTCTTTGATCATCCCCGGTAGCCGGGTATCATCCGCCCGTTGCACAAAGTAAAGCTTGAGGACAAATTCATCCTTGGTCGTCGCCATGGTGGGCGTTGGCGACCCCACCCATGCCGTGAGCACTGCCTGTCCCTCCGCAGTGTTACGGTACCGCTTCTTCTCCAGCTTGGTGCCCGTCACCTCAACCGTATGTGCAATGAGCCCCTGGGCCTCCATCTTGCCCAACAACGGGTAGATTTGGCTGTGCTGCGCCTGCCAAAACTCACCAATTTCGTGGGCAAAATCTTGGGTCAACTCGTAGCCCGTGCGGGGTGCTTGGCTCAGCAACCCCAAGATGATGTACTGCAAAGTATTTCGTTGTGCCATGTACGCGTCCTCCGCTTGACTTCCTTTGCCCTCCAGTATATATTAATCAAGTTGATAAAAACATGTAAATATTTACACGTTTAAAAATACTGGATTAGGAGTAACGATAATGACAGCACACAATGACATGAACAAAAAGTTCGCCACCCTCGATGATTTCCTGGGCACCTACTTTATCTACACCTACGACAACGGTTGGGAATACGAATGGTACGCCCACAATGACCACACCGTTGACTACCGGATCCATGGCGGCATGGTTGCCGGCCGCTGGGTCACGGGTCAGGAAGCCAACATCGTGATGCTGGTACCCGGCATTTACAAGATTGCCTGGACGGAGCCAACCGGGACCGACGTTGCCCTCGACTTTATGCCCAACGACCACCGGATCAACGGCACGATCTTCTTCCCTAAGTGGGTTCAGGATCACCCAGAAATCACGGTCACGTACCAAAACGAACACATTGACCTGATGGAAGCAGCCCGCGAAAAGTACGAGACGTACCCCAAGCTGGTCGTACCCGAATTTGCCCAAATCACTTACATTGCGATGCCGGTCAAAACAACACCGATGTCATCAACGAGGCCCCTTACGCGGGTATGACTGACGATATTCGCGCCGGTAAGTTTTACGACGACAACTACAAGCGACTGAGCAAGTAATCCGTTGTGAGTGGCGCCCCAGTTGCGACCCCAAGACCATCCCCCAGTGGGAGCAGAGTACAACACCGGTTAACACCCACATCAGCAGGGAAAAACCACGAAGACAGCATCTTCGTGGCTTTTTTTTGACGCCAAGACCATTACTTGCCGCCCGACACCGGTGGCTATTCCCAGCCCCGTGACAGACCGGAGACAGCGCGTTGCATCGCCAAGGCCATAACCGTCGTTATCAATGCTAGAATAGTTAGGTATTCAAGATGGGAGATATACATATGCATTCTTGGCGTTACATTACGGCCGTCCTCCGCGAATTCTGGGCGCACTGGGTCAGTTACTTCGTGCTGATCAACATGGTAGGGGTCCTCCTCAGCCTGCTCGTCATCCCCATCTTGCGGTGGCTCACCCGGGCAGTACTAGTCACTGGGGGCGTGCCCTACCTGACGTTGACCAACGCCCCACAGGTGGCCCTGCAACATCCGGCCGTCACCGTGGGGTTACTGGCAATTGGTATCAGCGTTCTGGTATTGATCTACCTGCAGTTTGCCGTGCTCCTGATCGGCGTCGACCGCATCCACCGGCACGATGGCCACGGCTGGCGGGGATTATGGCAAAGCGTTTGGGGGAGCCTGCGCCATTTGCGCTGGACCTCACTCTTTTTCTTTGCCCCCTACTGCCTGATTGTCATCCCCGCTGCGGGCCTGATCGTCGGTTCCAGCCTGCTGGCCAAAGTTCGCGTACCGATTTTCATCACTGCGTGGCTGCTCGAACGGCCGCCCCTAGCCGCACTGGTCGGCCTGCTGTACATAATCATGACCTACCTCGCCGTCCGTTGGCTACGCGTCCTGCCACTCGCCATTCTTGGCCAACAGCACCTGCGTGCCGCCGCCCGCCAGAGTTGGCGCGCTACCCGTGGTCACTGGTGGTTCTACTTTGTCCGCGCCACGTTACTCGGCGTGACCGTCTGGGCCATCGCGTATGTGTGGTCGGAGGCCTGGATCGGTATCCAACAGCTCTGCGATTCCTACGCGTTTGCGTACCCCGCCGCTATTGTCACCATGACCCTGATGGTGGTTGGCAAAGTCATCTTGGGCGCGATGGGCAGCACGGCTTGCTTGCTGTTTCTGCTTGAACCGCGCGCACTTACCCGTCCCGTTCTGCCCCGTATCCAGCCGCACTACCGGCGTGGCACCCTGGTGACTGCGGGCCTGGTCGTCACCGGAGCGCTAGTGGGCTTGGTAGCCTTCAACGCGGTCTACCTCAAAGGAGCGGCGGCCGACCACCCGCTGACCATCTCCCACCGCGGGGTCGACGGTAACAATGGCGTCCAAAACACCATCCCCGCCATGCGGCGTACCGCGCGGGAACACCCCGATTACATTGAGATCGACGTTCACGAAACTAAGGACGACCAGTTTGTCGTTCTCCACGACGAAAATCTGCGTACTAGCTGGGATTAACAAGACACCCAAGCAGCTCACCCTGAAACAACTACAGCGGATTGTCGTGCACGAACACGGCCACCACGCCCATTTGGCCAGTCTCGACAGCTACCTCGCGGCGGCCGACGCTCGGGGGCAAAAGCTCATTGTGGAAATCAAAACAACCAGCCACGACAGTCGTGGCATGCTGACCCGCTTTATCCACCGCTACGCCCATACGCTCATCGCCCACCACGACCGGGTGCACTCCCTGAATTACCACGTGGTGACCACGCTACGGCGCCGGGTTCCGCACCTCTACGTCAGTTTCATCCTGCCGTACGCCCTAGTCCTGCAGCAAACCGACGCCAACGCCTACACCCTAGAGGAAACGACCCTCGATGATAGCTTCGTAGACGGTGCGCATAACCACCACCAAGCCGTTTGGGCCTGGACGGTTAATGACGCCGACAGTATGGAGCAAATGCTGTTCATCGGCGCTGACGGCATCATTACCGACCACCTGCGCATGTTGCAACGGACCATCCGCACCCACAATGACCACCCGTCATACGCGGAGCGCATGCAGTTTTTCAGTAACTCGCTGGACGACGTGGCCGCACAAAGTGAAGTCGACTGAACGCAAAAGGGCGGCGCATCGCATCCTCATTGGTGTGATTCGCCGCTTGATTGAATAACGTTTAATTATTGGCTTCATCTTCTAGGTAAGCATGATCCAATGCGGCCAGGCCGGCCGCACCGTTACCCAGTAGCTCACCCACATAATTACGCACGTTGCCGTAATGCTGGTCGACCCAGTCCAATGCCGTGTCGAGATAATCAACCGAACCCCGGTCATGTCCCGCATGTCTTGCAGCATCCGCCGGGTCGCCCCCATCTGGCAAATGCCACCAATGTCTGGTTAATGACTGCCGCCTGTTCGTGGTTGGACAGCAAGTAGTCTCGGCGAATCACGTCCCGCGGAACGCCGAGCGCACCGAGTAGCAAAGCCGCAGCGGTACCGGTACGGTCCTTACCGGCGGAACAGTGGAACATCACCGCACCGGGCGTGTTGACAGCCGTGACTAAAAATTGGCGTAACGATTCCTGCAATTCGGGCTTGGCCACCAGGTCCTGGTACCCGCGACGAATGTGCTCTGGCCCGTCCTCATGGTGGATCACGTAATCCCGCAAGGCATCCGACTCCATTTTCAGGTCGCCAACAAACAATGGGGCGGCAACGTACTGCACCCCCGACAACTTGACGTCGGGGTTCTGACCCGCCTCGTTAGGTAGGCGTAGATCCACCACGCGGTAACGTCTAACGCCTCCAATTGTTGCACATCATGCGTGGTCGCCTCAGTGAGCCGCCCACCGCGAATAATTTTGTGCGGCCGCAGGTACCGGCCACTGGTCGTCCGTAGATGGTGGTAGGTCCGCGTGTTCACGACGTGTTCCAAACCTAGGATATCAATTGCCCGCTGTGGGGCGGTTGCTACTGTCAATGTCATCACCTCGAGAAAACTGTAGCATATTTTGTGGTGACGTGAAAGCGTGTGCAATTATCTCCACCTGTGACTTAGTTTTACATCACCGCCATACCCAACGCAATCGCTTTACGTACTCCGCCCCATCCGTGAAAATGAGGGTATGATGTAGAAGCTCGTAACCAATGAGGAGGACTACCATGCAACCCCGGCAACAGCAGCGTTCCACCATTTTGAGTATCGTCACCTTTCTGGGCGTCTTTGGCGCGTACATGACCTTTGAGCATTTCGGCTACTCCGGGTGGCTAGAGATCGTCCTCACCATCATCGCGGCGGCCGTCAGCGCCCTCGTGGGGGCGTTGATTGCCAATTTTATGGTTAAATAAGGCCTTTAATCCGTTCTACTCGATTCGCCTTGGATTATGACCGACAAGTTTTTTTTGAAAAGCCCCCGGCAAATGAAGAAAAGCAGTCCGGCCAATTAACGGGTAACCGCACCGAACTTTATTGTGCCGTTGGTAACCCCGGGCCATGGGTCCCGGCTCAAACCACGGTGACCTGGCCTAGTATTAATTGAAAATAAAAAAGTAGTGCTGCAAGCCCTCCGGTTTGTCGCACTACTTTTTGTCCTGAAAAAAATGACAACGGCCCGCCGCGTCAACATCGCGAACGAGCCGTTATATGTAGGTTTTTGCCCACCCATGTGCGAACCGGCGCTCAGCAGCAGCTCACACACATCAACCATGAACATTATGACCCGTTTTTAGGCAAAGTGCAACGGTTTGTGCACAAAAAAACCCACCTTTTAGCCGTTATTGTCAGCATCTGTTCATAAACCGTGAACAACCGTTGTTCATGAATGCAACAACCACATCAAAACCTACGCTCGCTTCTCCACCACATGCGCATCGACCGTCCGCCGACCGTGACGGGCTCGCAACGCGTAGAGGATGGTGACCGTGTCGACCACTTCCTGGAACATTGCACCAATAATCGCCGGAATCACCCCGGTACTGGCCACCAACATCAGCGCTGTACAAATACCAATTCCGATCAGCACCGCCTGCCGGGCGATGACCATCGTATCCCGCGCAATCAGAATGCTAGTGGCGACCTGGCTCAGGTCATCATGTAGCAACACCACGTCTGCCGACTCACTGGCCGCCGTGGCGCCACGTGCGCCCATCGCGATGCCGACGTCGGCCACGGCGAGCGACGGCGCATCGTTCACCCCATCACCAACCATGATGACCGGGTGTTGCTCCTTAGGCACGTTCTTCAGCACGGCAATTTTGTCTGCTGGTAGCTGCTCGGCGTATACCGTGTCGATGCCAGCCTGATCCGCTACGGCGTCCGCCGTAGCTTGCCGGTCACCAGAAATCATCAATAAGTGCTGCACACCCAACGCGTGCAAGCGCCGCATTGTGGCTGGGGACTCGGCACGAATGGTATCCGCAAAGAGGATGCGACCCACGTAGCGGCCATCCACCGCCACGTAGACGGCCGTTTGGTCACTGACGTTGCTCGCGTGCACAAAGGCGGCTTGGCCGACCGCCACGGTTTGCCCCGCGACGGTCGCCGTCACCCCGTGACCCGTCGTTTCCGCCACGTCCGTCGCCAGCAACAAGGACTGGTCTGCCACCGCGGTCACTAACGCCCGCGCCAGGATATGCCCTGAGTGCTGCTCGGCCGCAGCCGCCCAGGCCAGCAACGTCGCTTTATCCACATCCGTGACGGCCGGCTCGACGCTGACCACGCGCAGGTCCCCACGCGTCACCGTCCCGGTCTTATCAAAAGCCACAGTCCGGGCGGCCGCTAGTTTTTCCAAGGCCGCTCCGGACTTGACGATGATGCCTTCACGGCTAGTCCGACTCATCCCTGAGACCAGCGCGATTGGTGCCGCCAGAATCAATGGGCACGGTGACGCTACCACCAGCACCTCGGCAAAGCGCACCGGTCCCCAGCCACGTACCAGGCCACCCCCGCGATCAAGTACGCCAGCAACGTAAACGGTACCGCGTATCGGTCGGCCAGCCGCACAAAGGGGGCCTGCTGACTGGCTGCATCCTGAACTAACCGCACAATGCTTTGGTACTGACTGTCCGCCGCGGTTTTGGTTACGGTCACCGTCAACGCAGCATCCCCGTTGACGGTCTCCGACATTAATGGGGAACCCGCCGCCTTAGCTACGGGGCGCGATTCACCGGTAATGTTGGCCTCATCTACTAGTGACTCGCCGGAGACAACACATCCGTCCACCGGGACCACTTCTCCCGGACGGACAACGATGACGTCGTCCACCCGGACGTCCGCCGCGGCCACGTCGACTAACTGGCCGGCTTCCTGCCGGTGCGCCATGGTCGGCGTGTGCGCGAGCAATTCACGAAGCTCCGAGTTCGCTTTGTGCGCGGCGTAGTCCTCCAACGCGTCACCACCAGTTAGCATGAGCAGTACGATCAGAGCCGCCCAGTACTCACCAACCGCCACGGTAGCCACCACGGCCGTGATGGCCAACAAGTCCACGCCAAATTTCCCAGAACGTAGCGTTTGTACCATGTCCCAAAACATCAGGGCCGCTAACGCCAGTCCCGCCACGTTGATGACCGTGGCCGCCACCAACGGCTGACCCAAGCCCCACTCGGCGACGGCCGCCACCACGGCCACCACCAAAACAAACCACAAACGCCAATAGGTACGGAATACGCGCATGTTACTCGCCCCTTCCCCATAACTTGTTATAATGCGTTTAATTACTACTCTTATTTTACAAGCTCGTGCAGACTCAGTCAACCGTGGCGCTAACACCCATCGGTACAGCGTTAGCGGCGGATACTGATAGCCGGGTATCACTGCCCTTTTTTTTCGTAATGAGGTCAAAATTTCGACACATTTTCAGAATACAATATATAATTAATATCTGTTGACACAATTATCTGGCGTGCTGACCTGACGGCACGCAGCAGTACACACACTATATCAGCACTATCGGGAGGTTTTTCTAGGTGGCGAATTCGACAACACAAACAGCAAGCCAGCCCCCAAAGAAGAAGCGGGTCTACCTCTATGAGGTTGACCTGATGCGCGTCATTTTCATCTTTGGGGTTCTAGCAAACCACGCAACTAGTACGGTCACGACGCCCATGACCGCCCAATCGGGACCCTGGTACATCATGCTGGGGACCCACTTAATTCTGCACTTTACCCGGATGGGCTTCATGTTCGTCAGCGGGTTGGTGCTGTTTTTGGGCCATTACAATAAGAACCGCAACTGGCCACAATTCTGGTATAAGCGGTACAAAGGGTCCGGTATCCCCTACCTGGTCTGGAACGGGGTCTTCCTCCTCGACACCGCCTGGGTCACTGGTGCCGCCATCACGCCTAGTTCGTGGTTCCACCAGTGGATCGACGCGGTCCTGCACGCCGACCAGTTCTACATGTACTACCTATTAGTTATGTTCCAACTGTACCTGATTTTTCCCATTCTGGTCTGGTTCCTCCACAAGCTGGGCTCGTTACGCAACCATCTCATCCTGCTCGTCATTTCTGGCGGGATTCAGCTGGCCTTCCTGGCGTGGGCCAAGTACGTCTTTCCGTACATCAGCCACGCCGGCTGGCCGTACATGTTCGCTAACTATGGCAACTTTATCGGCTCCTACCAATCTACTTCCTCGGCGGCGCCATCACGGCCATTCACTACAAACAGGTGGTCGAGTTTCTGCAAAGTCGTGCTAAGTGGATTTACAGCATCACTGCGTTGCTGGCCGTCGGGACCTTTGGCCTGTTCTACTTCAACATGTTTATCCTCAAGCTCGACCGGCACTACGTTGAACTGATTCATCAGCCATACCTCGGGGTCTACTCCAGCTTCATGGTCATCACCACGTTCCTGGTCTCCCTGGAATATGCTAAGCGCCGCACCCTGCCGCACTGGCGGTGGTTCAGCAACTTTGTCAGCCTGTCGTCGAAGATCAGTTTTGGGGTCTACCTGCTACAATCGGTAGCGCTAACCGGACTGATTGGCATCCTTGACGTCCTGAACCTCACCGACTGGCAACTGATTGCGGCGATTCCGTTCGCCTACATCTTTGCCCTCGGCAGTACTTGGCTCCTATCGTACTTCTGCTACAAGGTGCCACCATTCGGAATCCTAATTGGCCGCCCGAACTTCTCACTAAAACAAACTTATCGCAAACTCTTTAGAAAAGAGGCCACTGCAAATGACTAAATTAACCGACGAACTTACCAGTCACCTCCAGGCCAACCTGGACCGGGCCATCATCAAGGACGAGGCCAGTGATACCTGGTTTACCGGCCGGGACCTGCAGCACGACATCAACGTGCTCACGGACGCCCTGCGCGCCGCCAATGTTGGTCGTGACGACGTTGTCTTTATGAGCCTTGACAACTCACCCGTCTACGTTCCCATCAACCACGCACTCTGGCACATGGGCGCCACTGCACACCCCGTCGCCCCCACCACGGGCCACGCTGAGCTGGTCAACGACTTTGAAGAATCGCAATACGCCGCCGTCCTGCTGAACCCCGAGCGCGCTGCGGCGTTCAAAGGTGCGCCCGGCACCGCCGCCACGCACCTGACCACGCTGAAGATGTTCCCCGACCTGGTATTGATTCGCAACACCAAACACACTACGCCCGCCAGTCACGCTGCACCAACCGACGAGACGCTGGGCATGATCCTCAACACTTCGGGTACCACGGGCAAGCCCAAGCGGGTCGGTTTGAACCACTACATGATGTGGAAAGCCGCCCACAACGACCTGGAAAGTCACCAGATGACCCGGGACGATACCGTCCTGATCGTGATGCCGATGTTCCACATTAACGCCCAGGAAGTCATCATGTTGTCGACCTTCCTATCTGACGGCCGAATTGTGGTGGCGCCAAAGTTCTCCGCTCGCCGGTTCTGGCCGGAGGTGCTGAACAACGACGTTACCTGGACGTCCGTCGTCCCGACCATCATCACCATCCTCCTGCAAAACGAAAACGCCCTGAAGGCATACCGGCCGGAACACAAGTTGCGGTTTGTCCGCTGCGCTTCCGCGATGTTGACCATCAACCGGCATAAAGCCTTCGTCAGCAAGTTTCACGTGCCCATCCTTGAGGGTTACGGCATGACCGAATCGACTAGCCAGTGTACCTTAAACCCAATTGGTGCGGTCAAGATGGGCTCCGCCGGTAAACCGTATAAAACCGACGTCGCCATCGTGGAAGGTGACCACTTTACCACCAAAGCCGGAGTGCACGGCCAAATCGTCATTCATGCGACCACGTGATCACCGACTATCTGGACCACAAGCCCGATGAATTCATGCACGGGTGGTTGCTGACTGGTGACCTCGGCTACTTTGACGCTGATGGTTACCTGTGGCTAGAAGGCCGCGCAAAGTACGTCATTAACCGTGGCGGCGAGAAGGTCAGTCCGACCAAGGTCGAAAACACGCTGTATGACCTCAACTTTGTCAAGGCTTGTGCTGTTGTGGGGGTCAAAGACGCGATCTACGGTCAAGCCGTCGCCGCCGCCATCAATGATGGCAGTGATGATCCCACCGTCCACGCCCAGCACCAGCAAGCCATTCAGGAATATACCGCCGCCCACCTGGCCAAGTTTGAGCGGCCGACCCAAATCTACTTTGTCGATAGTTTCCCGAAGAACCCTACCGGCAAGATTATGCGGCCTAAGCTGGCCAGCCAGCTAGAAGCCCTGGCCGCTAGCCAACCGGTCGGTAAATAGTCCCTGCTTGCCCGTAATCAGTACGGGCAGGCCACTACATAGTGGTCACTGGTAACACCGTGACTGCAAGGCGTACCTTCGTCCACAGGTCACTAAATGAGGTAAATACATGAAACGCATTTTGCACCGCACCTTAATGACAATATTCCTAGTTTTCGTCGTCGGCTTTGCTTTCTGGGGCTGGAACCTCACCCGGAGCGACGGTAAAAGTGGCACACTTGAGACCATTACGATCGGCTACCAGGCGGGTGACCCGGTCGACGTGGCCCGTATCCACGGTGACTTCAAGCGCAAGATGAAGGCCAAGGGCTACAAAATCGTGTTCAAGGAATTCCAAAACGGGGCGGCGGAAATGGAAGCTATGAGTTCTGGCACCATCGATTACGCCCGGGTGGGTGATACCCCACCCGTCTCCGCCATCTCCCAGGGCCACAAGGTCACGCTCGTTGCGGCGGGGTCCTCCAAGGCTAACGGTAGTGGCATCGTGGTGGGCAAAAACTCCGGTATCACCAGCCTCAAGCAACTCAAGGGCAAAACGATTGCGTACACCTCCAACACCAGCTCCCAGTACATGGTGCTCAAGGCCATTAAGAAAGCCGGCCTGTCAACGAGCGACGTGAAGTTAAAGGATATGTCGCAGTCGGCGGCCTCCGTCGCCTTTGCCAAGGGTAAGATCGACGCCTGGGCCAACTGGGATCCGTACACCGCCCAGGCGGAAATCAACTATGGCGCCCGGATGCTGGTCAACGGTCAACAGCTGAACGTTAACAACCGGGACTACCTAATTTCCAGTGCTTACGCCCAAGAACACACCGATGTCAACAAGTTAGTCGTGAAGTACCTCGGTCAGGACATGACGTGGGCCAACAACCACAAGAGCAAGCTCATCACCCTCATGGTCAAAGCCCTGAAGCTCAAGCGTTCCATCGTGGCCAAAATGGTCAACCGGCGTAGCTACGCCATGGGTAGTGTGACGAAGTCCGAAATTAAGGAGGAGCAGTCAATTGCCAACCTCTTCTATGAACAGGGCGTAACCAAGAAACAGATCACCATTAAGAAGGTCAACAACAGTAATTGATGCATAACAAAGGCCGCAACTACCAACGCTGGTAGTTGCGGCCTTTTGGTGCACTGGACTGGATTAAGCACTCACATGAAACTCTTGGGGGTCATGGGGCCGAGAAAAGTAATATCCCTGGCCACGAGTAATGCGAAAGCGTTGCGCTAACGCCACGTCTGCAGGCGTCTCGATACCCTCAAAGGTAAACAGCATTTGCTGCTCCTCTGCCTGGTCAAACCAGAACTTGAGGGCGGCGATGCACTCGGGAGATGGCTGCTCACCCCGCTTCCGCATGTTCTGGAGGGCAAACTTGATCGTATTGACGTACGGCAGCAGGTGCTGCACCTGCTTAAACTGGTTGTCCGACCCCACATCATCAATGGCCAACAGGACGCCGGCACTGCGGTAGCCCGCGCTCAGCCGTTTGAGCACCTCCAAATCGGGACACTCCACGAGCTCAACGGTAAGTTGCCGTGGTGACAAGTATTGGCGCACAAAGTTGGTCAACTGGTGCATCATGTTTTCATCGGCAAACTGCGCCCGCGTCAGGTTAATCGAAACGTGGTGGTTATCAAGCTCCTTCACGGCCTCCGCGAGTAGTTGCACCACCTGGCTGGGAGGTAATTCAAAGCTGGACGGAACTCGCCACGCGGAACGTTTTTCGTCCCACTCACGCAACAATAATTCATAGAGAATCACCCGCTTGGTGGCGATGTTTTCAATGGGTTGAGCAAAATAAGTAAAGCGCGTCATCTGCGTCAGACCAGTCCTCATTGTAATTGCTAATAATTTCATTATGCCACTAACTACCCATACTTGCACATTCATGGCTGTAACTGGTGGTGCCCATAAAGTTAGGTAGTAAATGTGTTGAACAGCTACGGATCCAGGCCCCGTTGATTTCAAAACGAGTTGCGCCCCGCAAACGTTACCGCGTAGGGCACTTACACCCCAGGCTAAATTAGCCTTTATCTCCACAAAACGCCACGCACGGAATCATGCGCGGCGCCTATTGGGGATCAGGGGCGGCCTGCTTCATTGGGGGAAAACAGGCACAACTACAGCTTACCGTCTCACTAACATGCACGCCACACCCCCAACCACGCAACGCCGCCACGACGCGCTGGCCCGCAAGATAAATTTTTACTGCTGGCAAAACCCGCCTCCACGTCCTGCAATCTCAGGTCAGTACAATATGAAAGGGTTTACTACGGCCAACCCGTTAGCTATGCTGTAAGTATAGTGATTGGTCCAAACCGCCAGTACGCTGAGTGGTTTAGACCCAGTGGAGGTTAATTGACCATGAAACATGAAGAATTTGACGCGGCTGTTGGCGGGCGCCTCATCGTGTCTTGCCAAGCCCTACCGGATGAACCGCTGTATACGTCCCAGGGTGGCGTCATGCCACTAATGGCCCGGGCCGCTGCCCGGGGCGGGGCAGCCGGCATCCGCGCCAATACCGTCCGCGATATTCAGCAGATCCAGGCAGTCGTCCACCTGCCCATTATTGGCATCATCAAGCGGGATTACCCGCCAGAAGCACCCTACATCACCGCTACCATGCGGGAGGTCGACGAACTGCATGCTACCCATGTCGCTGTAATTGCGCTCGACTGCACTGACCGGCCGCGTCATGACGGCCAAAGCGTCCGCGACTTTGTCCATGCGATCAAAGCCAAGTATCCCGACCAGCTTCTGATGGCTGACATCGCCACCTACGATGAAGGCATCGCGGCGCGTACTGCTGGGTGCGATTACGTGGGAACCACCCTGTGTGGCTACACTGAGGCCAGCAAGGATATCCCCGTTCCACCGTTTGACCTCGTGCAACGCCTAGCGGCCGCCGGGGTGCCGACCATCGCGGAAGGCCACGTCCAGCAGCCAGAACAAGCCCAACGTATGCTCGAGGTGGGCGCGCTGGCCGTCGTGGTCGGTGGCGCCATTACCCGTCCCATGGAGATCACGCAGCGGTTTGTTGCAGGAATGCACGCCTAGGCGTGACTAGTGCCACGTCACCGCTGGGTAAGTTGCACCGCGCCGACCCGTTGCGTTAGAATGAAATGCGGATGGTTGTAAGCGCATACTTTGCCTACAGTAAAGCCGCGCTAGCTATCCAGTTGCGCAACGCGGTTCTTCATGTGGGGTGAATAAATTGAACATGCACGCGTGGGCTTTTGTGACGCTTGGTCTCCTGGGGTTATGCCTGATGGGGGTCGGTATTTACCAGATTGTTGCCGGCCTCACCAAGTTTGTTGTACTCGGGTTCATCAACGCCGGCTTTGGCGTAATCGCAGTCGCCGTTGGCATTGCCTTCCTGATGGTGGCAGTCAACGGCGGTGCGGCAGGACGCCGGTAACGGCACCGACCAGTGCTAGTAAGCGGAGTGTAATCCGTGATTGTATTAAAAAAAGTGTGGGACCAGCGTCCCACACTTTTTGTTTGATCTGTTTAATCTAAGGCTATTTGCCGACAGCCACGGCCTGCTTGGTCTTGGCCCGACTGCCACGGCTCTGCCGCCGTGCTAGCTTAATCATCTGGGCCTGACGCGCCTTGTTGAGTTTCTCAGGGCCAATGTAGCGCTCTTCCGCCGCAAACCGCGCGTTGCATGCAGCCTCAAAACTGTGGAACTGCTCGTTGAGCACGAGGCGCCCCTCATACATCATCCGGGCAACCCACTTGGAAGACTGCTTGTCAAAGCTGACGCCCACCACGCCACTGCTGTTGGTACTCCGCAAAACGGTCATCCCGTCCACGTGCGCCTTCTCGCTGATGTGGTGCTTGACCATCTGGGCCCGCGTCTTCTCCTGAGACAGGATGTTCTTACGCGAAACCTCAGCCCGGTAGCAACCGCAGCTTTGCGTTTGGCCCTTCCGCAACCGGTAACCATCAACGATCACTTCGTTCCCGCAATCACAGCGGCATAGCCAGTTAGCATTACCATTCAATGGGTTACGACTCGCAAATTCGAACACCGTTAAGCGCCCAAACCGCTGACCGGTCAAATCAATTCTTGTCAATAAACTCACTCCCGTTTGTTGTTACTAGTATTGTTGCTCGGCCCCGTACAGCCCCCAAGCTGTACTGAAAACGACCGACGACTAGCAATGACCAATCCCCCCAGACTGGTTCACCGCCTTATCCTAATTATGCCACGGACAGTATCGTGTTTCCACTACTTCCCCGCTTATGTTACAGGTAAATAACGCCTGGCAATTCCACGAACTCCGTCACCACGCATTTACCGAGCATATACAAAAAAAATGTAAAAAAACAGTCTTGACACCGTCACAGGTACTATCCTATTTCACACATCCGGCATGCGGGTACGCTTGCAACAAGCACACCATGACTTACACTACTAACCACGCAAAATGGTCCGCCACTACACGTTCACGTGCAGTAGCGGACCATCATCATACCCGTTCCCCAAATTGTAAATATCATCACCGCAATGGTGTGGTGCTGTGATTAGCTAATAGCCTGCTCGAGAGCGTCGCTTTGCGTCCGCCCCAGGTACTCAATTTCAGCAGCCATTCGTGCACGCCGCGCGGTGTCGAAGTCCTTGGAACGTTGGTTCAATACCAACTTACCCTTGTACATCATCCGCGCTACCCACATATCGGTCTTCTTGTCGTAACAAACGCCAACAACCCCGCTGTGGTTACTACGACGACGCGTCATCATAATGCCGAAACGAATATCTTCAGTGCAGTTTTTCGTTTGCATTTGAGCGCGCGTGGCTTCATTGTGCATAATGCTGCGCCGCGCAACCTCCGAACGTAAACAACCGCAACTGCGAGTCATCCCTTTGCGTAAACGGTAACCGTCCACAACGACCTGGCGGCCGCAGACACACTGACACAGCCATTGGGCGTTACCAGTGTGCGGATCATTGCCAGCGTACTTCAACACGGTTAACCGGGCAAAGGTGCGTCCGGTCATGTCAACTCGTTTCATCTTCGTCATCCTTTCAATCACAGCACGCTACCTCGACCGTGACCTACTTCCCCGAAGACGTATGACGCGGCTTTGTGTACACGCGACCCCCACCGCGAACAGCAGTTGTTATCTGGCGATAACCACTGCTTGCCTGCATCATATAGGCAAAAGCGTACACAAAACACCTCAGGGCCCCGCGTCATACTTGGTTCACCCGGCAAAACGGGTAAGCTGTCCAGACGTCCACACACGGTGCGCGCCTGTCGCCCTCATTAACAATAATAATAACACTTGTTAGCCGTATTTGAACCACCTTTTGCCCATTACTTTTAAAATTTCTTACGGGTCAACCATTAGCCAAAATTCTCATTTTTTTGACATTTTATGTTAATGTTCCCCTGGCAATAACAAAGCCGCAGTCCACACAGCGTTACACTGTCAGACTGCGGCTTTGGCTAAATCTACCCCGTTACTTGGTAGACCGGATAATTAAATCACGTTACGCTGGAATGGGTCGTCGGAGATACCTTCGGACAGAATCTTCTTGGACCATTCCTTAGCGGAGAACAGGCTGTGGTCACGGTAATTCCCACAACTCTTGATGTCCGTGCCCGGAACGTCTTCCCACTTGATGTCATTGGCAATCTGTTCCAATGAGCTCTTCAAGGCCTTGGCGACCTCGGTGGTGGAGTGCTCACCCCAAGTAATCAGGTGGAAACCGGTCCGGCAACCGAATGGTGAGCAGTCAATGATACCGTCCATGCGGTCACGCAGCAAACCTGCCAGCAAGTGCTCGATGGTGTGCAGGCCGGCCGTAGGAATGGCATTCTCGTTTGGCTGAACGAGGCGCAGGTCAAAGTTGCTGATCTTGTCGCCCTTGTTCCCGGTCTCAACGGTAATCAAACGTACATAAGGCGCCTTAACCGCCGTGTGGTCCAACTGAAAACTTTCTACTTTTGTCTGTGGCTTAGTCATAAATCAAAAGCTTCCTTTCTGCCCCGAAAAGTCGGGAAATTGCTGACCGTCTCAACTACGGCGAATCATTAATACTATTCTACCGCCAATGCCGCTTACTGTCACAGGGTCCAACTAATTGGGCCTTTAATTGCCGATATACCAGCGATACAACGCGTCACCAACTGCCAACGGCACGTAGCGCAGATCCACTTGGTAATCGCCATCGCCCCGTCGCAGAATCACCCGCACGTGTGCCAACCCCGTGCGCACCATCCACCAGGATTGCCGCACCGTGAGGGACTGCACGCGGATGCGCGGTACTACCAGGAGCTCGCGTTCAAACCACCGACCAGTTTGTAACCACGCAAAGTGGCCCTGAATGGCGTAGCACGGCGCGTGGCGGCGTAACGTCCCTGCACCCCACCCCAAACCAGCAGCGCCAGGCTGAACCACCCCCATGGCCGTAGCCAAATTAGGCAGGGCAACACCACGATAGCAGGTAAAATCATCGCATTACGAATTAACGCCCAGTATCCCGTACTCACCACGTGGAGCGCGCGTAACGGGCTGGTAACCAGTTGACGTATTTACTTAACAACATCCACACCTTGTCCTGGTGGGCTAGCGGGTAAATGACCATGTCCTTGTCATCCTCATTATTGGCCACGTTTGCCGCCAAAATCACTTGGGCCGTCCCCACGTGTAGCCACTGACGGATAATATTTTGTTTGTACCGCACCGCTTGAATCCGCCGCGCATGCGCCGTGACGGTACTGGTTTGCAGTAACCCTTTGCGTGAATGCAGCTGCTGACCGTCAAAACTGAGCGTAAAGCCCCAGTAACGGATCAAGATGCGTGCGAACTCGATTATGATCCCGCCCACCAGCGCGAGGAGCCCGACGACGATGACTGCCAGAACCGGTAACCGGGTAACCAACCGGGAAGCCCAGTCGACTAGCCCCGGAAAAAAAGTCACTGACCCGTGACCCCACCGCGATGAGCAGCAACAGGAGTGGTACGAACCCCAACGACGTGATGCCAAAGAGCATTAACTCGTCCATGGGCAGCTGGTAGGTGGTTGCCCGCACTGCCGGAGTGGTAGGCATCTCTTGAGCCACCGGCACCTCAATATTTGCCGTTTGGTTGGCGGCCCGCGCAGCCTGGTGCCGGGCCTCAATTTCTTGGCCGACGGCGATCGGCACTAGTGTGAGTACAATCTCGCCCGAGCCCCCGCCACGCGCGGCGGTTTCAATCTGCACCTTTTCCAAGTGCAACGGCTTCATGAAGAACCATTGTAGATGCTGCACCGTCTGGATGCGCGCGTACGTGACGTGCCGGTGCTGCCGGCGCAGAACGCCTTGGTTGAGGGTAATGCCTGATTGGACAGTTCATAGGTAGTACGCCAATACGGCAGCACCACAAATAGCGCGAGTGCCGCCACCACCGCCAAAATCACGAGGACTAACCACCGCGTGGCCCCGTTGATTAGGCTGGCCCGCGCGGCGTTATCACTCACCAAATCCACGAAGACTAAAACAATCAGCATCCACAGCAACTGAATACTATCAACTAGCATGGCAAGTGGATGCAGGTGCCGTGGTTTAGAGGTCATTGTCTTGTACCTCCATTGCGCGCGCCATAATCAGTTCACGCAGGTGCGTGGCGACCGCCGTTTCCACACCCTCTATGTCATGCGTAGTCGCGGCCGTCGCAATCACCACCTGCTCTAGGTGTTGCCAGTGCATCAGTGCCCTGCCTTCAGGGTAACGTTCTGAATTCGGGCGATGGGGATGGCAATCCGTTTACGCATAACGAAGCCCGACTGGATCTCCACCGCGTTATCCGTGATTGAATATTCTGAAAACCGGTAACGGTATGGAACTAACGCCAATTCCACCAAAAATTCAGCCACGGTCAAGCCCAATGCGGCCCACACTAACCACAGCGGCCACGACCATAGGTGATTTGCCACCGCCAAACCCGCCGTAATCACCACACCGGCGCATAACGACCCCACGGCACTCAGCGCCCAGATTCGCTTGATTTGTGCCGGTAATTGTTGTGTTGTTTGCATTGCTCTTCTTCCCCCAGAGTCCGTAAAGTCTCCGCACAGTGTTATTCAATAGTCATCCGCTTTAATGTTATTCAAAGTATAACACCAAAAGCCGGGGAAAAAGTTATACTCGTTCACACCAGTAAACATTATTTTTAACAGGTTCAGCTTTTGGCAACACAAAAAAAGGCACAACGACCATCCGCCTCGTCAAAGGGTCGAAATGGACCGTTGTGTCTTTTCATTTATTCACCATCCGAGGTGCGATGATGATTGTTAATCTTCCTGGTGCTTCCTACGTAAGATCAATCCCAACAGAGCGATTACGCTGAGTAGTTCGATCCCCATTGCCGCTAACTGGTCGGAATTACTATCACCAGTTTGTGGTAACGTGTGTAGCCCGTGGGCTGTGCTACCAGTGCCTGGTAGACGGTGACTGCCAGTCGTGCCAGCGGCCAGCGCAATACCATTACCACCAGTCTGTGGCAGATAGTGACCAGTGCCGGTTGCAACTGAAACGCCATTACCGCCAGTTTGTGGCAAGGTCCCACCTGTTTGTGGTAGACGGTGACCACCAGTCGTGCCAGTCTGTTGAGACTTAGCTGGCTTCGGGTTAGCCGCTACCGACAGGGACTTAGAACGGGACGAAGACTTGCTCAACGAAGCGCTGCGTGACTGAACGGTGCTGAGACTGTCAGAAACACTAGTGGACTTGGACTTCGACGTCTCAATCGAGTTTGAAACGCTGACCGACTTGCTCTGACTATTAGCCTTGGAATTCGACAGGCTGCCAGAAACCGACCCACTCAGTGACGTGCTCCGTGACTGCTCCGTACTCTGCGAAGTTGAAACGCTCGTGGACTGACTCTTGTCGGCCGACTTGCTCTGCGACGTCAACTTCGACTGGCTTGCGCTCAGTGATAGGCTCAACGACTGACTACCGGAGTGTTCACCTGAACGACTGCCGCTCAGTGAAGCACTTAGTGACTGGCTCCGCGATGCCTGCGTCGATGTAGATGCACTCATCGAAGTAGACAGTGACTTGCTGGTACTCTCACTAGCACTCTTGGAAGCGGAGGCCGATTGTGACGGCGTCACGGATGGGTTCTTACTAATGCTTTCACTTAGTGAACGACTTGCCGATTCAGATTCGCTCTTATCCTCTGACGTAGATTCGGAGCTGCTCAATGAAGCACTCTTGGACTGACTGTGGTTGATCGAGATCGATTCGGACGTGGACCGTGAAGAACTCATGGAACCACTCTTGACTGCCGAATCACTCAGGGAATCAGACAGGCTTGCCGACTTGCTCAACGACGTTGCCGTCGATAAGCTCTTGCTGCTGGACTTGCTGGTACTCTGAGAACCACTCAGCACTGCCGAGATGGATTCGGATGTCGACTTCGATGCGCTCTGTACTGCGGAGATCGACTTGCTCGTCGAGCCGGAGTAGGTCAA
>NZ_BBER01000004.1 GCF_001312865.1 Lacticaseibacillus thailandensis DSM 22698 = JCM 13996 | reverse complement strand
CACCAGCCGTGAGTGTTGATGCGGATGATTACTATGATTACGCGCGCGCAGGTGTACTGCCGGACACCGACCCGCAAGTACGGACGCAGGTGCCACCAGCGGTGAGTGTTGCCGCGGATAACTACTACGACTATACACAGGCAGGTGCCGAGCCGGACACTGATCCGCAGGTGCGGACGCAAGTAGCCCCAGCCACCAGTGATACAGCCGATGACTATTACGACTACACACAGCCGGGTGTACTGTCAGACACTGACCCGCAAGTACGGACACAGGTACCACCAGCGGTGAGTGTTGATGCGGATGATTACTATGATTACACGCGCGAAGGTGTGCTACCAGACACCGACCCGCAAGCACGGACGCAGGTACCACCAGCGGTGAGTGTTGCCGCGGATGACTACTACGACTACACACAGGCAGGTGCCGAGCCGGACACCGACCCGCAGGTACGGACGCAAGTAGCTCCGGCCACCAGTGTTACAGCCGATGACTATTACGACTACACGCAGGCGGGGGTCCTTCCCGACACCGACCCGCAGGTACGTACCCGTACCGACGCAGAGTCGCTTTGGGTGGACAGCGCCACGTACCAGGCGGCGTTCCCCCAGGGCGTGCTGCCGGACAGTGACCCACACGAATACACAATCACCGAGGAGGCGGCGGTGGATGTTGTGCCGGGGGCTGAGGGTAATCAGTCGGTGGACCGAAGCAAAGTAGATGTGCCAACCTCGACGGCAGCACCAACCACTATACCCGTAGCGACCGGGGTAGCCCCCCACGTGACGACTAGTTTGGTTGCTACCACCGCGGCCGGTGCACCCGCAACTTTGGCTAACCAGGCGCCGCATACGTTACCGCAAACATCTGAGCACGCACCTAGCATCTGGGCCGCGTTAGGTGTCGGTTTGTTAGCCAGTTGTGGTTTTCTGTGGTACGGCCGGCGCCAAGACGCTTAATGGTGAACAATGAACAGGTGATGGGGGATGCCACGTGGTGCACGCGGTGTGCCCCATTTTTGTTAATGTACATTTTTGCACAAATCCCATTGGCGATAATTGACAGCGCATACATTGCCCACCTAAACTTAATATGAGGTTAGAACTGCAGCCAGAACCATAGATGGAGGACATTAATATGACCACGACTGAACGATTTGCGCGTGGGGCGATTGCGCCAGACAACCGCTTATTTTCGAACTTCAAGGTAATGGTGGAAACCGCGTTTTATGGTAATAACGTGACGCCGGTAGACGATCTGGCCACGGCGTATCACAACGCAGCGACAACACCTGGGGTAATTATCACCGATATGCCGGTAGCCCACGCCGCGGACCTGGGGTTGCCCGCGGACGCGAAGTTACTGGTATCCAATGATGGCAAAGTCGTGGGGCGGACCGCGGCGGCCCGACGCATCATCGGCCAGCCGGGCATCGACTCTGACTACTATGCTGGTATTTTGCGCGAAGCCATCTTTGACGGCACCAGCCGTCAGTTTGACCGTGGCGACGTCATTGTGGGCCTGAGTAATGAGTTTTCTGTACACGCCCACCTGTGCTTGAACCACCGGTCCGCACCCAACTTCTATTCTTACTTACTCAATTTCCAGCTGGCGACGGCGGACGCCCGCGCCCATTATGCGGACTCGGCGGCCTTGCCGGAGGACGACATCTACCTGTACGCGGATCCGGAGTGGTCCCACCCGGACTTTCCGAACGGGCTGGCGCTCTTTGACCCGGCGCACAACGTGGCCGCGGTCCTGGGCCTGCGCTACTTTGGCGAGCTGAAGAAGGCAACCCTGACGCTAGCATGGGCCACTGCCCACCGCAACGGGTTTGTCGCCTGTCATGGCGGCATGAAGCAGTACGACTTGGGCGACCGCAAGTTCACGATGGCGGCGTACGGTCTGTCGGGGTCGGGTAAGTCGACCATCACCTTTGCTAAGCACGGCGATAAGTACAAAGTCACGATTTTGCACGACGACGCGTTTGTCATCAACCAGCAGACGGGTTCGACCACGGCACTGGAGCCGGCCTACTTTGATAAGACCGCTGATTACCACACTTATGACGACGCGGTCCGGTACTTCCTGACCTGCCAAAATGTGGGCGTGACGCTGGATGAGGATGGCAAGAAAGTGATTGTGACCCAGGAACTGCGTAACAACAACGGCCGGGCGGTCAAATCCCGCTACATGACGCCCAACCGGGCTGACCACCTAGCTGAGCCGCTGGATGCGATTTTCTGGATCATGAAGGACGAGACCCTGCCACCAATTCTGCAGATCGATGACCCGGCACTGGCCGCGGTCTTTGGCCTGACGTTGGCGACGAAGCGCTCCACGGCCGAGAACCTGGTGGGACCGGTGGACCGCAATCAGTTAGTCATCGAGCCGTTTGCGAACCCGTTCCGGTGTTACCCACTGGCCGAGGACTATGCGGACTTCAAAGCGTTGTTCCACGACCGCGGGACGGCTTGTTACGTCCTCAACACCGGTTACTACGGCACCACCAAGGTCACCCCGGCGGTCACACTGGGTGCCATCGAACAGGTGGCCAATGAGCGTGGTACCTGGCACGCCTTTGGCCCAGTGCCAGGGATGCAGTACCTGCCCGTGGATGGGTACTCGGTCGACTTTGCTGACGCCGACTACGCCCAGGCGTTCCGGGCCCGGATCCAGGCGCGGCTGGACTTCGTCAACCAGCAGAAGACCGCCATGGAGGGCTATAACCAGCTGCCGGCAGACGCCGCGACGGTCCTGCAAGCGGTGCTGGATCAACTGTAAATTTAGGATCACGCACAAACCGTTACGGCCGGTGGGTCGTAACGGTTTTGTTAGTATATGTTTTCAAGAAAATAGCCTAAAAATCCCGCGAACGGCCGTCACACGGCGTCAGTTTACGTTATACTATGGTTTGTTAGTGTTACAAGAATGTAACAATTATCGGTTTCAGAAAGGAAGAACGGCATGCAGGTACACACGCTGACTAATATTCTCGCTGTTGGGCCCGATGATCGGGACCAACTCAATCACGCCACCACGGAGATCACCATGGTGACGGCTAATACCCGGGAGGTCCGTCCGGGCGCGTGTTTCGTCGCGATTGCCGGGGCCAACTTTGATGGTCACGAGCACCTGGATGAGGTGTTCGCGGCCGGCGCTGTCCTGGCCGTCGTGGAGCGGCCGGTCGCCTTTGAAGGCGCGGGCATGGTGGTGACGGTGCCAGATACGCACAAAGCGCTGGCGGAACTCGCCGCCGCGTTCAACGGCAACCCGAGTCGGGACCTGAACGTGATCGGGGTGACCGGGACGAACGGTAAGACCACGGTGACCCACCTGATCAGTAAGATTCTCGGCGATAACGGCATGAATACAGGTATTATGGGGACGCTGTACAACAAAGTCGGGGACGAAAAGTTGTCGACGGTCAATACCACCTCCGATGCCAACACCATCCAGCGGGTGCTGGCTGCGATGCGTGACGCCGGTAACGCCGCGGCGGCCATTGAGGTCTCCTCGATTGCACTGGACCAGGGCCGCAACTGGGGGACCGACTTTGACACCGCGGTGTTCACGAACCTGACTGAGGACCATCTGGACTACCACAAGACCATGGCGGCCTACTTTGCCGCCAAGAGCCTGCTGTTCAGTGAGTTGGGTAGCGGCCTGAGCCGCAACGGTCGCAGCAAGACGGCCGTCATCAACACCGACGACCCGGCCGGTGTTAAGCTGGTTACGATTGCGCAGCACACGGTCGCCAACGTGATTACCTACGGGGTGGACCACCCCGCTACGGTGCAGGCGACGGACATCGCGACGACCAACCACGGCACGCGGTTCAACCTGCATTTCTACGGGCGGACGTACCCGGTCCACATGCACCTAGTGGGCGAATTCAACGTCTACAACGTGCTGGCCGCCTTTGGGGCTGCGTACGGCCAGGGTATTGCTGTGCCGGACATCATCCGCAGCATTGAAGCCGCAACTGGGGTGCCGGGCCGCTTTCAGCCGGTGCCCAACGACAAAGACGTGGTGGTCCTGGTCGACTACGCGCACACGCCGGACGGCCTGGAGAACGTCTTGACGACCATCCGCAAGTTCGCGAAGCAGCGGATCTTCTGCGTGGTTGGTGCTGGTGGTGACCGTGACCACAACAAGCGCCACATCATGGGCGAGATTGCCGTCCGCTTGGCGACCGACCCCGTGTTCACTTCGGACAACCCACGGACGGAGGACCCTGACAGCATCCTGGATATGGTCGTTAGCGCCGTACCAGCGGATAGCTATCAGCGGTTCACCGACCGGCGGGAAGCCATTCGCTACGCCATCAACGCGGCGCAACCCGGCGACGTTGTCCTGATTGCTGGGAAGGGCCACGAAGACTACCAGATTATCGGCCACACCAAGCACCACTTTGACGACTTTGAAGAAGCCACCGCCGCGTTAAACGCCAAGTAGGCTGTGTTAGTGGTGGTGGGTGGTGCTAGTAATTTTTGTGCACAAGCAAATAAGAATTGTCAGCTAATGTGGAAGCATCGGCTGGCATTTTTTTTGTTTAACGTTGCCGCGTTGTGCCATCAGTTTATGTCATACCCCTGCTTCAATCGCCCAACCACTAGCGACACACACTTCGCAGCCCAGTTGCGCCCGTGACGGCTGGCCTTCGAAGGTGGTGGGATCGTTACGTTGCAACCCATTGTTCATTGATTGTATCAGCCAGCCGGTGTGTAAACGCCAGCTGGCTTTTTTTGCGTCAATATTTAGCATTAATTGACCTTCACCGCGAGCTGATTCATTCATCACCAGCTCCGCCTCAGTCACCATGTGCCAAAAATTCGTGGTTTCGTCATAATTTGGTTGCAAAGGCGCCACGTGGGCCCGCTACACTGGACGTATTCTGCAATTGGGGGCAATTATTTTGCATATGCATTCACAGGACCGCCGCCACGAACGAATCGTGGCCGCCATTGTCGTCGTTCTCGGCGCCATGGCTGTTGCACTCCTTTTCTGGCGGGCCGCCGGCGACACCCAGGGTCACGGCCAGCACACCCAGGCCGCCACCAGCAGCAGTTCTTCCACCACTAGCGCGGCGACCACCGCCGCCAAGAAGCGCAGCGTGATCCAACGGAACCTGCAACATTACCTGAATGAGGTGACCAAAGACGGGGATGCCAGCGTCAGCTTTTACAGTCTTGACGCTACCAGCGGGTCGGCCGCAGACAGTACCACCGACCAACTGACGTACGGGAACGGCAAAATTGCCGTGGACAGTAACGCCACCACCACCGAGACTTCGGCCAGCACCTATAAGCTGTTCATCGCCGCCTACTTATTACACCTGCATCAGGAGGGTAAGTTTAGTTGGACCACCGCGAACAAAGAGGGCTTCTACCAGATGGTGGTCAATTCCAGCAACACCTTTCCTGAAAGTATTCTCGCGGAGTACGGGCGTACCAGCATCAACGCGTTCATCAAGAGCCAGGAGTGGGCAAACCCCGTCTTCCATGGCGACAGTGAAGCGGCCAGCACCACCAGCCGCAGCCTGCGCCAACTACTACAGGCGCTCGCGGCTGGCACCGGTGTGTTTAGCAACCGTAGTGACCGGCAGTACCTCCTCAGCCTGATGAGCAAGCAGGTCTACCGCGACGGTATCCCCGCCGGCGTGGCGAGCGTCGACAGCGGCGCCACGGTAGCCGATAAGGTCGGTTTCCTCGACGACGTCAACAATGACGCCGGCATCGTCACCACCAGTGACGGCCACCGCTATATTCTGGTGATCATGACCCACGGCCACAACCAAACGACGCTCGACTTTACCCGCGTCAAGGCCATCGCCACTAAGGTGCAGAAGATCGTTTATGGCAGTAGTGCTGGGACCAAGATTGTAGACTACAGTGGCGACTAAACGCCAAAAGCGCCCGCACCAGCGACCGTTGTAGTCGTTGGTGCGGGCGCTATTTTGCGCGCAATGTTTGCTTAATTTACTCCAGTGTCATGGTGTAGCCAAAGTCACTCTGCCACCCGGGGCGACAGTGGTGTTGCCCGGCTTCTGGTACCAGTCGGTCGGTTGCCCGGACACATCCGGCAGGCCGTGGAACGGCTCGACGCAAACGAACGGTGCGTGCTTGTGTTCCGGACTCCACAGCGTCAGGTACGGGAAGTCGGCCAGGCTCAGCGTGACTTTGTAACTACCATCCTTGCTGGCCAAAGTGGCACTAGTGGCATCCGGCGCGTTGATAATCAGCAGCCCATCATCAAGCAGTTCGTGGCTGAGTGGCAGGGAAGCCCCGTCCGCGGCGGTCAGCGGCTCGACTTTGCCATTGCGGAACGGTACCGGTCCGATGCCGAACTTGGTGAGCGGCAGCTTGGCGCCGGTCAGCGTGACGACGTACTGATCCAGCGGCTGGCTGAGCGCAAAGCCGGGGTGTGACCCCAGCGCAAACGGTAACGGCTGGGCAGAGGTGTTGGCGACGGTGTAGTGGACCGCGAGTCCGGTCACGGTCAGCGTGTAGGTGACGGTGAGGGCAAAGGCAAACGGGTACAGCTTCCGCGTCTCGGCATTGTCATGCAACGTCAGGGTGACGGTGTCGTCGCGACTTTGCGTGACGTCCGTGAATTCAAAGTCGCGGGCAAAGCCGTGCTGGTGCATCGGGTACGTCCGACCGTCGACGACGTACTGGTCGTCGTTGGACCGACCGATGGCGGGAAACAGGATCGGGGCGTGACGGCCCCAGTATTTTCCGGTGGTGTCGGACCAGATGTATTCGCGCCCGTCCTGGCGACGAGTCAACGTGGTGAGCTCGGCGCCGAACGGGTTGACGGTGGCGGTAAATTGTGTGTTAGTGAGTGTAATCAAAGGGTGTCCTCCTCAAAGTCGGGGCGCGCGGCTACCCCAGCGGCACGCCCAACGGTGTGGTACCCCTCAAACTAGAACCAAACACCTACAGTATAAATGACCAACATGCAAAAGTTTACCCTAAATTGCAACCGCCTTGACAAAAGTAAGTCGATGGCCGTATGATAACGACAGGTTTTGGGCCGCGGCCCACCGCCAGTCATAGTAGTGCCTCACAGGGAGAATGGTCACGGACTGCAAGCCGTTCAATGCGCACGAATCCAAGCTGGCAGGAACAGATGAACAAGCATATATGGTAGTCAAAGAGTGAAGCGTTGCTTCGAACGAGGATGGTACCGCCCGGTGAGGGTGCCTCGGTCGGGCAACGCTTTTTGTCACAGGAACGCACGTGGAGGACGGCAACATGATGGCACAGACACGCACAAAACGGGTAGTAGTTAAAATTGGTACAAGTAGCCTCATCTATCCGGATGGCAAAGTGAACCTGCAAACTATCGACCGTCTGGCCTATGCTCTCACCGCCCTGCAGAACCAGGGTTGCGAAGTCCTCCTGGTGTCATCTGGTGCCATCGGGGTCGGCCTCGACATGCTGGGTCAGCACGAGCGCCCCGCCGCCATTGCCGGCCAACAAGCCCTGGCTGCGATTGGTCAATCGCAACTGATGTCGTTGTACACCCGCCGGTTTACTGACTACGGGACAATGGTGGGACAGTTGCTGTTGACGTACGACGTCTTTGATTACCCCGTTAGCCGCATCCACGTGCTTGACACTATTGAAGCGTTACTGGCGCAAAACATTATTCCGGTCATCAACGAAAACGACTCGGTGGCGACTGATGAAATGGATCACCGCACCACCTTTGGCGATAACGATCAGCTCTCCGCCCTTGTTGCGCGGCAAGTGGACGCCGACGTCCTGATCATCATGTCGGACATCGACGGTCTCTACAACGTCGACCCGCGTAAGTACGCCGACGCACACTTGCTGCACCACGTCACGCGGGTAACCGACGCGATTCTCGCCGGCGCCAGTGGCAGCTCGACCCGCTTTGGTACGGGCGGCATGGTCACTAAGCTCAAGGCCGCCAACACAATGATTACGGCGGGCAAAACGATGGTGTTGGTTAACGGCGCCGACCCGCGGGTGGTGCTGCGCGTCATGGCGGGGGAGGACATCGGCACTCGCTTTGCGCCAGCTAACAAGATGCCACACGCGCAATCCGCACAGTCACGGTAAGGAGTTAATAGGAGGAATTTGAACATGGACAACGTACAAACGAACGATTTACAGGCCATGGGTCGCGCAGCCAAAGCCGCGGCGGCCACCCTGGCGCAGTTGCCGGATCCCGACAAGCAGCGGGCCCTTAACGTGATGGCTGACGCCGTGATTGCCGCGACCGACACCATCCTGGCGGCCAACCAGCAGGACCTGGACGGAGCCACCATCGATCCCCGGTTCCTCGACCGGCTACGGTTGACACCCGCTCGCGTGCAGGACATGGCGGCGGGTTTGCGCCAAGTGGCGCAGTTGCCGGACCCAACGGCACAGATCGACCGCGGGTGGGTGACCGAGGACGGGCTGACCATTACCCAGCGGCGCGTACCGCTTGGCGTGGTAGCGATGATTTACGAAGCGCGCCCTAACGTGACCGTAGATGCGGCCGGGCTCACCTTTAAGAGCGGCAACGCCGTTATCCTGCGTGGGGGCAAAGAAGCGTTGCATAGTAACCAGGCTCTGGCTACGACTTTGCGTCACGCCCTGACCAGCATCGACCTGCCTGCCGACGCCGTCCAGCTGATTACCGACCCGAGCCACGCGCTGGCGACGGAGCTGATGCACCTGAATCAGTACGTTGACGTGCTGATCCCGCGTGGTGGGGCCGGCTTGATCAACCGGGTCGTGCAGACGGCAACCGTGCCGGTGATCGAGACCGGGGCGGGCAACTGTCACATCTACGTGGACGACGCGGCGGACCTGGAAATGGCGCGTAAGATCGTCATCAACGCCAAGGTCCAGCGTCCGTCCGTCTGCAACGCGGCTGAAAAGCTGTTGATCAACGCCAGCGTGGCTGATGCCTACCTGCCAGTACTGGCGGCTGACCTGCGTGCGCACGGTGTGGAGCTGCGTGGTGACGACCGGGCCCGCGCCATCGTGCCGGACATGGTGGCGGCAACCGCTGAGGACTGGGATACCGAGTACAACGACTTGATCATGGCGGTCAAAGTCGTGGACGATGTCGATGCCGCAATCGCGCACATCAACGCGCACAACACCAAGCACTCCGAGGTCATCATCACCAACAACTTGGCCCACAGTCGCCGCTTCCAGGACTTGGTTGATGCTGCTTGCGTTTACGTGAACGCTTCGACGCGGTTCACTGACGGCTTTAAGTTTGGCTTTGGTGCTGAAATCGGCATTAGTACGCAGAAATTGCACGCGCGCGGCCCGATGGGGTTGGACGCGCTGACCACCACGAAGTACGAGATCGTCGGTAACGGGCAGGTGCGCGCATAGTGTTGACCAGTCGACGGCGGCCCGCAAAACGGTTATAATGGTTTTCGACGTAATCGCCAGGTGGCGATAGAACAGCGCAGGAGGTGCACGATGGCAGAATCAAAGTCAAAGGCAAAAAAACAAGGCAAAAATTCCCGCTAACGCAGTTGAGTTAGCGGTTGGTGACAAGGTTGACGTCGCCAAAGGCACGAGTGTGCCGAATGGCTTCAAGGGCACCGTGGAAAAGATTTACACCAACTCCGCTATGCTCACGATTGACGATTTTGACACGGAGGATTCCGTGGTGGTTGAAGACCTGAAACACAAGACCGTCATCAACTTTGCGAACATCAAGCTTGGGGGCAAGCCCGTTAAGGCGCCGGTCACCGAAGAGGATGAAGCCAAGAACAAGAATAAGAACGCCCGGAAGTCTGGCGCGGTCAAGACCATTAAGCCGGCCAGCGACACGAAGGACACCAAGGACGCTAAGGATACCGAGAAAAAGTAACGCGACCATTGAGTAGCGTGACTATCATTGATTGTTAGCACCCGCACCGTTGACGGTTGGGGGTGCTTTTTTTTATGTGCGGCGGAAATGGCCGCTACTGGTTGGCTTGTACACGCATAAAAAAAGTGGTGCCGGGCGATTTCTACGAACCGTCCGGTACCACCATGGTGAATTAATTTAAACTGACGTGATGTTTTGCAAAGTTGGTGACAACTTCGCGGGACATCACGTTTTTTTATTTCTCCGCTAACGTCACTTTATCCGTAATTGCCAGCCGCTGGTTGAGCGTGTAGACGATGGGGGCGGCGTTGCCAACCTCGACCCCATCAATGTCGGTGTCAGCGATGCCTTCCAGGTGCTTAATGAGGGCCCGCAACGTCGAACCGTGCGCGACGATCAGCTGGTTGTGGCCCGCCCGTAGCTGCGGCACCACCGCGTCGTTCCAGTAGGGCAACAACCGCGCACTGGCGTCGGCTAAGCTCTCACCGGTGGGATGATACTCGTGGGCCAGTGGGCGTAGCGGCGTTGGTGGTGTGCCCGGGCTAAGTGTGGTGGCTCGGCGGTGTAACTCCGCCGCCACTGGGCCACCTGTTGGCGGCCAAACAACGCCCGCGTTTTGTCCTTGTTCAACCCACGTAGCGCGCCGTAGTGCCGCTCGTTAAGACGCCAACTCTTGGTGATAGGTAGCCAGTTGGCGTGTAACTCGTCCTGAATGATGTAGGCGGTCATGATGGCGCGCCGCAACATCGAAGTGTGAACCGCCGTGAACTGTAGGCCGCTGGCGGCGATCAGTTGGCCAGCAACGTGTGCTTGGGCGCGACCGTGCGCCGTTAAGTCGACGTCGGACCAACCGGTGTAGGTATTATCAAAGTTGGCGGTGCTTTCACCGTGACGAACCAAAACTAGTTGAACCATGTTGCCCCCGTGGATACTGAAATGTAATTACGTCCATTATAGCACCCGGAGAGCGGGTTTCTGCAAATGGTGGAAAAAGCGACCGTAACGCTAGCGGTTGTGGCAATCATCTTGGCATTATTAACGTTATGGCATGACTTTATCGTCTAGGGAAGTTTTACGATGGTTGCAAAGAGGGCCAGCGCCGCGCAAATGCGCGTGGTCAAGAAGTGGGTCCACGGTGACCGCGAGTGGCACGCAAAGCTCAATGCGCGATCAACTACAAAATCGTTTATTCGCGATCCTGACCATGCATTTTGCGTTTTATTCCTGTCAAATAAAAAAAGCGAGAAACCCCGCCATAGCGGCATTCCTCGCTGAACAAAACCTGTGTTTGTTTTACTGATCACCCGTACGGGATTCGAACCCGTGTTTTCGCGCTGAGAACGCGACGTCTTAACCCCTTGACCAACGGGCAATGTCAATTAATTGAGCACTATTACATTCTACGGGATTTGACGTGAATGTCAATGGGTTGCGCGTAACTTTTTGGCGTGGACAAGGTCAAACACCGACAGGTACGGCCGGAATTACCGCGGGCGGAAGGCCTAGCCAACGGTGCTCGGTACTGCTCCTGCCGTAATTTTTGCCTCACCTAGCCCCACTAAATTACAAATATGCAAAATCCGGGCAAAAAAAATCCTGCTATTTTGCTTCTGCAAATACTGCCGTCAAAAAAAAGGCTTTATATAATGGGGGCACAGTTAAATAGCCCGATTCGCACTTGAGGGTATCGCAATCACGCAAGATGAATTTATTCGTCGAGCTGGGTTGAAACTGGCAGTACTGATTGATTTTGGGGGCAGGAGGATGAAGAGAATGAAGCGTGGGCATAAGTTCTGGGCACTAGCGGTGGGTTTGATGGCGGTACTCGCATTAAGCGCGTGTGGACACCAATCCAAGAAGTTTTATGGGCAAGCGTTGCAATCGCGCAAACCAACCGTGTGGTTACCAATCGATTTTAGGGCCCAAATTGAACAAACTGGCAAGGTCAGCATGGATGCTAGTACGGAGGTTCCAGAAATCTTCGTGGTTAAGAATGGCATGGCGGTGGAATTGTCTGCGGTCACGGCTGGGGATAGTTTACACCCCACTTACTACAGTAGAAAGGACTGGACGGTGCGGTCTTTTGACAAAGCACTGACGTTAGGACAACTAAGCAAAATGTCCACCGATCAGATTATTGCGAAGTACGAAGCGTTGGACAAAAAGACTTATAAATACTACCGGAAATCATTTGTTGATAATGTCGTGGCTAATGGTAATCGCATCATGACTGATGATTACGTTGAGAACGGCTTTGACGGTGACGACGACGTGGACATGCGTATTAATTACGACCGCGATTACGCCCAAAAGTACTTCAACTGGTTGCAAAACACTGCCTCGGGCGATTACGTGGCGCCAACACCGCAAAAGGTCAAGGCTTACATTGCGCCTAATAGCAGTAATAACAAGGGTAAAACGGCCATCCGTGAAAAAGTGGTTTTTGGTCATGCGCAGGTTTGGGGCAAGAAGCAAATGCCCATTGATACTGCGGAATTCGATCGCCGGATGGGCATTCCGGTCCAGGATTCTAACAGCGGTGGTAAGATTTCCAACATGTCATTCAATGCCACCGCCATGCCGGCACTACGTAACAATGGTTGGTGGATGGAATTGTCCGCTAAACCGGACCGTATTGATAAAAAAAATTGGTAGTTCACGGTTCTACGGGTTTAGGGCGAGCACGGCCGCGATATTGACGCCCAAAGAAACATTTAAGCGTCTGGGTACGTCCAACACGAAGATCCAACTGGACAAAGCTGGTGATAAGGGCGTGGGTAAATTACACATCCGCTAATACCGTGAGCATGTGTAACCTGAGCGAGCAGCTAAGTAAAGCCCATTCCGGCGCCAGACCGGGATGGGCTTTTGGGGTTACCGCCCAGTTGAGGCGGATGGTACACCCATCGTTGCCATTAACAGTAAAACAGGTGCAGCGGTCTACGGACTACTGCACCTGTTGACGTTAACGTGCTCACGAATCCCGCCGCGGCGATGTGTGCTTCTCTGGGTCAGCGTGCAACCGGCCACTGGCCTGCCAGTACCTGAACACCGACAGGTAGTACAGGAAGACGGTAAACGGGTTGGCGTGAAAAATCACGACGGTGTGCTTGAGCGCGGCGGGGGCAAAGTTGCGCATGGCCTGCTCGGCCCGTAACATTGAGGCCAGCGTGGTGTCAGCCTGTTCGGGAAAGATAAACAAGCGGCAGGCCATCTGTGCGGCCGTGATGGATGTGGTTTCCCGCATGCTGATGGTGGGGTGTTTCTGAATGAGAACCTGCCAAATCTGGTGAATCCGTACAATGTCAGCCGTTTGGAAGTAGATCAATGCACCTTCCGCACTCAGACTCATCAGGTCGTCATTGCTGGTGGTATTCAGGCGGGTATGGCTGAAGATATGGCGCCAAATGGTGTTGAATTGGTCCTTATTCAACATGGCGGGTGAGTTACGCAGCAGGTGAATGTCAGACGCCTGGATCCAACGTGTCGAGGTGACACCCTCCACCGTGGCCGCCGCGCTGCGCTCCACGTGCACGGCGTCGCGCGCATCTTTGAGCGATAACCCGAGCCAGGTCAGCTGCGTCACCGCGTGACGTGCCAGGACGCCATACTTAATAAGGTAGAGGTTACGGGGCTTGGGCGGCAGCGCCGCCAGCTCATTTTGGAGGGCGACCAGGACCCGTTCTTTGGGATCCTTGACGGGCGTGGTGCGAATATGTTCAGAAAAGGCGTTTTCGGGTGACCAGTCCATGGTGCCGAATAAAATTTTGGCGTCTAGCAGTAGCGCGTTGAGGAGCTTAAGTGAAGCGATGAAGCCCAGCTGGGTCTGGCCGTGCTCAAACCGGGACTGGGTCGCTACCGTCCAATCAACGGCAACATCTGCGAGGCTCAGGCCCAGCATGGTACGAATGTGGTGCAGATTGGTGCCGGTAAAAGCCCACGAGGTAAGTTGTTGCGGGTGGACTGCTGGCAGCTGTAAGCCAGCGTTGTGCCATCCGGTAATGCCAGATTGGACGGTGTCCCACAGACTTTGGTAATAGTTGGACAGGTCGTCCATGCCGACGGTGCGCACATCGTGAATGACGTTGCGCACCTCTGCGGCCGTGTTTGCGGTGTCGTGTTCACCCCATCCAAGCACGGCTTGGGCAAAGCGGCGCGGGTAAGCGTCCGCAACGATGTGGGTGCGGACGTCGTATGTGGTGAAGTTGTGATCCAGAACATTCTCCGTGTGCTCCAAAGCCGCGTTGACTTCGCGCGCAAGCCCCAATTCCCGGTGGGCGACGAGCTGGACGAGTAGGATGCCCAGGTCCTCCATGGAGAGACCACTTTGCAGGATATTGTGGTCGTTATAGTTGTTTGCGTAGGCACTAAGCCGGTGGCTGATTAGCGTGAGTAATTCGTGGCTAGCGAAGCGCAAGGCGACGTAAATGGCAAAGCGTTGGGCGACACTCCAGCCTGATGTGGCTGCAACAACTGCGCCAGCAAATCTTCCTGACTAGGCCGTAAGCGGTGGTTAGGGTTGGTGGGTTCAATTGCTAGTTGGTAAATCATCTTGGTGTACTGGACACCAGGCAGTGGCCGGCTTTCGCGGTGTGCAAGGGTGTATGCCGATGTGTACTGCCGTAGTTGGTTTAGGTCACCATTGATGAAGTCCAGCAACTTATTGTCCGTTAAGTATTCTGGGTCGGTGGCTACGCGGTCCTGGAAGTCCCAACGGTCCATGGCGATATTTTGCATGATTTTCCGCATACGGGTAACACTGATATCCACGTCATCATGTTCAAACCGCGACAAGGTTGACGGCGCGCACCCAGCATCTTTTACCGCCGCAATAAGCGTCAGTCCCCGGTCGTGGCGGAAGCGTTGAATGTAGCGGCCCCAACTGATTTGGTTCATTAGACTCACCTTTCTCTAAATGGCGACACGGTGTGGTCGTGCCGTTTTGCTCGCCTCTGCTGGGGTTGGTCGCCAATCAGCGTTCCGGCCGGGTTGATCCGGGCAGTACCGCCGTTGCGCGCCAGTGCTTGAAGACGTCTAGGTAGTAAATGCAGACGGTAAATGCATCGGGCGGCAATACTGCCTGTTCGGCGGGTGTCGGCATCAGGTTGTGCATGGCTTGTTGCGCCCGGTATAAAGCCGCGATGGTGGTGTCCGCCTGTTCCGGATACATAAACAGCCGGCAAACCATTTCGGTGCCCGTGACGGAGGGAATGAGGGTTGGCTGAAAAATTTCGGTCATCTGCGTCAGGAAGCCCCATAACTGGCGGAGGCGGACCACGTCGGTAGCCTGGTAGTAAATGATGACGCCCTGCGTAGCGACGGCGCCAAACGCGCCGTCGCTACGCGAATCGATCCGCGTGTGACTTAGAACGTGGCGCCACACCTGCACGTACTGTTCCTTGTCCAGCAGGCCAAGGGTGTTAAGCATCCGGTGGACGTCCGATACCCGGATCCAGCGTGTGGCGAGGATTCCTGCCACCGTGGCGTCGGCATATTGTTTGGCACCCATGATGGCACAGGCTTCAGCGAAGGTCTTGCCGTGCCACGTCAGTTGGCCGATGGCGTGGCGACCTAGGACGCCATACTGCATGAGGTAGAGGTTCCGCGGCGTTTTGGGTAGCGCAGCGATTTCGCGCGCCAGCGCAACTTTGACCCGCTGGGTGAAGTCGGGGCCGTGGGTCTGCTCGATGCGCTTGGACAAGGCCGTCTCTGGCGAATCAAACATCACGCCAAAGAGAAACTTGTAGTCGAGCAGGAGGGCATTCAGCAATTTGAGCGAGGCCTTAAACCCTAACTGCGTTTGCCCCTTTTCGAAGCGAGATTGAGTTGCGCTGGTCCAGTCAACGGCCACTTCACCCAGGTCGAGGCCCAAAATGTTGCGGACTTGCCGCAGGTTATCCGCGGTGAAGGCCCATGCGTGCAGCGGTGCCGGAGGTATAGTCGGCGCGTTGAGTGTCACGTCGTGCCAGCTGGTGACGCCGGACTGGATGGTGTCCCAGCATTCCTGGTAGTACTGGGTGATGTAGTCCATCCCCGTATTGCGAATGTCGTGGATCACATCGCGTACATGGGCGCTGGTGATGGCCGTCGGCTCTTCGCGCCAGGCCAGGACGGCTTTGGCAAACTGGTACGGCGCCGCCTCGCCCATGATATGGCCCTTGAGGTCAAAGTTTTCACCGTTGCGCACCAGCGTGGTGTGGGTGTGTTCCAAAGCCGCAGCCACCTGGTGAGCCAGGTCGATTTCGTGCCGAGCGACTAGGTGGACCAGCAGGATGCTCAAATCTTCCATCGTGACACTGTAACTTTGAATGCTGTCATCGTCGTAAGCCAGGGCAAAACGACTCAGGCGGATACTCATCACGCTTAACAGCTCGTGGCTGGCAAACCGCAACGCGACGTAGATGGCAAACCGTTGGGCGATGTTCCAGCCCTGAAACGGCTGGAGCAATTGGGCCAACAACTGTTCTTGGTCGCGTTGTAGGCGGCGGATGGGCGTGGCGGGTTCGATGGCGAGACGGTAGATCAGTTTGGTGTAAGCCACCGCTGGCATCGGACGCTGCTCCGAGTGCTGGGCGCTATAGGCCGCGGCCAACTGGCGTAAACGGTCGGTCTTCCCGCTCATAAAGTAGTACAACTTATTATCCGTGAAGTATTCCGCGTTGTCGGTGACGTGCTCGCGGAAATCCCAGGTGTTCATGACCAAGTTGGCCATGATCTGCTTCATACTATTGATACTAATATCCGCCTCATCCCGTTCAAACCGCGACAAGGTCGACGGTGCGCAGTGTGCGCCTTTGACCGCCTCCGCGAGGGACATCCCCCGGTCTTTGCGGAAGCGGCGCATAAAGTGGCCCCAACTTGTTTGTTCCATATAGACTTGCCTCCAACTTATCTATAAATAGCCCTATGATTCGCACAATTGTAATATCGCGCAGAATTACCCAAAGCTCAATGGTCGAAATTACATATATGCAAAATCTAGGCAGAAAAGCAGCTAAATTTGCGCGTATAAATTGTGGACCTAGAAACATGTCCATAAAATAATAATCAGGTTGTGGGTGGTCGCAACCAAGTCGGGTCATATTTGAAAATGGGAGGGGCAAAAATTATGAAGAAGCGGATTAAGCCTAGTTGGCTGATTGGCATCGCGGTGGTGGCCGTGGTGGTCATTGTAGGTGTAGTCATGGTCATGCCGAAGCACCTGAGTGGTTCGTACTCAGCCAAGGTGCAAATCTTATGGTCCACATCGACGGATACACTCGAGTTTAAGGGCAATAAGGTGCACGAAAAGGGCACCCACAATAACGGAACGTACAAAATCAAAGGTAACAAGTTGGACATGACGCTGGATGGTGATCATAAAACAGCGACGTTGTCGAAGGACAAAAAGTCCTTCGACCTGACGGCATTTGGAATGAAGTTACATTACACCAAGGATAAGTGATTATTGTGAGTAACTTTGGGGGAGGCAAAATAATGCAACACGGAATTAAGCGTCTAGTAACTACGTTGGTGGTCGCCAGCGGGGTGGTCCTGTTGGCCGCTTGTGTTGGGCACAACACCAGCAGCACCAGTAGCAGTAGCGCAAGTAGTACGACGCACGCGCGGGTGGCCAACTTGTCTGGCAAGTACTACTTTGTGCAGTACGCGCCGGCCAAGGCCCAAAGCAGTACCTACCGCGTCCATGCGTTGGTACTCCACCGGCGGGGTAGTAGTAATCAACGCTATGTGGCCCAAGAAATTGGGATGGGTGGCACCAAGCGTAGCCGGGGTCAGCTCGTGGTGAAGAGTAACCGGGTCAGCCTGACGTTACCGCATCATTCCTGGACGTTGGATAAGGGACGGCAAGGTTATGTGGCCGCGGGCACCGACATCAGCAAAATCGAGGCGCTCACGTTTACCTTTCACAAAGGTGTTCTGGGTATCGGCAGTAATCCGGTGCGCTTCTATAGTCAACGGACCACGAAGGGTAAGCAGTATGCGGCCGTGCAGGCGGGCAAGCGGACCTGGGCCCAGGCTTTCCCGTCCAAACACCAACAGACGGCTCAAGCCAGCTCTAGCAGTAGTGCCAGCAACAGTAGTAGTTCGAGCAGTAGTAGTGCGGCTACCAGTTCATCAAGCAAGCAGGCCGCCGCAAAAGCATCGTCAACCAACTCGGGGATGAACCTAACGCAAATTCAACAGGGCAATTACTCTAGTCTGGCCGGTTCATGGCAAGAAGTTGCGGTGGCCGGTAACAATCTGGGTGGTCAGCCAGGATATAACTGGAGCCAGGACAGCCAGCGGCTAACTGACCAGTTGACGGTCACGAACAACCAGGTCACGACGACCGAGTTTACCTTATCCGGCAGTAGCTTCAACATTGACGGGACGGATTCCGCCGTTAAATTTGGGCAAAATGCTGGTGCTCTAGAAGCTGATTTGGTCAACCAGGATGTCACCACGAACTACAGTATTGAGTTTTATCCGCGTGGTACCGCGGTGAACAAGCAGTTCAACAACGGGGTGACTGACGACACCAGCAAGAACCGCATCGTCGTTTGGAGCAGTAATAACGGTTATACACAGTATTTTGTGCAGCAATAATTTTTGGGTTATGGGTATTGGGATAAATAGCCGTGCCACCAACAAGGCGGCTAGTAGCAGTGCGGTAACCAGCGCTGCACGCGGATCTGGCCAATGCGGATGACCGTACGAGCTACAGCATAGAGGTTCTATCCGCGTGGTGTGCCCGCAGCCGACCAAGAGTTTAACCATGGAGTGACAGGCGATACTACTAAGAACCGGATTTGCGTATGGCCTAGTATCGGGTTGATTGATTATTTTGTTCCGCAGCAATTTTGGGGAAAGTTAACGGTGATAACTTGTCGCCTTAAATCGAGTAATTGTGGTCACTACACTATTTTTCTAGGCATTATCAGTTATACAAAAAAAGTGAATAAAGGGATAAAACGTGGAGGAAACATATTATGACTAAAGACGAAATTTTGGCTTACCTGAACAAGAAGAAGCAACTGACTGCGACGCGCAGGACGCGCGGCATGAGATTTATGTAGCGCGTCAGCAGTTAGCAGCTACTAAGCACTTTTTTTTAAGAAGTGGATGATCTTGACACCCATCCTATGGCTTATCGTGCTGATAGTATTCGGTGCATTTTTGGGATCGTCCACTGTGGATAGGTACGTTCCCAGTATTTTTACTTTTGCCTGCATTGCTTTCATAGCGTATCTCATCTATCGTCGGATTGTTGGCGGCGTGGCCGCGAACAAGGCGATTGCTGCCGGAGAGAACCACTTACGCAGTGCAGAACAAAATCCTGACTATATTCGTGGTATGCAAGACTTCCCGCAAGAGTTTTACAGCTACTGGACGATTGACCGCTTAATGCACCTAGTGCAGGAAAACCGGGCGACGACTTTGCAAGAAGCCTTTAACGTGGCAGAAAATCAGGACTTCCAGCACGACCAGCTATCCCTGCAGCAGCAGAACTTGGCAGTATCGGAGTCGACCAACAAGATGGCGACCGTTTCGGCCGTTGCCAACGTCTTTACGGCGTTCAACACACGCAAGTAGGCTGCGGGAGGAGTAGCAACCCTTAACGGCACGGCCACTGCCACCCTGAGGAGGCGGCGACGGTGCCGTTGGTCTGGTTGCACTAAATTAATATGGTCAAACAAATTAGCACTTTAATCGTTGGTACGGTGGTCGCGCTCACCTCGCTGGTTGTGGTAGCCACCAGCAGCGGGGGGCCTCCAGCAGTAGCCACAACCGCGCAGCCAGGACCAGCCACCAGCATAACGTCACGGTACGCAAGGCGAAGGTGGCGCGGTCGTCCAAATCGAGCGCCGCGACCGCGAGCAGTAGCGCAGCTAGCAGCGCTGCCCAGACGTCCAGCCAGGCCAGCAACAGTAGTCAAGCTGCTGGTGCCAGCTTGAACGTTGCGGCCGTTGCCCAGGAGAACTTCAGCAGTCTGGTCGGCACGTGGACCAACCCGCAAACGGGGGCCACACTGGTGGTGACGAACCAAACGTTGGTGCAGCCGGGTAACGAATACCAAGGGGTCACCAAGGGCGCCGTAGTCAGTGGGCACGATGTTGATTGACATCCCGAAGTGATTGTGCGCAACGCGGATACCGCGACTAACGGGACCCTAGCGGTCACGGGCTGTTACTTTGGTGGCGTTCCGGCGACGACGCCGATGCTCTTAGTGCAGCGAGGCGCCAAAGGGGCGGCCAATGATGATTCGGATAGTAGTCGCGACCGCATTATCTTCGGTGCCGGCCAGGGCGGCTTTGCTGATGAGGCTTACTACCGGCAGTAGCAGGTAGTGACAGCTACCTGTAAGCGCTGTTATACTGTCAACGTAGGCATGATAGCGGCGTTTAGTAGCAGGAGGCAGCAAGATGGCGGACCGCAAAGTAGTGATCAACGGAATTTTAGCGACGGTGTCTGGCGGGGTGACCCTGTTGAGTGGGGCACTCGGGCTCGCAGCCGGTGTGCTCACGATTATTCGGGGGATGCGCGGTGCGGGTGACCGGTCGGCAAAGTAACATGGAGTATACGCAAAGGCGCCACTGATGACAACGAAGGTTGTCAGTGGCGCCTCTTTGCGTCTACACGGGGGTCTGGTTTGGGTTGGGTTTGAACATCATCGTGGCCCGGACGGCTTGTTGCCAACCGGCATAGAGTCCCTCGCGGCGGTTGGCGTCCATCTGTGGGGTGAACCGCCGGCCGACTTGGGCGAGGTGTTGCAGCTCATCGGTGTCAGCCCAGTAGTTGACGGCCAGTCCGGCGAGAAATGCGGCGCCCATCGCCGTGGTTTCCAGGTTAGCGGCGCGTTCAACGGGGGTACCAAGTATGTCAGCTTGGAATTGCATCAGGTAGTCGTTGTTGGCCGCACCACCGTCGACCCGCAGCACTGGCATCGGAATGTGGGTATCGTGGCTCATGGTGTCGACCACGTCGCGACTTTGGTATGCCAGTGATTGTAGGGTCGCCTTGATAAAGTCGTTGCGCGTGGTGCCCCGGGTGAGGCCAAAGACGGCCCCGCGGGCATCCGCGTCCCAGTACGGTGCGCCCAGGCCGGTGAAGGCGGGCACGACGTAGACCTCATCCTGGCTGGTGGACTCGCGGGCGGCCTGCTCGGAGTCGGGTGCGCTGGGCACCAACTCCATGGCGTCGCGCAGCCACTGGATGGCGCTGCCGGCGACGAACACGGATCCTTCCAGAGCGTAATTAACTTGACCATGTAGTCCGTACGCGATGGTCGTCAACAGGTTATTGGCGGACATAACGGGTTCGGTGCCGGTGTTCATGACGATAAACGAACCGGTGCCATAGGTGTTTTTGACCATTCCTGGCTGGAGCGCCAGTTGCCCGAACAGGGCGCTTTGCTGGTCACCGGCCATCCCCGCGATGGGCACGCTACTCCCGTAGAAGTGGTAACTGGCGGTATGCCCATAAATTTCGGAGTTGCTGCGCACCGTCGGCAACATGGCCCGCGGAATGTTGAGTAGCCGCAAAATATCGTCGTCCCACTGCAGGGTGTGGATGTTGAATAGCATTGTGCGGCTGGCGTTAGTGTAGTCGGTGACGTGAATTTGACCGCCCGACAACTTCCAGGCGATCCAGGTGTCGATGGTGCCAAAGAGGAGTTCACCACGCTCGGCGCGTGCCTGCGCGCCGGGTACGTGGTCGAGAATCCAGCGAATCTTGGTGGCGGAAAAATAGGCGTCAATGCGCAATCCGGTGTGTTCGTGAATTAGGTCACCGGCCCCTTCGGCTTGTAGTTGGGCGGCGATGGCGTTGGTCTGGCGGGATTGCCAAACAATGGCGTTGTAGATGGGTAACCCCGTGGCTTTGTCCCACACGATCGTGGTTTCGCGCTGGTTGGTGATGCCAACGGCGGCAATCTGCTTCGGCTGGATGCCGCTGTTGATGAACGTGTTAGCGATGGTGGAAAGGACGGCGTTCCAGATTTCGTTGGCGTTGTGTTCGACCCAGCCGGGCTGGGGAAAGTACTGGGTGAATTCACTTTGCGCGTCGGCGACCACGTGGCCGTCATGGTCAAGGATCAACGCGCGGGTGCTCGTGGTGCCCTCGTCAATGGCGAGGATGTATTTAGTAGTGGCCATAGTTTACGCTCCCTTGATAGCAGTAATGGTGACGCTTACAAATAATGGTACCAGTCCGGTGGGGAGAGGTAAATATGGCGGGCAGAATTTGCCTAGGGGGAAACTAAAACGGCTTCCCCCAATGTGGGTCAGCCGTAAAAAGTAGGGTGGTGTTTTAATGCCGGTTGCTTAACTTGACGCCAGACGATGACTGGTGGCGTTGGGTCAGGTATTAATCCGTGAACCGCACGGCCGTCCCGTACGCCACGACGCTTTGCATGTCGCCGCCGATGGAACCAGAGTCGAAGCGCATCATGACCACGGCGTCAGCGCCCTGTTTGGCCGCCTCGTCGCGTAAACGCTCGATGGCTTTGGTACGGGAATCGTGCAACATACTGGTGTAGGCCTTGATTTCGCCCCCGACCAGATTCTTAAGGCCGGCGCCGATGTTGGAGACCACGTTCTTAGATTGGGTGGTCAGGCCGAACACTTCGCCGATGATGGTGTAGGTGTGTCCGGGAATGTTTTCGGTGGTGGTGATGAGTAAGGTGTTGTTATCCATAGTGATTACCTCCAAAGTGTATAGTTAACTAAAGATGACCGGGTTCCGACCGTGATGAGGTCAAAGATGACTGCTCACACTCACGGGGTTTCCTGCTCCAAAAATAATGGTTGCCGTAACACATATTCATTATCGTTGATGCGTGAGCAGGCGGTATCCGTCTTGGGGCTGATTTTATTATTGCTTTAATGCCGAACCCAAAGAAAAACCACCAACCTGGTGGCAACAGTCAGCAGGTTGGTGGTCCTCCGGGTAGCCGCAAGTGCGGCCCCCGGTCCAATTGTAATTACAGGTTCTTGTCCATATCGAACGTCAAGCGCGACAGGTTGATACTTTGCATCAGCATGTCGTTGATTTGGGCCTTAGTGGCGGCTTTGGCTTCAGCAACGATCTTGTAGTTAGCCTCAGTCAGGGCCTTGGTCAGGTCTTTGCCACTCAGTTCGCTAGCCGCGGCGTCAGTTTCCGCGACGTGCTCACGGAAGCGGCGGTACAGGGCAGTCAGGTAGTCCCGGTTTTGCTGAATGAACTTACTGTAGTGACTCTCAGTAATGGTGGACAGCGTCCGGTACATCCAGTAAGCGGAGTCGACATCCGTGTCGAGCTTCAGTGGCGTCGTACTGTACGACGGGTCGGTGTCGTTGGCGTTGGTGTAGAACGGCACGTACGGGCTGAACGTTGGGTAGCCCAGGCACAGCCACATGATACCTTCCGCCCCCGCTGGCGCGTTGTCGCGCACCTGCAGGACGTGGGAGTTCTGGGTCCGATTCAAGCCGATTGGCCGGTAACGGAGCCGGTCGCGCTCGTCACCATCGTGGCCGAACGGATCGTACTTAGTCTCATTGTAGTGACTACCTAGGATCTGCGCGATGTCTTCCACAGAAATCTTGTGGTTCGTCCGCATGATGAACGGGAGGTCGGCGGATTCAGGTTCGTCCGGGACTTCGGGGTTCAGCACGTGGTGGGCGTACCATACACGCGGCGTGTTGTAGTGGCGGTCCTTTTCGTTCATGGTGCCAAAGATGTGACGGAAGTTCCAGCCTTCTTTGTCGGTGTTCAGGTGGTTATCCTCAACGAACTCGCGGATACCTTCACTCCAAGCAAAGTTGTCGGTGTCGTCAAAGTCGACCTGCTGGATGGCTACCTGGTTGGCGGCCACGGCGTAGGCATCGTCGGGGATGCGCTGAGCAACCCAGTGGTGACCCGTGACGATTTCCATGTACCACACGCTGTCACGGTCGGAGAACAGCACCGAGTTACCAGCTGGGGAACCGTATTGCTTGATCAATTGGCCGAGGTATTCGACTCCGTGGCGGGCGGATTCGATGAAGGCAGGGTCATGTTCACGATCAAGTCTTCATCCAGGCCGTCTTTGACCAACGGGTCGTGGGCAGGGCACGTTCGTTACCATAAGTACTTTCAGTTGCACTCATGGCCACGTTCTTTTCGTTAATGCCGCTTTCTTCGTAGTCACCGAGGTGCTCGCGGTCGACGTTGGGCACGGCGTTGTAACGGTAGCCGTTTTCGGGTAGTTCGGCGGTAAAGCCGTTCAGGGGTGACGTGACCGTCTGGCCCTTCTTACCCTTCCAACCGGGGTGCATATAGAAGCGCTGTGGGGTCAGGGGCAGGAACGTATCGTCGTTGCGGGCAATCATCGTTGTGCCGTCCAGGCTAGCAGCTTTGCCGACCAGGATCGAGGTACATGCGGATAAACTCATAAACTTTCTCCCTCTTTCGTCATTAGTACCTTCAGTTTACTCTGGTTGCTCATAAATTGCATTGAAAAGTTGGCTGAAAGTGTTGACGGCGGCCCGGAAAGCGCGGTAAGATATTTCCCGTGCTCAGCGCACGCAAATAATGATATTGGGTATTAGCGAAGTGGTAACGCAGTGGACTCTGAATCCATAATCCTAGGTTCGATCCCTAGATACCCAAGCAAGTGTTGGCGCGTCCCGTCGGTGGGGCGCGTTTTTTTCGTGGACGTGCCCGCCAGGTTGGTGGGTGGTTTAGCCGGTGGTGGGCTGCCATCAATTTGTCTACAGTGCGGGTCACGCTGGACTAGCGTAACCGTTAATCGTTTAGGTAGCCTGGCCCGTGGATTTGCGTGAGTTACGGGCGGCCGGTAACTCGATGCAAAAATAGGTTCAGCGGGCTTATTCCTCGACGTACGGTGGAATATATCAAGAAAAATCGTCAATCCGGTTGACGGCACGCGCGATTCTGCGTATAGTATTTATTGTGCTTGGCACAGAAATGAATATTATTGGGTATTAGCGAAGTGGTAACGCAGTGGACTCTGAATCCATAATCCTAGGTTCGATCCCTAGATACCCAATCACTGATGACGGTTGCTTAACGGCAACCGTTTTTTTTATGCCGTGAGTGAGCCTTCAGGGCAGGCTCACGGCGCTAGTCCAAGAGCGGGTCACCCGCCAAGGGCAGTCAGAGCCGATATCGAAACACCGGTTGCGCCCAGGTAGCGGCCATGGCGGCGTACCCCCCGGTCGCAGGTCATCGCGGTCCGGGCCCACCGCAATGGTAGTCATATCAACAACAGGTCCGAGCAACCGTTATCTTCGTGCTCTGGACAAAAATGAACCGGGCGGTGACAATAGAAGCAACAAAGTCGAAAAGGGGTATGGTCATGAGAATTGAAAACGATGCGCTCGGTGCGGTAGAAATACCTGACGGAGTTTGGTGGGGCCCGCAAACGGAGCGTTCTCGCCACAACTTTGCGGTCGGTCCGCTCATGCCCCTACCAGTGATTCGGGCGCTGATTGAGATCAAGCGCGCCGCGGCCACCGTGCATGGTCGTGATGGCAGCCTGCCAACCACGATTGCTGACAGTATCGTGCAGGTGGCCAGTGGCCTCCTGACGTTTAACGACCATGACCTGCGCGCCCAGTTTCCACTGCGGGTCTACCAGACTGGTTCCGGCACCCAGACCAACATGAACGTCAACGAAGTGATCGCCCACCAGGCGAGCCAAGCAGCCGGGACGACGGTACTGGCTAACGACCACGTCAACCAGGGGCAAAGTTCCAACGACACCTTTCCCACCGCGATGCACATGGCGGCCTACGCTGCAATGGGGCGGCTCATCAACGTAGTACAGCACACCCTGAGTACGCTCAAGACCCAGGAGCAACTGTACCGGCACACCGTTAAGTTGGGGCGGACGCACCTCCAGGACGCCACACCCATCACCTTTGGCCAGGAAGTTTCCGGTTGGCGCGCCACGTTGGAACAAGACGTACATAGCTGACGCAGGCCCGGGACCAGTTGCGTGCGCTACCACTCGGGGGTACCGCCGTGGGGACGGGGCTCAACACCACGACCAGCACCACCAAGGCGATTATTTCGCAACTCATCAGTGATTCGGGCGTGGCGTATACCAGCATGCCCAATAAGTTCCACGGGTTGTCGGCGCATACCGAGTTGACTAACGCACATGGTGCCGTGAAGACGCTCGCAACCGACCTACTGAAGATTGCCAACGATATTCGCTTTCTTGCTAGTGGTCCCCGTGGTGGCTACGGGGAGCTGACCATCCCCGCCAACGAGCCGGGTAGCTCGATCATGCCCGGCAAAGTTAACCCGACCCAGGCGGAGGCCCTGACGATGATTGCTACCCGCGTTATGGGTAATGATGTGACCATCAGCGTGGCCAACAGCCAGGGTAACTTTGAAATGAACGTCTACAAACCGGTCATCATTGCGGCTTTGCTGGAGTCAGTCGAATTACTGAGCGGCGGGTTGGACCAGTTCAATCGGCTGCTGCTGACCGGCATGACCGCCAATGCCGACCACATGCGGGCGGCGGTGGACGGTTCACTGATGACGGTGACGGCCCTGTCACCACATATTGGCTATGAAGTCAGTGCGCGAATCGCCCAGCAGGCGCTGCGGGACGGTACCACGTTGCGGGCCGCGGCGTTAGCGTCTGGCAAAGTCACGGCGGCGCAGTTTGACGAGTGGACCAACCCGCTACGCATGACGCGGGTCGACGACTAATTGGGGGTGTGCGGGCAATGCCCAGTGAAGAAGACGTAATTGAGTTGAGTGGCCGTGTGGCGAAGATCCTGCTGGAAAACGGGGCCGAAACCTCGCGGGTCGAGGGGACCGCCGAGTACATTGGCCGCGCGGCCGGGCTCGAATTGAGCTGCCATGCCACCATGACGGCGGTGTTTGTCGATGCCCAAACGGAAGCTCACACCCACCTAATCAAGGTGCGCACGGGCGACTTTAACCTGCAAAAAGTGGACGAGATTAACTCGGTGTCCCGGCAGTTCGTGGCGGGGCACCTTAGTTTTGACGATTTGCAGCGGCGGATTGCCGCCATTGACCGGAAGGTGATCGACTTTACCTGGGTTCAAAAGATCATTGGCGCCGGGTTGGTATCAATTGCCCCGATGTTGCTGTTCAAAGCTACGTGGGGGGACTTAGCCTGGGCTTTTGGGGTCGGCATTGCCGGTTACCTAGCGGCGCAGTGGGTCGGCCACCAGACTAAAACGCCCTACATTACTTCAGCTGTGGGTGGGTTCACGATTGCGGTACTAGCAGTACTGCTGGTGCACTTAGATTGGGCCGTTAGTAGCGATAACATCATTATTAGCGCCTTGATGCCCCTTGTCCCCGGCGTGGCGCTGACTAACTCGCTACGAGAATTAATTGGTAAGCACACCATCTCGGGAATGGTGCGCGCGGTGGATGCGATCTTGGTAGCCGTTGCCATTGGTGGTGGCGTGGTGTTGGGGTCGGTCCTGGTGCAGTTAGTCATGGGGGCGTGAAGATGAACTTAGTTAATTTATTCATTGAAGTTGCCTTTGGCTTCTTGTCCTCCGTCGGTTTTGGCATTATTACCAACGTGCCGCGACGGACGTTGATGGCTTCGGGCGTTACTGGTGGCTTGGCTTGGGGCGTGTACGTCCTGGTCGACCAGGTGGCCGGCAACGTGATCCTGCCCAACCTGCTGGCGGCTTTGACCATCGGGGTACTGGCGAACGTCGCGGCCATTGCGGTGCGGGCACCGGTGAACGTGATGTACGTTCCGTGCCTGGTGTCGCTGGTGCCGGGGGCCATTATCTATATGAGTATGAAGAACTTTACGTTGGGCCACGATGCCAGTGCACAGCAAGGCCTGATCAAAACGTTGACGGTGGCCTTTGCGTTGGCCATCGGGTTCGTGTTGGCGGAAGCGTTGATGAACCAGGTGCGGCCGTGGATTCAGCGGCTGTTACACCGTGAGGTCAGTCAACGGCGGTAGGCGCGCAGTACATTTACATATGAAAGGGTGGTTGTGATGGACTTATTAGCAACGTTAATGCAGCAACTGGATGCAGCAGCATCAGAGATTATCCGCATTCGGCGGGAGTTGCACCAGCATCCGGAGGTCTCGTTCCACGAGCAGTGGACGGCGGCCTACATTAAACGGTTTTACGCCGGCTTTGATTGTCCCGTCACTGATTATGGCGACGGGTACGGGTTTGCGGTGGACATTCCGGGCGGTCAGTCCGGCCCGACGCTAGCACTGCGGGCGGACTTTGACGCGTTGGCCGTGCAGGAGGATAACGACCTGCCGTTCAAGTCCCAGCAACCCGGAGTGATGCACGCCTGCGGCCACGACGGCCATACCGCCTACATGATGGTACTAGCCCGAACCCTGTGGCAGTTACGCGACCAGTTACCAGGCGGGTGCGGATCATCCACCAGCGCCGAGGAGGTTTCTCCCGGTGGGGCGCAGGGAATGTTGGCCGCCGGCGTCCTGACTGGCGTCGACAACGTCCTGGGTGCGCACGTGATGACGTCAATGCCAACGGGGACGGTCGGTTACCACGTGCGTGAGACGCAAACGGGCCGGGCCAACTTTACGGTTACGGTGGTGGGCAAAGGCGGACACGCATCCATGCCGCACTTAGCCAACGACGCATCGTGGCCGGCAGTTATTTTGTTACCGCGCTCCAGACTGTGGTATCGCGGCGGGTGGACCCGTTTGATACTGCTAGCGTGACGATCGGTTCGTTTGACGGCGTGGGGTCGTTTAACGCCATTAAGCAGAACGTGACCCTCAAGGGGGATGTGCGCGTGATGAAGGAAAGTACCCGGGTGACTGTGCGCCAGCAGATCGAACAGATTGCTCAGGGTGTGGCCGCCATGTTCGGCGTGCAGGTGGACGTGGACTACGACGATAATTACCCCGTCTTGTTTAACGATCCGGACCTGACCATGCAGGCGGTGCACAATATTCAGTCTGCCAACATTCCGGAAGTCCGGGCGGTGACCGACGTGGGGCCGCAAGACCCGTCGGAAGACTTTGCTTACTTCGCTCAGGCGCTGCCCAGCACGTTTTTGTACATTGGCTGTGACCCGGACGACGGGCAGAGCCACCCACACCACAGCCCCAATTTCCTGATGAACGAGGATTGTTTGATTATTGCCGCTAAAGCGGTCGGGGCTGCTGCGGTTGAGTATTTGCAACAGCACAAGTAAGTTAACGAAGGTACCTACGGGTGGTTGCGGGCGATATGCGCAGCCGCCCTTGTTTTTAGTACCACCGGAGAAAGCGTTATCCTACCAGTGACCACAACGCACTTAATTCTGCGCGCGGTGCCATACGCCAATAGTAGCCCTGCCTGGTATCGTGTGGATGGGCATTGCTGCGGCGACACCGATTGTGCAATTGTGATAGTTGTTTTTTTTATGCCATAATGGCTTAACGCTACGGCGCCTGGGACCCAGGTGCATTTGTTTCAGAAAATCCTAAAAAAAATTATGTTCATTCGTCGCCCAGGGGTGTATAATGACAAACTGTCACATGACATTACGTCATAATTTTACGCGAAGGGGGGCGACCTTGTGCCGAAACCAACATTTCTGCGGCTACCAGCGGCGAAACAAGCCCGCATGATGCGGCCGCCAAGACGGAATTTACCCGGGCGGTATTCGCCAAGGCATCAATTTCGAACATTATTGAGCTGGCGGGCGTCCCGCGGGGGAGCTTTTACCAGTACTTTGAGGATAAGCAGGACATTTTTTTACTATTTACTCGAAACGGAGGGGCAACGGTTCGTTGATGCGTTCAAAGCCATTGTGGAGGCGCATCACGGTGATTTCTTTGCCTCAGTGACGGAATTTTTTTGACGTCACCATTGACCGGTTACTTGAAGGTGATGACGCGCCATTTTTCCGCAACGTGTTTAGCAACATGAACTTCAAGTCGGCCAGCCACGCCGCCTTTGGGGAAAATGTGCACCGCCATGGCGCCGGCCGGCGGTACTTGCAGGAGCACATTGACTTTTCCGGTCTCCGCGTGACCAATAATCAGCAAAAAGAACTGTTGTTCCGCACAACCATGGGCGGGTTCGCACAGTCTTTGGCTTATTTCTACAACCACCAGGAGGGCGAGCATCCCGACACCGTTGCTAAAGTAAAGGAGCGGATGGCGTGGTTACTCGACTGGTTACAACATGGTGTGTTATTGAAGGGAGAATCACATGCTTAGATTAGCAAAGGGCCGCATTTCATACTGGGCCGTGGTGGGCGCGATCCTATTTATGGTTGCCCAGGTTATCAGTAACTTGTACCTGCCTAATTTGACCTCCGACATCGTGAACAATGGTGTCGAAACGGGGGACGTGAACTACATTTGGCGTAAGGGTGGCGAAATGGCCATCTTTGCCCTGATCAGTGTGCTGGCCGCCGTCATGAACGTCTTATTGGCATCGCGTGCTTCCCAGCGTCTCGGGGCCAACATTCGCAAGGACATTTACCGCAAAGTTATCAACTATTCTCACGACGAAATGGACACCGTCGGGACCAGTTCCCTGATCACGCGGACCACTAACGACGTGGTCCAGATCCAAAACGTGGCCATCATGGCCCTGCGGATGATGATCATGGCACCAATCATGCTCATTGGGGCCAGCTTCCTGGCTTATCAAAAGGACCACACCTTGACGCAGATTTTCGTCATCGTGTTGCCGATCATGGTGGTGTTCATCGGTTTGATCATGATTTTTGCTGTGCCGCTGTTCCGCAAGATGCAGCAAAAGACCGATAATATCAACTTGGTCTTCCGTGAAGGTTTGACCGGGGTCCGCGTTATCCGCGCGTTTCGGCAGGACGACTTTGAACAGAAGCGTTTTGAAGGTGTTAACCAGGATTACACCCACAACGCCGTGAAGGTCTTCTCCATCATGGCCCTCATGGTGCCCGTGATGACGCTGGTAATCAGTGCCACCAACATCGGCATTGTTTGGTGGGGTGGTCATTTGATCGCCGCCCAGGCCATGAACACCGGGAACATGATCGCGTTCATGACTTACGCGATGCAGATTCTGATGAGCTTCATGATGCTGGCCATGATCTTCGTGTTCGTGCCGCGTGCCCAGGCATCAGCGGTCCGGATCAACGAAGTGTTGGATCAAAACTCACCGATCGACTCCAAAGCCGACGCCAAGAACTTTGACGGCACGACGCCTGAATTACAGTTTGACCACGTCGAGTTCCGTTACCGCCACGCCGAAAATCCGGCGTTGACCGGTGCCAACTTTGACATGCACGCCGGGCAGACCCTCGCCGTGATTGGGGGGACTGGTTCCGGGAAGAGTACCTTGGTCAACCTGATTCCGCGGTTCTACGACGTCGAGCAGGGTGCCGTCCGTGTGAACGGGATCGACGTCAAGGACGCCGACCTGAAGGAGCTCCACAAGACGGTGGCCTTTGTTCCCCAGAAAGCCGTACTGTTTGCGGGCACCGTGCGCGAGAACATGCAATGGGGTAAAGCCGACGCGACCGACGATGAGATTTGGCACGCCCTGGAAATTGCCCAAGCACGTGACTTCATCGAGGAAGAACCCGACGGCTTGGACTACATGGTCGAGCAGGGTGGGGCTAACTTCTCTGGTGGTCAACGTCAGCGGCTCGCTATTGCGCGGGCGCTGGTCAAGCCGGCTTCCATCTACGTCTTTGATGATTCCTTCTCCGCCCTGGACTTCAAGACCGACGCCAACCTGCGTCAGGCCCTGAAGGACGACCCGGATATCAGTAGCAAGGTTGTCGTCATCGTGGGTCAGCGGGTTTCCACCGTGGCCGACGCCGACGAGATCGTGGTACTGGATGAAGGTCGCGTGGTCGGCTTTGGTAACCACGAGGAATTGAAGGCTAATAACGAAACGTACCAAGAAATTGTTAGTTCACAGATTCGGGAAGGGGATGAAGCGTAATGGCTGCAAGTACTACAAAAACCGCTCCCGTTCGTGGACACGGACCCATGCGCGGCATGGGCCTAGTCGAAAAGCCGAAGAACTTCTGGCAGACGACCGGTCGCCTGTTGGGCTACATGAAGGGCCGGCTGGTCGCCGTCATCTTCGTGCTGATCATGGCCATCGCCTCCGTTTACTTCCAGATTCGGACCCCCAAGATTTTGGGGAAAGCAACGACCCAAATCTTTGCCGGGGTGATGAAGGGTCAGTCTGAACAAAAGGCAGGGATTCACATCAGCACCTACCCATTAATTGGGGTAAAATTGAAACCATTATCGCCACGGTCATCGTCATGTACCTGGCCAGTGCCCTCTTCAGTTTCCTGCAGCAGTTCATCATGACCCGAGTTAGTCAGCTGACCGTTTACGATCTGCGCCGCGACTTTAAGGCCAAGATGAAGCGGGTGCCGGTGCACTACTACGACGCGCACAACAATGGTGACATTATGTCCCGTGCCGTTAACGATATGGATAACATTGCCAGCACGTTGCAGCAAAGTCTGACGCAGATGGTCACTTCCACGATGACCTTCATCGGGACGTTGTGGATGATGCTGACGATATCGTGGCAGTTAACGCTGATTGCGTTGGTCACGATTCCGTTGTCCGTGATTGCCATTGGTATTGTGGCGCCAAAGTCGCAACGCTTCTTTGCCGCCCAGCAAAAGTCGCTGGGGTTAATCAACAACCAGGTTGAAGAAACGTATGGTGGGCAAGTAATCGTCAAGAGTTTCAACCGTGAAGAAGTCATGGTCCATGAGTTCGAGGAAGAAAACGAGCGTTACTACCAGGCTGCCTGGAAGGCGCAGTTCGTTTCCGGGATCATGATGCCGTTGATGACCTTCATGAACAACATTGGTTACGTCTTTGTAGCCGTTGTTGGTGGGGTCCAAGTTGCGAATGGTAGCGTTACTTTGGGGAACGTGCAGGCCTTCCTGCAGTACACCCAGCAGTTTGCCCAGCCAATTTCCCAGTTGGCCAACCTCTCGAACACCATTCAGTCGACGATCGCGTCCGCTGAGCGTATTTTCGAGGTGCTTGACGAACCCGAAATGGAAGACACTCCGTCCGGCCTGCCCGCAGAACCCAAGACGGATGAGATCATCAAACTGGACCACGTTAAGTTCGGTTATCCGGGTGCCGACACCCTGATGCAGGATTACAACCTGGACGTGCAGTCCGGGCAGATGATTGCCATCGTCGGGCCAACTGGGGCCGGGAAGACTACGGTAATCAACATGTTGGAGCGCTTCTACGACGTCACGGGTGGTTCCATCCGCCTGTGGGGTAAGGATACCCGCGACATGAGCCGGGAGGACCTACGCAGCCACTTTGCCATGGTGCTCCAGGATACCTGGCTGTTTACCGGCACTATCTGGGACAACCTGAAGTACGGGCGTGAAGACGCGACGGATGAACAGATTCTCAGCGCGGCCAAGGCAGCGCACGTGGATTCGTTCGTACGGCAGTTACCGAACGGCTACGATACCGTCCTCAATGAAGAGGCGTCAAACCTGAGTCAAGGGCAGCGGCAGTTGCTGACGATTGCCCGGGCGTTCGTGGCGGATCCAGAAATCTTGATTTTGGATGAGGCCACGAGTTCCGTCGACACGCGGACTGAAATGCACATTCAGCACGCTATGGAACGGTTGCTACAGAACCGGACAAGCTTCGTGGTCGCGCACCGGTTGTCCACGATTCGTGACGCTGACAACATCATCGTTATGAACCACGGGTCCATCGTCGAAACCGGGAACCACGACGCCTTGATGGCCAAAAACGGTTTTTACGCCGACCTGTACAACAGTCAGTTTAGTGGCAACGTCGAAATCTAACGTTAATATTGATAGTGAAAGGGTCAATCTCCTACAGGAGGTTGACCCTTTTTGTATACGCGGGTGGATGTAGTGGCCCACGCACCAACACTGATCGTCACGACTGATGTTTGGTCGGCCGCGACACTCACTGTGAGGCTGTACGCAAACAAGTGCAACAAAGTGGTTGGGGAGTTGACGGTCAGCTCGGCAGCTGTTACACTGTACTAGTGAACTAGTACAGTAGTGATGAGGAGATGCCCCGTGGAATTTAACGCTAAGATACCCATTTATTATCAGATTGAGCAGTATATTATCCGCGAAGTCATTACCGGTCACTTCGACGCGGGGGCGCAACTGCCTTCGGTGCGGGAGTTGGCCCCGCAACTAGCGGTCAATGTGAACACGGTGCAACGCGCCGTCGCTGAATTGGTCACGACGGGCCTGATCGTGCCGCAACGGGGCAAAGGCAACTTTGTCACCACCAACATGGAAGTGATCGTCAATCTGCGTGCGCGCATCGTCAAGGAGCAGGTGGCGACGCTGTACGAGCGGTTGAACGCGCTGAAGATTACGCCGAGTGAAATGGAGTTTTACTTGCATCAATACATTCAGGAACAGGAGGCCACCAATAATGACTGATTTACTAGCAATACGTGGATTAACGTACAAGCGGAACTTTAAGGTGATTTTGCGCGACATCAACTGCCACGTAGAATCAGGACAGACTATTGGCCTCCTGGGTGCCAACGGGGCTGGCAAAACCACGCTTATGCGCCTGATTGCCGGCAGTGCGCCTCACTTTCTGGGATCAATCAGTGTGGACGGCGCAACACAGTTAGTCGCCCGCAAAGCTGCGGTCAGTTTTTCGGAACAGACCAACGGGCTACCGTTAAACTTGCGGGTCGACCGGGCCGTCGCCGCGTGGGCCGCCTGGTACCCAGACTTTGACCGCGAGCAGTTCGAGCTGGTGGCGCAATTCATGGATATTGACCACCACGCCCGGTTAGGCAGTCTGTCCAAGGGTAACTTGAAGAAGGTTGTCATCGCACTGAGTTTAGCGCGGCGGGCCAAGTTGTACCTGTTGGATGAGCCGTTTGACGGAATCGACAGCATGACGCGCAAGAAGATCATCGCTGCCATCATTCAGTGGAAGCCGTTTGACGCGACTTTACTGATCAGTGACCACCATGTGGGCGATATTGCGAACATTTTGGACCGCGTCATGATTATTGAGGGGCGCGAACTAGTCGCCAATGAAGAGGCTGATGATATCCGGGCTACCGGCAAGAGCATTGAAGAATACTTTGAAGATGTACATGCAGGGAGGGTACAACATGACTAAACGGGTGCACGTGCTCAAAAATTTATTGGTACCAAAGTTGCAGCTGACCAGCTACGTCGTGTTGGTATACTTAGCCGCTGTGATTGTCACAATTGGTTGGGGTACCTGGCACCATGGTTATCAGGCCGATTTTGCAGTGGTGATTGCCGGCTTTTACGCTCTGATAGCGGGCATCGTCCTGTTTGTCTTGCTGGCTAATCACCAGGAACGGGTGTGGACGACCAGTCGCTTCCGGCTGGCGCCAGTGACAGACCTGCGTCTGTACGTGATGAACGTGTTGTCCAGCTTTATCAGCATGCTTTACGGGCTCATTGTAGGGGTGACCGTCATTGGTCTATTGTCCGTACCTTTGCAGCAACAGGCCGTGCCTTTACAGCTACAGGCTGACCACGCGGAGGCGCTTTGGCGCTACGGCCTTGCCGGCGTGACCATGATGCTCTCGGCGTGCCTGTACATGTGGATCTTTATTAGCATGATCCATTTGGTCGGGGTCAGTATTAGTGCGTTTCTACCACCTATGCGGCAACGCATCGTCAAATTTTGCTTCTACCTGGTGGTGTTAGTGCTGGTCCTCATGGCCCTGAACGGGTTAGAAGGTGGCGTGCGGCAACTTGCGCCGCACTTGGGTTTTAATTTTACTAGTGTGGACCAAATCGAAGATGCCATTCCTGCCTTCTACTGGGCTAGTTTCTGGTCGTTGGTCGAAAGTGCGGTTTATTCGGTCATCAACGTCTTGCTACTGCACAACTGGGTCGAAACCAAGCAGGCTTAATGACGGTACGGTGATAGTATTTAGCCCCTGGACTTGTTAAAATTAAGGTAGAGGCAAAGTCTGGACGTGCACACCAGTGGAGGAAAACTGATGAAGACGATACTATTGACCGTAGTGAGCCTGTGCGTATTGAGTGCGTGTGGTCATCCAACCGCGACGCCACACGAAACGAGTAGCCAGAGTAATAGTAGTCACGTTAACCGACAACAGTCATCCAAGCCGAGTCAGGCGGTCAAAGTCTCGGTGAGTGCCGTTGTCGAGTTGATGCACGACCGCTGGGGTACCGATGTCGATCTGAGCAGTATTGAGATCGAACCGCACGGCAATCAGTACCAGTACGACGTGGAGGCCGTGGATGATGATACCGAGTACCAGATGGTGCTGGATGGTCGGACGGGTCGGGTGTTGCGGCAAGCGCAACACGCGTTGGCAGCCGATGAGGCCGGCGGGGTGGAGCGGCAGGAGCACGCCATCAACACGGAGCACCTGTTGGCTTTAGGGCACATCACACAGGCAGCCACCCAGCGGTGCCGGGTACCGCGCGCGAGTGGTCGCTGGAACAAGACGACGGGGTGCCGGTTTGGAGCGTCAAAATCCAGACGGCACACGCCGGGCAACGTGAGGTCTCCGTCCAGGCCGACACTGGTAAGGTGTTGGCAACGTCAGACGATGATTAGTGGCGGGCGTGCCGATTGCGGCGCTCGATGGGATGCAGTTGTTGGCGCAAACAAAGTAGGACCAGAAATCAATCAATTTCTGGTCCTACTTTGTTACGGGTGGTCTGTGTGGCATCACTAGTTGGTCCACCAGTGCTATAATAGCGGGGATTACGTGCCATCAACGGCACGAATACATAGTTGGGAAGCGGATTAGTAAAAATGGATGCAACCGAACAAACACAACGTATTGCGGCCGGCGACGCCTTGGTACGGATGGCCCTGACTGACATGATCAAGCGTGGCATCACGCCCGGTGCGACGTACGCACTACTGGATGGGGATGCGGTGTACACCCAAACATTGGGACAGGCGGCGACCGTACCTGAGCCGCTGCCGTTAAAGCCAGGGATGTTTTATGACCTGGCGTCACTGACCAAAGTGGTCGGCACCACCCCACTATTTTTGCGGGCGGTGCAGGATGGACTTCTGGGAATTGATCAGCCCATTCAGGAAGTGTTGCCGGAGTTTTCGGCACCGCACGTCACCTTTCGCATGGCGTTGACGCACACCTCGGGACTGGCGGGTTACATTCCGCACCGCGACGAACTGCCAGCTGACCAGTTGCGCCACGCCCTGTTGACCCAGCTACACGAAACGGACGGGACCGGCAAAGTCGTGCAGTACCGCGACGTTAACCTACTCCTGGTGGGGTGGGCGTTAGCCAAAGTTTACGGCGATCCCATTCAACGGTTGATTACCGCCCGGGTCTTACCGGCGTTTGGTATGCGGACCAACGCCACCTTTACCCCTGATCCAGCGCAGACCGTACCGACGACCTATGGTCCCGAGCACGGTTTACGGCGCGGAATTGTGCACGACCCCAAGAGTGCAATTCTGGGTGCCGATTCCGGCGCGGCGGGTCTGTTTGCCAACATTGACGGATTGGTGCAATACGCCCACGTCACCTTTGGCCGCGTGCAACAAATTTTTCTGCACGAAAATTGGGCCGAAAATTTGCAGCAAAGTTACGCCGGGGGCCGCAGTTTGGGCTTTGACCTGCGGGAAGGGCCAGTGACGCACCGGCAGTGGTTGTACCACACCGGCTATACCGGAACGTTTATTCTGCTGGATCCCAAGGGGCACCGCGGGTTGATTGTGCTGGCGAACCGCGTGCACCCGGTCGTACACCCCGAATTTTTGGCGGCACGGGATGCGTTGATTCCTCAATATTTGGCCGCCACAGAGCGGGCCTAGTGTGGTATCCTTACAGGTGTAAACGCATACGTGAATGCGTGTGCAAATGCCATAGATGGGAGCTTGATAACAGTGACAGAACCACTTTTCCTGAAACCATATTTCCGGCCAAAGATTTGGGGTGGCCGTAAGCTGGAGCAGTTTGGCTACGACCTACCTGAGGGTAAGATTGGTGAGTGCTGGGCGATTTCTGGTCACCCACACGGGCCGGCCACGATTAAGAATGGCCCGCTGGCAGGCAAGACGCTGAACCAGGCTTACGCTGAGAACGGTGAATACTTTGGCCAGCCAACGGACAACGTGTTCCCGCTACTGACCAAGATTCTGGACGCTGAGGATAGTCTCTCCGTACAGGTTCACCCGGACGACGCCTATGCGGCCGAACACGAGCACGAACTGGGTAAGACGGAATGCTGGTACGTGATCTCGGCGGAACCAGGCAGCTACCTGATTTACGGCCACCATGCCAAGACGCGGGCCGAGTTGAAGTCCATGATCGAAGCGGGCGACTGGGAGCACCTGTTGCGCAAGGTCCCAGTTAAGACGGGTGACTTTGTGTACGTTCCCAGCGGCATGATTCACGCGCTGAACAAGGGCATTATGGTCCTGGAGACTCAGCAAAGTTCCGACACCACCTACCGCCTGTACGATTATGACCGGACGGACGACCAGGGGCATAAGCGTGAGTTACACCTGAAGCAGTCCATCGACGTGACGACGGTGCCGAGTGTCGACCCCAAGTTGGACATCAAGCACGAGACCATGGGTGATTCCACGGTCACTACCTTTGTGACCGCACCAATGAGCCCGTTCTTCTCGGTATACCGTTGGCAGGTCAACGGTGAACTGCACTTGACCAAGACGGCGCCGTACACGCTGGTGTCCGTCCTTGATGGTGCGGGCCACATCACGGTTGATGGGCAGGTGTACGCCCTGAAGAAGGGTGACCACTTCATCATTCCGACGCAGGTCGACGATTGGGACCTCGACGGCAAGATGGACATTATCGCGTCCACGCCGGGCCAGACCAAGTAATTTCTATTAACAAACGCAGGGCCAACCACCAGTGTGTGGCTGGCCCTTTTTAGTATGTCCGTTAATTGGCGGTTCTATAGGAGCCATACTGCCCGTATGCACCGTATATTACCGCATGACCAGGCCAGGTGTGCTAGAATTGAACACAGTTAATTACGGATGTGGAGGAAAGTATCATCACAACGCAAAACCCAATTCGGTCCGCAACTGCGCGGGGCCTCGCTCGTTTATCATATGGTGTCTTGCACGGAGTCTTCAAACGCGGCTCTGCATTTCCTGGCAACTTGGCTGCCCGGATCGATCCCGATGTCCTACGCAGTTTGGCGCGGGACTATGATGTGATTATCATCACCGGGACCAACGGTAAGACCCTGACGACCAGCATGATCGTGAAGGCCCTCCGGCAAAAGTATCCTGACCTCATGACTAACCCCACGGGTAGTAACATGATGAGTGGTATTATCTCGGCCTTTATCGCCCAGGGTCCGCACAAAGGTCACGGGCGCGGCCTGGCCGTGCTGGAAGTTGACGAAGCCAACGTGGCGCCCGTGTCGGCGTTGGTGCACGTCAAAGCCTACGTGCTTACCAACATCTTCCGTGACCAAATGGACCGGTACGGCGAGTTTTACACGACCTACCAGAAGATCTTGAATGGCATTAACATGCATCCCGATGCCTTGGTCGTGGCCAACGGGGACGCCCCGATTTTTAGTTCCCGCCCGCTGAAGAACCCGATGCGTTACTACGGCTTTGACACTGGACGTCACGATAACCTCTTGGCACCACCAAACACTGATGGTGTGTTGTGCCCACGCTGTGAGCATATTTTACATTACCGCGAGCGCACGTACAGTAACCTGGGTAGCTTTTTCTGCCCGAACTGCGGCTTTGCCGCCCGGAGTTGACTTACCACGTGGCTGCCGTTACGGAGCAGACGCCGACCAGCTCTACCTTTACGATTGGTGACCAATCTTACACCCTGAATATCGGCGGCCTGTACAACGTCTACAACGCGCTGGCAGCGTACAGCGTGGCGAGTGAGTTTGGCGTGACGCCAGCACAGATGGCGAACGCTTTTGCGTACGACGAGAAGGTCTTTGGGCGCCAGGAAGAAATCAATATTGACGGGAAGCGGGTGACGCTGGTGCTCGTCAAAAACCCGGTGGGCTTGAACCAAGTTTTGGACATGATCGGTCATGATGACCAGTCGTTTGCCCTGGCTGTGTTGCTCAACGCTAACTACGCCGACGGGATCGACACGTCATGGATCTGGGACGGCAACTTCGAAGAGTTCGTGCACGCCCACCAGCACAGTAGCTACATGGTGGGTGGCGAGCGGTACCGTGATATCCAGTTACGTATGCAGGTGGCCGGCGTGGATCCTGACGCCTTAGCCACGGCACCGGACCTGAACAACGTGGTGGATTGGATCAAAGGGGTACCGGAACAGCACGTTTACTTGCTGGCAACCTATACGGCGGTGCTCCAGATGCGGAAGCACCTCGCTGATGGTGGTTACATCGCGGCGGGTTTTGATGCCTAAGAAAAAAAATGATGCTGACATGCGGCAAACATGTCAGCATCATTTTTAGTTGGGACTAGCTGCGTTGGGTTTACTGATGGTAATACCGTGAATGGTAATGGCGTTACGACCATGATTTTTGGAATTATACAGGTATTTGTCCGCGCGTTTGTAGATATCGAGGTAATTGCGGTCTTCGTGAATTGACCGGTCCTGGCCAATTGAGACGGTGATGTGGAACTGGTCGCCGCGGTCGGTGGTGAAGGTGAGGTCACTTAACGCCTTTTGAACGGCGGTCGAGTAGGCTGAGGCCTTGTCAAAATCCTCTACGACGTCAAGCAGCAGGAAGCTGAACTCCTCACCGCCGGTCCGGTAGGTCCGTACGGGGTAATCAAACTGTGCAACGACTTCCCGTAAGCGTTTGGCGACGGCCTGCAACACCGTATTCCCCACCACGTGCCCATAGGTATCATTGACCCGCTTGAAGTGGTCAATATCAAAGGTATACAGGCGTATAGCTCGTTATGATCTTGTAGCCGGTCAAAGGCCGTGTGCAGGTCAGCATCGAACACCCGGAAATTGCGTAAACCGGTCAGGTCGTCGATGCGGGCTTCGCTGAGTAGGTGAGCTTCATGGGTCCGCCGCGCCTTGAACCGGTAGTGCGTTTCCCAAAGAAACCACAGGATGAGGGTCAAAGTGACGAATTGCCACGGCCACCCCACATCGATGCCGTTTAATGACCGCCAATTGGCAATGAAGAAGGGGGCCATGTACACGTAGGCAAACGGATAGTAGATCCACCAGTAGGTCCCGATTTTCACCCCGAACTTGGTGGCGAGGTACATCATGACGATGGTCCAGGCATCAAGCGGTAACGACATGGACACGTGGGGTAGCCACCAATACCACAGGCTGACCACGATGATCATGGTCAAAAACACGTGCCGGCGCCGAGAGCTCAACAAGGCGTACAGTAACGTGGCACCCTGAAAGTTGAGGTAGGTCCAGCCATAGCCTACCGGGTTGTTCTGTGCCGCCATGGCGAGGACCGAGGAAAAGTGGAATAAGACCACAAAACCGATGGTCATGCCGATCAGTGCGGGTTCCCGCCAATGCCGCCAACGGCCCGTCAAACTATTGGTATTTTGCAACCAATTAAATAGTAGTGCATAGCCGATCAGCACAAGCGAGTTGTTAATAAAGGTGGTCGTGCGTAGACCCCACGAAACGAGCATAGGCGGTCCCCCTCAACAAAAAAATTCCCCAATCGCTAATATAACATATTCGAAAACTAATAGGGTTAAATGATTGAAATAATTGAAAATGGCCGTCATGGCGGGGTTAACGCAGCAACATTCATTGTCGCTGACTGTACAACGCTGACACGGAATGGTTCAGTCCCTGACTGGTTTCCCCGGCTGGGTCCGTTATAATGGTCGTGAGCTAGATATTAACATCCAGGGGGTTGGGATATTGGCATATTTATACCTAGTACGACACGGTGAAACGCAGATCAACGCGCAGGGCCGCTTTAATGGTGGTGGCGTGGATACCCCGCTGACAGACAAAGGCGTGGCGAGTGCCCGGACGTTGGGTGCGATGTTACGGCCCTTGAGTTTCCGCCGTATCGTAGTATCACCGCAAGCACGAGCAATACGTACGGCCAAGTTGATTGTAGGGGCGGACGCACCATTGCGGGTGGATGAACGCTTGCGTGAAATGCGGTTGGGGGATTGGGACGGTCAAACGGGTGATTTTGCGCGTAGCTTTACCCAATATGACGATTATTTTCACCACCCGGACCGCTTTGATGGGCACGCCATTCACGCCGAGACCTACCAGGAATTAGTTGACCGCGCGAGCGCCGCTTACCAGGATGCCGTGGCGGGGTTGGGCACCCAAGACCGCGTCTTGATCGTGGCGCACGGGATCTTGCTGTCGATTGTGAGCCGAGTACTTATCGGCACGCCGCTTGGCCAGACGCGGGATGCCCCATTACTGGCAAACACCAGTGTTTCGGTACTGCAAAACCAGACGGGTGACCCGGGTTGGCGGCGATTAGCGTGGGGTGTGACCCCTGCGGCGTTGGCTGACGAGCCAGCACCCGTCCAGCAACTATTCAAGGAGGAATGATATGGCTTATCTATACTTGGTTCGGCACGGCGAAACGATTCTGAATGCGGACGACCGCGTTAATGGTGGTACGGTGGACAGCCCGTTAACAGCCCAAGGCGTGGCCAGTGCGCAGGCGTTGGGCAAATTGCTGGCTGGCGTCCACTTTGACCGTATCATCACCTCCCCAATTAAACGGGCGGTGACCACGACCCGTTTAGTGGTGGGCGAGCAGGTACCCATCATCACCGATACGCGGTTGCGCGAAATGACGCTGGGCGATTGGGATGGGCTCCCCGTCAGCGTGATTGCGGACGACCCTGAGTTTCACCACTTTAATGAGCATTTGGATGCCTTTAACGCGCAGGCGATGCATGCCGAGACAATCGCCCACCTTTGGCAGCGGGGCCACGCCGCCCTGCGCGCGGCTGTGGCGGGCGTGCCCGCGGACGGGCACGTTTTGGTGGTCGCCCACGCCATTATTTTGACGTTGCTGGCGCGGGTACTGACCGGCACGACCAGCATTGATGGTGCCCGGACCGATGGGGAGCTGGTCAACACCAGCGTGACGGTCCTGCGCGACCAACCAGGTGCTTGGGCCAAGCTGGCCTGGGAAGTGACCCCGGACCGTGTGGACACGTTGACGCCGGCTCAACGTGCACTGTTTAATTTGCCGGCCAAACAATAAAACTCACCCTTTTCTCACGGTAATCATTTCAAAAACTCACTAAATGGCGTAAACTGAGTATGTTTATCATGACGACGGGAGGGTCAGCAAATGAGTAAGGCAATTTCATGGCAGCAAGTGCAACAGTACCAGCAGGAGTTGCAACAGCAGCCCGGTCACGCGGCCTTAGCGCGGGCGGTGCAGAACGTTGGCATCAAGGCAGCGAGTCGCCAGCAGTTGGGACAGGCCGCCTTTGCACCCGTGTTTTCGGACGAGATTCCCACGGGTGTGGTGACCAACCAGAAACATAGTGGGCGCTGCTGGATGTTCGCGGAGCTCAACACAATGCGCCACGCGGTGTCCGGCAAGTTTGGCGTCAAGAACCTGGAGTTTTCCCAGGCGTTTTTAGCATTTTACGACCGGTTGGAAAAGTCCAACCAGTTTTTGAACCAAATGATTGCTAACGTGGCGGCACCCATCGGCAGTCGCAAGTTGGACTGGTACCTTACCTGGGCTAACGGGGATGGTGGCCAGTACGAAAACGCTGCGTCGTTGATTGCCAAATATGGGGTCATACCTAAGTCAGTCATGCCCGAAACCTACAACAGTGACAATACCACGGAGCTTAACGCTACGCTGAACTTAAAGTTACGGCAGGACGCCGTCGCCTTGCGGCAGGCGTACGCCAGTGGCGCCACGCCTGACCAGTTAGCGGCTCAACGCGTGCAGCAACTCAGCACGATCTACCGGATCCTCGCGTATGCTTACGGCGAACCACCACGTCAATTCGACTTTGAGTACATGGATGACCAGCACCAGTACCACCGTGTGCCTGGTTTGACGCCGCGTAGTTTCTTTGACCAGTTCCTCGGCTGGGATTTCGACCAGTACGTGATGCTGATCAGCACGAATGCTACGGGCAAGGAATACTGGCACAGCTACACCTTGCCGTCCCAGGATCACGTCGAGGGTGGCCGGCGGATTTTGTGGGTCAACGTTCCGGAGGCGGTCCTTGAACAAGCGGCCATCCAGCAGATTCAGGGTGGCGAGACGGTGTGGTTTGGCAACGACGTGTTGGCTGATTCTGACCGCCAAAGTGGCACGTTAGTGGGCGACTTGTACGCACAAAGCGAGTTGTTCGGCGTTGACCTGCACATGGACGTCGGCACGCGGTTCGACACACATCAGGCTGAGGTTAGTCACGCCATGGTCTTAACGGGTGTTGACCTAGTTAAGGGCGCACCGACCAAGTGGAAGGTGGAAAATTCATGGGCTCCGCCAATGGACACGACGGCTACTTTGTCGCGGATGAGCGGTGGTTCCAGGACTACGCTTACTCAGTAGCCATTAACCGGCAATACTTGCCACAACGGGTGCTAGACGTGCTCGACCAGGCCCCGACCACACTGGCACCATGGGACCCACTCGCATAGTATTCTCATTTTGTGCTACACTACGTTTAAATCTTCTTAGGGGGCAATTAATTAATGGCAAAAGCAGTTACGTCCGCAAACTTGGACCAGTACGCCCAGGACTTTGCGGCTACACCAGCAGCACCGGCTTTGCAGAAAGCCGTCATGAACAACGGCATCTTGAAGGTGGCCGAGAACACCGCCAGCAAGGTGGCCATGACGCCGACCTTCTCCGTTGAGTTGGATACCGGTGCCGTTGCGAACCAGAAGCAGTCCGGCCGTTGCTGGATGTTTGCGGCCTTGAACACCATGCGGCACTCCATTCAGGCCCAGTTCAAGATCAAGGACTTTGAGCTTTCCCAGAACTTCACGTTCTTCTGGGACAAGTTTGAAAAGTCCAACTACTTCTATGAAAACATCATCGCCACGGCGGACCAGCCAACCGATTCCCGCAAGGTGGCCTTCCTGTTGACGACACCGCAACAGGACGGTGGTCAGTGGGATATGCTGACGGCTCTAATTGATAAGTACGGAATCGTGCCGAAGTCCGTCATGCCTGAAACCTACAGTTCCAGCAAGAGTTCTGAGCTGAACGCTACGTTGAACTTGAAGCTACGCAAAGACGCGGTGGCCCTGCGCAAGCTGGTGAACGATGGTGCGAGTGCAGATGACCTTGCGGCTACCAAGAGTAAGTTCTTGTCCGAAGACTACCGGATCTTGGCGTACACGCTGGGCAACCCGCCAACGAAGTTCGATTTTGAATACCGGGACGACGACAAGGAATACCACCGCGACGCAGACCTGACACCAAAGAGCTTCTACGACAAGTACATTGGCTGGGATCTGGACCAGTACCAGTCCATTATCCAGGCACCAACTGCTGACAAGCCGTACAACCATCTGTACACGGTGGAAATGCTGGGTAACGTTGTGGGTGGCCGTGAAGTACGTCACTTGAACTTATCCGTTGAGGACTTTAAGGCGGCAGCCATCAAGCAGCTGCAGGCTGGCAAATCCGTTTGGTTTGGTAGTGACGTGGGTAAGGAATCCGACCGTCAGTTGGGGATTCTCGACACGAACATTTACGACCAGGACGGCTTGTTCAACACCAGCTTCCAGATGACCAAGCAGAACGCCTAGATTATGGGCAGAGCCTGATGACGCACGCCATGGTTCTGACTGGGGTCGACTTGGTTGACGGCCAGCCAACCAAGTGGAAGGTGGAAAACTCCTGGGGTGACAAGGTCGGTGAAAAGGGCTACTTTGTTGCTTCCGACGACTGGTTCGACAACTACGTCTACCAGGTCGTAATCAACAAGAAGTTCCTGTCTGATGAACTGAACGACGTCATCAAGAAGGAATACGATCACCCCACACTGCTGGCACCGTGGGACCAATGGGTGCTTTGGCTTAAGTTGGCGTAACGACTAGAGGCTCCGGTAATTGACCGGGGCCTCTTTGGTGTCTTGGGGGAACAAAGTTGCTGCTCCGGGGACCGTGGTAGCGTTAAAATAATTATGGATAATGGTCAACAATTGGGAGGTGCCCAAATGAAGTACGTTGCGTATATTGCCCTACTGCTGTTAACGGTGTTTTTTTAGCGCCTTTTTAAGTAGTTGGGTCACCCAGTATTCGCTGTGGTGGTGGCTGATCGTGGCGGTTTATTTGATCGTTATTACCATCGTCTACGGCATTATTGAACAGGATAGCCGCAAGCGTTAATACGAAGTTTGGGGCGTAGGCATGGTGAGAAAAATGTGAGCCAGTGCTGGCGTTGGTACGTTAACCAGAGGAATATAAAAGGGGCCGTGACATGCAATCATGCCACGGCCCGCTACGTTAATTCAACTGTGTTTAGCGACCGGCGTTAAGTACCTGCGTCCCATCCGGCGTGCCGACCACGACCTTGTTCACAATATCGAGAAACAAGCCATGCTCAAGGATTCCGGTTTGCGCGTCCAAGAATTGGGCCAACAGGTGCGGGTGGGCAATTTTGCCCACGTGCAGGTCGAGGACGTAGTTGCCGTTGTGTGTGGTGACCAACTGCCCTTGGTCATCGCGACGCCACTCGGGATTGAGGCCCTCCGCAGCTAGGCGGCGCTCAACCTGAGTGTGACCGAAGGGGATGACTTCGGTTGGAAGCGGGAAGGCCCCGAGTGTGTCCACCAATTTGCTTTGGTCAACGATCCAAATGTTTTGAGCACTGGTCAGGGCGACCATCTTTTCCAACGTGTGGGCCGCACCACCACCCTTAATGCCCTGGAAGTGTTGGTCGATCTCGTCGGCACCATCAATGGTGAGGTCGATGTGGTCGACGTCATCAATGCCAACCATCGTGATGCCCAAACCGCGTGCCTGGTCCTCGGTACGGCTACTGGTAGAAACCCCCTGTATGTGTAGGTGTTCCGCTTGCACGCGGCGGGCAATAGCCTCCACCAGGTAGTGCACGGTCGAGCCGGTGCCCAGCCCCAGCGTCATTCCGTCTTCAACAAACTCGGCGGCGCGGTCCGCAGCCATTTTTTTTCAGTGCGTTTTGATCCATGATGATTACTCCTTTGTGGCGTGACGTTCTGCGGCGGTATGGCGCAAGACGTCGGCATATTCTGGCCGACGCTGAAATTCGGCGCGCGCGAACGTGCATAGCGGCTCAATTTTCAGGTCGTGGTGCCGGGCGTGGTCGACCACGCGGCGGACTAGTTGGCCAGCGATTCCCTGGCCGCGGAGACTGGGATCGACAAAGGTGTGGTCGATACTTAGTGCGTGACCCTCGTCGATACTGGTGTAGGTGACTTCCGCGGTAAGGTGCCCCTGGTCGTCAGTGAGAAAATAACGACCGTGTTCGTGCTGAAATTTCATCGTCTGCCTCCAATATTTTGATCATTACGGCTGTTTCCGGGTCTAGTGTACCATGCTGCCGGGGGGTGTGGGCACCGTGCAGTTAATTGCCCGGTGCTTGGCCCACGTACCAGTTGCTACTGTGTTATCCTTATTCTAATTACAAAGCAGTGCAAATCATTATGATTTCAAAGGAGAAAACCAATGCCCAAACGTGGATTTGCCGTCGTTTCTAAGTATGCTAACGATGGTCTCAAATTACCGGTCCGGTCTACCAAAAACGCCGCCGGCTACGACTTCTTTGCCCGCGAAGACTTTGTCCTCAAAAGTATCTGGCGCTACGACTTTATTCGGCTCTTCCGCCTCATTCGCAACGAGCACCCGCTGACCGATAATGACTTCCAGCGGGCCAGCGATGTGCTGCGGCCACAACTAGTGCCGACGGGCATCAAAGTCTTTATGCAACCCGACGAGGTGTTTGTCCTCGCTAACCGGAGCAGTAACCCGTTGAAGCGCGGCCTCATCCTGCCGAACGGGATTGGGGTCGTTGATGCCGATTACTACAATAATCCGGACAACGAAGGCGAAATCTTCTTTCAGCTGGTTAACCTCGGGCCGCGGACCAAGGTGATCAAGAAGGGTGAACGTATTGGCCAAGGCATCTTCATGCCGTTCCTGACGGCTGATGGTGACCAGGGCGGCCTCCAACAGCGAAATGGTGGGTTTGGTTCAACCGGTAAGTAGCATCAAGCAGTTTTTGGGTGTTGAAAGTGGGGATGAATAATGGCCAAGGCCAGAACTAGGTATGTATGTCAAAATTGTGGCTATGTGTCCGCGTCTTACGTGGGCCGTTGCCCTGATTGTGGTGGTTGGAACACCTTGATTGAAGAAACCGTCACCCCAACCGCTAGCACCAGCACCAAGAGTCAGCCCCGGCAGACAGCGACGGGAAACCAGGTGCGGCCGCAAAGGATGAACGCCGTGACGGCAACCAAGGAACGGCGAATCACTACTAACCTCCAAGAACTGAACCGGGTACTTGGTGGCGGGATCGTCCCTGGGTCCTTGATCCTGATTGGTGGGGACCCCGGTATTGGGAAGTCTACACTGTTACTCCAGGTTTCGGGCCAGTTAGCGGCCAAGCACGGCACGGTGCTATACGTTTCTGGGGAGGAAAGTGCCAGCCAAATTAAGTTGCGGGCCGACCGTTTGGGCATGGCGGATTCGGGGATGTACTTGTACCCTGAAACCGACATGCCTGCGATTCGGCAGGCCATTGACGACATGCACCCCGACTTTGTGGTCATCGACTCCGTGCAGACCATGAACGTGCCCGACATGAACTCGGCGGTTGGTTCGGTGAGTCAGATTCGCGAGGTGACTAGTGAACTGATGCGCATCGCCAAGAGCCAAGGTATAACTATTTTTGTGGTCGGGCACGTGACCAAAGAGGGTGCCATTGCGGGACCCAAGATGCTCGAACACATGGTGGACACGGTGCTCTACTTTGAGGGGGACATGCACCACACCTACCGGATCCTACGCTCGGTGAAGAACCGCTTTGGAAGCACCAACGAAATTGGTATCTTCGAGATGCATAGCGACGGTCTGCAGGAAGTGTCGAACCCATCCGAAATCTTTTTGGAGGAACGGATGCAAGGCGCCACGGGCTCGGCGGTGGTGGTCTCGATGGAAGGTACCCGGCCGATCCTGGTGGAAATTCAGGCCTTGATTACGCCGACCCTGTTTGGTAATGCCAAGCGGACTAGTAGCGGTGTTGACCGCAATAAAGCCAGCTTGATTATGGCGGTGCTGGAAAAGCGCGCCGACGTTATGTTGCAAAATCAGGATGCGTACCTTAAAGCCACGGGTGGTGTCCGCTTAGACGAACCCGCCATTGACCTGGCCATTGCCATGGCCATCGTCAGCTCGTATCGAGACGTGGAGATTCCGGCCACCGATGCCTTTGTTGGGGAAATTGGCCTGACTGGTGAAGTTAGGCGCGTTAACCGCATTGAGGATCGGGTCAAAGAGGCCGCCAAGTTGGGCTTTAAGCGCATCTTTGTGCCACGCAACAACCTGCATGGCTGGGACGTGCCGCACGATATTGACGTGGTGGGGGTCACTAGTGTCAGCGAAGCCCTACAGAGGGTGTTTGGGCACAACCATAATTAATACCAGTGCGACCATGGGGGTGATTATTGCCCGGGAAATATTCCTGGAGCTAAGCACCCCCCTTTTTGGCTAATGGCGTAGGGGGTGAGGCGGCGGCTGTCAACAATCATAATTTTAAAATTGCGCTTTCTTTGGTCCATATGGTCGCCTGTATCGACGATAAGGACTAAAATAAGCGGTAAGGTAGCGGGCACGTTATTGCTACCTGATGCACGTGTGTACGTGTAAATCTAATATGGAGGAGGAAAGTATATGCAAAAGCGAATTATTACGGCAATTTTTGCGGTACTCGGGATTCCGGCTGGTGTGGCCGTAATGCCGAGGATCTGGACCCTCGTGGGCATGGGTCAGAACGAATTATTTAATAATTTTGTGGTTAATGCAATTATTGGTGCCTTATTCTTTATCGTTCTGGCGTTCATGTTGGCAGGTGTTATATTACGGATGATTGCCCGGGCCGACCAGTTTTTGAGCGATAAGTCCCCAACTTACATTCTCTTTGGCAGTTTGTCGACCATTGTTGGCTTGATTCTGGCGACGCTCATTTCCCAACTGATCTTTTTCCGGCTACCAAACGGCTTCTTGTCCACCGTGCCACCAATCATCTTGATGATCGTTTTTGGGTATCTGGGTTTTCGTGTGGGTACCACCCGGCGGCATGAGTGGCGCCGGTTGTTAATGACCATGCGGCGCAATAACAATGACGCCAAGTCCAAGCCGGACGTCACGGAGGCCGATGATGTTGAGGGGGTCGCGTTTCACCAGTACAAGATTCTCGACACTAGTGTCATCATCGATGGCCGGATTCAGGCCTTAGCCAAGACGGGGTTCATTGAAGGAACGCTGCTGGTACCCAACTTTGTGTTACATGAACTGCAACTAATCAGCGATTCGGCGGATAGTTTGAAACGTGAACGTGGTCGTCGTGGGCTGGATATTCTCAACCAAATGCAAAAGGATAAGAATATTCGGATCGAGATGACGGACTCTGATTTTGAGGGCTCCCGCGAAGTGGACGGCAAACTGTTGAAGCTGGCCAAGGAAATGGATGCGGTCGTGGTGTCGAACGATTACAACCTGGGCAAGGTGAGCGAGTTCCAAAACGTGCCGATTCTCAACATTAATGAGCTGGCCACCGCGCTGAAACCGGAAGTCATTCCGGGCGAAGAAATGACGGTCCACATCGTGAAGGCTGGGACCGAACGCCAGCAAGGGGTCGCGTACATGCCGGAAGGAACGATGGTCGTTGTCGAGGATGGCCAGTACTACATGGATCAAAATCTACGTGTTATCGTGACGAGCGCGATTCAGACCAACGCTGGGCGCATGATTTTCGCCCGGCCGGCTCACAGTGTCAATCCGTTAGGCAAAGATGCTTCTACTGAGGCTGCCCCGGATCCATCGGCCGAAGCAACCGGCCACAAAATGAGCCGCAGAGCGCGAACCGCCAGGAGCAAGCGGCGGCATCGGCCAAGCCAGCGCGTAAGCGGCGTGGGCGTCGCGGCCGTGCCGACAAGGCTTAGTTAACTTTGTACATGAATGGAGTTGGGGACGGGTGCTAGGAACATTATTGTACGTGATACCAGGTTTCTTTGCCGGCCTGGTTCAAGGTATTACGGGCTTTGGTTCTGGTATCGTGTTAATGACGTTCTTGCCGTTCGTGTTGCCTATTCCGCAAGGCGCCGGGGTATTGACGTTAACGATGTCCGGGCCCAACGCCGCGTTGGTGTGGCGGTACCGGCGGGGAATCCACTGGCTGCACATTATCGTGCCCTTTGTGGTTTATTCGGTGGTTGCCACCGTGGCGGTCCACCTGGGCCAGCATTGGCCACAACTTTGCTCAAAGGTTTACTGGGTGGCTTGCTGATTACGATTGCCACCTACAGGTACTCATGCAGTACCGGGGGCACGCGCCGCGGCATATCGTGTGGCCGGTAGCGGTGGTGTTCATGATCGTGTCGGGTTTCTTCAACGGCTTGTTTGGTATTGGTGGTCCGTTGATGGCCCTCTACTTTTTGACGGAAAGCCGCAGCACGACGGAGTACTTGGCCAGTATCCAGACGTTTTTCATGTTGGACACCGTGTACGTGACCTCATTGCGGTTTAGTCAGGGCATCTTGCAACTCCACCACTTAGGCTTTGTGGCGGTGGGGATGCTGGGCGCGGTTATTGGCACCATCGTGGCTAATCGTGTGGTTGACCAACTGAACTTGACGCGCGTACGGCAAATTGTGTACACCTTCATCGGCATCAGTGGGCTGTATTACCTGGTGCAGGCGTTGGTGTAACGCTTTTACCCGCGGGGCTCCGCTCTGGTCCCAAGTATGTTACACTTATTATCGGAATTTTGAGTATTAGTAGTCATTAGGAGGCAGAATATTGGCAGAGCGACCAGTACGTGTGCGCTACGCACCGAGCCCAACCGGACATCTTCACATTGGGAATGCCCGTACGGCTTTATTCAACTATTTGTTTGCACGTCACAACAACGGCACCTTGGTTTTACGGATTGAAGACACTGACACCAAGCGGAACGTTGCCGACGGCGAAAAGAGCCAGATGGATAACCTCCACTGGTTAGGTATTGACTGGGATGAAGGTCCCGACAAGGGCGGCGACTTTGGCCCGTACCGTCAATCTGAACGCCGCGACATCTACGCACCATTGATTCAAGAATTGGTGGACAAGGGTCTGGCTTACGAATCATATAAGACTGAGGAAGAGCTAGAAGCCGAACGTGCACAGCAAAAGGCCAACGGCGAAATGCCGCACTACGTCTACGAGTATGCCGGCATGAGTGAGGACGAAAAGCAGGCCGCCATTGCTGCCGCGAAGGCGAAGGGGCTTGAGCCCGTTATTCGCTTCCACATTCCTGAAAATCACACCTACGAGTGGAACGACATCGTCAAGGGTGACATTAGTATTGACTCCAACTCCATCGGGGGCGACTTTGTCATTCAGAAGCGTGACGGTATGCCGACCTACAACTTTGCCGTGGTTGTTGATGACCACTTGATGCAGATCACCCACGTGCTGCGCGGTGACGACCATATCGCCAACACGCCTAAGCAGATGGCAATTTACGACGCCTTTGGTTGGGAGCACCCCGTCTTTGGCCACATGACGCTGATCATCAACAGCGCCACCGGTAAGAAGCTGTCCAAGCGTGACGAGACCATTTTGCAGTTCATCGAACAATACAAGGAACTGGGCTACCTGCCCCAGGCCATGTTCAACTTTATCGCGCTGTTGGGCTGGTCGCCAAAAGGTGAGAGCGAACTCTTCTCCAAGAAGCAGTTCATCAAGCAGTTTGATCCGAACCGTTTGAGTAAGAGTCCGGCCAAGTTTGACCAGAAGAAGCTAGAGTGGGTCAACAATCAGTACGTCAAGAAGACCGACATGAACGATATTGCCGGCTTGGCGATGGACAACTTGATCCGCGCGGGCAAAGTGGATACCGATCCCGATAAGGAACAGATTGAGTGGGTCCGTCAGGTGGTCAACATTTATCGCGACCAGATGAGCTACACCGCGCAAATCGTTGATGATGCCGACTTGTTCTTCAGCCAGCCAGCTGAACTGAACGATGATGATCGGGCTGAGCTGGCCGACGAGCTAGCAATTCCCGTCATCAAGGCGTTCCAGGCTAAGGCCAAGACCATGAAGCCGTTCTCCGCGTTGAACATTAAGCGGGCAACCCAGGAAGTCCGGGCTGAGACTGGTGCCAATGGTCGTAAGCTGTACATGCCAATCCGTATTGCCACGACGCGCGTAATGCATGGTCCGCAGTTACCAGAAACGCTAGAACTGATTGGCCGCAAGCAAGTTTTGGCTAACATTGATTATGTACTGAACGCGCTGAAGTAGAGCGCACTGAATAGGGGGGCAACCACGCGCAGTATGGGCGTGGTAGCTCCCATTTTTATACATATTGAGAAACATTTGTTGCAGGAGGATATCCGTGGTACAGCAACTTCTACGTAAAGTGCGGCGTGCGCGTTGCACCCCCATCATTATTATCGGTTTGGTGGCGCTTTTGGCCGTCGCCCCGCAATTATGGAATCACGGGATAATTTTAGGCATTGATGCCATCTTTCACCTGAACCGCTTTTATGATGCTTACCAACAGATTCGCCATCACGTGTGGAGCTATTTCCAAATGAATTACGGCTTTCAGCGTACCGGCCGGGTAGTCAATGCCCTGTACGGCCCATTATTTAGTTATGCCGTGGGGTACCTGTTACTGTGGACGCACAGCTGGTTGGCTGTGGAAGTTTTGCTCGGGTGGCTGGTGTTGTTTATTGCTGGCACCGGCATGTACGTGTTGACCCGCCGCGCCGGCGTACGGCGGCTGTGGGCGACCGTTGCTGGCCTGGTTTACATGTTGTCGGGCTGGGTGGCGTCCTGGTTGACCACGCAAGAATTTACCGCTTGGGGTGCCGCCCTAATGCCCATTATTCTCCTGGCGGGGGTGCGTATGTTGGAACACCCAGAACGGCCCGTACGGGTAGTGCCGTTAGCGCTGATTATGGCTATCGTCTTGCAGATGCACGTCCTTAGTGCGGTGCTGGGTACGTTGGCATTGCTACCCTTTGTGGCCATTGGGTTATACCGCACACCACGCAAAGGACGGATGATGGTCGACCTCATTTTGGCGGTGGTGCTGACCCTGGTGCTCACGGCCAACATCTGGGGCGCCATGCTCGAGGTGTACACTAGCGGCCACGTCCTTGCGCCCTACGCGCCGAATAACCTGAGCACCTACACGGTCACGCCGTCCTTTGGTAACTACGGGCGGGGCACAATCAACGGTAGCGGCCTGGGATTGGTGATTACCTTGCTCTTTGCCGCGCAAATCGTGACCGTGCTCACGCGGTGGCGGTACGTGCGGACGTTGAACCGTACCTTTACGGTCACAGGAACCGTATTTTTGCTACTGAGTTCACAACTTGTACCGTGGAACGCACTGGCGGCCCGGTGGTCGGGCCTGGGTAACTTTCTCCAGTTTCCCAGTCGGCTACTGGTCGTGGCGGCGACGCTCTTAGTTGCTGGAGCCGCGATGACGGTTGGCGACGGAACGTGGCGTCTTGGTCGCACACCCCGGCTTTGGTGTCGGGCCGCGGCTTTGGCGGCGGTGGGCTTGCTCGGTGTTCAGACGGTGACGGACGTGCAAAACTCGGCCGAAGCCTGGAACAAGCCGCAAGTTCTGCAGTCGCAGACCAGCATCACGATGAATGCGCCCGATGTGGCCACGATCCGCGAGACATTCAACGGACGACACCTGGGTCGAGCCCTGCAGATGGTAGCCAAAGCCACACCGGATTACTTGCCCGTGCCGCTGTGTCCGTCCGGTGGATGCGTGAGAATAGTCAATCGGTGCTCTACCATCAAGAACGTGTGGCCGTCACGAACGATCCCGACGCCAATGAGGGCGCGGTTGGTGGGCGCATCAACGCCAAGCTGTACAAGCAGCAGCAGGTCGCCCTGGACGACGCCAGTCCGTATAACATCTATTACGCGCAGATTATTGCCAACGCGCCGCAGTATAGTTACGCGGCTTACGCTAGTGGTGATCCCGAGCAGTACGTGCAGGATGAGGCTAAGAAGGGCGTCACGGCCACCGATGTGGCCGGGATGACCAAAACCACCAGGTACCATAAGGCGACGTTGGCTAACGGAGCTTTGGCAACCAGTTGGACGGCAACCGAGGCGGGTGCCGTCCAGTTGCCGGTGGTCGCCTACGCGCACACTGAACTGTGGCTCAATGGTCACCGACTGCGGCGCGGTGATTACGCCCGTACCGATATTGGTGCGGTCATTGTATATGCACGCAAAGGGGCCAATCAACTAGTGCAGCGGTACGTGCCGGCGCGCTGGTTTAGCCCGTTGTGGCACGCGGCCCTAATTGGTTGGGGGGCAGTTGCGCTGTACGTGTTGGGGGATGCTATACTACGGGTAAGGCAGTGGCGCCGGTTACACGTAGCTACCCGGTAACCAAGCAAAGCAAAGATGGTGAAGAAATGGCAGATTATATTGAGATGATTCGGAGTAAGGTTGGTCACACACCCGTTATTTTAAATACGGCGGCTGGCATTGTGTTGGATGGCCAGAACCGCGTGTTGTTGCAGGAACGCAACGGCGAGGATAGTGGTTGGTGCGTACCGGGCGGTTACCTGGAATATGGTGAGAGCTTCAAGGACGCAGTCGTGCGCGAAATGAAGGAGGACACCGGCCTGGATGTGGAAGTGATTCGGCCGCTAGGATTGTTCGACAAGTACTTTATGCAGTACCCGAACGGCGACCAGGTGCAGAACTGTGCGCGGTTATTCCTGGTCCACGTTGTGGGTGGCAGCTTTGGCGAAGCCAGCGAAAAGGAGACGAAGCGTTGCGCTTACTTCGACTTCAAGGAGCGGCCAACGACTTTCATTAAGCAAAATGAAGACATGCTTGACTTTGTGGCGACGCTGATTGCGACCCACCAGTTATAGGCAGACACCGGGTTTGTAACCCGGTTTTTGTTTGCGCTCAATGGTGATGACCGCTGATGTTCACCTGAGAGGACTATGCCGGGCACGTGGCGCAAGTAGATTCATGATGGTCGATGGACGATTATTGAGCATGGTTGTTCTTGCTGGTGACCGGCGTAACCTGGTTGGTCGGTCCGATGGCGCGAGCTCGTGCGATGGTTGGCTACCGCAGCGGTCACCGTGGAGTGCCCACCGATGTAGTACCTTGCTTTCCCGCAACGCCTTGCCCCTACCATCCACGGATACTGGCGGCAAGGCGGGAAGTCTTGTATGATGGTAGGTAGCTTGAAGCACGAAGGGAGGCGGCGGCTAATGTTGCGTTTGTACAACACACTGACCCGTCAAAAAGAGGAATTTAAACCAATCACACCCGGTGAGATTAAGATGTACGTGTGTGGGCCTACCGTCTACAACTACATTCACATTGGTAACGCACGGTCGGCCATCGCCTTTGACACGATTCGTCGCTACTTTGAGTACCGGGGGTTCAAAGTAACCTACGTGTCTAACTTCACGGATGTGGACGATAAAATCATTAATGCCGCCCACAAAACTGGCGAAGCACCGCTCGATCTAGCCCAGCGTTTTATCGATGCCTTTATGGCGGACACAAAGGCGATTGGCATCGAGCCAGCAACGGTCAATCCGCGCGCTAGCCAGATGATTCCTGATATCATCGATTTCATCCAGGTGCTCATGGATAAGGCTACGCTTACGCCAGTGACGGCGACGTCTACTTCCGCGCCCGCAAGGCGAAGAACTATGGCGCCCTAGCTAACAAGAACATCGATGAACTGGAGCAGGGCGCGAGCCAGCACGTGGATGACGTCGAGACGGCCCGCAAAGAGGACCCCATCGACTTTGCTCTCTGGAAGGGGGCCAAGCCGGGCGAAATCAGCTGGGACGCACCGTTTGGGCCAGGCCGGCCGGGGTGGCACATTGAGTGCTCCGTGATGAGCACCAAACTGTTGGGCGACACCATCGATATTCATGGTGGTGGTCAGGACCTCGAATTTCCGCACCACCAGAACGAAATCGCGCAAAGTGAAGCCAAAACGGGCAAAACGTTCGTCCACTACTGGATGCACAACGGCTTCGTGACGGTGGGTGAAGATGACCAAAAGATGAGCAAGAGCCTGGGCAACTTTGTGACCGTACACGACATCATCAAGACGGTTGACCCCATGGTACTACGCTTCTTCATGGCGACGACGCAGTACCGCAAACCGATTCGTTACACCGAAGCCAACTTGGCGGCAGCCGCCACGGACCTCGAGCACCTGCGGACAGCCCGCGCCAACCTGGAATTTCGTCAGCAGGGTGCCGCAAAGGGGACCGACCCGCAAGTAGTGACGGCGGTGGCGGACCTGAAGCAACGGTTTATTACGGCCATGGATGACGACATTAACGTTGCTAACGGTTTGGCAGTGCTTTATGAGCTGGTCAAATTGATGAACGGGTATGCTAATGCCGATACCGTGCACGCTGAGGCGGTGGCGTTGTTACTGACCACCTTTGATGACTGGATGCAGATTTTTGGTGTGCAGACGGCAACCACGGACGAACTGCTCGATGCTGACGTCGAGCAGATGATTTACGACCGGGACGCGGCGCGCGCAGCGAAGGACTTTGCGACTAGCGACCGGATTCGCGATGAACTCACGGAACGTGGCATTATTTTGGAAGATACAGCACAAGGAACGAGGTGGCGGCGCGCATGACGATGGATCCGCGACAGTTGAATGGGATTGCGTTGGCTTATATGGGTGATGCGGTATATGACGTGTACGTCCGGCAGCACCTGCTCGAACAGCGGGGGCTGACCAAGCCGGCGCAACTACAGCGGGTAGCCAAGAACTTTGTTTCTGCCAAGGCGCAAGCGGCGTTGATCGACGGGATGGAACAGCAGTCCGTTTTGAGCGACGACGAGTGGGACATGTATAAGCATGGGCGCAACGCCAAGAGCTACACGCACGCTAAAAATACCGACGTGGTGACCTACCGGATTTCGACCGGCTTTGAGGCCCTCTTTGGGTCCCTGCACCTAGCCGGACGCGAAGACCGGGTGCGTGAATTAGCTCAATGGTGTATTGATTACGTTGAACAGGGAGGCACGGGACATGGACAAATCAAGTAAGGGCCGCAATCACCGGGGAAGTCGACGTGATGATGACCGCCGTGGGGGCCGTGATAGTCGGCGCACGCCGCGCCGGGCACCGGTAGCGCCCCGTCGTGATGACGATGCCGACAGTGAGGACAACGAGTTTGTCTGGGGACGCCATGCGGTAGCTGAGGCGCTGACAAGTGGGAGCGCCGCGACCATCAACAAGCTCTTCGTGCAAAAGTCCCTCAGTAGTGACCAGATTCACAGCATCGTGGAACGGGCTAAGAAGGCCAAAATCCTCGTAAGCGAGGTACCGAAGAGTAAGCTTGACCTGTTGAGTGATAACGGGAACCACCAGGGGGTCATGCTGGCGATGCCACCATACGCGTACGCCAGCATCGATGACCTCTTTGCCAAAGCCCAGGCGGCGGAGCAGGACCCGTTCTTCCTCATCCTTGACAACTTGGAGGATCCCCGTAATCTGGGGGCCATCATGCGGACGGCGGATGCGGTCGGCGTGCACGGGATCATTATTCCCAAGCACCGGGCTGTGGGCCTGACGAGTGCGGTAGCTAAAATCAGTACCGGTGCCATCGAACACGTGCCGGTCGCGCGGGTCACAAATTTAGCGAACGCCATTAAGGCACTGAAGGACCGCGGTTTGTGGATCTTCGGTACCGCCATGGAAGGGCAGGACTTCCGGCAGTGGAACGCGACCGGGCCGATTGGGTTGGTCATCGGTAACGAAGGCAAAGGTATTTCCCCGGGCATTCAGAAGCTCATGGACGCCACGGTGTCGATCCCGATGGTGGGCCATGTGCAAAGCCTCAACGCCAGCGTGGCGGCCGGGATCCTGATGTACCAGCCTTTACGAGTCGGCAAGCAGCCCAGCAATAATTTAAGCTAATCAAAGCAGCTGGTCGCAATGAGCATAAACTCGTTGCGGCCAGCTGCTTTAGTTTATCGGACACGTTGACGCTCACTGACCCGTTGCCAGGCGGTACGTATCGCGGACAATCATCAGTTCCTCATCGGTGGGTACTAGCCACGTGCGCACCGGGGCGTCGGTGGTGCTGAGGTCGGTTTCGTTGCCGTTGTTGGTGTTGGCGTGGGGGTCGATGGTCGCGCCCAAGTAAGCAAAGTGTGCCATGATCTGGGCCCGAATGGCACTACTGTGTTCGCCGATTCCCCCGGCAAAAGCGAAGGCGTCCACGCCGTTCATTTCGGCGACGTAGGCCCCGACATACTGGACAATGCGTTGTACGTACATATCGATGGCTAGTTGGGCGCGGGGCTGCTCGGCGGCTGCGGCACTCAGAATACGCATGTCGTCGGATATTCCCGAAATGCCCTGTAGTCCCGCGGTATCGTTGAGTAGGTCCACCATCCGGTCCGCGGTGACGTTTAGTTTGCGCATCATGTAGGCTAATAGCGACGGGTCGACGTCACCACTACGTGTGGCGGAGATCAGCCCGGCTAGCGGGGTAAAACCCATCGAGGTGTCGAGTGACCGTCCGTCTTTGACAGCTGTAACGCTGGAACCGGCGCCCAGATGGAGTACAATCAAGCGTAGCTGGTCCAGTGGCGTCCCAAGAGGGTAGCCGTGCGCGCAGCGACGTACCGGACGCTGGTGCCGTGCGCGCCGTACTTGCGGGCCCCGTATTGTTGGTACCAGTTGTACGGGACACCGTAGAGGTAACTTGTGGGTGGCATGCTTTGGTGAAAGGCGCTGTCGAACACGGCCACCTGAGTCGCCCATGGTAGCACGTCGCGAAAGGTCGCGATGAAGTTTGCTTGCACTGGGTTGTGTAACGGTGCGAGGTTGCGCAGGTTGCGGATACGGAGCAGGACGTCATCATCAACCACGACCGACTGGTTGAAGTCCTCGCCGCCCGCCACGACCCGGTGCCCCACACCCACGATGTCGTGGAGATGGGAGACGAGCCCGAGTTGCTTGAGACGTAACAATAAGTCCGCCACAACGCGACGGCAATCGTCGGTTGCAGTGGTGTAAGTAAGGTCCGGTTGGTGGGGCACCTTGACGGTCACCGTGGCGTGTGAGTGGTTGATGCGGTCGATCAGACCTTGGCCCAAGAGTGATTCCGCCGGCATTGCAAAGAGACGCCACTTCAGTGTGGAACTGCCGGCGTTGATGGCAAGGTATTGGGGCATACGTACACGTCCTTTCTGTAGCAGGAGCTAGCACTTATTATTAGTAACTAAGTATCCAAGCACATTTTATAACGTGCCGGTATTTTTGCCAACCAGTAGCTGCTACTATGACCAAGATCAGTGGTGGGCGGTGTCCCTACAGGCAGTCACCGCCACAAACGGCTGCAAGTTCCGGCCAATGTGCTAGGCTGAGGCCAAGGAGGTTGAGAATATGGATGAAATGACGCGTAGCCGCGCTGCCAACGTGGTGCGGCCACGGACGACGCGGAGCCACAAAGGCATGTATGGTCGCGTGGTCATCGTGGCAGGTGACGAACACTTTGGTGGCGCGGCCATCATGAGCGCCACTGCCGCCGTGTATGCTGGTGCGGGGCTGGTGACGGTCGCGACGGCCGCGGTGAACCATGCAGCTTTGCACGCCCGGTTACCGGAGGCCATGGTCTGCACCTGGACGGACGCCATGTTGCCCCAATTGTTGGCCCAAGCTGACGTGGTAGTTGTCGGGCCCGGCCTAGGCGATAGTGCCGCCGCGCACGTGGTGTTGCAGCTCGTGCTCGACACGGTGCGTACGCCGCAGTCACTGATTGTGGACGGTTCCGCCATTGACATTATGGCAGCCGGGCACCAGCACCAGACGGGGACGGCCCAGACGGTGTGGACGCCGCACGCCATGGAGTGGCAACGGCTGAGTGGCATTGCCATCGCTAACCAGACAGTGGCGGCTAGTCAAGCCGCTGCGGCTGAATTACCGGGGGTGGTGGTGTGCAAAGGTGCACCCACGGTGACGTTAGACGGTCATGTGGCGTTCCGGAATACGAGTGGTGGTCCCGCCATGGCGACGGGTGGTTCTGGCGACACGCTGACGGGCATCATTGCCGCGTTTATCGGTCAGTTTGGCTATAGCTTGGCGGTGGTTGCAGCCGCCGTGTGGGTCCATAGCGCTGCCGCCGATATGGTGGCGCGCAGCCAGTACGTGGCTTTGCCGACCGCGGTGAGTGCCGCGTTACCCACGTTGATGGCCCAGTTGAGTCACAGCAACGCAGAATAGGGGGACGACCATGCGTATTCGGACACTCACGTACGTGGCTTTAGGCGCTGCACTGATGGCAGTTACGGCCCCGCTGACGGTGCCGCTGGGGCCAGTGCCCCTGACGTTACAAACCCTGATGGTGCCCCTGGTGGTGGGGCTACTCGATCGGCGTAGCGGTATGGGGGCCGTGCTGGTCTACATCCTAATGGGCGCAGTGGGGCTTCCGGTGTTTGCGGGTTTCACTGGTGGCCTGAGCCACCTGGTGGGCCCCACTGGCGGGTACCTGGTGGGTTTAATACTGTTCCCGCTGTTCCTTGGCGGTAGTGTGCAACAATCACGGTCAGTGATGGTGATTGGTGCCCGGAACCTGGGGGCTGGTTTGCTCCAACTATTCGTGGGTGCGGTCTGGTTACACGTCGTTGCTGGTAGTGCGCTAGGAGTGGGAATCGTACCGTTTCTCATGCCACTATTGGTGAAGGCGTTGGTGGCAACCATGGGGACCGCCATGGTCGCACCGGTACTGCGACAGACTGGCCTATTACTGTAAACAAAGGCAAACCCGAGCATGAATTAATGTTCGGGTTTTGCTGATTTCAGAAAAAGATATTGACCGTTTGCCCGGCTTGGTATACCATAAAACACGTTCGTTCGTCATTTTTACTAATCTAATTTTCGAGTGTTTGCTCGTAGTAGGAGACCTTTTTATGGATAGTATCAAGTCGTATTTTCAGTTAGACCAGCTACATACCACCGTCCGGCGTGAACTTTTGGCGGGCTTCACCACCTTCATCTCCATGGCGTACATCCTGTTCGTCAATCCGTCGGTTCTAGGCGCCTCGGGCATGGACAAAGGGGCGGTGTTTACCGCCACGGCTTTGGCTAGTGCGTTGGGGAGCATATTGATGGGCGTTTTGGCCCGTTATCCAATTGCAACGGCACCGGCTTTGGGGATCAACGCCTTTTTTTGCCTACTCCGTCTGCATCGGCATGAAGGTGCCGTGGGAGACCGCGCTGGCTGGCGTCTTTGTTGCTTCCATAATTTTTATCATCATCACGATTTTTAAGCTCCGTGAAAAGATCATTGATGCAATTCCTGGTGACCTGAAAGCCGCGATTTCTGGTGGGATTGGGCTGTTCATTGCTTTTTTTAGGTTTAAGTGATGGCGGCCTGATCACGGCCAACAAGTCGACCATCGTGGGCCTCGGTTCACTGAGCGTGGGGACAACGTGGCTAACGATCTTTGGCCTCGTGGTGACCGCTATCTTGATGGTCAAGCACGTCCCTGGTGGTATTTTCATCGGCATGGTGGCAACCGTGATTTTGGGCCTGGTCACCGGGCTCATCAACATGCCGTCCGGGCTGATTTCCGCAGCGCCGAGCTTGAAGCCCACATTCATGGTGGCCTTCCGCCACGTGGGGGATATTAACAGCCTGCAACTAGTAGTCGTGGTGCTGACCTTCCTGTTGGTGACATTCTTTGATACGGCCGGGACGTTGGTCGGCCTGGCCACGCAGGCGGGGCTGATGCGCGACAACAAGCTGCCGCGCGTGGGCAAAGCGTTGGCATCCGACTCGACGGCGATGCTGGCGGGTTCGTTGCTGGGTACGTCGCCCGTGGGGGCCTACGTGGAATCGTCCGCCGGCATCGCCGTGGGTGGCCGTTCGGGCCTGACTGCGGTGACGACGGGGGTATTGTTCCTGGTGGGGATGTTCTTCTCGCCCCTCTTGGGTGTGGTCACGACGCAGGTCACGGCACCGGCTTTGATTATTGTCGGGGTGCTGATGGCGCAGTCGTTGAAGAACATTAACTGGTTCAAGATGGAAATTGCGATTCCAGCGTTTCTGATTGTTTTAGGGATGCCGTTGTCTTACAGCATTTCGGACGGGATCGCGTTGGGGTTCATTATGTACCCAATTACGATGATTGCGGCGAAGCGCGGTAAGGAAGTTTCACCGATTATGTACATGCTTTTCTTCGTGTTTATTGGGTTTATGTGGATATTGAATGTTGGTTAGTTAGCGTAGGCGCTTGCGCTGTGCTCTCACTGACCGCGGGGGTCGGCGGAGCCTGCCCGCGAGACTGTGGTGTTGACCAGTTTGACTGCAGTCGCTCATAATCATCGCGGTCGGTGTGCTAACCTGGTGCTGCCAGCGCGTAGCCACCACTCATCCGCACCAATCAAGCTTTCCACCGTACAGGTGGGAAGCTTTTTTTGCTGGTCTTCGTTCCGCCCATATTTTTGCGTCCCCCCGGAGTTGGTGCTACGGTTGGTATTATCAACTTAACTAGGGAAAAAGGAGTTTTCACAATGCCGGACCTATCTACCGCCACTTTCATTTTGCCCGCACAAGCTCAGCTCACCAGCCAGCAGGCCGCCCTGCAGCGCCAGGTGTTGGCGTTTATTCGCCACCACCGGCGTGACGAGCAGGCGGCGGTGTTTGTGATCGAGGGCGACGCGGGTTCCGGTAAGAGCGTCGTGCTCAACGCAGTTTTTACCGCGCTCCAACAGGCGGCGCGGAGTGGGAGTGACCCGGCGTTAGCGGGTCTGGATGCGCACTTGCTGGTGAACCACAACGAGATGCTTAAAGTTTACAAAGAGGTGGCGGCCCACACGCCGCATCTGTACAAAAAGGACTTTGTGAAGCCGACGCCCTTTATTAATCGCCAGCGCAAAGTTGGCGGGCTAACCGACGTCGTCTTTGTGGACGAAGCGCACCTGTTGCTAAGTCGGCCTGACCCGTTTAATCAGTTTACGGCCAACAACCAGTTGGATGAGTTGCTCCAGCTGGCGCGGGTGCTGGTATTGGTATTTGATCCGCATCAGGTAGTGAAACTCAAAAGTCATTGGGATGTCGGTATGCTACGCCGCCACCTGCAGGGGCACACCGTTCGCCGCTTTGCCTTGAATCAACAAATGCGGGTGCAAGACAGCAGCGTGAGCGACTGGATCAACGCCCTGGTGTACCGGCAGTTGCGGCCGTTACCGCAACCACGGCATTTTGAACTACGCATTTTTGATGACGGGCAGCCGCTCTATGATTGGGTACGGGCGCGGAACCGCGCGTATGGGCTCTCCCGGCTGATTGCGACCACTGATTTTCCCTACCGGGTGCTGGATGACCGCACTTGGTATGTGGACGCGGGGACTTTGCACTTACCCTGGGACAAAATTAATTTTACCGACCGGCCGTGGGCTAGCCGCCCGGAGACCGTCGATGAAGTCGGATCGATCTACACCATCCAGGGGTTTGACCTCAATTATGCCGGGGTGATCATCGGTCCCAGCGTGGACTATGACCCGGTCAGTGACCGCATCGTGGTACAGACCGACCGCTTCGAGGACCAAGAGGCTATGCGACGCGTGGGGATCTTGACGATTTAGCCAGCGCTCGGGCGGCAATTGTATTACACACCCTCAACATCCTGTTGAAACGTGGCCGCTTAGGGTTGGGTATTTATGCCTGTCAGCCCCAGCTACGCCAACGGTTGCAAGCGTTGGCGTAATATTAGCCGCAGTATCGGTACTGACGACCCGGATTGACCGGTGGCAGCTTGGTGACATCCGCACGATTAATTGTTCAAACTTGCCAGCGGTTTTAATTAGTGGTTAAATGTGTATATACACGATGGAAAGAAGGGTTATTTACGCCACATCACTTTACCCATACTTGTGCTTACTTTACAGCGGCACGCTACATGCGGACCATTGAGCGATTAGCCGACCAGGTTTTCGCACCCACGGGGATGAAACCGGCATACGCGTACATTATGATGACGCTGGAAGATCGGCACCCGTTAACAATTATGGAAATTGCTCACCAGCTCGGTTATGAGCGTTCCAGCATTTCCCGGATGGTGCGTGCTTTGGCTAAGCGGCAGTTGGTTCAATTAACCAGTCGGGGTCGAGAGACACTAGTTGAATTAGCCGCAGGTAGTAGCGAATTTTTAACCACGGCCAATGAATGCCTGGAACAATTTGGACGGTTGACCGACCAGTACCTAGCGAGACTAAAGCGCCCATGACGGAACTATTGGAGCTGAATAACCAGAAAGTTAGGAGCAGGTTGTAATGATTAAATATCAGAGTGCCAAGTTGATGGATTGAACATCTTTTATCGGGAGGCGGGTGACACTAATCGGCCCACAATGGTGTTGTTGCACGGGTTCCCGTCATCTAGTCACATGTTTCGGGACCTAATGCCCTTATTGTCAGACCGGTTTCACTTGCTAGCCCCGGACTACCCAGGTTTTGGGCAATCAGATGCTCCGGGCCGTGATCAATTTGCCTATACGTTCGACCACCTGACTGAGGTGGTGACTGACTGGTTAGTGCAACTTCACGAAACTAAATTCTTGATGTACGTGTTTGATTACGGGGCACCAATTGGGTTCCGCATCGCAATGCAGCATCCTGACTGGATTCAGGGCATTGTTAGTCAAAACGGGAATGTCTATCAAGCGGGATTAGGTCCTAAGTGGCTGCGCGCCGGGATTTCTGGCAACACCCAACCGCTAGTAAACGGGCGCAATACCGCAATGCTTTTGCCCCCGCAACGATCCGGGGTCAATATCTCAACGGGGCACCCGCAATGGCGGTGGGTCCCGACGGTTATACTTTGGACATTGCGTACACGCGGACGGCAGGGTACGCGGAACGTCAGCTGGACTTGATTTATGATTATCAGACCAACGTACGGCTCTACCCCCGCTTTCAGGAATACATCCGGCAGCACCAACCACGGTTACTGGCGGTATGGGGGAAGAACGATGCGTCGTTTATCTATCCTGGGGCCCTGGCGTTTCGGCGTGATGCGCCACGGGCCAAGGTCGTGTTGTTAGACACAGGTCACTTTGCGCTGGAATCACATGCTGGAACCATTGCGCAGTTGATTAAGGAATACTTTACAGGAGAACAATAATATGCCATTGATGAGAATTGATATGCTCAAGGGACGTCAGCCGGAAGAAATTCAGGCCCTCTTGGATATTTCCTACCGGGTGATGCTAAAAGCGTTCGACGCCCCAGAGGGGGACCGGTACCAAATCGTCACGCAGCACGAACCTTATGAAATGCAGGTTTTGGATACGGGGTTAGGGTTTAAACGTACGGATCAAGTCGTTGTATTTAGTTTAACCACGCGTCCCCGCACGGAACCGCAGAAACAAGCCTTTTATCACGACTTGGTAGCGGCACTACACGACCAGTTGAATATGCGGCCGGAAGACGTCATGATCAATTTGACCGTGAATACCGATGCTGACTGGAGCTTTGGGCGGGGCCAGGCTCAGTTTCTGACGGGCGATTTATAAGCGTCTTGCTCAACAAAAAGGGCGTTCGTCCACCAAACAATCGGTTTGGTGGACGAACGCCCTTTGTTGCGCTGATTTTTAAGCTTCCAGCACCTGCTTCAGGAACGTCTGCAAGCGTTCGTGTTGTGGGTGCTCAAAGATTTGTTCTGGTGACCCTTGTTCAAGAATCTTCCCGTCGCCGAAGAACACGACCCGGTCAGCCACTTCCTTGGCAAAGCCCATTTCGTGGGTCACGATGACCATTGTCATCCCTTCCTTAGCCAGTTGCCGCATAACGCCGAGCACGTCGCCGACCATTTCGGGGTCTAGTGCACTGGTGGGTTCGTCAAACAGCATGATGTCCGGGTGCATGGCTAGCGCCCGCGCAATGGCAACACGTTGCTTTTGGCCCCCAGACAAGGAGTCGGGCATGGCGTCGGCCTTATCGGTCAAGCCCACCTGGTCGAGCAGTTCAATGGCTTCAGCGTTGGCCTCATCCTTGGTTTTGAGGCCTAGCTCGGTCGGGGAGAGGGTGATATTTTGCTTGACCGTCATGTTCGGGAAGAGGTTAAAGTGTTGGAACACCATCCCGATCTTTTGGCGAACCTTATCGATGCTACGCCCGGCTTGGCAATGTCCTCACCGTCAATCATGATGTCACCAGACGTCGTCGTTTCCAGGCCGTTGATCATCCGAAGTACGGTACTCTTACCAGCACCGGACGGGCCAATCAGCACGACGACCTCGTTGTCCTCGACTTTGAGGTCGACGCCCTTGATGACGTCGTTGGTACCGTAGCTCTTGTGCACGTCGCGCATTTCTACTCGTGTTTTTGTCATATCTATTTAACCCTCTTTTGGACCCAGTTGGATAACCACGTGAGCAAAGTAATGATGATCAGGTATATCAAAGCGACCATCGTCCAAATTTTGAACCCTTCCATGTTCCGGGCAATAATGATCTTGCCGGTTTGGGTGAGTTCCAGCAACCCCAGGACGGAAAGAATCGACGTGTCCTTGAGGGTAATTATAAACTGGTTGATGAATGATGGAATCATAATCTTGATGCCTTGTGGAAGAATGACGCGCCGCATGGACTTAGACCACGGCAGGCCCAGGCTACGGGCGGCTTCCATTTGCCCACCATCTACCGCCTGGATCCCACCCTTCACGAACGCGGCGGTATACGCACCTTCGTTGAGCGTCAGGGTGACCACCCCGGCAATTAGGGCGGGAATCTTGGCACCAATCAGCGACGGAATCCCGGTGTAAATAAAGAGGGCCAATACCATCAGCGGTAAGCCGCGGAAGATGTAGATGAACGTGGTGGCTACCCCCTGGGCGAACTTATTGGGGATGACCCCGATGAGGCCGAAGACGATCCCGATGACGGTCGCAAAGACGATCCCCAACACCGTCAGTTCCAGTGTTTTACCAAGCCCACCCATCAACGTATTCCAGTTAGACTGCAGTAAGCCGATGAAGGTGTGGTTGTTATCATTAGTTTTGGCGGCAGTTTTGGCCTGTGACTTTTGCGAACCGTTGCCGAGGTACTTACGGATGATCTTAGCGTAGGTCCCGTTGGCCTTAATTTTCTTCAGGCCAGCATTGACCTTGGGTAGCAGGTCGTGCGCGTGTTTCTGCGCAATGGCGATGCCGTAGTAACCGGACTTGGCGGGTTTCGTGACGATTTTGAGCTTTAAGCCAGTGGCAATACCGTACTGCATGACCGGTTCATCTTCAAAGCAGGCAGCGGAATTGCCGGTGATAACGTCTTGGTACATGTTGTTCGAGTCGTCGAAGGTCACCACTTTGAGGTGGTACTTGTCCTTGATGCTGTTGACGTAATCGGCGGCGCTGGTCCCGGTTTTCACGGCGACCCGCTGCCCGCGTAGTGAGTTCAGGCTGTGGTATTTACTCCCGGTTTTAACTGCGCCGACCACCCCAGACTTGTAGTAGGGGTTGCTCATCGCGAACTTGGCCTTGCGTTCGGGGGTAATGCTCATCCCGGCAATCACACCATCAATCTGGTTTGCTTCCAACGACTGCACGGCAGCATTAAAGCCTAGTGGTTTAATATTGACCTTGAAGCCCTCCGCTTTGGCAATCGCGTTCATGATGTCAATATCAATACCAACGTACTTATTGTGCTTGTTGGCATATTCGAATGGTGGAAAGGTGACGTCAGTACCAATCGTGTACGTTTGCTCCGCAGCGTTGACCGGCGTCGACCGGGGCGCGTTCCAAGCAAGGAACAGCGCGGCCGCCATGGCGAGGAACGGCCAAAACCATTTTTTTCTTCATGTGGAGGTAACACCCTTTCTGGTTGGTGCCATGTGGTAGCTTTGGTACCACACCTACAGCTAAAGTTACATCAATGTTTCCAGTCTAACGAACCCAAGGGGTGTAAGTCTATGGTTTTTGTTAGGTATTATGACCTAAACCAGTCAATTAATTCATGTTGGCGGGGTACGGACGGGGTAAAACCCACTCATAATGGTACCTAACTAGACCAATAGGGCCGTAGCGTGCGCACACTACGGCCCTATTGGTGATGGTGGTTGCCGTGATTGTAATTATGCTTCCAGTACTTGCTTGAGGAAGGTTTGCAACCGGTTGTGACTGGGATGGTTAAAGATTTGGTCCGGCGTACCTTGTTCCAGGATCTGACCATCACCAAAGAAGACGACCCGGTCAGCTACTTCCTTCGCAAACCCCATTTCGTGGGTGACGATGACCATGGTCATGCCTTCTTTGGCCAGTCGCCGCATGACCCCGAGAACGTCCCCAACCATTTCGGGGTCCAGCGCACTGGTAGGTTCGTCGAACAACATCGTATCGGGGTGCATGGCCAGCGCCCGCGCGATGGCGACTCGCTGCTTTTGGCCCCCGGATAACTGGGCCGGCATGGCGTCGATTTTATCCGTTAAGCGACGATCTCTAGCATGTCCTTGGCCTCTTTTTCGGCTTGCGCTTTAGTTTTGAGCCCCAGTTCGATGGGAGCGAGTGTGATGTTTTGCAGGACGGACATGTTAGGGAAGAGGTTGAAGTGTTGGAATACCATCCCGATGTTCTGGCGGACTTTGTTCATATCTACACCGCTATGCGCGATGTTTTCGCCGTCGACGATGACGTCCCCGCTGGTGGTAGTTTCTAGACCGTTGATCATCCGCAGGACCGTACTCTTACCGGCACCAGACGGTCCAATCATGACGACCACCTCGTTGTCCTTGACGGTCAGGTCCACACCCTTAATGACCTCATTGTCGCCGTAACGCTTGTGGACGTTCTTTAGTTGTACTCGTGTTGTTGTCATTATGCGTGCACCTTCTTTTGTACCCAATTAGATAGCCATGTCAGCAAAGTAATAATGATGACGTAAATCAGAGCGACCATGGTCCAAATCTTGAAGCCTTCCATGTTCCGCGCCACAATGATCTTCCCAGTCTGGGTTAATTCGAGTAGCCCAATAACGGACAAGATGGAAGTATCCTTCAACGTGATGATGAACTGGTTAATGAATGACGGAATCATAATGCGAATACCCTGGGGGAGCACGACGCGCTTCATGGTTTTACCCCAGGTGAGCCCGAGGCTACGGGCGGCTTCCATTTGGCCGACATCAACGGCTTTGATCCCACCCTTGACGAACGCGGCGGTATAGGCCCCTTCGTTCAGGGTTAGGGTAATGATCCCGGCGATGAAGGCGGGGACCTTGGTGCCAATCAACGTTGGCACGCCGGTGTAAATAAACAGGGCGAGCACCATGAGTGGCAGGCCACGGAAAATGTAAATGAAGGTGTTGGCCACACCCCGGGCAAAGGCGTTGGGGAGCACGCCGAGCAGGCCCATCAGGATCCCGACGACGGTGGCGCAGACGATCCCGACGACGGTCAGCTCCATGGTTTTACCTAAGCCACTGGTCAACGTGCCTGCGTTGGCCTTGAGGAGACCGAAGAAACTCCGGTCGGACTCAGTTTGCGTCGCGGTACGTCTGGCCTGTGATTTCTGTGAACCGTTCCCCACGTACTTGGCAACGATCTTGGCGTACTGGCCGTTAGCTTGAGGGCCTTCAGACCAGCGTTGACTTTCTTGACTAATGCACCCTCTGACTTTTGGAAAGCGAAGCCGTACGTTCCGGCATCGGGTTCCTTGAAGTCCTTGGCGAGGTGCAATTTAATACCATTGGCGATGGCGTACTGGAGAACGGGCTTATCTTCAAAACAAGCGACGGTGTTGCCAGTTAGCACGTCTTGGTACATGTTGTCATCGGAATCAAAGGTGACGACTCGAAAGCCATACTTTTTCTTCATGCTGTTCGCATAGTCAGCGGCGGTGGTCCCGGTCTTAACCGCGACCTTTTTACCGCGCAAGTCCTTGAGATCCTTAATGTGCTGATCCTTAACGGCCATGTACGTACCTGACTTGTAGTATGGGTGACTAAACAGGAAGGTTTTCTGACGTTCGGGGGTGATGCTCATCCCGGCAGCCACGCCGTCGATCTGTTTGGCTTGGAGTGCCTGGACGGCCCCATCAAAGCCCAGTTGCTTCCACTGGATCTTGAAGCCTTCCTTTTTGGCAATGGCATCCAGTAAGTCAATGTCAATGCCGACCGACTGGTTCTTTTTGTTGGTAAAGGCAAACGGCGAAAAGGTCGTGTCCGTACCAATCGTGTATGTTTGTTCGGCGGCATGCACCGATTGTTCTTGTTGTGGCACCCACCATGCAACTACGCACGCGACGAGTGCGGCGAGGAGCCACACAAACTTATTTTGCTTCATTCCCGTACACCACTTTCCTTAAAGGATGTGTCTAGCTTAGTGGATGGAACCGGGCAAAGTCTAGGAAACTTGTCAGCTAAGCTCACATAGCTCTGAGAAAATTTAACATTTTTGCCATCGTTTACTAATCAACGGTTAGTGATTGTTAGGTGTGGTCGTGATGGGATAGCAAACATTACGATGGGGTAGCAAACATTACTGAGTAGGCGAATAGCCCCACCAAGCCCGAGCGGACATGATGAGGCTATGCACTAATACTATGGTTGCTGGGCAGCGTACTCCGTTCAGTGTTTTAGTCGAGCTACGTACGCTAGCAACCGCCGTATAAACAATCCCCAACAAGAATCCAAGGGCGGGATTCTCGTCGGGGACAGCTTATGCTATGGTTGCTGGGCAGCGTACTACGCTCTGTATTTTAGTCGAGCTACGTACGCTAGCAACCGCCGTATAAACAATCCCCAACAAGAATCCAAGGGCGGGATTCTCGTCGGGGACAGCTTATACTATGGTTGCTGGGCAGCGTACTACGCTCTGTATTTCTTTTGTACCCAGTTCGATATCCACGTCAGGACCGTAATGATGACCAAGTAAATCAGTGCGACCATCGTCCAAATCTTAAAGCCCTCCATGTTGCGGGCAATGATTATCTTCCCCATCTGGGTCAATTCGAGTAATCCCAGCACGGACAAAATCGACGTATCCTTTAACGTGATGATGAACTGGTTGACGAACGACGGGATCATGATGCGGATCCCTTGCGGCATGATGACCCGGCGCATGGCTTTGCCCCACGGTAGCCCCAAACTACGCGCGGCTTCCATCTGCCCGGCGTCGACGGCCTGCATACCGCCCTTCACAAAGGCGGCCGTGTAGGCCCCTTCATTCAGTGTCAAGGTGACGACCCCAGCAATAAACGCCGGAATCTTCGTGCCAATCAAACTCGGAATCCCCGTGTAGATGAAGAGGGCCAACACCATCAACGGCAAACCACGGAAGATGTAAATGAAGACGTTCGCCGCTCCTTGTGCCCACGGGTTGGGGATGACGCCAACAAGCCCAATGAGGATGCCAATAATGGTGGCACCAATAATACCAACCAGTGTCAGTTCGATCGTCTTACCCAGGCCGCCCATTAGTGTACCCCAGTTGGATTTGAGCAAGCCCATAAATGAATTATTACTGTCCTGGCTTTGCTTGTTCTTTTTGGCCTGTGACTTCGTAGTACCGTTACCAACGTACTTGTTGATGATTTGGTCATACTTACCGTTAGCTTTGAGTTTCTTCAAACCCTGGTTGATTTTGACCAGTAGCTTGTGCTGTTGTGACTTTGGTAAGGCGATACCGTAACCGCCAGTTTGGGCGGGCTTGCTAATGATATGTAGTTTAACGCCCGTTGCCATGGCGTACTGAATAACGGGTTTGTCATCCACGCACGCTGCGGAGTTACCCGTCGTCACGTCCTGGTACATGTTGTCAGAGTCGTCAAAGGTGACAGTGTTAAAGCCGTACTTTTTCTTCACACTGTTGGCATAGTCCGCCGCAGCGGTCCCGGTCTTGATGGCGACCCGCTTACCGCGCAAGTCCTTCATACTTTTGATGTTGCTCCCAGACTTGCTGGCAAAGACGATGCCGGATGGGTAGTAGGAGTCACTCATCGCAAACTTGGCTTTACGTTCCGGCGTGATGTTCATGCCGGCGATGACCCCGTCGATTTGGCCCGCTTCAAGCGATTGGACGGCGGTGTTAAAGCCCAGCTCCTTGACTTTGACCTTAAATCCTTCCTCCTTGGCGATGGCCCGGATCAGGTCAATATCGATGCCGACGTACACGTTGTGCTTGTTGGCGAATTCAAATGGTGGGTAGGTCACGTCCGTACCAAAGGTGTAAGTCTTGGTGGCAGCATTAACGGTTTGCGGCTGATTATTAGGGGCGGTCCAAACCGTTACCACTAGACACAACGCGGCCAACCAGGCCCAGAACCATTTTCTGCTCATAAAAATAGCACCACTTTCTCAAAATTTACTAATTGGGTTAAGCTTACTTTTTCAGCACGGCTCTGTCTACGCTTTGGGTTAGGTTTACTAACAAGAAAACGTTTACTACGCAACGAATGGTTGTCAGCGTGTTCACAGGGCGACTGCCAGCCACAAAAAAAGGTGGGCGCCTGGGCCCCCACCTAGTGGTTATTCGTTGGTTTCATTCGGGAAAATAGTGCGGTGCGTGGTGGTGATGACGCCGCAGACACCAAGAATTGCGGCAATTACGGCCGCCAGCAGAAGGACGGCCACCCGCGAGGGGATGAGGCCGAACACCAGGGGACCGACCGCACCGAGTAGGTACCCCAGGGACTGGGACATACCCGAAAGTCGGGCGGTATCGACGGCGGAGACGGCCTTCTTTTGGAACAAGATGATGGCCAGATTGAACGCTGCACCACTACCAAAGCCAGCAATCACGGCGCAAAGGCAGTTCAGGCAAAGTTGGTGCCAAACACCAGCATGCCCAAGACGCCGAACAGGTAACCACCGGCACTAATGGCAACCACGATGGCCTCACCATGCCGCCGGTAAGCTAGGGTGGGGACCAGAATTGAGAACGGTAACCCGGCAAACTGGAAGACCGTGGTCAGCGTGGTGGCTGCCACTTGGCTGAAGCCGGCTGTGGCCCACAATGACGGTAGCCACGTTAATAGGGAATAATAGAGCAGCGACTGCAGGCCAAACACCAGCATGATGGCCCACGACAGGGGTGCACTCATGATGGGGCGCCGGGGCCGCACTACTTTGCCGGTTGCCAGCGTTTGGGGGTGTCCGAACAGGGGAATACACAGGAACCAGAAGATCAGGCCACGATACTGACGAGTGACAGGAGCGCCATGGTGGCACGGCTGCCCATGTGTAGTGACATCACACCGGCAAAGGCGGTAGCTAGCGATGCCACAATACTCATGGTGGTGCTGTACACCGCGGTCAGCGGGCCGATGCGGTCCGGAAATTTTTCCTTGATGAGTGCTGGTAGTAACACGTTGCCCCCGGCAATGCCGATGCCGACCAGGGCGGTCCCGAGGAGGAGCGCCCACGCCCCCGTGATAATGCGTAGGTAACTTCCCACCACCAGAATGGCCATAGTTAATAGCAGGGTTTGGCCGTTACCCCGGCGAATGCCTAGTTGTGCCACCACGGGTGAGATGACCGCAAACATGAGCAGGGGGATGGTGGTTAGCAGTCCGGCTAGACTGGTCGGCAACCCCGCGGCCCGGCGCACGCTGTCAAGCATGGGCGGCATCATGGTGATAGGCAGACGGAGGTTGGCGCCGATTAGGAGAATCCCAGTGGTAAGCATGATGATGGCACGACGAGTTGGTCTGGACATGATAGCGCCTCCTGCAAGTTAGTATCTTCAGATTACCACAAGGTGTGTGGTCCATTAGCACTTTTTGTTAGTGTGCGATGCAGTCTTCGTTATCAAAGTGGTAGCTTAGTGCTGCTGGCAACCGGCTACTGGCGGAACACTTTGTTTTTCAATTGGGCAATGTTCACGGTGCCCGTTACGGTTGGGCCATCACTTGTTTTGGGGGAATAAGTCATGGATGAACGAGAATTGGTGGAACTGCAGGCGGCGGTCAATGATGACCGATTATTGGAACGTAACTTTATGCGGTATATCCGGATTCCGCGGCGGTTGATGGCAATGTATAATATTCGCGGGTTCGACCGGGCGGACTGGTATCAGGAAGCGCGCATTGCGCACTTCAAGGCGGTGCAACAATTTAATGGTGCTGGGGGCTCACAATTCGGTTGCTACTACCGGTTGATTTTATCGTCGCACTTCTACTCGTTGATGCGGCGGGCGATGGCGCAAAAACGGATCGGCGACCTCTATACGCAGCCGCAGGCCTTGCTCGGTGAAGACGATGAGTGGGGGTGCAGTGCGTACGGTGCGCGCTCACGGTCCATCGAGTCAGAGTGCATTATTCGGGCGGACATCGAGCATTTATGGTCGCGGCTTAGTGCCACGGAGGCGGAAGCTTTGCGGCTGACGTTGTCGGGCCGACCGAACGATTCGCGGCGCCACCGTCAGGCGATGGGGCGGGTGCGCGTTAAGATCAAGGCATTTCTGTATGCTTGACCCAGATATTGCTGGGTTGTGATAACTAGACGGACGGGGGTGCTGGCGGCCAACTGCGCGCGCCGACCTAGCTTGCACTGCTCGCAGCAATCATGGTAAAATATTGAAGATATTATTAGAGGAGGTGCGCTATGAGTGTTCGTAAGGTAGCAATGGCATGTAGCGTGTGCGGGCACCGGAATTACTTTATTCCGGAAAAGAAGGAGCGCACCGAGCGCTTGACGTTAAACAAGTTTTGCAAGTATTGTGGCAAGGTAACACCGCATCAGGAAACACGGTAAGGAGACAGTTATGAACTTCATTAAGGGTGTATTTCACGAAATGAAAATGACCACTTGGCCAACATGGAAGGAAAACCGGCGCGATACCACTACGGTCATCGTGACGTCGATCCTGTTTGCCGTCTACTTTGCTTTGTGCGACTGGGCTATTACGGCAATTCTGGAAAAGTTTGTTTTCTAGCTGAGCCTGGGGGACAACTTCGTGACAACGTACTGAAAATTTGTTATCATGAAAGCAACTTAAAACCAACACCCACGGGTGGCGGTTTTTTTTATTTGGTCACGATTGAAAGGAAGACAATCATGGAATCATCCTCAAAGCAATGGTACGTGTTACATACGTACGCTGGTTACGAAAATAAGGTTAAGACGAACTTGGAATCACGTGCTGCTTCAATGAACATGGAAGACTACATTTTCCGGGTAATTGTGCCGGAAGAAGAACAGCACAAGATCAAGGACGGCAAGGACAAGGTGGAGGTCGAAAAGACTTTTCCGGGTTACGTATTGGTTGAAATGGTCATGACCGACGAATCCTGGTTTGTGGCTCGGAACACGCCTGGTGTAACTGGTTTTGTTGGTAGTCATGGTGGTGGGAGCAAACCCGCACCACTGATGCCCGACGAAGTGGAAAAGATCCTGCGTGAGATCGGTATGAGCACGCGCACCGTGGACGTCGACTTTGAAGTGGGCGAAAAGGTTAAGATCGTTGATGGTGCGTTCTCCGGCATGGCCGGGACCGTCACTGAGGTCGACAAGGAGCACTACAAGCTGCACGTGAACATCGAAATGTTCGGTCGGGAAACGGCGGCTGAACTTGACTTTGCGCAGGCGGATAAATTCTAAGTGTCTTAAGTACAAATAAATAGTGGTACGTTGTGCACCCGCCGGCTGGGCGTTGCATGACGTACCGCTTTTTTTTGCATTGTTACCTGACGGGCACCGGGACTTCAACGATGCGTTCAGCGCCCGTAACAATGTGCGCCCGCCCGTTCGTTTGGTCCGTAATCTGGGCGCGCACGTCGTCAACATCGGGGGTTGGCACGTAGATGGTCGTGGTCACGTCCGCGAGAAAACTCGGGTGCTCCTCGGGCCAACCCTGGGCGGCCAAAAAGGCGGTCAGGGGCTGGTAGTTCGCGTAATCGACCGTGATGTTGAGTGCCTGCCGTGGTTCCAGGGCCACGATGCCCAACGCCTGGATGGTCGCGGTGACCGCCTGCGTGTACGCACGAATAAGGCCGGATGCCCCCAGCTTGATGCCACCAAAGTAGCGGGTGGTCACGGCCGCCGTATCCGTCAACTCATGCACTTGTAAGCCCCGCAAAGTGGGGGCGCCAGCCGTGCCGGAAGGCTCGCCGTCGTCGCTAGCCCGCTCAATTAGGGGTGCGGTGCCGAAGCGGGCGGCGCCCACGTTGTGGTTGGCCTTTTTGTTGGCGGCACGTACTGTCGCCCAGAAGTCGTTAAATTCTTCCTGGGTATGGACGCGCTGAATGGTGGTAATGAACCGCGATTTTTTGATCACGATTTCGTGTTGGCCGCTAGTGGCAATAGTTTTGACCGTCAAGTTAGCGAAATCTCCCTTCGAGGTGATGTGGTGATGGATACCAGTAATGTTTGGCCGGCGCTAGCAGGACAACAGTTGACTGCACGGGAAGCGCAGCACGCCGGCGTACCTGCGCATATTTTAGCACAGATTCTGAGTGTCCCCGCGGTGGCGCGGGGCAAGTATGGTTGGCACTGTGCACGGTGCCAAGGATGGGTGGCCTCCAATGTGGGGACGTTACCGGCCCAGTGGGGCTATTGCCCGGAATGTATCGTGTTGGGACGGTTGACGAGCACAGACCAATTGTACCGGTTTCCCAACCAGCCATTACCGCCCCAGCCAGACTTACGCATGTCCTGGTCAGGGCAGCTCACTGCGCAACAGACACGGGTCGCTGGCGAGCTCATTACGGCGTTCGATGCGGGCGAGCGGCGCCTCTTGTGGGCGGTCACGGGTGCGGGCAAGACCGAAATGTTGTTTCCGGTGATCGAACACGCCCTGCGTCAGGGCGGCCGGGTCGCCATCGTCTCCCCACGGGTGGACGTGATTCTTGAACTGGCGCCGCGGTTGCAGCGGGCGTTCACGACGGTGGAGCAGGCGGTGCGGTATGGTGGCACTGGTCCCGCGTCGTCGGTGCCATTGTTGCTGGCGACGACGCACCAATTATTGCGGTACTATGCCGCCTTTGCCCTGGTTGTAGTGGACGAGGTCGATGCGTTTCCGTTCACAACTGAGCCCATGTTGGCGCGGGCGGTGAACCAAGCAGCGTGTGGAACGGTGCTGTACCTAACGGCGACGCCCGGTCCGGATTTGTTACGCCAGGTGCGCCGGCACCAACTGGCAGTCAGCTACCTACCGCGGCGGTTCCACGGGGCGCCACTGCCGGAGCCGGATGTGGTCCTAGCGCGGGGTGGTGGCCTGAGCCTGCCGCGCCGTTTGTTGCAGCAACTCAGGATGGTAATGACGACGGAGCAATCGCAGGTCATGATCTTTGTGCCAGCCATCCGGCAGTTGCGCCAGGTGCAGGCTACCCTAGCCAAACAGGGCATTGTGGCGGCGACGGTTTACGCCGGTGATCCGGCGCGGGCGGAGAAGGTCAAAGCGTTTCGGGACGGCCACCCGCGGGTCTTAGTGACGACGACCATTCTGGAACGCGGGGTGACCATCTACAATTGTGCGGTCATGGTGTTACAGGCCGATGCACCCCTTTTTGGGGTCTCGGCGTTGGTCCAGATGGCCGGTCGTGCGGGGCGTGACCGGGAACATGCAGATAACCCGGTTTGGTTTGTGTGCGCCCACTATACACTCAGCATTCGGCGGGCGTGCCGGCAGATTCGGCAGCTCAACGCGCGGGGGGAGTCTTGATGGAGTGCTGTCTGTGCCACCGACCGTTGACTCAGAGCTGGCGGTTAGCCGCGCTGATGGCCAGTGCCCCACTTGTCCCACCGGACTTATGCGGTGAGTGCCGCCGTGACTTTGACCGTATCGACCCCGACCACGTCTGCACCGGGTGTGGGCGCCCCAGTCACGCTGAGTTGTGTGGGGATTGTCAATACTGGCGCCACCGCGATGGCGTGACGTTACATAACCGAGCCGTCTACCACTATAATGCCGCGCTTAAGGACGTCATGCACCAGTACAAAGCGGTGGGTGATTACCGCCTGCACACGGCGTTTCGGGCGGATCTGTGCACGTTGTGTCGGGGCGTAGGCCGGTTGGTGCCGTTGACGACCGAACCCAGCCACTATGCGCGCCGCGGCTTTGACCCGGTGGTGGGGTTGTTTGGCCACCTTAAGCTGTGGGGTTGTCTGACTAAAAATGACACGGATCTGCCGCAATCGCGTAAGAAGCGCGGGGCCCGACTACGGACGCCGCAAAGCTTTGTGTGTACGGCGTCGACGGCGGAGTTGGCCCGAGTGCGGCAAATTTGCTTGGTGGATGATTTATACACGACTGGAACAACACTGCACCACGCCGCACAAGCACTCCGGGACGCAGGATACCGGGGAATAATCATTTCGCGGACGCTCATTCGGTAACAACTTTGGAAAAAGATAATTGTTTCACTAGACGCGTAACGTTATAATGAGTTTAAGGAAGTTAAGCGCTTCCGCAAACACCCGTCGCCATTGGGTAATGGTGACCGAAAGGGGAGAGGTTTTATGCTTACTTACAATGTACGTGGCGAGAACATCGAGGTTACTGAGGCGATTCGTAACTACGTGGAAAAGCGTATCAACAAACTGAACAAGTATTTCAGTGAGGGTGCACAGGCAATTGCCCATGTGAACCTCAAGGTCTACTCGAACAAGCAGGCCAAAGTCGAGGTGACGATTCCAATGCCGTACCTGACGTTGCGGGCTGAGGAAAAGAACCCAGACTTGTACGCGGCGATTGACCTGGTTACGGATAAGTTGGAACGCCAGATCCGTAAGTTTAAGACCAAGATTAACCGTAAGTCCCGTGAAAAGGGCTTTGCTGACCTGGTAGAAACGCCTGAGGAACCAGACTTGGAAGAAGCTGACGACGACTCCACGGAGGCCACGGACTTGAACGTTGTCCGGACGAAGCGGGTGGCCCTGAAGCCGATGGACTCACAGGAAGCCATCTTGCAGATGAACATGTTGGGCCACAACTTCTTCATCTTCGAAGATGCGGAGACTAACGGCACGAGCATTGTGTACAAGCGTCGTGATGGCCGCTACGGCTTGATCGAAACCGACGAATAAATTGCAATTAACACGGCGGGTTCCCACACGGGAATCCGCCTTTTGCGTCCCGTTGTGTTGTTAGTGGGCCGTTATAAGCGGGTGGGACGCATCTGCATGTGGGGGTGTGACGGTACTTGGCCCCAGCAGCGGTCATTGTGGAGCCCCCATCAAGTCATAGTCGCTCTCACTATCGGTGTGGCCAGCTCCCAACACTACCCCCAAACACTACCCCCCAAAAGACGTCACAAAATTGTTAACTACCATTAGTACAATTGCAATGCTATCAATGTTACAATTAACCAGATGTTGTACGCACTGTTAGTGTGGGAGAGGATTTACTAATGCCAAATATGATTCGTAAGTGGGTGGAGAGTGACGCCCGCGAAGTGAAAAGAATTGGAAAAATTGCTGACAAGGTCATGAGTTACGCCGACGACTTTGCCAAGCTTTCTGACGAGGAACTTCAGGCCAAAACCCCCGCGTTTAAGGAACGCCTAGCGCAGGGTGAGACCCTTGATGATATCCTGCCAGAAGCCTTTGCCGTGGCCCGTGAAGGTGCGCGCCGCGTTCTGGGCCTGTACCCATACCGGGTGCAGATCATCGGTGGAATTACCCTGCACGAAGGGAACATTGCCGAAATGAAGACCGGGGAAGGTAAGACGCTGACTGCCACCATGCCGGTGTACCTCAACGCGTTGTCTGGCCTCGGGGTGCACGTTATCACCGTCAACGAATACCTGAGTGAACGTGACGCCACCGAAATGGGTGAACTGTACAACTGGCTCGGCCTTTCGGTGGGACTCAACTTGAGCGACAAGTCGCCCGAAGAAAAGCGTGAAGCCTATAACTCCGATATTACGTACTCCACGAACAGTGAGCTTGGGTTTGACTACCTCCGTGACAACATGGTGGCCTACAAGGAACAAATGGTGCAGCGCGGGCTCAACTTTGCCGTAGTCGACGAAGTTGATTCAATCCTAATCGATGAAGCGCGGACGCCACTGATTATTTCTGGTGGGGCCACCAAGTCGACCGGGTTGTACGTGCGTGCCGACGCGTTCGTGAAGACCCTCAAGGAAACCGAGGATTTCAAGATCGACTGGGCCACCAAGACTATTGGTTTAACCGAGTCCGGGATCATCAAGGCCGAATCGCACTTTGGCCTGGACAACCTGTATGATACTGAAAACACGGCCCTGACCCACCACTTGGACCAAGCCCTGCGTGCCAACTTTATCATGCAGCGGGACATTGATTACATGGTCAAAGACGGTGAGGTTCTGATCGTCGATTCCTTTACCGGGCGGGCAATGGAGGGCCGGCGGTTCTCTGATGGCCTGCACCAGGCCATTGAAGCCAAGGAAGGCGTCGAGATTCAGGACGAAAACCAGACCATGGCGAACATTACGTACCAAAACCTATTCCGGATGTACACTAAGCTGGCCGGGATGACCGGGACTGCGAAGACGGAAGCGGAAGAATTCCGCGAAATCTACAACATGTTGGTCATCACGATTCCAACCAACAAGCCGGTTATCCGTTTGGACGAAGCCGACGTGCTCTACCCAACGTTGGAGAGTAAGTTCAACGCCGTGGCGGCCGACATTGAGCGGCGTCACAAGAAGGGCCAGCCGGTCCTGGTGGGGACGGTCGCCATTGAGTCCAGTGAGCGGTTGAGTGACCTGCTGGACAAATTACACATTCCGCACACGGTCCTGAACGCCAAGAACCACCTCAAGGAAGCCGAAATTGTTATGAACGCGGGTCAGCGTGGGGCCGTCACGATCGCCACCAACATGGCTGGTCGTGGGACCGACATTAAGTTGGGACCCGGCGTGAAGGCGTTGGGCGGCCTGGCCGTGCTGGGGACCGAACGACATGAATCCCGGCGGATCGACAACCAGTTGCGTGGTCGTTCCGGCCGTCAGGGGGACCCGGGGATCACCCAGTTCTACCTGTCACTAGAAGATGACCTGATGAAGCGGTTCGGTTCTGACCGAATCAAAGCCGTGCTGCAGTCCTTGCAGGTTGCGGATGATGATCAGGTCATCAAGTCCCGGATGGTGAGCCGCCAGGTTGAGTCCGCGCAGAAGCGGGTTGAAGGTAACAACTACGATACCCGTAAGCAGACGTTGCAGTACGACGACGTGATGCGCGAACAGTGTGAGGTCATCTACAAGCAGCGGCAACAGGTCATTAACGAAACCGACACGCTCAAGCCAGTCCTGATGGCTATGATCAAGCGCACGATCAACCGGATCGTGGACACGCACATTCAGGCACGGATCCAGCCAAGTGGGACAGTGATGCTTTGCTTGATTGGGTGCACGCCAACATGGTGAGCGACGAAGCCTTTACCCAGGCCGATATTGATGGGCACACGGCGGACGAAATCAAAGCCAAGCTGATGGACCTGGTTGAAGCTAACTACCAGGATAAGTCTGAGCAATTGCCAGATAAGTCACAGATGCTGGAATTTGAAAAAGTAGTTATTTTGCGGGTGGTCGACTCCTTATGGCCGGACCACATTGACGCCATGGACCAGCTACGTCAGGCCATTGGGCTGCGTGGCTACGGGCAGATGAACCCCCTGGTTGAATACCAGGAAGAAGGGTTCCGGATGTTTGAAGAGATGGTCGGTGCCATCGACGAAAACACGACCCGGTTGTTCATGAAGGCGCAGATTCGTCAAAATATCGAACGTTAAACCACAACTTTACGTGGCGTGTTGCAGCCAGCTGGTCCTTGGACTTGCTGGCTGAACGCGCGTATGGCGGTTGTGCGGGGCACGGGTGCCGTAACGGGGCCCTTGCCCGTACATACTAAATTATGAGTGAGGTTATCAACATGGAATTAAGCCAAATTCGTAATGCGCTAACTGATTTGGGTGCTAAGATCACCCAGTTTAGGGGGTCGCTTTGACCTCGATGCGCTGAACGAAAGCATTAGTGTGAACGAGGCGCAAATGGCAGCGCCCGGTTTCTGGGACGACGCGGAGCATGCTCAACAAGTCATCGATGCGACCAACGCCATGAAGAGTAAGCACGACGCGTTTTACAAACTAAGTGACGCTTACGACGACTTGCAGGCGGCCTATGAGCTACTACAGGAAGAACCCGACGCGATTTACAGGCTGAAACGGAACAGCAATTGAGCAAGTTGCAGGCGGCAATGCAAAAGTATGAGCTGAACTTACTGTTGTCAGGACCGTACGATGATAGCAACACCATTCTGGAAATTCATCCGGGTGCCGGGGGGACCGAAGCCCAGGATTGGGGCAGCATGCTGCTTCGCATGTACCAACGCTGGGCGGACCAGAACGGTTACAGCGTGGAGGTGGCCGACTACCTGGCTGGTGATGAAGCCGGGCTCAAGAGCGTGACGCTACTGATCAAGGGCACGAATGCCTACGGGATGTTGCGGGGCGAAAAAGGGGTCCACCGGCTAGTGCGGATCTCGCCGTTTGATTCGGCGTCACGTCGCCACACCAGCTTTGCGTCGGTCGACGTGATGCCGGAACTGAATAAGGACATTGACGTTGACCTGCGCTGGGACGACATCAAGATGGAAGTCTTCCGTAGTAGTGGTGCCGGGGGGCAACACATCAACAAGACCAGTTCTGCCGTGCGGTTGATCCACATTCCGACCGGGTTGGTCACGAGTTCTCAGGCCGAACGGTCGCAATTCCAGAACAAGGAAACGGCCTACAACATGTTGAAGGCTAAGTTGTACCAAAAGGAGCAGGAAGAGCAGGAACGGAAGGAAGCGGAAATTCGTGGTGTGCAGTTGGACACCGCCTTTGGCTCCCAGATCCGGTCATACGTCTTCCACCCGTACACGATGGTCAAGGACCACCGGACGAATTACGAAACGGGGAACGGTCAGGCCGTCATGGATGGTGATTTGAACCCATTTATCTATGCTTACTTACAATGGCAGTTATCCCAGAAGAATCCCGATTGAGGAAGGAAGGTTCCGCTAAATGATTGTGTTCGACAAGGTCACCAAAACGTACGACAACGGTGTTACCGGGATTAAGGACCTGACCCTGAAAGTCCAGCAGGGCGAGTTTGTTTATATTGTTGGTCAAAGTGGCGCGGGGAAATCCACGCTGATCAAGATGCTGTACCACGAATTGGTGCCGACCAGTGGTCACCTGACCATCAACGACTTTGACTTCGACACCATGCGGCCCCAGGACGTGCCGATGTTGCGGCGGTCGATGGGGGTCGTGTTCCAAGACTTCAAGCTGTTGCCGCGGATGACGGTCTTCGAAAACGTGGCCTACGCGATGCAGGTAATCGAGACTCCGGATGCGGACATCAAGCCGCGCGTGCTGGACGTACTCAAGCAGGTCGGGTTGGAACAAAAGATTCGGCGGTTCCCTAACGAGCTATCTGGTGGTGAGCAACAGCGGGTGTCCATCGCTCGCGCCATCGTCAACAAGCCGACCGTGGTCATTGCCGATGAACCGACGGGGAACTTGGACCCAGATACCAGTGAGGAAATCATGGATATTCTGGACCGGGTGCATGCCGCCGGGACTACCGTCATTATGGCGACGCATAACCGGGATATTGTTAATTCACGGACCCACCGGGTAATTGAAATTGCCGGCGGGGCCGTGGTTCGTGATGAAGCAGAGGGGGCCTACGAAGTTGAAGACTAACGTGATCAAGCGGCATGTCCGCGACAGTTTAAGGAGTTTGCGCCGCAACGGCTGGATGTCCGTCGCTTCCATTTCTGCGGTGACGGTGACCCTGTTTATGGTGGGGATTTTCCTCGCCGTCTTGTTTAACGTGAACCACGTTAGCCACCAGGTTGAAAATGACGTGCGGGTGCGGGTATCTGTGGACCGCAAGACGCCCCAGGCAGCCAAGGATAAACTAGCAAAGCAGCTCAAGGCGATCCCCCACGTGGAGAAGGTCACTTACCGTTCACGGAACGCCGAACTGAACTCCATCGTGACGGGTTACGGTCAACAATGGAAGATGTTCCGTGGGGACGATAACCCGTTGAATGACGTCTTTGTGCTGAAGACTAAGAGTTCCGCTAACACGATTGCGGTTACCAAGAAGGCCCGCAAGCTCGCCAACGTGGACTCTGCGAGTTACGGTGGCGATACGGCCCGCAAGCTGTTCAAAGTGGCGGATAAAGTCCGCAACTGGGGGATTGGCTTCACGGTACTGTTGCTACTCGTGGCGGTCTTCCTGATTAGTAATACCATCCGGATCACCATCATGTCCCGGCGTGAAGAGATTGCCGTTATGCGGTTGGTCGGCGCGACGAACAGTTACATTCGTTGGCCGTTTCTGCTGGAAGGTGCATGGACCGGGTTGTTCGGTTCCATCATTCCCATCGTGATTGTGGATATGGGCTATGCGGCGGTGATCAGTCACAGTGGCCTGACCGTGGCGTCGAATGGCTACGCCTTCTTCAGTACGATGCCGTTCCTGTTCTGGCTGGACGTCTTGTTAGCCGGTATTGGGATCGTGATTGGGGCCGCGGGTGCTGGCTTGTCCATGCGGCGGTACCTGAGGGTTTAAAAGTTGATTGTACGTAACGGTTACCTCAAAGCCGCGGTAGCAGCCGCGGCTTTTTGCGTGGCACGGTGTCCCGTGGTTGGTCAACGCTGGCACGTAGCGTCGGTGCATCGTGCCGACCATAAAATCGTGGTCACCAGGTGCGCAGAGGGACCGGGTTGTTTGGTATACTGACAGTAAACAAGTGGAGGTGCCATGATTGTGGGAGTTGAGCAGTTAAACCTATTTTTTTCTGGTGAGCACCATCGTGGTGGCCCTCGTTGTACGCATTCAGGCGGGGCGGCGGCTCCGGCACGAGCGGGCGGCTGTACGGTTAGCGGTCACGCGTAACCTCCTCGAGGAAGGCTACTACTGGTTAGCAACTCTCTTGCCGGGCATAATGCTGAGTGTGTTGATGCTGGCATTAGGTGTGACGTTACCAATAGGGGTTGCGGCCGTCCTGGGACTGCTAGCGCTATTGGCGGCGTTGTTCATGCCTGGTTTTACGCCGCTGTACCTGGGCCTCGCGGGCGCGATTGCTTGGATCATACCCTCAGCAGTAGGGCGCGCGGTCGGATTAGCGGGCGGTTCAGTTGGCCACTGGGCACCGGTTTTTCTATTACTGACGGGGTGTGCGTTGTTAGTGAATGCGCGGACTGCCATTCGTGGTCACCGCCCCGTGTCGTCACCGCGGGTGGTGACGCGTGGTGGCCATACTTGGGCCCGTTACCGGGTGCGGCAACTGTTGTGGTTACCCGTTTTGCTACCCGTTTCGGGGCACTGGTTACCCGCATTACCTTGGTGGACGCACCTAAACTTTGCTTTGGGTCAGGCGCATTTTAGCTTGCTGGCATTACCCCTATTTTTGGGCTTTGCCTTTACACACCAGAGTGCTCAATCGCGACCAGCCCTCAAGCGGACTGCCTGGGTTGAGGGCCTGGTGGGCCTGTTCGCGGTCTTGACTGCCGGTGGTGTGCAGTGGCATTTACTGCCAGCGGTATCCGCTTTGCTGGGCTACGCGGACGTATGCGTCGTTGCAATGGTATTATTGTGGTGTATACGACGGTCGCAGCCCCAGGTGACGTTGGTTCACCCGGGGGTCCGCGTGGTCGGCGTAGTTGCTGACACTCCAGCGGCCCGCATGGGGTTAGCGCCGGGGGATGTTGTTTGGCAGTGCAATGGGGTTGACGTAACGGACACCGCGGTCTTGTATAACGCTTCGCAGCATCTGGGTACCTTCTGTCGGTTACGGGTCCAGGACACTGCAGGTGAGTTTCGGTTGGTTGAAACCGCAATTTACACGGGGACGCCGCACCTTTTGGGGATAATCACTTTTCCGGAGGATTGATCAATGAAGAAGATTCTGGTAGTGGACGATGAACCAGCAATTGTGACGTTGCTGAAGTATAATTTGGAAGCTGAGCACTATTCGGTGACCGCCACCGGTGACGGGCAGGATGCCGTGGCCTTGGCGTTGAACAATGACTTTGACTTCATTATTTTGGACCTGATGTTACCCGGCATGGACGGCATTGACGTAACCAAGGAGTTGCGCAAAGCCGATGTGACGACGCCCATCATGATTCTGACGGCGAAGGATTCCGAGGCTGATAAGATCATCGGGCTGGAGCTGGGGGCGGATGACTACGTCACCAAGCCGTTCTCACCGCGGGAAATTATTGCCCGCATCAAAGCCATTGAGCGCCGGGTCGGCAACACCAAGGACGAAGGCGCCAAAGTGCTCAAGGTCGGGGAATTGACCATCGAACCGTTGAACCACCGCGCCACCATGCGTGGCGAACGGCTCCACCTGACCCCGAAAGAGTTTGAGTTGCTCCAGTACTTTGCCACGCACCACGGGAAGGTTTTGTCCCGTGATGTGTTGCTCAATGGCGTCTGGGGGTACGATTACCCTGGTGAGACGCGGATGGTTGATATTCAGGTCAGCCACCTGCGCGAAAAGATTGAGCGTGACCCTAAGCACGCGGAATATTTACAGACCGTGCGCGGATTCGGCTACCAGTTGGAGGATCCTAATGCTTAAACATGCATGCCGGCGATTAATGGTAATAGCCCTGCTAGCGATAGCGGGCTTTTTTTGCCCTCATTTGCTTACAAAATACGATTTTAGCCCGCAAACAGTACGATACCTACCAGCAATTGGCCATGGTGGCGCGGTCCGGTGGCTACCGGGAACAGCGTCTGGGGCGAATCAGCGAAGTGAATTTGGATGGACACTCGCACATTGCTGCGGTGGTGCGGGACCGGATTCGGAGCGGGGATGACCTGAATAATCAGGGCCACGTGTACATCCATCTCAAGGGTAAGCGCCAGTTCGTTTACATCGTGTCAGACTCGCTGGGCGATTGGGGCTTTGTCGGTCGGTCGTGGAATGTCGGTACGGTCGGGCGCACCGAGGGAATTGTGTACGCCGTCATTTACTGGGTACTGGTGCTGATCTTGCTGCTATGGAGTGCCCGGGATGACCGGCACCTGCAGGCAGAGATCAGGGCCCTAGCGGATAACATTCACCGCGTGCGCTACGACCACCAGGCACACCCCTTATTGGTGCCGCCGAGTTCCCGGGTTTACCCGTTGGCTTACCAGATTCAGGGTTTGGAAGGTGACGTTACCCATTGGCGGCGCAAGTTGACGGTGCGGTCCGAACGCTTTGTGCAGTTAGTTGACCACCTTCCGCAAGGGGTCATGCTTATTAACGGGCAGCGCCAGGTTACCATCGTGAACACCGCGATGGCCACCCTGTTGGGTCACGAAATCAGTCGTGACCGGCACCCGTACGTGGATGACATTCAGACCTTTGCGCTGAGCCACATGATTGAACACACCGCCCGTGACGCGCAGAGTCGGCACCAGGAGTTACAGTTGCAGGACGATACGGTCGACGTGGACGCCACCACGGTTGCCATCCGCAAGGGACCGGACGAGATTCAGGTGCTGGTCATTTTGTATGACGTCACCTTTATGCGCCAGGTAGAAAAAAATGCAGTCCGACTTTGTGCAAAACGTGAGTCATGAATTGAAGACACCCGTCACCGCCATCACTGGCTTTGCAGAAACCCTGCTGGCGGGGGCCAAAGATGACCCGGAAGCGCTGGATAAGTTTCTCCACATCATTCAAACCGAGTCGCAGCGGTTGACCCAACTGATTCAGGACACGCTAGCCCTTTCCCGGGTAGGGTCCAGTAACGACCACATCGAAAAAGTACCGGTGGCGCCGTTAGTGCAAAACGCGCTGAACAGTATCCAGCAACCACTCAAGGACCGGAAGCTACACGTCAACGTGGAGTTAGATGCGGACTTGTCACTCGATACCAACCGGCGTAAGCTCAGTCAGATTGTGCGCAATCTGGTCAACAACGCCGTCTTCTATAACAAAGAGGGCGGGACTGTCTCCATCGTTGGCGTGCGCACTAATGGTGGAATCCGCCTCCAAGTTTCCGATACCGGGGTGGGAATCGCCGATGATGAGCAACAACGCGTCTTTGAACGATTCTACCGGGTCGACAAGGCCCGTTCCCGCAATAGCGGTGGGACCGGGCTGGGTCTGGCAATTGTTTCCGAACTAGTGGCGGACCTCGGGGGTTCGATCCACCTGGCCAGTCAGCTCGGCGTAGGGAGTACCTTTACCGTGGCGCTGCCGAACGCGGTGGCCAGTGAACACAATCAGGATAACTAGTACTTCAAAACGAAGCTGGTGGTGACACGCCGCCAGCTTTTTTTAGTTGTGATCCTCGGAAACGCGACTATTTACACAACCATTACACTAAGGTGACTACGTAATTTACTTGTACCCAGTACACTTAGCGTAGACAGAAATCGTGGAGGTAGCACCGTGAAAAAGCTGGGCTTGTTCACAGTTTTAATACTTATGCTGGTCGGGCTGACCGCGTGCTCTACTAGCGGGAGCGGCGAGTCAATCACCGTGGTAGGTAGTTCTGCCTTACAACCACTAGTGGAAGCGGCGGGTGAGCAGTACGCGAGCGACCATTATGGGGTGTTTGTGAACGTCCAGGGCGGTGGTTCCGGGACGGGCTTATCCCAGATCCAACAGGGTGCCGTGTCAATCGGTAACTCGGACCTCTTTGCGAGTGAAAAGAAGGGCATCGATAGCCACAAGCTAGTGGACCACAAAGTTGCGGTGGTCGGCATTACTCCGGTGGTCAACAAAAAGGTGGGTGTAACGAATTTAACGACGGCGCAGTTGCGCAACATCTTTGCGGGCAAGATCACCAACTGGCGACAAGTTGGCGGCCCCAACCTACCCGTGGTGCTCGTAAACCGGGCGCAGGGGTCCGGCACCCGCGCCACCTTTGAACGGTGGGTCATGGGCGACGTCCCCACGATGACCGCTCAGGAACAGGACTCCACCGGGATGGTGCGCCAAATCGTGGCCAGTACTCCCGGGGCAATTTCCTACATGGCGTTCTCGTACGTCAATAAGGACATCCGCACGGTCAAAGTCGATGGTGTGGCGCCCACGGAGCACAACGTGCATACCAATCGGTGGCATATCTGGGCGTATGAGCACATGTACACGCGGGGTCCGGCGACGGGCCTGACCAAACGGTTTATCCAGTATATTCTTAGCCCGCAGGTACAGCGGACGCTGGTCAAACGAATGGGTTACATCCCCATCAATGACATGCAGGTTGAGCGCAATGCTCAGGGTCGCGTGACGCGGCAGTAGGAGGAAAGCATGCAAGAAGATCAAATTCGTGCCGCTATGTTGCGCAAGTCGCGGGCGGCCAAAATTGAACAGCGGGGGCGGGCCATCAGTTTTGCCTGCATCGCCCTGATCGTGCTGGTGGTGATCGCCATCTTTTACTTTGTAGCTTCCAAAGGGTTAGCGACGTTCTACCATAACGGGGTGAACGTCTGGGAGTTTTTGAGCAAGAAGAGTTGGTCGCCAAGCACGATTGGGCCCCACGGTAAACCAGAAGTAGGGGCGTTGCCGATGATCGTCGGCAGTTTCAGCGTGACGTTCCTGGCGGCCGTGGTTGCGACCCCCTTTGCCATTGGGGCGGCGCTGTTCATGACCGAAATTGCGTCCAACTGGGGGGCGAAGATTCTCCAGCCGGTCATCGATTTATTGGTGGGCATTCCGTCGGTTGTGTACGGCTTTATTGGTTTGAGCGTGGTCGTACCGGCCATTCGGAACGTCTTTGGTGGCACCGGGTTCGGGATCCTGGCCGGGACGTTTGTGTTATTCGTCATGATTTTGCCGACTGTGACTTCGATGACCGTGGATGCCATTCACGCGGTGCCGAGTTACTACCGGTCCGCGTCGGCAGCGCTGGGCGCCACCCGGTGGCAGACCACGTCACGCGTAGTGCTCCGGGCGGCGGTGCCGGGAATCCTGACCGGGATCGTCTTCGGCATGGCCCGGGCGTTTGGTGAAGCCTTAGCGGTGCAGATGGTGATTGGGAACGCCGCAATGTTGCCGAAGAACCTGATCAGCCCAGCCAGCACGCTGACTTCGGTGTTGACCAGTGGTATTGGGAACACGGTCATGGGCAGTTTGGAAAACAACGCGCTCTGGTCGTTGGCCCTGGTCTTACTGTTAATGTCGTTAGTCTTTAACCTGGTAATTCGTTGGATCGGCGGACGGGGGGCCCTGAAATGAACGCAAAACGTGTGGATAAAATTGCTACGGTCGTGATCGACATCATTGCGGGCATCATCGTGCTGATCCTGGCGAGCCTGTTGGGGTACATCCTGGTGCGGGGATTACCGCACGTGTCGTGGCACTTTCTGACCAGTCCGGCCAAAGCTTCCAGGCGGGTGGTGGCATTGGCGTGCAGCTCTTCAACTCCTTTTACCTGTTGTTACTGGCGATGCTGATCTCACTGCCCATCTCCTTGGGGGCCGGCATTTTCCTGTCCGAATACGCGGGCAAAGGGTGGTTGGTCGACGTGGTGCGCACCGCCATTGAAATTTTGAGCAGTTTACCCTCCGTGGTGGTTGGTCTCTTTGGCTTTTTGCTCTTCGTCATTCAGTTTAAGTTTGGCTTTTCCATCATCAGTGGTGCGTTGGCGCTCACCATGTTCAACCTGCCGTTACTCACCCGTAGCATTGAGGATTCCCTCGAGCAGGTGCCGTTTAGCCAGCGAGAAGCGGGACTGTCCCTGGGCATCTCGCGTTGGGAAACGGTCATCCACGTGGTGATTCCGGAAGCCTTACCGGGCATTATTTCGGGGGTGATCCTGGGGGCCGGTCGGGTGTTTGGTGAAGCGGCTGCGCTCATTTATACGGCGGGGCAAAGCGCGCCCGCATTGAACTTTGGTGACTGGAATCCGTTTGACATTCAGAGCCCGTTGAGCCCGTTGCGGCCTGCGGAAACGTTGGCGGTCCACATCTGGAAGATCAACGCGGAGGGCATTCAGCCGGACGCCACCGCGGTGTCGGCTGGGGCCTCAGCGGTGTTGATCATCGTGGTGTTACTGTTTAACTTGCTGGCACGACGTATTGGTAACTTTGTTTACCGCAAGATGACGGCGGCTTAACGGGAAAGGAGTACGCATGGCAAACTATTCACTAGACGACCGGTTCATTCGCACACTACCCGATAGTACCGAAGTGGCGGTTGCCACCAAGGATTTGCGGGTCTTTTACGGTGATCATGAAGCTATTCACGGAGTATCATTACCGTTTGAACGCTATAAGATTACCGCGCTGATTGGACCGAGTGGTTCGGGCAAATCGACCTACCTGCGTTCAATCAACCGGATGAACGACAACATTTACGGTAGTCGGGTGACCGGGCAAATCATGTACCGCGGCGTGGACATTAATAGCGACGCGGTGGACGTCTACGAAATGCGGAAACACATCGGCATGGTGTTTCAACGACCGAATCCGTTCGCCAAGTCGATCTATGACAACATCACCTTTGCGTTGAAGCGGTTCGGGGTGCGGGATAAAGCCACACTGGATCAGGTCGTCGAAACGACCCTCAAGCAAGCGGCGTTGTGGGACCAAGTGAAGGATAAGTTGCACCAAAGCGCCCTCGCTTTGTCCGGTGGGCAACAGCAGCGGCTTTGTATTGCTCGGGCCATTGCGATGAAGCCGGATATCCTGTTGATGGATGAACCGGCTTCCGCGCTGGATCCCATCTCCACGGCGGCGCTAGAAGATACCATGAAGGCGTTGACGGAGCAACTGACGATCATTATCGTGACGCACAACATGCAGCAAGCGGCGCGGGTGAGTGACTACACGGCGTTCTTCTACAACGGCCAGTGCCTAGAGTTTGACGAAACCCGCAAGATTTTCACCCGTCCGAAGATTCAGGCCACGGATGACTACGTTTCTGGCAACTTTGGCTAAGTGTTGACCGCGGGAGTTGATGGAGGATAATTGATGACCCACAAGAATATTATTACGAGCCGGGACGTCCACATTTATTATGGTGACTTTGAAGCCATCAAGGGCGTCGACATCGATTTTCCCGAGCACGAAATTACCGCCCTTATCGGGCCCAGCGGCTGTGGTAAGTCGACCTATCTGCGGACCCTGGACCGGATGAACGACCTGGTGCCCGGAGCCCGGACGACCGGGGATATCCGCTTGAACGGTGAGGATATTTACGCCGCGAACACCGATGTGGTCCAGTTACGAAAGCGGGTCGGCATGGTGTTCCAGCAGCCCAACCCGTTTCCGTTCAGCATATACGACAACGTGGTGTACGGCTTGCGGTTGGCGGGGATCCGTGACCGGGCAATGTTAGACGAAGCCTGCGAGCAAAGCCTCAAGCAGGCGGCCATCTGGGATGAAGTCAAGGATCAGCTCCACGACTCTGCCTTGGGCTTATCTGGGGGTCAGCAGCAGCGGGTCGTTATGGCGCGGGTGCTGGCCGTCCAGCCCGAAGTGATCTTGCTGGATGAGCCGACGAGTGCGTTGGACCCCATTTCTTCGTCACAAATCGAAGATACGTTGCTCGAACTCCGGGAGCAGTATACAATCATTATCGTGACCCACAATATGCAGCAGGCCTCGCGGATTTCGGACCGCACGGCGTTCTTCTTGCAGGGTAACATCATTGAGGTGGGTCCCACTAAGGGCATCTTTATGGACCCACAACACAAGGAAACCGAAGACTACATTTCTGGTCGTTTTGGTTAAATACGGGGGATTAAATTAATGCGTGAGGAATTTACCGACGAGCTCAACGAACTGCACGTGCGGTTTTCAGAAATGGGGATGATGGTCAACGAAGCCATCTCCAAATCGGTGCGGGCGTTCATCAACCACGATAAGGACATGGCGCGGCAGGTGATTGCCGATGATAACCACATTAACGAGCGGGAAGTGACCTGGAAAAACGCAGCTTTGAGATGATTGCCCTCCAGCAACCTGTTGCCAGTGAACTGCGGATGGTGGTCACCGTGATGAAGGCGGTCAACGACTTGGAGCGGATGGGCGACCATGCGGTGTCCATTGCCAAGTCGACCATTCGCGTGAAGGGTAATACCCGGGTCCCGGCGATCGAGGAAATGCTGGCGGCGATGGCGGACGCGGTCAAAGAAATGGTGGCTGAAGTCCTCGATGCTTACGTCAAGGAGGACGAGCATCGGGCGCGTTGGATTGCCGGCCAAGATCACGGAATTAACGACTTTTCCTACAAGATCTACCAGGAATGTATCAAGCAGATGCAGGCTGATGCGGAAACCGTTGTGGGCGGAATGGACTACATGTTAGTGGCGTCATACCTAGAACGAATCGGGGATTACGTGACGAACATTTGTGAGTGGATCGTCTACCTCAAAACTGGCAAAATTGTCGAGTTGCAATCGAGCGACCGGGAAGACAAGTTCTAACAAATAGCGACAAAAGTAAACAGGCTTGAACTACAATAAACGGCAACGTCTGGTGACGGTGCCGTTTATTTGGGTCTGGCCACCACTTTTGCGGGTAGTGGTTCCGGTTTTGTATCCGGTTGCGGTAGAATGACATTAATCATATACATATTACGGATTGGTGGAGGAATCAACATGCTTTATTTTGAAAATGATTACGCCGAGGGCGCGGCCCCGGCAGTCTTGCAGGCGCTCATTGATAGTAACATGGAACACTTACCGGGTTATGGGGAGGACCGATACAGCCAGGCCGCTGCGGACAAGATCCGCACGGCGATGGCTTGTCCGGACGCTACCGTAAAGTTCATCACTGGGGGCACACAGACGAACGCGCTGGCGTTGGACCTGTTGTTACAGCCGTACGAAGGGGTGATTGCACCCGACACGGCACACATCAACACCCATGAGGCGGGGGCAATCGAGTTAACGGGGCACAAAGTACTGCCGCAACCCAGCAAGTTAGGCAAAATTGACGCCGCCACGATTGAGCAATTTTTGACCGCGTGGATTTCCGACGGGAGCCATGAGCACATGGTGCAGCCGGGGATGGTGTACCTGACGTTCCCAACGGAGTACGGCACCCTGTACACGGCTGACGAACTGCGGGCGATTGCAACGGTGTGCCGGCAACATGATCTGCGTCTGTATATTGACGGCGCGCGCTTAGCGTACGGTCTGGCCGCGTCCAACGATGTGACTTTGCCCCTCCTGGCGCAGCTGTGTGATGCCTTCTACATTGGTGGCACTAAGTGTGGTGCGCTGGCCGGTGAAGCGTTGGTCTTCACGAGACCTGATGGCGTTCCGGCCCATCTGGTCAACCGTATCAAGCAGCACGGGGCGCTGGTGGCTAAGGGGCGGTTGCTCGGCGTACAGTTTGGTGTGTTATTCACGGACGGATTATATGAACAACTCGGCAAACACGCACTGCGGATGGCGGACAACCTGCGCCGTGCGCTAGTGGCTAATGGTATTCCGCGGTTCATTGAATCACCAACTAACCAGCAGTTTCCAGTTGTCAGCACTAGCCAACAAGCCCAACTAGCCCAAAACGTGCGCTTTAGCGTTTGGGGCAAGTATGACGATGACCACACGGTGATCCGGCTGGCCACAAGCTGGGCGACCACGGAGGATGACGTGACGGCGCTGGCAAAGGAATTGCAGCGGATTGGCGCCTAACGTAACGGAGGTTTGAGATGACGGTTAAGGGGACTATTGCAAGCATGGGGGATGAACTCAGTGTCGCCGAACACAAGGTGGCAGAATACATTCTTCAGTTTCCAGAGAACGTTTTGTTGATGAACGGTCAGCAGTTGGCGCAGGCAGCGGGAACAAGTGCACCCACCGTCAGTCGGCTCGTTAAGCATTTAGGTTTTAAAACGTATACGCAACTTAAAGTACAGTTGAGTGCTGATCAAGGTGCAGGTACTGATGAGTTTGATGGTGACGAAGAAATTCGCGCCGATGAAAGCCTGCACAGTATTACTACCAAATTATTGAAAAATGCCGAACGTTCGCTCCACGAAACCATTGACCAAGTCCATGAGGACACCATTAACAATCTAGTTAAGCAGCTAGAACAAGCTGATATAATTTTGTGCTTTAGGGTAGGGGCTTCATACTTGGTGGCGCAAAATATTGCTCAAAAATGGTCCCGCATTGGTTGTAACGTTATTGCTAGTGATGATTTGAACCAATTGTTACCATCAGTAGTCGACAGTAATAAAAAAAATCCTCTTTTGGTTTATTTCAAATTCCGGAGAATCCCCCGAAGCCGTGATGGGCGCCCGTATGGCCCGACAACACGCTGTCATTACTGTGGGGCTCACACGTTTAGGGGAAAACTCGCTGGCACGCAATGTTGATATTCTGGTGCAGACCTCTCAGCCGGCGGAGGCTACGGTGCGGTTTGCAGCTACGCAATCTTTGCACGCGCAGTTTATGTTGATTGATACTATTTACTATGCATACGTTAGCAAGCATTATCAAAACAGTAAGCGTCGTATCTTGGACTCACGGTCGTTATTGGCAGAATACAAGCGGCGGTTTATGAACAGTACGCATAATTAGCATCGTTCACGGACAAGTTATCCAATTATTTCGGAAATTGTATTTCACCAATATGATAAAACGTTGAAATTAAATTTTACACATGATACACTTAGGTCGTTAGGAAAGGGCTTACATCCGTTCCTAATGGCTTTTTATTTAACGTTGAACTGGAGGTGACTAACAATTGATTGGTTTTGCAGTTTACCTGAGTCATAAACTTAATCTTGAGACGCGGCAATACATTCATCGAATGGCGCAAAGTGGCTTTAGTACTGTCTTTACCTCGTTACATATTCCGGAGGATGATGCCAGCAGCCTGGTGCCTCGATTACAACAACTGACTGGTTGGTGTAAAGAGGAAGGTCTCACCGTTATTGCCGATATTTCGGATACAGGCTTTGAGCAATTAGGCTGGTGTACGGATGATGTCGATACTGTACTGGCATCGGGACTAACAGGTTTACGTGTCGATGATGGTATTGGGATGAAGTCCGTGGCGGCTATGAGTCGGTATATGATGATTGCGCTCAATGCCAGCACGTTAAGCGCCCAAAATTTACAGGAATTACGGCGAGCTGGTGCGGATTTCAGTCATATTGAGGCTTGGCATAACTACTATCCGCGGCCGGAAACGGGTCTGGACACTGAATGGTTTAATCGAAAAAAATACATGGCTACACAGTCAGGGACTGAAGGTTATGGCCTTTATTGCTGGAGATGGCCAACGGCGTGGTCCAGTCTTTGCCGGCCTACCCACCCTGGAAGGCCAACGCGGTATGTTACCTTTATGGGCATTTGTGGAGTTACAACAAATGGGTGTTGACGGTGTCTTTATTGGTGATGAGATGATCAGTGAAACGAGCGTGGCAACCATAGAGGCCTACGTAACTCAGCAGGTCTTAACCATTCACGTTGTCGGTTTACCAACAGTTTTGGCCCAAACCCAGTGGCATAACCGTCCTGATGTTGCCCGTGATGTTGTGAGGTTGCAAGAAGCACGCCGGCGTCAATTGGTGGGTACTGAGCCGGATATGGTTGCGCATGCGCGACCTGTGGGTAGTTTGACCGTTGATAATGATGGTTACGGTCGTTACCGGGGTGAAATTCAAATCACCAAACATGATTTACCGGCTGATGCCAGGGTGAATGTGATTGGACGCGTGGTTCGCGATGATTGGGTTGGCCTTTCACTGATTGGTGCTCATCAGGCCATTCAGCTGGTTCAGTCCGTTGCCGGGAAGCACTTTGATAGGTAGTAAAGTAGGGGGGAATAAGGCTGATGGATTTAGCAAGTTTAACCACGGAAAGTCGCAATGAACGTACCACGTATTTAGATCAAATGAGTATTCATGAATTTGCCGAAACGATGAATGCTGAGGATCGGACAGTGGCGGATAGTGTGCACCGCGCACTGCCCGCAATTGAGCAAGCCATTGCGCGTATTGCGCAAACTTTTAAGCAAGGTGGTCGGCTTTTCTATATTGGCGCAGGTACGAGTGGTCGGCTAGGCGTTTTGGACGCAGCAGAATGTGTTCCTACCTTCGGTACTGAACCAAGCATGGTACAAGGCTTAATTGCAGGTGGTATGTCGGCTATGACCGTTGCAGTTGAAGGTGCCGAAGATAACCTGAAGTTGGCTGCAGATGACCTGGCGGAGCGGCGTCTGGCTGACGTCGATACTGTAGTAGGGATTGCCGCCTCGGGACGGACGCCATACGTTGTGGGGGGCCTTGATTATGCTGCGGAGACTGGCGCCGGAACAATCAGCTTGGCTTGCAACGCTGGGGCCTTAATTTCGGACCATGCCCAAATTAATATTGAAGTACCCGTGGGCCCGGAGGTGTTGACTGGCTCAACACGGTTGAAGGCGGGCACAGCACAGAAAATGGTGCTGAATATGCTGTCGACTGGCGCCATGGTGCAGATTGGCAAGGTGTACGGCAACTTAATGGTTGACGTACGTCCAACTAATGCCAAGTTGATTGAACGAAGCCAGCGCATCATTATGCAGGCCACGGACTGTACTCAGGACGTGGCAACGAATGCCTTTAAGGAGGCCGGCGAGAATGTTAAGTTGGCCATTGTTATGGTGCTAACCGGGCTCGATCGCGCTACCGCAGCTGAACGGTTGGCGCAAGCTGAAGGGTTTATTGGTCGTATTAAGACAAATTAGGTGTCAGATAATTAACATAAGGAGGTAAACATCATGGCAGATAAGTACCAGACTATCGCAACTGGCATATATGCACATATAGGTGGTCCCCAAAACGTAGCAAAGTTGATTCACTGTATGACGCGGGTACGGATTACGGTGCGTGATGATAGTAAGGTAGATGTTGACGGGCTCAAGAAAGTGCCTGGCGTTTTGGGAGTTGCCCAGGAAGATACCTTACAGGTTATTGTGGGCCCTGGCGTTGTGAACAAAGTCGCCCAGGCGATGGTTGATCAGGTTGGTGTTGGTTTGGGTGAGCCTTTTCCCGATGCTAATAGTTCCGAATCATACGCGGCTGGGAAGTCAGCTGTAGAGGCGAAAGCAGCCGAAGTACATGCGGCACAAAAGGCACAGTTGAAGCAGACATGGTGGCGGCAAGCGCTGAAACATATTAGTGCCATCTTCATTCCATTGATCCCGGCGTTTGTTGGTGCTGGCTGATTTCTGGTATTGCAGGCATTTTGGCTAACATGCAGACAGCTGGTGATTTAGGTACCAATTGGACTACGTTTATTACTGTGCTGAAAGTTATCAACAGTGGTTTGTTTACTTACCTAAATATTTATGTCGGGATTAATGCGGCGAAGGAATTCAAGGCAACCCCAGGATTAGGCGGTATCATTGCTGGTTTGATTTACCTTCCAGGAGTGGTTGCCCCGGTTACCTTGCCTAACATCTTTACTGGTTCAGCATTGGTTGCTGGTTCTGGTGGGATCATTGGGGTACTTTTTGCCGTTTGGGTAATGTCATACGTAGAAAAATTCTTCCACAAGGTTATTCCAGATTCTGTTGATATCATTTTCTCACCCTTTCTAACGTTACTGATTGTCGGTTGCTTTACGATTTTTCTGGTTATGCCCGCAGCTGGTTGGGTTTCCAGCTCCCTTGTTGGTTCGATTAATTGGATTCTGCACGTTGGTGGTGCTTTTGCCGGCTTCATGCTCGGACTATTCTTCCTCCCAATGGTTATGCTGGGACTACACCAGATTTTGACTCCAATTCACCTCGAGATGATCAAGAGTTTGGGCAACACGCCGCTGTTACCAATTCTGGCTATGGCCGGTGCGGGTCAGGTTGGTGCCGCAATTGCGCTGTGGATTCGTTGCCGCAAGAATAAGCAACTGACGGGAATGATTAAAGGTGCGTTGCCCGTCGGTGTTCTCGGTGTTGGTGAACCCCTGATTTACGGTGTATCACTTCCACTGGGTCGGCCATTCATTACGGCCTGTGTTGGTGGTGGTATCGGTGGTGCTGTGATTGGTGCCATCGGTGGTATTGGTGCTACTTCCATTGGTCCTTCGGGTGTGGCCCTAATTCCCCTGATTGCTAATGGCAAGTGGTTAGGTTACGTATTTGGCCTCCTTGCAGCGTACGCTGGTGGCTTCTTGGCAACCTTCTTCTTTGGGGTACCAAAGTCGGCGATGCTAGCGCACGACGTTGAAGGTAACTTGATTAATGCCAGTGGCGCTACAGTCGCATCCGCTACCGATGCGTCCAGCATTGATGTTGACCAAATTATGAATGCCACACCAGTTGCTGGAGCGGATACTAACTTGGTTGCTACTGCTTCTGGACAGCTAATACAGATGTCGGCAGTGAAGGATGCCACGTTTGCTCAAAAGATGCTTGGTGATGGGTTTGCGATTGTTCCTAACATGGAAGCGATTGTTGCTCCTGCAGATGGGACGATCATCAGTTTGACTGAGACAAAGCATGCATTTACACTCAAGACAGATTCAGGCTTGGAGCTATTGGTACACATGGGTATTGACACAGTTGAATTAGGCGGCAAACCGTTTAACTTCAACATCAAGCCAGGTGACCATGTAAGTCATGGCCAACAGTTGGGTACCATGGACCTCAAGCAGGTGCAGGCTGCGGGTAAAGATACGACAGTCATTACGGTCATTACCAACATGGACGCTGTGGCAACGCTATCACAATATAATGATGGTGCGGTCGAAGTTGGTAGCCCGGTTATGCAGGCTCACAACAAGTAGTCCTGACAATAGACTATTCATTGCTGCTACTGCACCAAAAGCGCGGCGCGAACTTACCCAGATGTTCGCTCCGCGCTTTTATTGTGGCGTAACTAATTGATGAATTCGGTATGCTGGGCCTTCCAGTCTAGCAGCTTAATGTGGACCCAGAAGCCGTAGATACCCAGAGTGATGACAGATAGCAGCAACCACTTGATCCAGTTGCCAAACAAGCCGACCGCCGAGCCGTTAAAATGCATCCGGTGGCCGTCGATCACGGTGTGGTTAATGCGCCAACCGTACCGCATGGTAATCGACCAGGGGTAACAAATACCACCGGTGCAAACCGTAACAATTGTGCCGAGGATGCTCCAGCCAATCAGGCTAAGCAGACCACCGTCGAAAAACGAGTGCCGTCCATGCTTTGTTTCCACGAATTATTCTCCTTTAACCTTACGCAATCGCACCCTCAACGGTTTCAATGTCACCCTGGCCGTTACGTTCCACGATGGCCGTGATGGCCGCCGTGATACCCCGTACGTCGTCATCTAGACTCAGTGACGGGGTGTTCGGTCGGTTAGTGACCTGATCCGGCAGGAAGGGGATGTGCATGAACCCGGCCTGGATTTGCGGGAACTCTTTGTCCCGCATGTACTGCACCTGGTACATGATGTGGTTGCAGACGTACGTCCCGGCACTATTGGAGACGCTGGCGGGCAAGCCCGCCGCCCGAATCGCTCGGGTCATGGCCTTGATAGGTAATTGGGCAAAGTAGGCGTTGGCGCCGTCCGCGTGAATGGTGTGGTTGAGGGGTTGGTAACCCGCATTGTCCGCTATGCGCCCATCATCCAGGTTGATGGCGATACGCTCGGGGGTCAGGCCAAAGCGGCCCCCAGCCTGGCCAATGCTGAGCACATAGTCGGGTTGTTCGCGTACGATGGCATCGTGCACCACCTCAGCACAGCGGTTAAAGATAGTAGGGATTTCCAGCGGCACGATGGTCGCACCTGTAATGGTGTCAGGAAGCCGCTTCACGCTTCAATTGCCGGATTAATTTTGTCGGGTCCAAAGGGGTCAAAGCCAGTCACAAGAATTTTCATCATAATACCTCCGTAGTGTGGTGTAAATTAAAATGCCAATAAGTACATTAAGCCAATTTGTAGGACCAGCAGGATAATCGCGACGGGTACCTGCTGACGAATGACGCCCATTTCGTCGTCCATTTTCATTAGTGCAACCGGCAGCGAGTTGAAGTTGGCCGCCATTGGGGTCAGCAGGGTGCCGCAGTACCCAGAAGTCATCCCCATCGCCGCGACCACGGCGATGTTGCCACCCTGAGCGATGACAAACGGCACCCCAATGGCAGCGGTGATGACCGCAAAGGCGGCAAAGGCGTTACCCATGATGGCGGTGAACAGTGCCATGGCAACACAGTAGAGGACTACGCCACCGAACTGATTACCAGCTGGGAAAACGCCGGCAATCAGCTTGGCCGTCAACGTGCCCACGCCCGCGGCGGTAAACACCGCGCCGAGGGTTGCCAGCAACTGGGGCAGTACCCCGGGGGCACCGACTGAGCGGACCATCCGCTGGGTGTCCCGGTAGACTTGCTTACCAGAAGTACGGGTCAGGATGACGGCGACAATCAGGGAGACCAAGGCACCAATCCCAATACCGATTTGGCCGCCCAAACTGGTAAACTGCGCGATGGCGATGGAGACGACGGCCAGGACGATGCTGGCAGAAAGATCCAACCGCCTAGCTGGTGCGCCGCGTTGGTAGCGGTCTTAACGTTCACGGCTGGCAGGTGCCCAACCTTGATCTGCCTAGCCAGGGCGAGCACCCCGATAATGATCAGCATGGCCCCCACCACGGTGGCGGGGATGAAGTCGCCAAAGGCAAAGATGACCGCCAGAAAGGTCCAGAAAATACCGGTCCCGTATCGTGCCGGATTCTCGCGGTCGCGGAAGGATTCAATGGCGGCTAGCGCCATCATGGCCCCAATGAGGGCGTAAAGTGCAATGAGTAAGTTATTCATCATTAGTGTTTGCCCCCCTGATCATTGTTGGCCCGAAAGCGTCGGTCAAATAGCGTGTTGTAGATGATGGTTACCACCAGCATGGTGATAGCGACCGGAATGCTGGCGATGACGATGCTCATGGCGCTGACTGGTTTGCCGAGTGACTTCATGGTGCTGGCGATCAACAACACCCCACCGGAGGCTACGAAGAGGTTTTGGGCAAAGAAGTTACCGAGGTTGTCGACCGCGGCACTCCGTCCCTTGGTCAAATCCACTTCGGCGGGAGTCAGGTGGTGGTGCTGTTCTGCTGCGGCTTGCACCATCGGTTGAATCAGGGGCCGCACGAACTGCACTTGGCCAGAGAGGCTAATGCCAAAGACGTTGGCCAGGGCGCGAATGATGACGTATAAGTTGAGGATGCGGCCGGGGGTCAATCGCTTCAGCTTTTGAATGGCGGCGACCGCCACCTGTTTGAGTCCGTGGCTTTCGACCAGACCAATCATTGGCAGGGTGAGGAAGAAGAGCGAGACCATGCGGTTGTCCAGAAAGCTTTGACCAGGGTGTGCAACAAGTCGGGCACCGACATGCCGGCAAATAACCCGGTGGCCAGTGCGGCGATGACGACGACCGCGGTGGTGTCCCACTTGAGGGCAAAGCCAACCACAATGATGACGATCCCCAGTAACTTTAAGTATTCCATGTGGAGCCTCCTTTGCGTATGGTAATCAATGGTTTCGTGATGCCAATAACGCGCCAATCAGTTGTTGCATGACCGCCCGCCACTCGTTATAGGTTGCCGCGTCGGTTTGGTGCAACGCTTGGACGATCAACTTGGCGCTTTGGGGAAAGTTGCGGCGGAGCTCCGTGAGGGTCGACACTTCAGTCTGTTGGATGATGCGGTACGCCGCGTTGAGGGCCGCGGCTTTGGTGGCGTCATCCATGCTGTCGACCATAGGTTGATGGTGCGTTGGGCGTGCTGTGATAGGGCGCTGGTGGTGGGGAGGTAGACAAAGTCGTTGTCCCTGACCGCCCACGTGAACGGGTCGTGTTGACGCGGCCCGTGCGCCGTACTTTGTACCACCTGGAAGTTATGGGTGCGTTCCATGATCATGCCGATCACCGAATTTTGGGGCACCAACTTATGCACGATACCGTTGGCGCTAGCTGGTAGTGGTGCGCCCAGACCCGGGCCATCCAGGTTGTACACGGCAATGACTCGTCGTTGGGTGGTCGGACCCGCGTGTAGGTAAGCGTACGTGGCTAAGTTGCCGCCCTTTGAGTGCCCACCCAGGTAGAACCTACCCGGGTAGCGGTCCATTTGGTGGCGGACGTAACGCGCGGCGTCAACCTGCGAGGGCGTGGCGTCCATGTAGGTCATGTTAAAGTCTTCCTTCCAGTCCACAAAGTTGGCGCGTGTGCCCCGAAAGGCAATGTAGTAGCGTTGCGGTGCCAGTTGCAACGTCATGACCGAAAACTGTTGCTCCTGATCTGGGTCTTGCCGATTCAAGTAGTTGAGGATGTGGGCGTCGCGGAAGCGCGGAGCCTGGCCTAAATGTTGCACTAGTTGTCGGTTACCCTCTTCATTCCAGGTACCAGCGACCAGGTCGTTGAGGGCGGGCAAAGTTGCCAGTGTGTCCAGGTTGGGCAAAGTCTGGTACTGCCACTCATCAAGATTGAGGTACGCCAATTGGGCCAGCGCCGCTACTTCGATGGGATTGAGTGGAATAGCCTTGGGGGATTCAGTCCGCGCGTGGGCCAGATAGTCCAGCATGGTGGCCATGGTGTCACCTCCTTGGGGTACCCATTAGTCAATGAAGTGGGGGTGCTGATTCGGTGGGAAGACCGTGGCAATGAGGTTGTTATCACCGTCCGTTATTTCATGCACCGGCACGGTGAGGCGTGCTTCCCAGACCATGTTGTGGCTGACCCGCTGCCACATGTGGGGGCTGAGGCTGTGGAACTCGACCCGCACGGTACTTGGTCGGCAGCCCGCCGCAGTTCGATGACCCCAAACTTGGCGGTCTCGACGGTGAGCGTTTGCTCATGGTCGTTACCCTGAATGCCAGGTTGGGCCGCCAACTGTACAAATGGGTGGTCGGCCATAAACGCGTCAATATTCGGTGTGGGGTGCAAAGTAATGGTGAGCCCGGTCAACGTGACGTCAATGTCCTGCTCAGTGGTACCTTCTTGCTGTTGCCGTGCGACGACACGGTGAGCGACTTGCTGGCCCAACTGCGTAATGGCGTCCAGTTGTAGCGCCACATCGGCGGTGATGGCCGCGATAAATTCATCCGTAATGCTCATAATAACGCCTCCTTAATTCCGGTTACGGTCGGTGTCCGTATAACATCATTGTAGATTGTTCTGGCAATAATGAAAACGCTTTGGGTGTAAGAAGTTAGTTTGGTGGTTGCAATTGTAGTTGTAGTACATAAAACGCGCCCTGATTGGTCACCGGGGCGCGTTTCTACTATATATTGATTAAGACTTGTTGGTCCACTGCCAAGGATCCTGCCGCCATTGCCGGACGTTATCCAGTTCGTTAGCGGGCAGGTGGCCGTGGGCAACGGCGGCTGCAATCAGGTGGTCATAGTCGGTGATGCTGGTCAGCGTTAGTCCGGCCGCGGCAAAGTTGCGGGCGGCGTCCGGCAGTTGGTAACTGAAAATTGCGCAGATACCCAGCACGGTTGCGCCGGTTGCCTGGACAGCTTTGGCGGCGTTAAGCACGCTGCCCCCAGTCGAAATGAGGTCGTCGATCAACACGACTTTGTCTGTTGCTGCTAGCTTGCCCTCAGTTTGTTTCCCCTGGCCGTGGTCCTTGGGGTGCGCACGTACGTAGATCAACGGCAAGTTGAGGTTAGCGGCAACCAGCGTGGCGTGAGGAATGCCGGCGGTGGCAACCCCACCAATAACCGTGGCGTCCGGGTACCGTTCGGCAATTGTCCGCGTTAACGCCGCGGCAATTTGCTCACGGATACGCGGGTAGGCGATGGTAAGACGGTTGTCGGTGTAGATGGGGGCCTTGATGCCGCTGGCCCACGTGAACGGTGGGTCAGTGCGGATAGTGACGGCGTTGATATCCAACAAGTCACTCGCCACTAGGTTCGCAATGTCGTTATTCATGAATTGGTTCCTCCCAAAGTGATTTGATGTGCTGGTAGGCCGCCACGGGATCAGTAGCCTGTGTAATTGGGCGCCCAACGACGATGCCGGAACTTCCAGCGCGGCGTGCGGCGTCAGGCGTCATGACGCGGACTTGGTCGTCAACATGGGCGTCCGCGAGTCGAATTCCTGGGGTGATGAAGAGAAAGTCGTCCGGGAGGTGCGGCCGCATGCCAGCTACCTCCGCCGCGCTCGACACGACACCATCCAGACCACTGGTTGCCGCAAGTTGTGCGAGGTGGTTGACGGAGTCGGGTAACGGGACGGCGACTTGCTGTTCATCCGGAGCGCTGCCGGGCTAGTTGACGTTAGTTGCGTGATGGCGAGCACCTTGGCTGGCTGCACGCCAGCATCCGCCGCTCCGGCGCGGACCCCACGCACAGCAGCGGCCATCATTTTGCGGCCACCTTGAGCGTGAACGGTAGTGAGGGCCACGCCTAAGCCACCAATGATGCGGGCGGCACGTTCGACGGTGTTGGGGATGTCATGCAACTTGAGGTCCAGGAAGACCCGGACGCCCAGTGCTTGGAGTTGCCGGACAACGGCGGGACCGCCCTGGTAGTAGAGTTCCATACCGACTTTGCAAAACAGTTCTTCCGGGTGGTCGAAACGCTGTACGAAGGCGAGGGCGTCGTCAGGGGTGGGGAAGTCTAGTGCGATGATGAGCGGTGGTTCAGCTTGGTTCACGATGGACAAAATAAAACACCTCACAGACTGCCCCGTGAGGTGTGCGGACGCGCCAAGATAGACGGCGCCCATACCGAAATTATCACTTGCTGGCCTCACGGGACCAATTTAAAGTCTTAAATTGACCACAGTATAACCGTCCTTGCCCGTCGGCGTCAACATATTTTTGCACTGTTGGCGTGGTGGGATAAGCTTGCACGTGGCGGTGCGCCCGCGGCTGACCGACTCTCCGCCGTAGCTTGTGACCACCCACACGTCCAACGCCATCAAATTTGAAGTAGTTAACGTGATCGTATGCCCAGGCATGCAAGATGGTGTTAGGGCTACGCTCCTCATCACCCCCCAGTCGCTACTTAAATTGACTCTTGTCACAGCGGTGCGAATGTGGCATACTGCTTGCGACGTATGAACACAAAATAACGGTTGCCTGTGAGCAGCCATTTTGGAGGGATTATTATGAGTCAAGTAGTGTCGGTCCCGCAGTCGCATTCCGTGACTGCGCAGCGTAAGTGGGTGCTGGCTTCCACCAGCGCCGGCTTTGCGTTGGAGAACATGGACGTCATGTTCCTGTCGTTCGCGCTGAGTTCTATCGCTGCAGATATGCATCTGAACGGAACCCAGGCGGGATTCATCGTCACCATCACCAACCTCGGCATGTTGGTGGGCGGCTTAATATTCGGTATTTTAGGTGATCGTTTCGGGCGTGTGAAAACATTCTCGCAGACGGTCTTTATTTTTGCCATTGCTACTGCCGCCATGTACTTTGCCCACAACGCCTATATGGTTTATCTCTGCCGCTTCGTTGCCGGAATTGGTGCCGGTGGGGAGTACGGCGTTGGCATTACGCTCATCGCCGATAACTTTCCGCGCAAAGATATTGGGCGCTTGACTTCCGTGGCCGCAATTGGTGGCCAGGTCGGTGCCGTGTTAGCCGCTATTGTTGCGGCCTGGGTGCTGAGCGTTAGCACTTGGAACACCCTCTTCCTGGTCGGCGTGGTGCCCGTGATCCTGATTGTCTTTATCCGGCGGCACGTGCGGGAGAGTGAGGGGTTCCTCGAACGCAAAGCTGCCGGGGCCACACCGCGAGCAACCGTGGGTGAGCTATTTAAAACGCCACGGTTAGCCGTGCAAACCCTGGCCCTGATCTTCATGGTGATCGTGCAAATTGCCGGTTACTTCGGCCTGATGAGCTGGCTGCCAACCATCATGCAGGCCCAGCTGCACCTGTCCGTGTCTGGCTCCTCCGTGTGGATGATCACGACCATCGTCGGGATGAGCCTAGGCATGATGACGTTCGGGACCATTCTAGATAAGTTTGGCCCGCGCCGCGCGTTTGGCATTTTCCTGTTAGCGTCAGCCCTGTCCGTCTTTGGTATCGCCATGGTGAACAGTCGCGCCACCATGTTACTAGCGGGTGCTATCGTTGGCTTCTTCTCCAACGGGATGTTTGGTGGTTATGGTGCGGTGATCAGCCAGCTTTACCCGAGTGCGATTCGGTCGACCGCCAATAACGTCATCGTCAACATTGGGCGGGCAATCGGCGGCTTTTCCTCAGTCGTTATTGGTTTCCTGATGGATCACTACTCGTTGATCGTGGTCATGGGTTCCCTGGCCACGCTGTACGTATTGAGCTGTATCACCATGTTGTCCATGCACGGGTTGAAGGCACTGCACGTGCCAGCCAAGGAGGCATAATCATGACGTTAACAACAAAATTTTTGGGACGGACGTACAGTAGTCCGTTGATGAATGGTGCCGGGGTGCGTTGCTCGACCGCTGGGGATCTGGAAAAATTGCGTCACAGTAGTGCAGGCAGTTTTGTGACCAAAACCGCGACCTTGACGCCGCGCGCGGGCAATCCGGGTCACCGGATGTCGCCGTTGCCGTATGGCAGTATTAACTCTATGGGTCTGCCCAACAAGGGGCTCACTTATTATCTCGACTACCTGACCGCCCTGCCTGATCACGGCGCCAACAACTTTCTGTCGGTGGCCGGCTTTTCCGAAGCGGACCAGTTGGCAGTGTTGGCGCAAATTGCCGCGAACGACTTTGCGGGAATCGTGGAATTGAACCTGTCTTGTCCGAATATTCCGGGCCACCCGCAGTTGGCGTATGACTTTGATGCGACCGATGCCCTGCTGGATAAGGTGTTTACGCGGTTCCCCCAGCTAGAGTTAGGGGTGAAGTTGCCGCCATTCTTTGACCCCATCCACTTTGACGCGATTGCACGTATCCTGAACCAATATCCAGTGAAGTACACTAACAGTATTAATAGTTTGGGTAACGGCTTCTTCGTGGATCCCCAAACTGATGCCCCGGCAATTGAGCCCAAAGGTGGGTTCGGTGGTATTGGCGGGGGCTACGCTAAACCAACGGCGCTGGCCAATGTGCGGGCACTCCACGAACGGTTGCGGGATGATATCGCGCAGATCGGTACTGGTGGCGTACAGACGGGGCGTGATGTTTACGACCTGATTCTCTGCGGGGCGTCGATGGTGCAGGTGGCGACGGCGTTCGGGCCAGAAGGCGTGCCCATCTTTGACCGGTTGAACCAGGAGTTGCAAGACATTTTGACTAGCAAAGGCTATGCCGACGTGACCAGCGCGGTTGGCCAACTGCACGTGGCCGCTACCCAGTAGGTCCTTGCATTGACTAGCGTTGTGCGGTGTCCGCAGCACCGCGTCGTGGCGATTGCTTCGCGCACCGCACTGTGGTATATTATTCAAGTATGTTTTGTGCATACAAGTGGGAGGCCAAAACTACTGGCCATCAACACCACAGCACGGAATAAGGAGGTAATTATTCGTGGCACAAAAAGTAGCAAATGTCGTTAAGCTTCAGATTCCCGCTGGTCAGGCAACTCCAGCGCCGCCAGTTGGTCCTGCTTTGGGGCAGGCTGGGATTAACATCTCTGGCTTCACGAAGGAATTTAATGCACGTACTCAGGACCAGGAAAAAGGTATCATGATTCCTGTTGTCATCACTGTGTACGAAGACCGTTCATTCGACTTCGTTACCAAGACGCCACCAGCAGCCGTTCTTTTGAAGAAGGCTGCCGGTGTTGCCAAGGGTTCTGGTGAACCAAACACCAAGAAGGTAGCTAAGGTTACCAAGGACCAGGTTCAGCAGATTGCTGAGACGAAGATGCAAGACCTTAACGCAGGTAGTGTTGAAGCTGCTATGCGCATGGTTGAAGGTACCGCTCGTTCCATGGGCTTTGAAGTCGAGGGCTAAACCTGCGCTTTAAGTCGGAACAGTAGGTCGGATTGTCGGTAAAAGCCGACGTAATCAAGTGGAAGGACGCATGCGTCCGTTGACCACATTTGCAAGGAGGAAAATCCCAGAATGGCAAAACATGGTAAGAAGTATCTCGAGGCCGTTAAGAAGGTTGACGCCGACAAGGTGTACGACCCTAAGGCAGCGCTCGAACTCGTAAAGGAAACAAACTACGCAAACTTTGACGCAACGGTTGAGGTGGCTTACCGCCTGAACCTTGACCCTAAGCAGGCTGACCAGCAGTTACGTGGGGCAATCGTCCTGCCTAACGGTACTGGTAAGAGCCAGAAGGTGATCGTCTTCGCTGAAGGCGATGCCGCTAAGCAGGCTGAAGAAGCTGGTGCTGACCGCGTCGGTGGCCGGGACTTGGTTGAGGACGTCGCTGACGGCTTCATGGACTTTGATGTTGCTGTATCCACGCCCCAGATGATGGCCCAGGTTGGTCGTCTTGGCCGTGTCCTTGGTCCTAAGGGTCTGATGCCAAACCCCAAGACTGGTACGGTGACGATGGATGTTACCAAGGCTGTTAACGACATCAAGCTGGCCAAGTAGCCTACCGTGTCGACAAGGCTGGTATTATCCACGCCATTATCGGTAAGGTTAGCTTCGATTCTGACAAGTTGCTGGAGAACTTCCGTGTCTTCAACGACACGATGATCAAGCGCGCCCATCCACCGTTAAGGGTGTTTACGTGAAGTCTCTGACTGTCACGAGCACGTTTGGCCCTGGCGTCCGTGTTGACGCTAACCAGTTCTAATTAAGCGCGTTGAGAACAACCATCGACCGTTATGGCCGGTGGTTGTTTTTTTATTGCCTGCCTTATTTTTGTTGCGGATGTCAGCACAGGCTTGAGGTAGCATCACTATTAACAAGCAGTCGTGCGACGTATTCGCGTCAGTGCACGCTGTGGTATACTTTGCACAAGGTTACCGTTCGCAAAGTGAAGGAGAGCAATCATGGACAATTCGCAACTACAAACAGCTAAGACACTGTCATTAATTGGGGCTATTTTTGCCATCGTGATGGGGGCATTGTATTGCCTGACGATCATCGGGATTATTCTGGGCATTCCCATGATTATTGGTGGGATTTACTTGTTGCGGCTCCGACACTATAACGATGACAATTTTTATGCCCACCGTGGTGCCATGCTAGGGTGGGGGATCTTCTTCTTATTTTGTACCCTCGTTGGCGGTGTGCTGGAGTTGGTTGCCTACTTCCAGGTGAACAACCACGTGCCAGCGGCGAACGTTGATGCGCGACCGACCATGAGCTTTAGTAGTGTTGAACGCGCATATGAACTCAAGGAGAAGGGCGTCATTTCCCAGGCTGAGTTTGAGGATATTAAGGCGGCGGCGTTGAAGCAAGAGGGAGTGGACGTTAACGACGCTCATGCTGCCACGCAGGATGCTTCCGCGTCAACGGCTGCGAGTAGCGACACCCCGACGGCGTCAGGGACCAGTAGCGATGCGGACGCACCAGCAAGTAGTGCGGCCAACTCGGAGGACCCCACGACGCCGCCAACTCACCCGGAGGCATAAATCAGTCCAACGGCGGATGCGATTGCCACCAGCCCCAGTTATCCTTTAAGTGTTAGGTGATCAAGGACACGGAGGGTGAGATTATGCGTAATCCAAATTTGCAGACAGCCAAAACGCTGTCTTATGTAGGGGCTATTTGGGCCATCGTTGTGGGTGCGCTCTGCACGCTCACGATCATTGGTGCCATCGTCGGGGTGCCGATGATTATTGGTGGGTCGCTCCTGTTAAAGTTTCACAATGCGAGTGATGAGGCGTTCGTTGCCCAACGCGGTTCCATGTTGGCGTGGGGAATTTTCTTCCTGATCTTTACAATCGTTGGTGGGGTTCTGGAGTTAGTCGCCTACGTGATGGCGGGTAGTGCGGACACTGAAGAGTTTCGGCAGGCTGCAACGCAGCGGCGTCAACAAGCAACCAGTGACTTTGACGACCTAGAACGGGCAAGTGAGATGAAGGCCAAAGGAATCCTATCCGCAGATGAATACGAAGCAGTCAAGGACCGGATTTTGCACCAGCACCACGACCAAGATTAGCATGCTGACACGGGGCATCAACGCCTGTTGGTACCTGTGTTCGCCATGGCGGTTAGTGTGAGCAGGGGGTCAAGATTGGCAACCATTACTAAACGCTGGCGCCACGGACCGTGGTCGGCAAGTAGGGCTTGACGGTTAGGGGCAGGCATGGTAAGCTGTCACTTGTGTTAAAACTTCACCTAAGACTCAGGGGGCGTTAGCCTTAATCATCCTGCCGAGGTGGTATCAAGTAGTATTCGATACCTCTATGTCTTGGTGGACATGGAGTTTTTTTTATATAAAAATTCCACCACAATACTACAAAGGAGGTAAAACACATGAGTGAAGCAATTATTGCTGAAAAGGCTAAGGTTGTTGACGAAGTCGCCGAAAACCTGAAGAACGCCGCTACCGTAATCGTTATCGACTACCGTGGTTTGACGGTTGACCAGGTTACCCAGTTGCGTAAGGAATTACGTGAAAGTGACTCCAAGATGGAAGTGGTTAAGAACACTTACCTACGTCGTGCCGCTGACAAGGTTGGCTACGAAGGCTTGGACGAACTGTTCACTGGCCCAACGGCTATTTTGTATTCTGAAACTGATGTTGTGGCTCCGGCCCGCATTGGTAAGAAGTTCGCCGGCGAATTTGAAACCTGAAGCTTAAGGGTGGTATCATTCAGGGCGAGCAATCCAGCCTTGAAGAAATCGAACAGCTGGCAAGTCTGCCAGACCGCGATGGCTTGATTTCGATGGTCGCATCTGCCATTCAGGCACCTGTACGCGACTTCGCATACGTCATCAAGGCGATTGCAGACAGCAAGGACGAAGAACCAGCCGCTTAATGTCGGTTTGGCGATTCGTTGCGTAACGTTACTAACAAAACTAACAAAATGGAGGATTCAATCATGGCTTTGGACAAAGACGCTATTATTGAACAGATCAAGGGTGCTTCCATCCTTGAATTGAACGACCTGGTAAAGGCTATCGAAGACGAATTTGGTGTTACCGCTGCTGCCCCAGTTGCTGCTGGCGCTGCTGCAGGTGACGATGCTGCCACTAAGGACAGCTTTGACGTTGAACTGACTGATGCTGGTCAGCAGAAGGTTAAGGTTATCAAGGCAGTTCGTGAAATCACTGGTCTTGGCTTGAAGGATGCTAAGGGTGTCGTTGACGCCGCTCCTTCTAACGTCAAGGAAGGTGTTACTGAAGACGAAGCTAACGACATCAAGTCCAAGCTTGAAGAAGTTGGCGCTGAAGTTACCGTTAAGTAATTTTGGTTCCGTCCAGGAAACGTCCACCATCCCCGCGGGGGTGGCGGGCGTTTTTTTTGGTCTTCGTCAAATCGTATTGGTGATACTCTGTTGATAACACATTCACTCCGGAGAATGTGTTTTTGTTTACTCATGAATCAGCCGAATGCGGATAAACATGTTGTACTGATTTCGGAAACCAAAGCAGTTACGTTTCAGCGTCTTGATTTTTCGGTTGAGGCCTTCAAGAGGACCGTTTGAATGGGAATAGTGGCAGCTATTTAGTATCGCATGTTTGTTTTTTTCTCAGCGTAGCGATGGTAGCGTCCATGGCGTTGCCACAACTCTTATAGTTTTTCAGTAAATGGGCCAGCTTGACTCCTGACTTGTTTTTCAGGGCTGTCATGATGGTTTGATATATTCCGTAGGCAGCTCGGAAGCGTGGGAAGCGTGGGGCTTGATCGAGACCGAGGTTAACCGCGGCCTGCGGGACAGGGATAATTCATTCCTTTAATCCCCGTAAATATTGGCTCTTGGCTCGTTCAAATTTGTCTTCGTTGAGGTGAAATAAGCGCCACTGAGATTTTAGAATGCGATAGCGACGACTATGTTGGTCGATTTCTTGGTGGAGTAGCCGTAGGCGCTCCTGATCAAGTGCCCTAGCCGCCAGTTGCATGATGTGAAAGCACTCAGTGGTGAACTCAGCGTCGCTTTGACTACACGGATCTTTCTCCCTTGCACTCGCTTTGGCTGGCTAATAGCGATTTCTGCGAGATGTGGGCCTGTCAATTCGAGCAAACTTAGGATAGAATCACCTTGGGGCACCATATTTCCTCTTCTCGATTAGGTTTAGGCGCTTAAATCGTAGCATGAGGGGACAATGATGCCCTTTTGATTTGCCAAAATTAAAAAACTGGCATTGGCTTTCACCAATACCAGAAAATGTAGACCCTAAAAAAAAGCCAGCGCAGTCACTATCGACTGCGCTGGCTTTTTGCTGAAGCTGAGTGCAACCGCCCTGACCACCATGTGGGTGTCCCCCCCAAAAAAAATAAAAATGATTGCGCTTTCATCGCTTTAATGATACCTTCTGGATGAATGTTAACGCCATGAACGAAGGAGGGGATAATATGCTGGAACTGACGGGGGTCACAAAGCGCTTTGGTAAACAGGTGGCCGTGGATCAAATCAGCCTCACTGTTAAGCCAGGTGAAATTCTGGGTCTAATTGGCCAAAACGGTGCGGGCAAGACGACGACGTTTCGGATGATTCTGGATTTTTTTGCACCCTGATAGTGGGACGGTGCAATGGCAAGGCCAAGCCATGAGCAAAATTGACCATGACTTTATTGGTTACTTGCCCGAGGAGCGGGGATTGTATCCCAAGCTGAGCATAGTCGAGCAAATCGAGTTCTTTGGCCAACTGCACGGTATGACCCGCACAGCGGTGCGGGATGCTTTGCCGGAGTGGTTGGAGCGCTTTGAAGTGAAGGGCAAGCTGACGGATAAGGTCAAGGATCTGTCCAAAGGTAATCAGCAAAAGGTGCAGTTGATTGCCGCCCTGATTTTTATGCCCAAACTGGTAATCTTAGACGAGCCGTTTTCGGGTCTGGATCCGGTCAATGCGAGCCTGCTGGAAGCAGGCGTGCGGTACTTGCAGACTAGTGGATCGGCCATTATTTTTTTTCCAGCCACAACATGCGCAATGTCGAGTCGCTGTCCGACCGCTTAGTCATGCTGAAAAACGGTGCCGTGGTGCTTGCGGGCACGGTCGGCGAGATTCGCGCCCAGTACGGTGAGACCCGAATTAGTCTCACCAAGCCGCGGTTATCGGCTGACGCGTTGGCGCAATTGCCCGGGGTGTTGGCGGTGCAAGGGCATGGGGATGAGTTTGAGTTACAGTTGGATGACCCGGAGCGCGGGCAGGCTATTTTCCAGACAGTGACGCAGGGGGAATATATTGCGGGGTTCCAGCAGCACGCTCCGAGTTTGGACGAGATTTTTCGCAGGAAAGCGGGTGACGAACATGCGTAAATTATGGTTGATTGCCAGCATGGTGTTCCGGAAGAATATCCGTAGCTTTTCCTGGTGGAGCTTGGTGCTGACCCCGCTTCTGGCAGTGGGCGCGATTGGGTGATCCAGTGGTACGTGAGCCATACTCATGAGCCGGCTCGCGTCGTGGTGGTCGCGCCGCGTGCTGTTGCCAGTGCGTTCAAAGCAAGTGCGGATGGCGATATCACGTACACCGTGGCAGCAACCAAGACAGCGGGTCAGCGGCAGTTACGGCATGAGGATGCCGATGCGCTGCTGGTCGTACCCCGCACCTTGGACCATGCGGCCCATTTATACAGCCGCGACAATGGTCAGTCGGTGGATGCCGCCACCGTGCGGCGGGCCCTTTCCGGGCTCAAGACCATGGATACCGCGCAACAGCTTGGACTGTCTGCCGCGCAGCTGGCGCAGCTCAACGCGCCGGCGCAATTGCGCACCCAAAGTGTGAGTTTCAAGGCCCGCAAAATGGTGGTTGCCCGCAGTAAGACTGACTGGTTGAAAGTCATCTTGTCACTAGCCGTCGGGGCCCTGATGTACGTCTTTTTGCTGAGTTACGGCACCATCGTGGCGCAAGAAATTGCTACGGAGAAGGGTTCACGGATTGAGGAGTCGATCCTGACGGCCATTAAGGCCTCCACGCAATTTTACGGCAAGCTGCTGGGCGTGACGGTGTTACTACTGGTGCAAATTGGTGCGTATGCCGGGGTAGCCGCCATCGCGTGGTTGTTGCGGGACCGGTTTGCGGTTGTCCGTCAATTCCTGGCCACGATTGATTGGTCGGGGATTGGTTGGCCGTTCGTCCTGGTGATGGTGGCGTTCTTTGTCATTGGGATTATTAGTTACACCGTGTTGGCGGCGTTGTGTGGATCCCTTGTCAGCAACCAGGAGCAGGCTGGGATGGCCCTCCAGCCGGTTCTCTACCTGGGCGTAATCGGATACATGGCGGCGCTCAACGTGAGCTCGGGTAGTGGCCCCATTTTAAGGACAATGAGTTACATTCCGTTCTTGAGTCCCATGGTGGCCCCAGCACGCTTTGGGGTGGGCCAAATGGGCCTGGGGATGGTGACGCTTTCCTTGATCATCAGTGTTGTCTTTTTGGTGGCCTTTACCTGGTTCAGTGCCCGGGCCTACCGTGATAACGTACTGGTTTACAGTGATAGCGGTTTATTCAAAGCTTTGAAGAAGAGTTGGACGCTGAGTCGTAGCAGTCGGTAGTTGCGACCAACGTGTGGATGATGTGGGGCGACTACAACCGCCCTGGTGGCACGGTCTGCAACGACTTTGCGCACGACATGCCCCGAATGGGAAAACCACCAAATTTATGCTAACACCTTGAAACGGCCATGACGCCAGTACCGGCGCTGGTTTTCGCCCGCCAGTGGGTCGCTTTCGTGGTACCCTTTGACGGTCACTCGCCGTACGCTATTGGCATAGCAACCAGTGATACTGTGCATGGTGACGTTTCAAGGAGGGCGACGTTTATGCGTAAACGACCGGTAGTAGCTTACCCCGTAATTTTTAAATACTTCACTGCAGACTCCGGCCCGTTCATTTCGGTGACTAGTCCTAATTTACCAGGTCTGGTCGTTGGGGCGAACAATGCTCGGGCGGCGTTGCACGACACCCAGGCGGGAATTGCTCAATTGTTGAGTTGCCCACCGTACCCAGAGGTGGTTGATGCGACCACTTGGGCGTTGCAACCCAATGAGGAGGTCGTCTTCGTGTCGGTAGACCTTGACCGGTGGCACGCGGGCATGTTGTCAGCGGGTACACATGAATGAAGTAGTGGGCACAAAGGGGCGCGACCATTGGCCGCGCCCCTTTTGTTGGGCTGAATTAATTGAGTTCTTGGTGTGCTTCGAGGTATGCCAGGGCGCTGTCGTAGTCGGGCTCGTGGGTTTGTTCCGTGATGAGTTCACGGTACGCGACTTTGCCTTGTGGATCAATGATCCACACGCTGCGCGCATCCGTGCCGTCACTCGCAATATACAGGCCCATGGCGCCACCAAAATGGTGCTCCTGGTCGGACACCAGCTGCATCCGGTGCACGTTTTCGGCTGCACACCAGTGAGCTTGGTCGGCGACCGTGTTGGTGGAGACCGTTAGAAAGTTGATATGGTGGAAACGGTCCACGGATTCGTTGAAGCGTTTGGTTGAAATACTGCAAACGCGCGTGTCAATATTGGGCACGACGCTGATCAGGGTGTAAGCACCGCGCAAGTCCTGGGCGATGAGGGTGGTCCCGTCAGCTTGAATTACCGTGAAGTCGGGAAGCTGATGACCAACGACTGGTGGTTCACCGTTGGTTTGGTTGGGTTCGTTGTGTCGGGTAATTTGCATGTCGATATCCTCCTTGCGTAGGGGTTGCGCCCGCGTAACCCCTACTTAACTACCCACAGTTTACCATACTTATGTGGCTGGCCTAGTAGTTGTGCAAGGCCGGTAGGCACCGCGGTGGGTGCCCTCGACAATTAATTTGTTGCATATTTGACATGCAAGTACCGATTGTGTATCCTTAAAGTACGATATCAGACGGTCAATTAATTTACTAAGTTGGCCAGTCACCAGATAACAACCAGTGGATGCAGGTGTTTGTGACGTGTACAGTTTAGCAGTTGCAAACGGTTGACGAGGAGGAAAAATGGAATTTTATGACGTAATCAAGCAGCGGCGAACGATTCGCCAATTCAAGAATAAGCCGATTGCTCAAGATAAATTGGAGCGGATATTGTCAGCGGGACTCGCTGCCCCATCCTCCAACCATCAGCGCCAGTGGCAATTGGTAACCGTGACGGACCGTGACAAGCTGGACGCCATCGCACAAATTGTGAAACCATACCCTGATCGCATCAAAGAACCAAAAACCCCACAACAAGAAATGTTCAAAATTTCGTATTCGCGGCAACGGACGATGATTAAAGAGGCACCTTGCGTAATTTTACCGTACCTACGCATGAAGTATGATTTGACTACCAGCAAGAACAAATGGGGACTGTGGGATTACGGTGCCGGCTGGGCGTTGATTGAAAATATGTTGCTGGCGGCAACTGCCGAGGGTCTGGGTACTGGGATTCATGCTCTGGTGAAGCAAGAGCCGGATCAGATTCAAGAATTAGTTGGCGCCAAGGATGGTTATTATCTGCCTGCATTGGTCATCTTGGGTGAGGCAGCCGATAATGCTGAAATACCAACTCAAGTGCAGACTTCGATCAAGAAAAATGTGCACTGGCAACAATGGTAGAATAAAGGCACCCAAAACTAGTTGGGTCGTTCATTACGCTTCAGGTGTGGCCCGCATTACCGACCAAGGATCAATTGGAGGCTGACAATATGGCAAAGAAAGTAGACCAGGCGTTGAATTCGGGTGACCTTTACCGCGTTTTTAATTCAAACTATGCTGACCCGCATTACAACGACTATCTAGAGGCAATGCACCAATACAACCAGTTGGGATACACGCCCGCTGATGAACGTAAGAAGGCGACGATGCTGAGTCAGCTGTTTGCTGCAGTCGGTGTCGGTAGTTACGTTCAGGTACCGTATTATGCCATGTGGGGTGGGCGCCATGTGTATTTGGGTAAAAATGTCTACGTGAATTTCAACTGTACCTTTGTGGATGACGCGGAAATCCGGATTGGCGACAACACCATGCTTGCGCTCAACGTGACGATTGTGACCGGTACCCATCCGGTTTCGGCCCAATTGCGCCGGCAGTCGTATGGTTTTAGTAAACCGGTGGTGATTGCCGCAAACGTGTGGGTGGGCGCGGGCGCCACCATTTTACCTGGTGTCCACATCGGTGCTAATTCCGTTATCGGTGCGGGTGCTGTGGTCACTCGGGACCTGCCTGCGAACGTAGTGGCGGTGGGTTGCCCGGCAAAGGTACTGCGTGCAATTACTGACGACGATGAAGTGACTTATGATCATGGCAAAGTAATTGCGGACCACCGCCTGGAATAAAGCAGAAAATATTGACGTCATGGTGTATGCAGGAGTGGCCGTGAGCTACTTCCTGGGTGCACCTTTTTGTTGGTGTCGGGAAACGGGCATACTGACCTGTTTGGGGTCTGTAGTTAACCACAGCGCCGCCAAAAAAAGGGCCCCTTCATCATGAAGGGACCCCAGGTACGGGATTGCGTTCATTAAGCGTGCTGATGGGTCCGAACCGCCGTCCGCAGTACTTGCTCGACGACGGCAAAGGCGGCGTACATGGCAAAGGGGATGAATGCCACACCCAAACCGACGAGCATGAGGCCGGGTGCATCATCGCCATCTGCCACATGTACATGGCGGGTAGACACCCCAAGGTGGTGAAGGCGGCAATTAGACTAGCGATACGAATGTGCCGGAACACGGCGATGGAAGCTGGGTAAAGGTTTTGTTGACGGCAATCAGGCGGAGCAGGCTGAAAAACTTACTGATGATATAGAGCACCACCAGCGCTGTTGCCACCACCGCCACTAGGAAGAGTATCAGGGGAAAGTTCAGTGCAATGTGAATGCTGGTGGCAAATTGAATACCAATTAACCCGACAAAACCGATGATGACGGCCGCGGTCACCGCCAACGCGAACCGTAATATCTGTACCTTACCGTTCATAATATGTAGCCCCCAAGCCGACTGGAATTGACTATATTATGTCCAGAAGTATGGGGAGATGCAAGCGATTTCGTATTGAAAGTTTCTAAAGAATGCTGTCGGTGCCACCAGGTACGGCGCGTCCACATAGTAATTTATTAATTAGCGTATTATTGATGCACGATTTGCGCGATAATAACCCCAGTGGGGTAACAGCACGTAATGAGGAAGAGGTTGGGACAACAATGAAGTGGAGTAAGCGCTGGGCGCAAGTGCACCTGTGGGGATTACTAACCGTCGTGGCGGTGATCGCGGGCCTAGCCGGCGGGGCGACGGTCAACGTTACCGGACCTGACGCCGCGGGCAACACGTCTGTACAGCAAGTGGCGGCTAAGTCACACCACGTGACTAAGCACCAGAGGCACCAGCGACGCGTGACCAGTGCTAATTTAGCACAGCTACAATACCGGGGGACGCAGACGATTGACGTCAATAATGGCCACCCGACTTTTACCAAGCAGGAACTCAGCACGGCCAAGGGGGCTTGGCAATATTACGGTGCGCTGGACCGGTACAACCGGGCAACCGATGCTGAGGCGTTACTCAACCAGTCGTTGATGCCGACCGCGAAGCGCGAGGAATTAACGGTGGATCCGACTGGGTGGCACAATAAGCGCATTCGTAGTGGTTACCTGTACAATCGCAGTCACCTGATCGGTTACCAGCTAACCGGACAAAACAATAATTGGCGCAATCTGATGACCGGGACGCGTTCGCTCAACAGTCCGGAGATGTTGCACTATGAGGACGATATCGCGGATTACCTGAAGCAATCCCCGCAGCACTACGTTCGTTATGCGGTGGTGCCGGTGTTCAAGGGTAGTAACCTACTAGCTCAGGTGTGCACATGATGGCGCAATCGGTGGGCGATGACGCGGTTAGCTTCAACGTCTACATCTTTAACGTTCAGGATGGGGTGCAGTTGAACTACGCCGACGGCACCAGTACCGTAACGGCCAATCAAGCGGCGTCGAGTAGTAGCACGGCGCCGGCGCGGACCACCAGTACTACGGCCACGACCAATGGTCAGGGGGACAACCGCACGGTCTACGTCACGCCGTCGGGATCGCGGTACCACTTTGATCCGCATTGTCGCGGTTTGCGCAGCGCCAAGAGCGTTGAGACGATGACATTGTCGCAGGCCCAAGCAGATGGTTACACGTTGTGTAAATTTGAGCAATAAAATGATTGTTTAAAGGCCGCCGGTACCCGCGTTACCATGACGCAATGCGGATACCAGCGGCCTTTGTTGCGCCTAATAAGCGGGGCGCACCAACAAGGGTAACTATGGTTGCCCTGTTGACGCCGTGCCTTATTTAGTGGCGGCGAAACTGCCCTCAATGAGGTCAGCAAGGTTGTCCACGCTTTCAAATTGATCCAATAACGCCGTCAGCCAGTGCTTCTTGGCCATGTGGTAGCCCGGACGGAAGCGCGGTTGGGTCTGTAGAATCGAGTTGAGCTCGGGCTCGACCTTCAAGTCAACGATGTCGATTTCTTGGGGGTCATCCAGCCCCAACTTGGTGCCGGGCACGTTCATAATCAGCCCAAACCATTTGCCATTTGGGTGGCGCAGGGCCACGTAATGGGGGTAATGTTTGAACGGATGATCAACGACGGCATTGTACTCGTTTTGACAGTACGTAATGAGTTCATCACGGGTCATATTGTGACCTCCTTTGCTAGTCAGTTGTAACGATGACTTCACCAATTTGCGGGTTGGCCATTACGTAATCCTGTGCTGCCGGCAAGTCGGTAAACGGGAAGACCTTGCTGATGGGGATGGTAATGTGGTGGGCGTTGATCAGGGCGAACATGGCGTTGATCAACTGCTGGTCCGCAAAGCCGGAGTCGTAAGTGGTCAGGTAGCGGTTCTGTAGGTCAAACGGCGAGAATTCGTGCATGACCCACTCGCCACTGAGTAGACCAACCATGCAGCATGTCCCACCAACGTTAATGTGGGCCACCGAGTTCATGACGGTCGTGGCCCCCACGAGGTCGATAATGCCGGCGTACATGGACTCGGTCTGTAGTTGCCCGTCGCGATCCTGCACTGCTTCGTCCGCACCGGCGTCACGTAAGAAGGCCAGCCGTGCGGCTTTGCGGGAAGTGGCCGTTACCTGGTAGCCACTGGCCTTAGCTAACTTGATGATGGCCAGACCTACAGCGGAGGTACCACCACGGACCAGCAGGTGGTCGTGTGGGGCGAGACGCAAACTTTGCAGGGCCCCGTAGGCCGTGCTGAAGGTCTCGGGATACTGGGCAAAGTCAGTCCAACTACCTTGGTAGTCGGCTGTGTACAGTTGCTTGTTAGGTACTAGCGCGTACTCTTCATAACTGCCATCAAAGGCCCGGCCAAAGCCGCCATTAATGGTCAGCACGTGCGCGCCGACTTTGAGGCCGGAATCGGGTGCCGTTGCTGCCACCTCACCAACGGCTTCGACACCCAGTACGCGTGGAAAATGCACGCTAGGCGATCCGCCTTCACGGGTCAACACTTCGTACCGGTGAACGCCAAACGCGCGGATCCGCATCACTGAGTGCGTGGCGTCTGCATGTGGCATGGGCCGGTCAACGAGTTCCAGCGCGGATGAATCACCCGCATGGTTCACAACAAAAGCCTTCATAATAATATGCACCTCCACATTTAGTTGGGTACCAACGAACTGACTTTAGTGTAAACTATCACGTGACGTGCAGGTCAAGAAAGAGGACGGACAATGATTACCATCAACAAGTTTGCGACCCTAGCGGGGACGACCCGCCGCACCTTGCAGTTTTATGACGCAGTGGGATTGTTTCACCCGGCAAAGGTGGGGGAAAATGGTTACCGCTATTACGCCGCAGACCAGCTGTACCAGCTTCAATTCATTCTCCAGCTACGCCATCTCGGGTTGTCGGTCGCCGATACGCAACGCGTCGTCGGGGCCACGGGTGCCGAACTGGACGCCTATATTACCCCCTTGTTAGCCCGTATTGAGGCCAAGTTGACGGACTTGACGAAACTGCGGACGTTGTTGGCTGACCGGCTACAGGCCCGCCCCGTTACCGTAGCCCCCATTGGTCGGGCCATGGTGGTGCGGCGGCCGCGGACCCAATTTTGGACGTCACCCGAATCGGTCGGGTGTACGGACGAGGCGGTGCGGGATCTGTACCAACAATTTTACGCGCTCATTGGCCGGCTAAAGTTGGTCGACAAGCAAGCATCCGGTTTTCTGACCGACTTACCTGCCGCAGATGCGACGGGGTATGCAACCGCGAATTTTCGTATTTTGAAGGCAGTCACCTCCCCAGTAACAGGTGACGTGCCGGTAATCGTGCGGCCACAGGGACAGTATGTGGTCGCGAGCACGCAGAATAATGCGGCCAGCATTGCCGCGGGGCTCGATGCAATTCGGGCGCAGGTCGCCGCACAGAATTTGACCATTAGTACCCTCTGCTGGCAACTGAATAACGGCGAACAGTTCGGTAAGAAGGCTAGTACGCCGGAGCTATCGTTGGAGTACCAAATTATCTAGGACCAGCAAAAAGACGTTACCCGTCGTTCAACGGGTAACGCCTTTTTAATTGGTGCTATTTAGTGGTTACTTTGCCGCTTTGCCGTGCTTGCGGGCCAGGTAAACGAAGATACCGATGACCAGCCAGATGATCAGTACGTACGGGAAGATGTTGTACGGCTTGGCCGGAACGGGCCACAAGTTACTGTAGATGGGGAAGACCATCACCAGCAACCCAATGACGGGTGCGGCCACGTGCTTCCAGAAGCCAAAGTGTTCCCGGTGCTTGTTAAAGTACACAATGGCACCAATGTTGACCAAGACGTACACCAGCAGGAGTGGGTACATCCCAATCGTCCCAAAGTAGTTGTAGTAATTCGTGGCACTGACGTGACTGAGGATGCCGAACACGGCGTAAAGCAGGATGGCCAGCCCGGTGATCAGGTCGAGCGCGTGGGTCGGCGTCTGCTTATCACCCTTGAGTGCGCCCAGCCACGGGTGCATATAACCCTTGTTGGCCATGGCTCCATGATGAAGGCCCCAGCATTCAGGGCGCCAAAGAAGCAGGCAAAGTAACTGGTGACGGAGGCAAAATCGATGAAGATGGCCATCCAGCCGCCAACATAACGGGTCGCCAGGTAGTTCAGCGGCGCGCTGGAACTAGCCATTTTGCCAATGTGCGCGGTCCCAAAGCCGATCACTTCGGCGTAGCTCACGATGCAGTAAAAGACCATGGCGAACAGGACGGCCCCGATCAGGGCGACCCGAATGGCTTTGGCTGGCTTCTTGGCGCGCGGCGCGATGGTCGCGGCCCCTTCAAACCCGGCAAAGGACATCAGGCAAAAATCATCCCACCGCCCAACGTACCGAGTGTCCCGTGACGTGGGTCCAGTGGGGCAGCGGTGTTGCCAGCGTTACCCCCGTGGGTAATGATGATCACGGTCAGGATGGTGAGCACGACCACGGCAATTAGTTCAAGCGTCAGCGCAAAGCGCGTGGAGAACTCAATGCCCTGGTGGCTGAGCCAATCACTAATGAGTAGGGCCACGATGATGTAGAGTGGAATCGGGCCGTGGATGCCAAAGTGGCCGAGGAACACGTTGAGGAAGTTTCCCACGATGGCCGCACTACTAGTGGTGAACGTGATGTAGGTGAGGATGAGGGCCCAGCCGGACACAAAGCCCCCCTTTTCACCAAGGGCCTGGCGGTTGTACGCATAGGCGGAACCCTCGCCGGGGATGCGGCGGCCGAGTTCGACGAAACTGATCCCGGTAAAAATCACGCCGATACCCCCCAGGATAAAGGCGAGCGGGACGTTGATGCCGGCCATGTTGGCGGCGCCGGCGGTGTTAAAGGCCATGGCCCCAGTGGGTGCGACCATGGCGATGGAGAGTGCAAAGACCTCCAGTAATGATAGTTGCTTCTTCTGCATAAGGTACTCCTTCAATTATATGTGGTTAATCGGTGGCCGTGACGGCGACACCGTACAGGTTGGCGGCGTTGGCGTAGCAGACCATGCGGGCCCAACTTTGCTTCTGCGCGTCCGTCGCGGTTGTGACCGCGTCCAGTTGGGCGGCCAGCGCGGCTTTGAACGTTTGGGCGGCGACCGCGTACATTTCGACGTAGGTGCTGGCGTCACTAGCAAACAGGTAGCGTGAGTACGGGGCCAGCTCCAGTGACTCCCGGACGACACTCATGGTGCTGGACGGCGCCAGGTTGTTGACCAGTGAGGTGTCGAAGTAGACGCCGGGGAAGACGCTGGCCAAGTAGCCCGCTTCCCGGTGGTAGGGGTAGCAGTGTAGCAGGACGACCTGCAACCCGTCGTAGCAGAATCGCCGTAAGAATGACCGCAGCAAGAGCGGGTTACCCAGGTACAGGTCAGTATCGGCGTCGCCATAGCCCACGTGGAATTGGAGTGGCAGGTGCTGGTTGATCAGGGCCGGTGCTACCAGTGCGAGCAGGTAGTTAATGACGTCCTGATTTTCCAGGCGGGCCACGCCGGTTTCTTCGTAGTGCTGGCGCCATTGGTCAAAGGCGGCCCGCGCAGCGTCGGGCGTCACCGGGGTAACCTGTAACCCGACACGGTAGGCGGCAATAGACTTGCAGCGACGTAGCCGTGCGCACGCACGTGGCCAACGGCGTCAAGGAAGTGGTCAGACCAGGCGTCGAAGTCGGCGTACTGCTGCATGTAGGCTTCGGCGTGGGTTTCCAGCCGGTAAATGGGGCGCACGGTCAGGCCGGTGAGGTCGGCCGTCGCGTTCAAATCAAGGATGGCGTCATCGGGCACGAAGCCCGTGTCGATGAACAGCGTCTGGTAGTGATAAGCCGCAAAGACGCGGTGGTTATAGTCACGGTAATGGTCCGCGTCCATAGGCTGCAGTGCCTCCTCGGGGGTGGCACCACGCTGGTAAGCAGCAGCCACGGTGGGATCAAAGTCACGTGCCGTCTGCTGGAAGGCCGACCACGCTAACCGGTTAGCCGTATCGGTAATTGGGTACTGGGCGTCGGCTTCGCTGGATACCCGCAATAAGCGGTGAGCCCGGTCGGCCACGTCGCCCCGAATTAGGTAGTGGGCGTGGTGGTCAAGTAATGGTAGTGATTGAACAAATGCGTTGATGGACATAGTTAGCACTCCTTTCCGTCCGTAATTAGTCCGGATTGGCGGGGTGGGTCCATGCCGCGACGAGTTAAATGCGGTGCGCGCATAGGCAACTCCTTTGGTTTTAGTACAGGTGGGCGGTTTCGGTACCGATGGCTTGGTCATCGTAGTGGGCAAAGTGGTTGATGTCTGCCTGCTTGACCGCGGTGTAGCCCGTCAACATTTGCTCACCCATCAGGTCTTTGAACAGGGCGTCCGCGTTGAGTGCTTGTAAGGCCTCATCCAGAGTCAGCGGCAGGCGCTGAATACCGGCAGCCTCGCGTTCCGCGTCCGTCAGGGTGGCGGGGTCGACGTTGACTGGTGCTCCCGGATCGATGTGATTACGGATGCCGTCCAGGCCGGCGCTCAGCAGACCTGCCAGTGCGAGGTAAGGGTTGGCCGTAGCGTCACTAGCCTTGAGCTCAATGTTGGCAGTTGCAGCCACGTGGTCCCACTGGGTGGACGGGATCCGGACCGCGGCTTCCCGGTTGTCTTTGCCGTAAGCGGCGTAGGCCGAACTCCATTCACCCGGTTGGAGGCGCTGGTAGGAGTTGACGGTGGCAGCAGTCAGTGCCAGTAAGCCGCGGATGTGGGCCAGAATACCGCCGACGAAGTAGTACCCCTGTTGGCTTAACCCCACGGGATCCTGTGCGTCTGCCAGCACGTTGTGGCCGGCTTGATCCCACAAGGAGAGGTGGAGGTGTCCCCCGTTACCCTCAGTTTGCATGTCCGGCTTGGGTGCAAAGGTGGCGCGCATGCCGTGCTTACGGGCCACGGCGCGGACTTCGCGCTTGAACCAGATTTCGTTGTCTGCCGCTTGCAGTAACGGGTACGGCCGCATTGGTAACTCGTGTTGGCCGGTGCCGGCTTCGGGGTAGTACTTATCAATACCGATACCCATTTGCTTCAGCTGGTCGATCATCTCGGAGATAAAGTCGTATGCAAACTCCATGGCGTCGGTGTCGAAGCAGAAGTTATCGTTTGCGGGCGCGTCCGTCTCCGCGTTACGCAGCATGAACTCATTTTCATATGTAGCTTGGGCCGTAAACCCATCCTGTGCGGCGTCGGCAATTACGCGCTGTAGGAGGCCCCGGGGATCAGCCGTGAATGGCTGCTGGTCCTGGGTCAGGTGGTCGCACATGAACGTGGCTACCTGGGGATGGTTGGGCAGAATGTGCATGGAATCCAGGTCGGGTACCAGCCGGGATTCACCCACTGCGGTCAGGCCGGGCACGTCGACGATCTCGTCGCGCGCGGTGGCTGCAAACTGCACGAGCGTCAGGCCCACACCATCCACAATGTGGCGGCTCAAACTGTCGATGGTCACGGTTTTGCCGCGGGCCACACCGTTATAGTCGACGTAAATGAATTCCACGAGTTGCACGCCCTTTTCACGCAACCCGTTGACGATGTTTTGAGCCCGGTTTTCTTCCGGTAAATATGTTGATGCCATTTTCATAGCCTCCCTGAAATTTTACAAACTACCGTCATTGTACCCGCAAAGCCCGTACTTGACTACTACCCCACAGATTACTGGTTCGTACGACCGCGGGGTGCCGTGGGTTCTCACCCAAAGAGGGGGACGTTGGTGGGTACAAAAAAAGGCCACTACGCTGCCCCAACTACTGCCGGATGGGTCGTAATGGCCAAAGTGGTTAAGCGTGCTTGTGGGCCTGCGCGCGAGCCACGATGTCACTGAAAAAGCCAAATTGTTCGGGGTGGTGTTGCCACATGTTTTCTGGGTGCCACTGCACCGCCAGCACGAGGTCATCAGCCGTGGATTCGAGTGCTTCGATCACTCCGTCTGGCGCGGTCGCCGTGACGGTCAACCCGGTACCGACTTTGCGTACCGCCTGGTGGTGGCGGGAGTTAACGAAGGCCCGGTCGCCCAGTAAGGCGTGCAGGCGCGAGTCCGGTGTAATGTCGACGTGGTGCGTTGGGTAGTGGGGCGGTGCCACCTGGGGATGGCGAATGTAACTGTCAGGGTCCTGCGTGTGGGTGTCTTGGTACACATCGCCGCCCAGCGCTACGTTTAGAATCTGGATGCCCCGGCAAATCCCCAAGATGGGTTTCCCCGCAGCCAATGTAGCCTTGATGAGCGCCAACTCAAAACGGTCCTTAGGGTAGTACGTGTCGCCGAGGTTCCACATGGGTTCTTCGCCAAACGTGGTCGGGTCGACGTCCGGGCCACCGGGCAGGATGAGACCGTCAAATAGCGGCACCATGTCGGTTGCGGCGGCATCCGCTAACTCAGGGTTGTCGGGAAACGGCAGGATGGTCGGAATGCCCCCGGCCTTGAAGACGGCTTCTTTAATGTCGTGCGGTGCAAAGGCAGGGTAGTCATCGGGCATCCGGGGGTTAGTGTCGGCGAGTGCGTCAGCAGTCATTGCAATAATCGGTTTGGTCATGCGGCAACTTCCTTTCATACATACGGTTTGCGCTAAGATTACCACAGCAAGGGGGGAGGAACAATATTTTGGGCGCCACAAACTAAAATTGCAAAATCCGGGGTAAGAAGCTATATTAAAGTTGGTTACTGGAAACGCTTCCGTTGAGTTACCTCTCGAGGAGGGGATTATTATGGCACAAAAGAATATTTTATTGGTATGCAGCGCGGGGATGTCGACTGGTTTACTTGTTTCCCGAATGGAAGCGGCAGCTGCTAACGACAACGTTGACGTGCAGGTGGTGGCAATTGGTGCTGCCGAGGTCAACAATGAACTCGTGGATATGCAGCCAGACGTTATTTTGGTTGGTCCGCAGGTACGCTACCTCGCTGACCAACTACAGTCCAAGTTGGACGTGCCCGTAGCGGTGATGAATACCCACGATTATGCGGGCCTGGATGGTGAGCGCCTGTTACAAACGGCGCTGGACACCATTGCGCACGCCCCAACCTGTGCCTCATAATTGGCGTGCAGGGGGCGACCCGTTAAATACGAAAACCTAATGACTGGGAGATTAACATGATTTCATTAGCTGGGACGGATTTGGACGGCACTTTCTTTAATAACCAGAGTCAGGTATCGGCTTACAACCGGCAGGCGGTGCGCGACTGGGTGCGCAGTGGCCGTGACTTCGCTGTTTGCTCAGGGCGGTCGTTACCCACTGTAAGTAACCTATTACGACAGGATTTGGAAGTGCCGGGCTATAAAGTCTGCCTGAACGGTGCCATCGTGTATGATCAGCACGACGAACCGATTGTTCGGCGGCCGCTGGATAACGCGGTGGTGCTGGCGGCGTTCCACCTAGCCAAGCATTACCTCGTCCGCATGGTGTTCTTTGCTGAGCACCATGCGGTTAGTTATAAACCGGGGGTGCCCGGACGTGTGCGGGGTAATTGGCATAACGGTGAGACCATCCACATTAGCCGCGAGTCAGAGTTGCTGCAAATGTTGACGGTGGACCACGTCCAGTTTTACAAGTTTACGTTTAACGGCATCTTCGGCAACGGTCTGAGTTTGGCCCTGGCGATGAAGAAAATTGCGGCGTTGCCCGTGCACCTATCGCGTTCCAACAAATTTTTCTTTGAGGCGAACGCTCCACACACGACCAAGGCCAGTGCGTTGCACGCCATCGCGCGGCACACGGGCCAGAGTATGGAGCACTTTATGTGCTTTGGGGACTATGAAAACGACCTGGAAATGGTGCGCGATGTTGGTTATGGGGTGGCGATGGCCAACGCGATTCCTAAAATCAAAGCCGTCGCGCGTCTGCAAACCGTTGATCATAATGACGACGGGGTCGGTAAAATGCTGACCGCCGTCCTGGCCGGTAAAATTAAGTAGTGATATACAGAATTTAATGAAAGTGTTTACAACCTCCTGATAATTTGGCATAATGCGTTTAATGATAGCGCTACCAGAAAAGGAGGAGGTTGCTGTGAGTTCTCTTTTTATTAACGTGTTTGGTATTGCAATTATTTTGGGTCCCATTTTTATTCTGGCGTACCAAAACGATAAGGTGTCGCTACGCCCCTTGCGGCCGCTGGATGATGAACATCCCCGTTTCGTTGTGGATATTTGGTTCTTCCAGGGTGGTCGTCGCCAAGTGTTGACCGGTGAGATGTACCAGCCTGGCAAGGTGGTTGGTAGCAGTCAGGGCGGTCGATACCGGGTCGAGCAGGTAACGCGACAACGGCGTTTGGCTGGTTTGCGCGAACACTTCGAGCTACGCATGCGGCGGTTGCCGGATGGTGCGGGTGCAACGGCAGATGTGTTCGGACACGCGCAGAGTTTGTAAGTATAATGATTGATGATCCGCGGGATACCCGCGGATTTTTTTTGGTTTATGTTGCTAAACGATGGGGTTGCCACTGCATGCGGGTTCTAGAAGGGCATTAGTCGCATCATGTACATAATGGTATAGTCCAAAACGTTAAAAATGTTCGTTTGAGTTGTCGTTATTTAACTAGCGATAGGGGCGGGGCTACGCCGTTAGTTTAAGGCGTTTACAATGTTGATTTGCAACGGGTTCAGCTAATTGTATATACATTAAAATAAAAAAAGTATTGAAATGTTATGGTCACGGTGTATACTTTAACTGTTGATAGGAGCGAAAACGTTTGCAAAGCGTGTGGGGAGGTTTGTTTAAGCGTTAGTGATTGTACGTTAATTGTTTAAATAAAGCAGCTGGTGGTTACACTCGTACTCACGGAGAAATTATTCAGTTTTGTTCCGCTGTCGGGTCATTTGGGGACGGCCTGGTGGCACCACTGCTAGCTGTGGGAGTTCAAGAATAGGAGATGTGGATACACATGGCTCTAGAAGACAGTAAATTCGGTCAGGGCTTCATCAAGGTCGCCGTTGCGATTGGCAATGAAATTCATCTGCGTTCGTTGCGTGACGCCTTTGCCACGATCATGCCACTATATATTCTGGCTGGTTTGGCCACCCTGATCAACAACACGGTATTCACCTGGTTGTTTAAAGGTGCAACGTTGCTTAAGGTTCAGTATTGGGGCACGATGCTTTCCAATGCGACCCTAAATATTTCTAGTTTGTTGGTTACGACCATGATTGGTTACTTCCTGGCGAAGAACCGGGGCTTTGATAACCCGTTGGCGGCCGCGATGGTTTCGCTGGCAACTTTGGTGACCATGATGCCGAACACCGTGCAGATTATTGCGGATGGTGCTAAAAAGGCGTCCAACATCAGTGCGGTGCTTTCATACACCGAACTGGGTACCGGCGGTATGTTCGCCGGGGTCATCATGGGCCTGCTGGCAACCGAACTGTTTATTAAGATTTCTAACATCAAAGCGTTGAAGATCAACCTAGGCGATCAGGTACCACCAGCAGTTGGCGATTCCTTTAACGTTTTGATTCCTGTAATTATTGTTCTTTGTTTCTTTGCCCTAATTTCCACGTTGCTGTACGACACGACCAAGATGAACGTGATCAGCCTGATTTCTACGTTCATTCAGGAACACTGCGGCACATTGGCACTGGTATTGTCGGGACCCTGATTATCTACACCTTAGCTAACTTGCTCTGGTTGTTCGGTATTCACTTCTCTGTTATCTACAGTACGATTCTAGAACCACTGTTGATTGTGAACATTGCGCAGAACACCGCTGCTTACAGTGCTGGTCACGCAATTCCGAACATCATCAACCTGTCACTGGTTCAGGCCTTCGCGCTACTTGGTGGTTCTGGTGGTACGCTCTGTTTGCTGGTTGCGACCTTCATTGTCAGCCGCAACAAAGCTTCCCGAAACGTGGCTAAGTTGGCCGTACTACCAGGGGTATTCAACATTAACGAACCAGTTATCTTTGGTTACCCAATCGTTTATAACGTTGCGCTGATTATCCCGTTCATCGTACTACCATCTCTGGGTATCTTCATTGCTTGGTTGACCACGGTTTTGGGTTGGATGAACCCAATGGTTGTCCAAGTTCCATGGACGACGCCGATGTTCCTGAACTCGTTCTTGGCAACTGGTGGTGACTGGCGTGCGCCGGTGATTCAGATTGTGGTCTTCATCATTGGTGTGCTGATGTACATGCCATTCGTTAAGATCAACGATGGTGTTGTTGCTAAGCAGGTTGCTCAGGAAAAGGCTGAGGCTGCAAAGCAAGCCTAACGTTAAGGCTGTCTGCTGGATTAATCAGACGATTTGATAATTCCCTCGGGGGCATTGCTCCGGGGGAATTTTTGGGTGGTGCGGAATCGTTTCGAGCGGGTGCATTCACAATGAGGGACCAATAGCTGAGGCAGCCGTGTGGTTGCAGGGGAGGTCTAAATCGCGTTCATAACTAGTTGATGGAGTAGGTTAACGTCTCATGGATGCGCAACTGCAGGACATACGGGACCACTCATTCTCCTGTGTGTTGGAGCAATCGTGGTTAGGCAGATAAGTGCTGATGTAATACCCCACAATACAGGATCATGACAAAAATGGTGCTAAGTCACTCTGATCTGCTTTGCATGGTGCCAGTGCGGTTGCAGACCAGCATAATCGGTCTACAGCGGTCCCCACATGCAGAGCTGGACGGATGGGCGATAATGTATAGAGTTGCGTATTAGGAGCCACAACGTCTGGTATTGATTAACACGTGATAATGCTACGGTCGGTTTCTGCGCACAACATGTGCAGCCAGGATAACGGCGACCTACTGCCGGGTACCGCGTATTGGTGGTGATCCTGAATATCCCAGCAGCGACCAGTTGTCGGCGTCCACGCTTTTGGTAGTGCGTGGACAAACCGGCGTTAGTTGCAAACAAAAATGGTGCCTGCAAAGGCATGGTGTTTGTGCAGAGACAATTAGCGTGGCAATGATGCTGCTCAAATCAGCGGATACTAATAAGGCTTCGGTTGTGACACGGAGGCGCTGACGGGCATGCCGTGAGCACGGGATGCTATTGTCTGTTCGGACACTTACGCGGTACTGACTAACTTCTTGGTCCCAGTCGTTTTGGTATAGGTACACAAAAGGCGCTGTCGTCACCGCTCTGTGCAGTGACGACAACGCCTGGTGGTTGTCATTCTTAAGTTGACCCCTGTTGGCGGGCCAACGGTGGGGTGAGCGGGTATGTTTGTGGTTGGGCGGTGGTAGACCAATTGGGGTTGGTGACCGCCGCCAATCAAGTGATGGCGCTCGGATCACGGTGACGCACAAATCAAAACTTGTTGATAGCAGTGATTACGTTTGCGTCACGCGTTAATCCAGTCGCGCACCGTTGGATTCAATGACCTTTTTGAACCACCAGTACGACTTTTTGGGAATCCGCCGGAGGTCGCGCAGATCGTGGTTGGTCCGGTTGACGTAGACCATGCCGTAGCGCTTATCCATGTTACCTGACGAGCTAGGAATATCAATTAGACCCCAGCCCAGGTAGCCCAGCACTGACACGCCGTCCGCGAAGACCGCGTCTTTGAGTGCCTGGATATGCTGACGGTGGTAGTCGATCCGGTAATCATCCTGAATCTCGTGCCCCTGGTACACCTCACGAATACCAATTCCGTTTTCAATGGGGAACATTGGCAGGTGGTACTGGTCATAGACTTTCGTGAGGATATCACGGAAGCCCAATGGATCCACCTGCAACCCCATTCATTGGCCTGCAATCCCGGTACTGGCTGGGCACCAAAGTCGAGGTAGTGATTAGGAAAGGTATTGATGGGGACTAAACTACTGTTGATTTGGACGGAACGGTAATAACTAAAGGCAATGAAATCACTGTGGAGTTGATTGAAAATCGCCTGGTCGTCAGTCGTCAGGTCCAAATCGATCCGCTGATTACGGATAAAGGTGAGAAACTCAGTGGAATATTGCCCGTTGACGAATACGTCAAGCAGGTTACGGTTCAAAAACTCGTCAATACGGCGAGCGTAAAGCACGTCACGTGGATTTGCGGAGGCAGGATACACTTCGGAGTACGCCAGCATGCCCCCAATTTGAGCGTGACTGTGAGCGTGCAGGTAATTAGCGACGGCGGCGTGCGCCACCATCACGTGGTGGCTAATTTGAAATAGCTCTTCGTCCGTTTGGGGGCCGTGCAGATACCCGGCAATAGTGAACGCATCGCTCATCGAGTACAGGTTTTGCTCGTTGAACGTAATCCAGTACGGCACGCGATCCGCAAAGCGGTCGACCATTTCCTGGCCATAGCGAATAAAGGCGTCAACAACGTGACGGTCGCTAAAGCCGTTGTACTTTTGGGCGAGGGCAAGGGGCATGTCAAAGTGGTACAGGCAAATCATCGGCGTAATGTGGCGGGCGAGCAACTTGTTGATCAGGTCATCATAGAATTTGATGCCTTCCTCGTTGAAGGGCCCGTCGCCCGTGGGACAAACTCGGCTCCAGGAAATTTGGAACCGGTAGCAGTTCATCCCCTGCTGGGCCATCAGGTCAAGATCTTCGTCGTACCGGTGATAATCATCAATGGCCACGTGCCAATCGCTGCTGTGGTCCGTGGCTGGACGGTCATCATAAACGGATTTACCTTTGCCACCCTCATTCCAGCCGCCTTCAGTTTGCATGCTCGAAGTGGAATTGCCCCACAGGAACCCCTTTGGTAATGCTTGGGACATAATTACTTGGCCTCCTCCGTAGATACTGCTTCCGTGAATCCGGTTTCATTATGCCACGTCTTTTACAATTCGTAAAGCCTTTTTATATAAAAGTATATACAAATATTCAAGGTGGTCTATCGCAACAATTGTTAAAATAGCGTAAAATGGTGGGGAAAAGTGGTTTGTTGGGAGGGACTGTCCATGTATAAGTACCAGGATATTTCGCAGAAGTTACGCCAAAAATTTACGGGTGGGGAATACCAGCCGGGGGATTTGTTACCCGACCAAGAAACCTTAGCCAAGGAATTTAACACCACCCGGATGACGGTGCGCAAGGCCATTCAGCTATTGATAGTTGAGGGTGTGGTGTATACCAAGCGTGGCGCCGGCACCTTTTTGCGTAAGGATTTCCACCACAAAGATCCTAACGACATGGAGTCCTCAATTGACCGACCAGTGGGGACAACGTTGACTTATGCGGGCCGCAAAGTTACCAGTAAAGTTTTGTCGCTGGATGCGCGCTTACCCACGCAGTCCGAGCAGGACAATCTGATTATTGGTCCCGACGAGCCGGTGTACGTGATCCGGCGGGTGCGGTACGTTGATGGTGCAGTGTATGCTTACGAGCACACGATTATGCCGACGAAGATTACCACCATCACCCGTGAAATTTTGGAAGGGTCAGTCTACAAACACCTGGCTGATGAGGCGCACGTGCATATTGCGGGTTCACACCGGCGAATTCACGCAATTAAGGCAACGCAGGATGACGTGGAGGCGATGGGGTGCCAGTTGAACGACCCCGTTTTGGTGATTAACCAGGTGAGTTACACGGAGGAGGGCGAGCCCTTCAAAGTTTCGGAGGTGCACTTCCCGTACCAAACCAGCAGCGTCGTCGCGGACGTTGAACTGAGTCTAGGCAAGCGGCCCCACTAGTGGTGAGTTACAGTTGCGGTGCATTAGTATGAGTCTGCGAGAGGTGCTTGGAACGATATGTTATGCGTGCAAGCGGAATCACGTCGAATCATTGGTGATCATACCCATACGGCCAACTAATTAACGTTAGTGGCCGTATTTTTTTTGAATCTACCTGAATGCGATCATGCCAATAAAAAAGCTGTCAATGACGACACTTTGGGGATAAACCCACCAGCGCGGTATGCACAGCTTTGTGTTTGATTGAATTGTAAAAGCAGTGTGGGCGGAATGGCACCACGGGGTGAGGCTATTGACTAAGTGTCGCGGGGAGGGTTGTGACCAAAACACCCTGAGTTCATGAATGGCTGACGGGGAAGGAATGTGAGTAGAAGCGGAGGCCCGGATAGACGAAGTAGGTGGTGGAGTAGTTAAAGGCCACACTGTTGCCATAGAAATTGGTCTGTTCCAACGCCAGGACCTGCTTGCCAGGCTGTTGCCCCATGACTGTGGCCTGGTCATGTGCCAACGTGGCAAGAAAAATGTATTCCTCACTCGCAGTAATGTGGACGTGGTAATTTTCCGCAATGAAGTCAAAAATCGAGCCGTTAACCGCCTCCACCGGCAGGTATGGTACCGCGCCGGTGGAATAATAGGCCTCTTCCATGCAGTAGAGCTGGCCATTGAGGTAACGCAACCGCACGACCCGGTACAGTTCGCTATCTGGCTGGAGTTTCATCGGTTGGACTAGTTCGGGATCGGCCTTGATTTTGTCAAAAGTGACTATCCGCGACGTGAGGTGGTTGTCCGGGCTATGCAAAGAGGCACCGGCCCCCGCGACTAGGTTGATGACCGTCTTTGAGGGTTGGGGCATCTTGTTGACGTAGTAGCCGGAACCCTGAATTCGCCGCAATAAGCCCCGTTGGTAGATGACATCAATGGCCCGCCGGATGGTGTTGCGACTCACGTCGTAGGTTGCCATTAACTCCGCTTCGGTTGGCAGTTTGTCTGTGTACAGGCCCTCGTGAATGGACCGGATAATGTCTTCAGCAATTTCGTGATACATATGGTTACCCCCACGCGCTGCGCTGATATATTTAAGCCACACATTAACGATATTTGTACCCTTATCATAGCACCTTTGTCAGCACTAACCGCTTATGCGTTGTCACCAATCGGTGCTTTTGACCACCCGTAATTGCGCACCACAAGCGGCTTCTGGCGGTTTGGCGAGTACACCATCACGGCGTTAGGGCCAAAAATATTTGTAAGCACTTGCAAAATTTGTACCCACGTATTATATTATGGGCGTGGAGTTGAAAGCGGTTGCCAAAAAGGCTTGCGGCAATCGTGGTGCGTAACGATTGTGGAATATAGTGCCTTACACTTAAGGAGAAATTATTATGGCTGAAAAAAAATATTTTGTTGGTATGCAACGCGGGGATGTCGACCAGCCTGCTCGTGACTAAGATGCAGAAGGCTGCGGACAAGGATGACATCACGGTAAACATTGCCGCGACGGCTTCACCTGACCTCAAGAACAAGTTGGATGAAGTTAAGCCTGACGTGATGATGTTGGGCCCGCAAGTTCGGTACATGGAGAAGAAGCTAGCCGCTGAGTATGACTTTCCCGTTAAGGTCATTAACATGCGTGATTACGGCCTGATGAATGGCGAAAATGTATTGAAGGACGCACTGGCCACCATTGATGCGGCTGGTAAGTAAGCCCGTAATGAAAGGATAGTGCTCATGGCAGACACTGAAGACAAGAATGAAGCGCCAGAGAAAGAAGAAGAGCAAAACCTAGAATCCATCATGGGCTTGATTGTTAATGGTGGTAACGCCAAGAGCTCGGCTTTTGAAGCCATTGATGCGGCTAAGCACGGTGATTTTGACCAGGCGGACGCTAAGTTGCAAGAAGCTGATGATTTTCTCGGTAAAGCGCATAATTCACAAACCGGGATGTTAACGGCTGAGGCCCAGGGAAAGCATGTACACGTTACGCTGCTGACGGTACACTCCCAGGATCACTTGATGAACGCCATCACTTTTCGTGACCTAGCGGGTGAGATCGTTGATTTGTACAAAAAGCTTGCTGGTCAGGACGTAGCCGATTAGCACCAGCGTATTATTGAACGACAATTAAAGACAAGACAAACAGTTTGCGAGTTTGTCTTGCCTTTTTTTTCCCGGTCGTGGAAGAGAGGGTGCATAAATTTATGAGTGAAGCATTAACAATGCCAAAAGACTTTTTATGGGGCGGCGCTGTTTCCGCCCACCAGGTTGAGGGCAATTGGCAGGCAGACGGTAAAGGGGTGTCGATTGCCGACGTCATGGCTGCGGCCAGTCGTGAACAGCCGCAACGTGTCGTGACGGACACCGTGGAGGCTGGTCAGGTCTACCCGAACCACTGGGGCATCAATTTTTACCAAACTTACCCGCAGGACATTGAATTGTTTGCCGAGTTGGGGTTGAAGGCGTTTCGGACGTCGATTGCCTGGACGCGTATTTTTCCCAATGGCGACGAGGCGGAACCGAATGTAGCGGGGCTGCGCTATTACGACGACCTCTTTGACCGGTTGCGTGCCAAGGGCATTGAACCAATCGTGACGCTGTCCCACTTCGAAATGCCGTACCATCTGGTAAAAAAAATACGGTGGTTGGCGTAACCGCAAGTTGATTGGTTTCTTCGAACGGTTTGCGGAGACCTGCTTCCACCACTTTGATGGCAAGGTTCGCTACTGGATGACGTTTAATGAAATCGATAATCAGTCGGATTGGCGTAATGCGCATCACCTGTATCAGGATTCCGGCCTGCAACTGGATAGCAACGTGAACTGGGAAGAAGCAATGTTCCAGGCTGCGCATAACGAGATGGTGGCTAGTGCCAAGGCGGTGATTGCCGCGCACAAGATTGATCCGCAACTCCAAGTAGGGGCCATGCTCGCCATGGTGCCGATTTACGCGTTGACGGCCAATCCCGGTGACCAGATGTTGGCCGCCCGGGCCATGCAGTACCGCTATTACTACGGCGACGTCCAAATGGAGGGCGAGTATCCGCAGTGGTTACTGAAGTACTTTGACCGCAAAGGGTACCAGGTGCCAATTTCGGCAGCGGACCGCGCCACACTAAAAGCCGGCGCGGCCGACTTTCTGGGGATGTCCTACTACTTCTCCTTCACGGTTAAGGAACGGGCGGACCACAAAGTCGAGTTTGATGAGCACAACGACCTGGTCGATAATCCGTACGTTGAGAAGTCCCAGTGGGGCTGGCAGATTGACCCTCAGGGGTTGCGGTGGATTCTGAACTGGATCCAAGATCGCTGGCACAAGCCAATCATGATCGTTGAGAACGGTATTGGTGCTTACGACCACCTGGAGGATGATGGGCACGTGCATGATGATTACCGGATCAGTTACCTCCGGGCCCACATTCATCAAATGGAATTGGCGGTCGTGGAAGACGGTGTGGACGTAATCGGTTACACCATGTGGAGCCCCATTGACATCGTATCGGCCAGCACTGGTGAGATGGCTAAGCGTTACGGCCTGATTTATGTCGACCGTGATGATAGTGGTCACGGTAGCGATCGACGGTACAAGAAGGATTCCTTTGCTTGGTACCAGCAAGTGATCAGCACTAACGGTGCGAACTTAGACGACGTTTCGGCAGAATGATTACCTGTTACCCGGGGCAGTCACATCCGTAATGGTGTGGCTGTTTTGTTGTGGGGTGATAATGCCAGTTGACCCGCACGACCCGCCATTGTATAACGGAACTAATATTCGTGGAGGTTGGTTATGTCTGGGTTGTGGTGGATGATTGGATTTGGGGTTGTAAGCACGTTGGTTACTGTGGGCGCGGCGCTGTGGACGGCGCGCCGGCAACTACGGCAGCAACCGTTAAACGCCCCGGTAGCAGTAATGGTGGTGGGTTTATTGTTGACGGTTAGTAGTTGGGTTGGCGCTGGCGTGACGGTCCAGCACCTGGTGGTGGCTGCGCACACGGCTAGCCAAATGCCGAGCCAACCGTTGCAGCAGCCCCAACCCCAAGCACCCGCGGCGGATGACCAGCTAGCCGTGGGGCGGGATGCCCAGTTTGGGCGAAGGTTACGCTTTGCCCACCAGTTGACGGTGGTCGTCGGACCGCCAATCAGTCGGTGCGATGCGGGCGCCAAGGTGGAGCAAGTGAGCGTCACGGTGCATAACGGTGGTCACGAAACCGCCAAAGTTGATTTGGCTGACTTCCAGATGTACAACAGTGGCGCTGCCATGCCACAATTAACCACGTTGGCGGCCAAGCAGGATGTTGCACCGGGTCAAACCCGCACGGTACGCCTATCGTTTCAGGTGGCTAATCAGCAGGATGAGGGACAGTTGGTTGTGAGTTATCATGGTGCCGGCTGGGAATGGCAGGGCACCTCGTTTTAGGACTGGTTGACCAGCAAAGGAGTAATGAGGATGTGCGGACGCTATTCGTTTAATACGACCCATGCGCAACGCTTGCGGCACCTGACCGAGCTGTTGGCGCAACGCGGTGTTAAGGTGCAGACTGGTGAGGTTGCTCCTGGCGACCAGATGGCGGTCGTGACGGGGAAGAACACCCACATGGTAGTCACAGCGGTACGCTGGGGCTTTCCGGGATATAGTGGCGGGCGTCCGCTGATCAATGCCCGGGCCGAGAGTGTACTGTCCAAGCCAACGTTTCGTGACGCCTTTTTAAACCAGCGGTGCGTGTTTCCCAGTGACGCGTTTTATGAATGGGACGCGAGCCACACCCGGTTCAGCTTTGCCCAGCCAGATGGCGGACTGATTTTTTTTGGCGGGTTTTATTCGGCAGTACCCCGATGGGCCGCGTGGCATCATCCTGACGACCGCCCCCAATAGTGATGTTCGCGCTGTGCACGACCGGATGCCGCTCATGGTTCCCGAAGCACGGTTACGTGACTGGATCATGGACGAGGCTTGCGCGCAGAAACTGTTGCAGGCGCGAATGGGGGCGTTAACGGCCACCCGCCAGATTGGCTTGGGTCAGGATATGCCGTTGGGTCTGGAGGAGTAATTACTGCCGGGTTAATGCTGAATGACAGCTTAATCAGCGTTCTGTATGGGCAAAAGATAAGAAAAATGTGCCCGAAATGTGAAAATGTAGTTGACTTCTAATTTTACTCACGTTATGATGAATGCATCCTCATTAAGAGGGGCAAATCTTCCACAACGAAAGGGGCAATGATCATGACTCAATGTCAGATTACATTCACAGCAGTGACACGAATGAACACAGTAAAGAACAACCAGGTTGCCTCCGCGTTGTTGTGCTTGCGTGCGTTGTAATTCATGTGGGCGGGTAGCTACCGCTAAATGATGAACGTTTCGGGCCCATTTTTAGTAGTGGGCTGCACGTAGGTACCCGGCAAAACATCTTGCCGGCGGGGGTATTTTTTTTATGCTTAAAATTAACTTTGTGGCACCAAAATTGTTGTTGAACACGACTAATGCAGCGTTGTTGTTGCGTTAATGAAGCTTTGCTAGCAGGAATGCTAGTCGTGAACGTGTGACCCACGGTGGTGGGTCAAGATAACAATTTTGGTGCCATTTTCTGTCTGCAGACGGAAAATGGCGGCCACCCGTGGTAGTACGGCGCGGGGTGGGCGTCATTTTTTGTACTGAAACGGGGAAAACGGGCGGGAAAAGCAGGTGTGGCACACATAAACGGATGCAGTTAGGTGCAAACAGAAAGGGTTAAATAACATGGCAACAACAGCGTATGTGCACGTGAATTTGTTTAACGGACAGGATGATGGTTTTATTCCCAACTCATGGTTGGTTGTTGATAATACGACCGGGCGGGTCACGGCGACCGGCCACGGACCCACTCCCAATACTGATCAAGTTGTGGATGTGGCAGATAAGTTCATCATGCCCGGAATGATCAATACACATGTTCATGTTGATGCCGATGCTAATCACACGATGGATGGTCCGATAACTGAAACTGAGGTCACGTTGATGGCGCTGGCAAATCTACGGCAGGCGCTTCAGGCTGGCGTAACGTATGTACGCAACTTAGGTACTGGTCACGATGTGGATATTAAACTACGTGACGCGCAGCAGCGTTATCACTTTCCCGCCCCCGGTATTGTGGCGTCGGGACGCCTGATTTCATCGACCGGTGGCAACGGCGATGGTCCGTATCACGAACGCAACGCCTCGTACATTGTCGATTCTCCTGACGAGATGCGTCGTGTAGTACGGCAGATCATTAAGAATGGTGCAGATGTCGTTAAGGTGCTGGTAACCGGTGGGGTGATGTCCAAAGGTGATGATCCCCGTGATGTTGGGTTCTCAGCGGAAGAGCTAGCGGTGGCCGTTAGCGAGGCCCACGCACGGCGCCGCAAAGCCGTGGCTCACGCACAAGGTACTACAGGCATTCAGATGGCTTTAGACGCCGGATTTGATTCAATTGAACACGGCATTTACTTGAATGCGGAGGAAGCGCGGGTGATGAGTGAACGGGGCGTCTATTTGGTGCCCACACTCAACGCGGTGGAGTCCATCGTGCGTGATGGACGAGGGCACATTCCAGATTACATGGTGGATAAGGCTACTACGTTGAGCAATGCGTTCTTTGATAACATGCGCCAAGCAGTGGCGTTAGGTGTACCCATGACGACTGGGACGGATGCAGGTACCACGTTTAATGATTTTGGTACTGGTTATTGGGATGAGTTGCACTTGATGGTGCATAAAATCGGCGTTTCACCGCAACAAACGTTGTATAACGCCACAATCAACGGAGCCCGGTTGTTGGGGATTGATCAAGATTATGGAACGTTAACGGTTGGCAAATTTGCCGACTTCATCGTGTTGTCGGCGAGCCGTTAGCAGATATCGATGCGGTGCGTGAAGCGATAAGCAGGTTTTCCAGCACGGCGAGCGTAAATTTTAGACAACATCACGGAATGAGGAAGAAAAATGCATAACAAGATAAATGGGCGCATGAAAACAATGAGTAAAGTATTTGGAATTATTGCAGCAGTTGGCCTGTCTGGGGTTGCCCTGTCTGCTTGTGGACAAAAAGCCGCAGCCGCCAGCAACCAAAACATCAGTGTTGGCATTGCCAGTGAAATTCAGATGCTTGATCCTGTGCACGATGTGGATACTACCAGTAGTGAAATAATTGGGAACACTGAGGAAGGCCTGGTCACGATGGGTAAGCAGAATAAAGCTGAGCCGGGAATCGCCAAGTCGTGGACCAAAAGCAAGGATGGTTTAACTTACACCTTTAACTTACGGCATGACGCTAAGTGGAATGACGGCACCCCAGTGACCGCCCAGGATTTTGTTTACGGTTGGCGGCGTGGTGTTGACCCTAAAACCGCAGCTGAAAATGCGTACCTGTTCTCTGGTATTAAAAATGCGGACGCTATTATTGCCAACAAAAAGGATCCTGATCAATTAGGCATCCAGGCTAACGGAAAGTACCAAGTCACTGTGACTTTAGAGCACCCTATTTCGTACTTTGAACAGTTAGTGCAGAGTGCAATTTTCCTTCCTCAGGAGCAAAAAGTAGTGCAGAAGTACGGTAAGAAGTACGGAACGGATGCCACTAAGGTTGCCTACGATGGGCCGTACACCATCAAGAAGTGGAACGGCAGCGGTGATTCATGGACGCTCACGAAGAATAACCACTACTGGAATCCGAATAATGTTCACCTTAATCAAGTGACGTACCAAGTCGTTAAGGAATCTTCCACGGGTCTCAACATGTTTGAATCCGGGCAGATTGACCAAACGACGTTGATCGGCAACCAAGTACAAAACGAGAAAAACAACAAGAGCTACACCAAGGTCGCTAGTGGTTCAAATTACTTCGTGCAGTTAAACCAGAAGAGCCCTAGCAGTACTATTTTGAAGAAAGCATTTAACAACGTTGACATCCGTAAGGCCCTCTCGCTATCAATTGACCGCCAGTCGTTCGTCAACAACACGTTAAATGATGGTTCGACGGCCGCCCTCGGCATCGTAACGACCGGCATGGGCCAGAATCCGTCGGGTGGTGAGGACTTTGCCAAGGCTGCTTACGTAAAGAATGATGCTGACAGCGGGGTCAATTACAACATTGCGCTGGCAAAGCAACTGTGGGCCAAGGGCATGAAGGAAATTGGTGCAACGTCGCTGAACGTCACGTTAACTGCCGATGATGATGATACGCACGATACCATCGTTCAATACCTTCAGAACGCGTGGACGAAGAACCTCAAAGGCATGCGGGTGACGGTGCGCAAAGTGCCTAAGACTACACGGGTAAAGTACCTGCAGACCGGCAACTTTGATGCCATCATCTCTGGATGGAGTCCCGACTATAGTGATCCGTCAACTTTCCTAGATATGTTCACGACCGGTAACTCCTATAACTTTGGTGATTACAGCAACAGTAAATTTGATGCCGACATGAAGACTGCAGACAACACGGCGGACGCGAAAACCCGGTGGAATGCCATGGTGAATGCTGAACAGACGCTGATGAAGGATCAGGGAGTCATTCCGCTTTACCAGCTGTCCACTTCATACCTACGTAACACGAAACTTAAGAACGTCATTATTAACCCGGCCGGCGGCAACCCTGGCTGGCGCGGCGTGTACCTAGCAAACAAGTAACAATAATCATTATTGGAGGATATGCTTATGACTGAAACACGGACAACAACAACGAATGATATTAAGGCAGGCACGCCCGCAGAACGGGCGGCTGTTGAACAATTTGCAATGGACTATTTCCCTGAGGTGGCGCCATACGTCAAGATCCCCAGCATTTCGGTGCAGGGCAAGGGCATTGACAAAACGGTGGCCTGGTTGACGCAAAAGTTCGCATCAATTGGTGCTCGCCGTGTGGAGCGTGGGACGATCAGGGTGGCAACCCCGTCGTCTTTGCCGAGTTTGGTGGTGCCAGTGACCGTACCATTATGTTTTACAACCACTACGACGTCCAGCCACCGGAACCCATTGAGGAATGGCGGACGGAACCGTTTGCACCAACCTTCCAGGATGACGGTACCATCCGGGCACGCGGAATCGCGGATGATAAGGGCGAACTGATGTCGCGTATTACCGCGATGCAATTCATGTATGATCATGGTGGTTACCCGTGTCACATTAAGTTTGTGGTTGAGGGCGAAGAAGAAATTGGTTCCATCCACTTCAATGATTACGTGCAGGCACACCAGGCGGACCTGGCGTGTGATGCCTGTGTGTGGGAAGGTGGCAGTATCAACGAGCAGGGTCACTTTACTATTACTGGTGGGGTGAAGGGCTGCGTGGCCTTCGACATGAGTGTGCAGACGGCGGATGTGGATATGCACTCCTCCATGGCTGCCTACGTAGACAACGCTGCTTGGCGCATGGTTGAGGCTTTGAACTCCATTCGCACCCCGGATGGCCACATCAAAGTCGATGGTTACTATGACCACATTGAACCCATTAGCCAGTCGGGGCGCGATGCAGTTGCCAAGATGGACTTTGACGCGGCGGGCATTCGCGAACGGACGGGAATGCGGACAGCATTCACGACGGATGACCCTAAAATGGCCAGCGTCACTACACCAACGATGACCATTAATGCATTGAGGCCGGGTATAACGGGCACGGCGTCAAAACCGTCATTCCCCGCTACGCCAAGGCCAAAATCGACTGCCGCATCGTGCCGGGCCAAGACGCGCATACCGTCTACCACATGATTCGGCAACAGTTGGACCGTAACGGCTTTAAGGACGTGGAAATGCACTTTAACTTGGCTGAAGAGGCCTTCCGGTCCGACATTGATTCGCCATTTTTCAAGGAAGCAGAGTGGGTTGCCAAAACGGTGTACGGTGACGATAACGTACGCGTGATTCCGAACAGTGCCGGTAGTGGCCCCGAAGCGCAAATGGATGCGGCCATTCATGCCCCCATCGTGTCGGTAGGTTGCGGCTACTTTGGCGCTGGTGCCCACGCCCCGAATGAAAGTCTGCGGGTGCATGATTATCAGTGGGGCACGTACTTCATGATGCAGTTGATGCGCGCGGTCGGTGCACAGCAGTAGCCATTCACGGTGGGTACAGCGGGGAATGACTGGTGCCAAGTTTTCGGGGGACACTTAGGGGGGCAGCAAAGTCATTTGCTGGCCCCTTATGTTGCACACACGCATTGTTGGTCCGTGCGCCCCAGAAATTCGCAATTAAATGGTAAAAGGATTAGAATGTGATTACAATAATATCAAAGATTGCACCTGAGGAGGGATTGTTTTGCGCGTACGCACAACGGATTTATACAACATCAAGACTTTGTCACGGCCCGTCCCGACCGCGGCGGGCGTGGTGTTTAACGAGAATTGGATCGATCAGGCCCATAATGATTATCGGCACCGCTTGTACTTCCAAAACCGGGCCACGGGGGCGCGGGTTAGTTTAGGTCACGATCAGCAACACGATACCGCGGCGGCCTTGGGGCCAGACGGGTCGACCATTGCTTTTTTTGAGCCACGATGCTGCGGGTCACGACCAGGTCTTTACGCAGGCCTTTACTGGCGGAGCGGCGACCCAGCGTACTTGGTTTGCAGACGGTGTCACGGGGTTCCAGTGGGATCCCACTGGTGATGGTTGGTTTGTGCAGGTGACGGAACAACATCCCCAGCACCCAACAACTCTGCCCCACGCCACGCGGGTCACGCGTCTGCACTACCAGGACAACGGGCCGTGGTTGCTAGATGAACGTCGCCGGTTCCTACTATATAAACAGGGCTGGGCGCAGGCAGCGACCCAGCAGTTGTACCAGGATGACACCACGTTTACCCTGGCGGCGGTGAGTGCGCAAGGACAATTAGCCCTAGACCGTACCGTTGCCACTGACCGGCCGCAGCGGGTGGCAAGTGTGCTGTTGCTGTTGACGCCCGGGCAGGATCAGCCGGTGCGTCTCGATACCGGTATGGAGTTCGGGACGTTTAGCGCGGTGGCCTTCAGTCCGGACGGGCACCAGTTGCTGTTTGCGGGTAATCCCAACGAGGATACGGGGTGGCTGTCACAGACCCTGTTTGTCGCGGATTGCCAAAGTGGCGCGGTGCGGCGTGTCTTTGATGATGAAGATGTGGAAATCGGGGCCGAGTTAGCCGCTGATACGCAACAGAACCTTAGTGGGCGTGTGGCTGCGTGGAATGATAACCAGCAAATTACCTACGCGTCGTCCCGGCACGGCTGTGTGGGGTTACGTACCATCGACAACGATGGCCACACGCAAGTCGTTGTTGACGGGCGTTTACACGTGACCGACTTTGCGCTGACTGCCGATGGTCAGGGCGTGTATTACACGCAAAGTACCATCACGACCCCGAGCCAGTTGTACTACTGCGCAGTGGGTGCGTCCGAGCCCGAATTAGTGTACGATCCCAACACTACGTGGTCGCAGGAGCATACGACGGTGGCGCCCGACGATTTCAGCTTTGACCGTGAGGGCCGGCATCTGCAGGGCTGGTATTACCGGCCAGTTGGGGTACCAGCAGGAACCGCCCACCCAGCAATCTTGTACGTGCATGGTGGCCCCTTCGCGGCGTACGGTGAGACGTTCTACCACGAGCTACAGGTGTTGGCTAATGCTGGTTACGGTGTCATTACGTTGAACCGCGGGGCGGGGCGACGTACGGCAACGACTTTGCACACGACGTCTTTGCCGATTATGGTGATAATGATTTTGCTGACCTGATGCAGGCGGTGGATGTGGCTGAACAACTGGATCCCGATATTGACGACACCCACGTTTACGCCACGGGTGGTTCATACGGGGGCTTTATGTCCAACTGGATCGAAACGCACACGGACCGTTTCCGGGCCGTGGCTACCTGCCGTTCCATCTCCAACTGGGTCAGCATGTTTGGGACCAGTGACATTGGTTGGGACTTCCTCCCCACCAACCTGGACGACCGGTGGGAAAGTGGCCTGGAAAACGCCGCCGCATGGTGGGACCGCAGCCCACTCAAGTACGTTGACCAGGCCCAGTCACCGATTCTGATTTTGCACGGTGAGGAAGATCGCCGTTGCCCAATTGAGCAGGGTGAGCAGTTCTACAACGCCTTGAAGTTGCAAGGGGTGGAGACGGAGTTTGTCCGCTTCCCTGGGAGTAACCACGAACTTTCCCGGTCGGGCCTGCCAAACCTACGTATTGAGCGTATGGAAGCCATTATGGAATGGTTTCAACGCCACGCCTAAACGGTCGTGAGCCAATAAAACAGCGTTACCCGTACCTGCCACCTGCATGGCTGGGTGGGGTAGCGCTGCTTTGATTTACTGGTTAGCTTGGATCAGGTAATGGCGCAGCTTAATCAGCCAAGCGGTCCAATTGTGTCTGATCATCACCACTCAGGGTGATGTTAGCGGCCGCAATGTTCTGGACGGCATGGTCTGGGTTCGAGGTGCCCGGAATCGGCAGGATAACGTCGGAACGCTGCAATAACCAAGCCAACGCAATTTGTGCGGGGCTGGCATTGTACTTGGCAGCAATGGTGGACAGCGTGTCGCCCGCGGTCAACTTACCCGTTGCGAGTGGGAACCACGGGATGAACGCAATGTGCTCTTGGGTGGCATAATTTAGCACGTCCTCATCAGCCCGGTCAATCAGGTTGTACCGATTTTGTACGGATACGATTGGAGCTACCTTACGGGCGGCTTTGATTTGGTCGACTGAGACTTGGCTCAACCCAATGTGCTTGATCTTGCCTTCCTTTTGCATGTCGGCCAGAACACCAACCTGTTCCTCGATGCTGTAGCGGCTATCAATGCGGTGCAACTGCATCAGGTCAATGTGGTCCAAGCCCAACGTGAACAAGTTCAGTTCAACTTGCTGGCGTAGGTAAGCGGGGTCGCCCAACTCCGTCCACTTGTTTGGGCCCTGGCGGGTAAAGCCCACCTTGGTTGCTACCATGACCTTGGCGTTGGGCCGCTGGCGCAACGCGTCGCGGACGTACAGGTTGGAATATAGCGGGCCGTAAGCATCGGCGGTATCGATAAAGTTGACGCCGTGATCGATGGCGGTCGTGATGACCTCGCTGGCACGCTTCGGGTCGGTAGCGGGCCCAGACACCTTTGCCGGGTAGCTGCATGGTACCGTAGCCCAAGCGGTTAACGACTAGGTCGTCATCAAAACGGAACTGTTTTTGCATGAACAATACTTCCTTTCCGTAGTACGTGTCATCACCAAAGTAACGATGAGTAACTCACGTACTTCCATCTTACAACCATAAGTGGACTTGTGGTCAATCAACTTACAAAAAAAATAGTTTACGTCATAATCTGGTGTATGATGAAAGCAAAGCGATTAAGGAGGACAAAAGATGCACGCAGTAATTGCACGAAACCAACAGTTGGTTGATGAAACGCTCACAGATCCGACGCCATTGCCCCATGATGTGGTGGTGGCCGTCGACGCCGTGGCCATCAATCCCCACGACGTGAAGGCTTTAGCCCGGGTAACTGGCGATGATCAACAAGTGTTTGGTTACGACGCGGTCGGCCGCGTGGTGGCCATGGGTGACCAAGCGCAAAAGTATCAGGTTGGTGACCGCATCATGTACGCGGGTTCGGCTGTCCGCCCGGGGGCATGGGCGGAGCAGGAAGCCGTTGACGAACGCCTGACAGCACTGGTCCCTGATGCATTAACGGACTGGGCGCCACTGGCGGGGATGCCGCTGACGTCTTTGACCGCCTGGGAGATCCTCTTCGATAAGGTGGGGTTTATCCCGGCGGCGGATGCCAATCTTGGCCGTAGCGTGCTGGTGCTTAATGGTGCTGGTGGCGTTGGCAGTATTTTGAGCCAGTTAGCCACTGGGCGGGCATCAAGGTCTACGCCACTGCCAGCCCACGGCATTATGATTGGTTGCGCCAAAACGGCGTGGACGTTACGTTGGATTATCATGAGGACCTGGAAGCCAGATGGCCGGCACGACCGTTGATGCCACCATCAACTTAATGGGTGTGGATCAGTACCTGACGGAATCGGTCCACTTGACCCGGCCGTTCGGTCACATCGTCAACGTTGGTGGTAATGATGACCACTTTCCTATCCGCCGACTACAAAGTCGCGCCCAATCACTAGACTGGGAATTGATGTTTACCAAGAGCAAGTACGGCTACGAGCTGGACTCTCAAGGTGAGATTCTCAGCCACGTATTGCAACTACTGGTCGACGGGACGATCCACCACACCACGACGACGATCATTCGGGGCGGAATCGACGCCGCACACCTGAACCAGGCGCGCACGCAACTTGAGACGGGCCACCAAGCGGGCAAAATTGTCATTACGCGCGCATAACCAATTCTGATGAGCACCGCCACCCGCATGATGGCGGTGCTTTGTTGTCCCTTAGTGTGTGTCATGATTATGAAAGTATGGCGTTGGAAAGTGGGGTATTGGGACGTGCACAACGTCCAACCTTTGCCCAACATGGTGTACACTGGTGATATTGAATTATGAGGACGGTGGATGAGTTTTGGGGACGATTAGACACGTTTTTTTTGTGATATGGACGGCACGCTGCTGAATAGTGCTGGCGTTGTTAGTGCCACGAATGCCGCGATGATCAAGCACAGCGGGGTGCCACTCACCCTGGTATCAGCACGTGCACCCATGGAGATGGCCGCCGCCATCCACATGCTAAATTTGCACGCCCCACAAATCGGTTTTAACGGGGGCTTGATTTACCAACCGGGTGCCCATGGCTGGAACGTGATTAGTCAGCGGACCATCGAGTTTTTGGCGGCCACGACGCTGTTGCGGGCGGTGGCCACGGATTTTCCCAATGTCAGCCTCAGTTTTTATGACCTGAACCGATGGTATGCCGACCGTGTGACGCCTGGTTTGCGCTATGAAGCTAAACTGACCGGCCAAACCCCGACGTTGGCTGATTGGCGGACCGTCCTGACCAGTCCCACGGAACCGGTCTTTAAGGTGATGATGATCACCTTTGATCGTGACGAAATGGCGCGTCTACAACAATTTGTCCGGAGCCTGCAACTACCTCACGTGGCGATTGCGCAGTCGGGGACGGCGTACCTAGAGGTGACCCATATTGAAGCACAAAAGTCGCGCGGCATCAACTACATCATGACGCGTGAACACCTCCAGCCGGCTGATACCGCGGCATTTGGTGATGGTCATAACGACCTACCCATGCTGAAGATGGTGGGCACGCCGGTGGTGATGGCAAACGCCCTGCCTGAGATCAAAGCGGTGGGCCAAGTGATCACCAAGTCCAACGATGAGGATGGTGTGGGTTACGGCCTGCAGCAACTCTTGTAAAAAGCGTCACAATAAAGAAGGTGTACCGATATTCATTATCGGTACACCTTCTTTGACGTTATGGCTCTGGGACGGGCAGACGTTCAATAATCGGCCGCCAATCAGCCACAATTTTGTCGATGTTAAAGTCTTGTGCGCGCTTCAAGGACTGTTCCGCGTAGTACTTACGTAATTCACGGTTGGCAATCATGCGGTTGAGGTGGTGCATAAAGTCGTCGGGATCGCCGGGGCGCGTGATGATGCCGAACTCGTCGTTACCGATAAACTCACGGCTGCCGGTGTTTTCCATGGCCACAATGGGTAACCCGAAGGCCATTGCCTCACCAATCACGAGGGGCATCCCCTCCCAACGCGAGGTGGAAGCAAAGATGGCTGCGTCTTCGTAGTGCTGTGTGAGCTCCGCGTCCTTGAGTGGGCCGCGGAAATGGACGCGGTCGTGTAAGTGCCAGAAATCCATCAGTTGGTTAAAGACGGCCATGTTTTCGTCGTCGCCGCTACCAGCAATGTTGATATGCCAGCCGGGGTAGAGGTTGCGCGTGGCTTCGAGCAGCAAGTCAATGCCCTTGTGCTCGATGGCGATGCGCCCGGTGAAGGCTACCGATTGCGTGTCCAGGTTTGCGCGTCCGGTGGCCTGGATGGTAATGGGGTTGTAGATTTTGACCGTGTGCTGGTTGTACGCGCTGTACGAGTGGAAGTCGGATTCCGTGAGCGTCACCAGGGTGTCCACGGCGCGTAGACCAGCGCGGAACTCCTTGCGCATGTAACCGTAATAGTCGTTGACGTAGGTGTCGTAATTATTGTGCATCCAGCCAATTAAGCCCACGGCGGGCAGTTTGGCGCGAATCAGGGGGGCAAAACTGGTCAGGAGTCCGGCCGGGAGGATGACCATGTCGATTTTAAGTCGTTCAATGGTCGCCAGCATATCACCAATCTGGTCGGCGAATACTTCGTAGGGTTGGCTACCGAAGAAGTTAGCCGGTGTGGATCAGTTGGTGGATCCGCGATGATCAGGGGGGCGTCAAGTTCAAAGTAGCGGGGGGCGTCGGCCAACGAGTAATAATACATATCGTAATGGTCGGTGAGCGCGTTGGCCAGCACAGTCGAGGCTCGTTTGACGCCGTCCATCACCACATTTTCCAAAGCCATCATTACTTTCATTGCGGTCACCCCCGTTTGATTAGCGTTTACGTATCTAACAATTGTTAATGCCTTATATCAATTATACGCGTATTGGTTACCTAATAGCAATATTCTGACGAATAGTAACCGGTTACGGGTGGCGTACCAACAAGAATAGTTCTTGGCGAAGGCTAAACCAGAACGGTACATGACAGGATGTCATATTCTAATCTTGTAAGTGTATTCACGTCCGATAATATGACAACTAGCATTAGTGATTGAACTTGACCCGCATCAAGGTCGTTGGGGTGGCCTCCGAGTTAGCCTATAGTCATGCAGCAGCAATTAAGTTAATGGAGGCGATTGATGATGCGGTGGCAACAATATTTGAACCAACATCCTGGTCAGGCAAGTTTGGTGTTGGCAGGGTTGATCCTTGTGAGCTGGTTGGTAGGGTGGCTACGACTACCCGCCGTGGCGTTAGGGGTGATGTACCTGGCTGGCGTTCTGGGCACTATACCGATTGCGTTACGGGCATGGAGCGCGTTGCGCATGCGGACGGTCAGTATTGAATTGCTGGTGACCATTGCGTGTGTAGGGGCGTTGGCCATTGGCGAGCCGAATGAGGCTGCCATTGTGACCTTCCTGTTTCTTTTTGGTAACGTGCTGGAAGCCCGCACGTTAGCCAAAACCCGGTCGGCAGTGCGCGCCCTGACGGACATGGCTCCGCAACAGGCCGCTGTAGTTGACGCGGCGGGACACGTGGCCGCCATGGATATTGACGATATTGAACCTGGTATGCACGTGCGGGTTCGGCCTGGCGATCAGGTCCCCGTGGACGGGACGGTGGTGGAGGGCACGGCCCGACTGGTAGAAGCCGTCATTACGGGTGAAGCTGCACCGGTGGCTAAAACTACTGGTGACCAGGTCTATGCCGGTGCCACCGTCGATAGCGGCGCGCTGACCATTAACACGACGGCAGCCGGAGAGGACAGCACCTTTGGCCAAATCGTGGCCCTGGTGGAAGATGCCCAGGATGCACAGGCTCCGGTTGCGCGGTTCATTGACCGCTTTGCCCGGTACTACACGCCCGCCGTGATGGTGATTGCGTTACTTGTCGGCCTGGTTACATTGGACGTGCGGTTGGCCATTACCATGCTGGTGCTTGGTTGCCCCGGCGCGCTGGTGATCGGTGCGCCGGTGGCGAATGTGGCCGGTATCGGCCGCGCGGCGAGTCAGGGAATTTTGTTCAAAGGCGGCGCCACGACCGACGCGCTCGCCGGTGTGGATACGATCATGCTCGACAAGACCGGCACGATTACTACTGGGAAAATGACGTTGAGCCACCTGCACGACTTTGTGGGGCATGCGGACGCGGACCTGGCGTTGCTGGCGGCCATTGAGGCTGATTCCCAGCACCCGCTGGCGCAGGCCATCATGCGGGCAGCCCGGGAGCAGCACTTACCGCTACCAAGTGCGCCGGCCATGACGACCGTGAAGGGCCGTGGCCTGGTGAGTGCTGATGGGCGGTATTTAGTCGGTAACTTACGGTTGATGCAGTCGCACCAGGTGCCCATTACTGGGGACGCTCAAGCTGGAATGAATGACATTCAGCGGCACGGTGATTCGGTGGTATTGCTGGCAGTGGCGGGGCAGTTACGGTTGGCGGTCGGCATTAACGATGTGGTGCGACCAGACGCGGCGGCGGGCTTAACGGCGTTGAAGCAACGGGGCATTCAGCATGTGGTCATGCTGACGGGCGATAACCACGCGTCTGCACAACACATTGCGGCCGGGTTACCGATCGACTCAGTGCAAGCAGAGCTGCTGCCGGCGGACAAACTGACCGTGGTCCGGCAAGCACAAGCGGCAGGGCACAAAGTTGCCTTCGTGGGTGATGGCATTAACGACGCCCCCGCACTCGCTACGGCGGATGTTGGTATCGGCATGGGTGGCGGTACTGCGGTAGCGCTCGATACGGCCGATGTTGTATTGGTCCGGCCCACCTTTGCCACACTGACCCAGGCCGTGCACCTCGCGCGAGCGACGCGGTCGGTCACGCGCCAAAACATTGTGATCGCGGTGGGCACGGTGGCGTTATTGTTGCTGGGCCTGGTACTCGGTGTCGTACAAATGGCCAGTGGCATGCTGGTGCACGAAGCGTCCATTCTGGTGGTCATCGCTAACGCCCTGCGCTTGTTGCACCACCAGCGCGGGCCAAAAACAACGCAACTTGATCAGCATCAAGTTAATGTGGCGGTAACCAAGGTAAATTAAGGGTAGTGAAAGGACTGATCAATGATGACAATGGCAATTTTGAAGTTAGACGGACTGACTTGCCCGTCCTGTATGCAGAAAATCGAGCACGCCGTGGCGGGTGTTGACGGGGTGCAGGCCGTCAAGGTGCTATTTAACGCGGCCAAGCTAAAGGCCAAGTTCGACCCGCACGTCACGAGTGCGGACGCCTTGAGCACGGTGGTCTCTAAGTTGGGTTATACGGTTGTGGGTAGCAAAGTAAAGGAGTTGGCGTAATGGCAACGGCAGAAGCGTTGTATCAAGTTGAACAGGAGCGAGCTGAGCATGACCATCACGTCCCCACGGCTGGGGCAATGATCAACCACATTCTGAGTAACCACGTGATTCTCACTAATAAGTTGCGTCAGGCGACGTGGTTTATTCGCGGGGTCGCAGCTCCGCAACTGGCTACCGCGTTACGGACGACCAATCAGGAAAATAGTACTTGGATCGACCGGGTTGCGGACGCCTTACTGGATGAGGGCGAAATTCCCGCTAATTTGATGTCCGAATACGCATCCTGGACGATGCTCAAGGAAGACGGGGCCCAGAAGTATCGTGATACAGACACCATCATCAACGGGTTAGTGCACGATTGGGATACCGATAACCTGTTCGTTACGCGCGCAATTGCTTTGGCCAATCAGGAAGAGCGGCCAGCATTGGCAGCGACAATGACGGCGTTGTACGGCTGGAACCGGCACCAGATCCGACTGTACCAGGCCGTGCTGGGGCACGCCGCCCGGACTGGTCTGGATGATGAGGATGATGACGATGACGCGTTTTAGGCGCGTATAATGTTGGTGGGAGGTGAGTGGCATGGACATCCAGGCATCCATCGAGTGTGTACAATTGGTGCCAATTTTTCGGCAGCTCGATGAAACGGCCGTGCGGGCCATCGCAGCGTTGGTCCGTGACCATACGTACCAGGCCCGGGAGCAACTGTTTACCGCGGGCACCGATGCCGACACGTTAGTGATCATTGCGCGGGGACAGGTCAAAGTCACACAGTCAACCGCCAGCGGCCGTGAACAACTGCTACGATTACTGCAGCTGGGCGACTTTGATGGTGAAGCCGTCCTATTTACGCCGACAGAGCGGACCACCACGGCCACGGCGTTGACGGCGGTACAGGCGTGCACCATTAGTCGCCAGGACTTTCAGCACCTGCTGCAGGCCACGCCACCGTTGGCGCTAAACGTGCTCAATGCCCTGGGTCAGCGGGTGGTCAGGCTGGAAGCCCAAGCCACGGCGGCCAACACCACTAGCGTCGCAGCTCGGCTAGCCAATTACCTGGTGGAAACCAGTGCGGGAATGGGACACCAGGCGTTTGACTTACCACTACCCAAAAAGGACCTGGCCGCCTATTTGGGGACCACGCCCGAAACGGTCAGTCGCAAGTTGGCCGAGTTTAGTACGCGCGGGTGGATCACCCAAACCGGCCGGCGCCACATCGCTATCAACAACAGTGACGCGTTGCTGACGGTAGAATAATTTTTACAGGTAGCATTGACTTAGAGGTCCACAACTCCCAACGAGTTGTGGACCTCTTGGCGTTTAGTCCTGGCAATTACGGCATCAAGAAAGGGCTTGCAAGTTGAGCGGTAATCGGGCATGCTGGAGGTAAATAATGTGCGTCGGGATGAACGCACACCGGAAGGGACCAGTTAGTATGCAGACACCGCGTGGTTTGGTTTTCTTTGACCTAGACAAAACGCTTCTCAACCCGCAACACCACGTTGACCCGGCTGTTCGCCAAGCCTTGGATGAACTACGGGCGCGCGGGTACCAACCCGTGATCGCCACGGGACGCCCGGCGGCGGGAATCCGGGACGTGATGGTGGCCAGTGGTATTGACAGTTTGGTGGCGCTGAACGGCCAGTATGTGGAGCTAGCGGGGACGGTGGTCTATGCCCAGACGATGCCGACCACCGTGGTGAACCAGCTGACCGCGATGGCGGCCCAACGGCACGTAATGCTGGGCTACTACAATGCTGATGGTGAGTGGCTATCGGGGATGAGTCCGGCCGTTGTGGCTGGTTACGCCGCCATTGCCAAACCAACGCCGCCGGTGCGCCCAAGGGATTACCAGACGCAGCCTGTGTACATGATGATGGCCTTCACCGAAAACCGGACGGATGATCAGGTGCTGGGTGCGGCCTTTCCCGGCTTAAGTTTCTTCCGCAATTTTGATTACGATATCGACATCATTCCCCGCAACGCCAGCAAGGTTCGCGGGATTCAGGCGGTGCAAGCTGCGGTTAGTCAGTCAGTGCCCACGTTTGCGTTTGGGGACGGGTTGAACGACCGGGAGATGATTGCGTACGTCGATCACGGAGTGGCCATGGGCAACGCGCTACCAGCAGTGAAGGCCGCGGCTACTTACGTCACCACAAATTTTGATCATGGCGGTGTTATTAATGGTCTCCAACACCTCGGCCTCATTGACTAGCTGTTTTACAAGAAAGCGCTTGCAAAATCAACCGATGCCTGTTATTATTCGGGTGTAAGAAGGGGCGGTGGTTTTATGGAATCCCGTAACCATGACACGTCGCTATTAATAGGTATTGGGTTAGGCCAAGTTCTCGGGGTACTGTTTGGTGGACTAACACACAACGTTCCGGTTGGCTTTGCTGTGGGTTCGTTTATCGGTATCATTTTGGGTGCTGCCGGCGTATTCCCGCTACGTAATTGGTAGTCACCGCATCATAAAAAAAGCACAATGGCACCAAACGGATTGTCCGCGTGGTGCCATTGTGCTTTTTGTTGTGTTAGCGGAACGGGTTCCAGAACCGGCCATCATTGACCTTAAAGAGCGCGATGCCGAGGATAATAATCAGGACGGTTGCGAGCAGCGTTAGCCAGTCACTGGCGTGAAAGTCACGGCCCATGTACCACGTGCGCTTACGGTAACGCCCAAAGCGGCGTAGCTCCATGGCGCGACTGACCGTATCGATGCGGTCTAGGCTGGCAAAGACCAGCGGGATCAAGATCTTACCCGCGCCCTGCAGCCGTTGCCAGAGGTTGGCTTTGCGGGACAGTTCGTACCCGCGGGCTTGTTGCGCTAAGCTAATTTGGTGGTACTCACTTTGCACGTCCGGAATGTACCGGAGTGCTAGGGCCACCGAGTAACTGACCTTGTAGGACAAGCCGACTTTGTTCAAACTTGAGGCGAACTCGCTCGGGTTGGTGGTCATCAGAAAAATCAAGGCTAGCGGCACCGTGACGATGTACTTAAGGGTCAAATTCAGTTCGTAGAATAACTGTTCTTGGGTCAGCGTGAAGTAACCCGTGCTACCGAGGATCAGGTGGCGCGTACCGTACAGGTGGACACCATACTCCGGGCTGAATACGTAGACCGCCAGCAGGTTCAGAATGGAAAAGAACAGGATGAACTTAGTCACCAGGCGAATTTGTCGCCAAGTGATGTGTGCCTGTTTGAACAGGATCAACGACATGATGGTGATGGCCGCTAGGAAACGGGCGTCGTAGGAAATCATCGCAATGATGGACAGGCCCAGAAATGCAAGCAGCTTGGTGGCGCCGCTGAGGTGGTGTAGCCAGGTGTCCTGGTCGTCAAAGCCAAATAATTGGAAGCTCATTAGCGGCGCACACTCCTTTCCGTATCAATGACGTGCTGAGTAAAAGCATCGGGGTCGATGCCAGTACGTTCTGCCAGTTGGTAAAGGCTGGTAGGGGCTAAAGCAGCGGCACTGACACTTCGGGGTTGGCGAGCACCGTGGACGGGCGGGCATCGAGCATGACACCCTGGTCACCCAGCACTACCGTGCGGTTAGCATACTCGAGCATGAGGTGCATATCGTGGGTAATGAACATCATGGTGATACCCTGCTGGTTTAGTTGTTCCAAAAACGTCATCATGTCTGTGTAGTGGCGCCAGTCCTGACCGGCAGTTGGTTCATCGAGAATCAGCAGTTCGGGTTGGAGCACCAGGATACTGGCAATGGTCACCCGTTTGCGCTGGCCAAAACTCAATGCGTTGATGGGCCAGTTGCGGAACGGATACAGGCCACAAATCTTGAGGGTGTCATCCACGCGCTTGGTGATGGTGTCGTCGTCTAGTCCGCGGAGGCGTAAACCGAGGCCGACTTCGTCCCGAATCATCACTTGGCTGATCATCTGGTTGGGGTCCTGCATGATGTAGCCGATCTTGTCGGCCCGTTCCTTCACGGATAGGGTAGCGAGGTCAACTTTCTGGTCGCCATCGTGGTAAGTGAGGTGGCCCGCTGCGGGGTTCAGGAAACCGGTAATAATTTGACTCAGTGTCGACTTACCCACCCCGTTGCGACCAACAAGGGCCAACATATCACCGCGGTTGATAGTCAAGTTCAGGCCGTCAAAGATTGGCGTGTGCCGGTTGTAACCAAAGTGGAGGTCGGTAACGTCTAGTAGTGGTGTCCGCGCGACTGTGGGTGGTGTGGCTGCGGCGCCGTCCTGCCAGTGCTGCAAAGTGGGTGCCAGAGCTTGAGTATCGAGGGCAGTGATGTCCTCAATGTGGTCGACCTGGTTCAGGTCGCACCCAGCGTAGCGCAGGGCTTCGACGTACAGCGGTTCCCGCAAGCCAATTTGCTGCAGCCGGTTACTACGCAGAAGCTCGGCGGGGGTGAGGTCGCCAATAATACGTCCGTCCGCCATCAGGATCACCCGGTCCACGGGCCGCGTCAGTACGTCCTCGATTTGGTGCTCAATGATGATGACGGTATTGTGTAATTGTTGGTGCAACTTGTCGATTAAGGCAATCGACTTGCGCCCACTTGCGGGATCCAGTGCAGCTAAGGGTTCATCAAATAGGAGGATGTCGCCGTCATCGATCAATACGCCCGCCATCGCGTCACGCTGCTTTTGGCCCCCCGATAGTTCCTGGGGGGATTGGTGCAACTGCGCGGCGATGCCCAAACGCGTCGCCCATTCCTCCACCCGTTGGTGCATCTCCGGTCGGGCGACGCGGTCATTTTCGAGCCCAAAGGCGATGTCTTCCGCAGTGGTGAGGCCGATAAACTGGCTGTCCGGATCCTGCAACACGGTACCGACCAGCAAGGATAAGTCGAACAGGCTGGCGTCTTGGGTGTCCTGATCGCCGATGCGGACGGTCCCGGTCACATGTCCCTTGATGGAGTGGGGGATGGAACCGTTGATCAGGTTGCCGAGCGTAGACTTACCCGAACCGGACGGGCCCGCAATCAGCACCTTTTCACCGGCGTGAATGGTGAGGTTGATGTCGTGGAGCGTCGGCTCAGCCTGACTTTCGTACTGAAAATTAACGTGGTCGAATGTAATTGCTGGCATGTTGTCTCCCAAATGAAAGCAAAGTAGTGTGGCATATCGATAGAAAGGCTATTACCAGACCTACGCGGTGGGTCTAGTAATAGCCCGTTGGTGCACCGCCATAGCGGATGGCGGCTCAGTTGAGGTTTGTGTCTACTCGCGCTTGAGCGACCCACGCTTGGTGCGTGAGGCGGCGTAAATGACGAGTAGGATGGTGCCGATAACGCCGGTGGAGATGGCGTTACTAATTCCGGATACAATACCCTGTAAGTATACCTTATTTGCGGGTTCGGAGTAGACCAGGATGTCCAGGGTTGGCGCGAGGAGCACCCAAGCAACCAAGTTAGTGATCACTTGCAGCACGTTGAAGCTGACGATCTTTTTGACACCAAAGTTACCCCCCTCGACGTCAAACCGTTTCCAGAAGAGCCCGATGACGCCACCAAAGATCCCGGTAGTAAAGACCCACGTCCACCATGGGGTGCCGTAAGTGAGGTCGTTGAGCATGTGGCCCAAAAACCCGATAATGAAGCCGGCAATCGGTCCAAACAGGCTGGCAAAGAAGGCCAGGAAACCGTAGGACGTGTCAATGTTAGTGTTCGGGACCCCAGTAGGAACGGAGCCAAACCGCTTTAATAGAAACACGATGGCGGCGCCGATCCCAATGGCGACGACGGTGCGAATGCTCAGACCACGATGTGATTGTTTCTGCATAACGTTTATCCTCCTCAGGTTTGTACATAAAACGGACAACTAAACTAGGCACAACAATTATTGCGGGTCGCGGGGCACAGTTGAATACCTGGTCAATCAAAAAGGCCGTCCTACCATGAACTGAATCATGATAGGGCGGCCAAAGTCGTGGTACCACCTACCTTGTTCCGCCACAGCGGAACCACTTACACTTAAGGCGTGTGTCACCGACCGTAATTGACGAGGATTCATTCTGGTGGGCCAACAGGCATCACTTGCAGCAAACATGACGCTCTCTGACACTGCTGGGGGACCACCGTACTATTTCCTGAACGCGGCTGTTAATATGATGAGAATTCTAACAGTAATATGAGTAAAAGTCAAAGCGGCGTTTGACCCAATCAACAGTTTAGCGGGTAGCGTGCGGCGGTCACTATCCTCAATAATGGTAATTGGTCTACTTGTAATCAGTGGCGGTCGGCTGGATGTGACATGTTTAGTCCGTTGGTCATGATGGGGGTGTCTTGGGTCTGGTGATGGGGAAACTTTGACCGAAATTTTGTTGTTCAATTGTCGATTTTGCCCGAGAACTGGTTTGCCACGAGCATTAATTATGAGAGCGACTCTCATGATGCTTGCACCGCATCAACCGGCATGGTTTGGCGTTTTCATAGCTGTTTGCAAAGCGTGAACCATTTGACAAACACTGATTTTACCCCCAGTATTAATTATGGTTGCCGCATTACATTGCTTATTTTTAACGTAATGCGGTTTTGTTGCATAGTGCAAAAGTAAGTTTAAGGGAGGCTACGTATGGAAAAGGTCAAGGTTGAACACCTCACCAAGATTTTTGGTGGCCACAACAAACAGGTACGGTCTATGATCGAGGCCGGCAAGAGTAAGGCAGAAATTTTAAAGGCCACAGGGTCGACTGTCGGGGTGAGTGACATTAGCTTCGACGTCCAGTCTGGGGAAATCTTTGTCATTATGGGGTTGTCTGGGTCGGGTAAATCGACGCTGATCCGGATGATCAACCGACTGATTGAACCCACTGCTGGTAAGATCGCCATCGACGGTGAGGACCTCACGCAGCTTGATAAGAAGCAGTTACGGGAAGTGCGGCGGCACAAGATGAGCATGGTGTTCCAACAGTTCGCCCTCTTCCCGCAACGTACCATATTAGATAATGCCGCTTACGGTCTGGAGATCCAGGGTGTGGGCAAGGAAGAACGGTACGCCAAGGCCAACAAGGCCCTGGATCGCGTGGGTTTAAACGGGTACGCCGATCAGTATCCGGACCAACTTTCCGGGGGGATGCAACAGCGGGTCGGTTTGGCCCGCGCGTTGGCGAATGACGCGGATATCCTACTGATGGACGAAGCCTTTTCGGCGCTGGATCCCTTGAACCGGAAGGATATGCAGGATGAGTTACTGGAATTACAGGCTGACCTGCATAAAACCATTATCTTTATCAGTCACGACTTAAATGAAGCGTTACGAATCGGTAACCGCATCATGATCATGCGTGATGGTCGGTTGGTTCAGATCGGGACGCCGGAAGAAATTTTGACGGCGCCGGCTAATGATTACGTGGAACGGTTCATCGAGGATGTTGACCGGACCAAGGTCATCACGGTTGGCAGCGTCATGATTCGGCCGTACACCGTGAATGTGGACACGGATGGTCCGCGTTTAGCGCTGCGGCGGATGCGGGATAACGAAGTGTCGACGCTGTTCGTGATCAACAACCGCCGCGAACTGGTGGGCTTTATTGAAGCGCGTGATACCGTTAAGTTGATTGAAGATGACCACGACCGGTCCGTCCGGAGTATCAAGTCCATCGTTAACCCCGACGTGAAGACGACTACCGTCGACACGCCAATCAACAGCATCATTGACGAAATTTCGTCGATCTCCGCACCTTTGGGGGTACTGGATGATCAGCAGCGGTTGATTGGTGTGGTTATTCGTGGTGCAGTGTTAGCTGCTATCGCGGGCGACTAGTGGGGGTGACAAAATGATGAATGTATTTGGTGCAAGTATTCCCCAGTTGCCGTTGGCTAACTGTCGATAGCTTGGTGAACTGGTTGACCCAGTTCACCGGGTTCTTCAACGTAATTATTAACTTTGTTTCTGGAATCAACGGTGCCTTTCAGTGGGTGTTTGATTTACTGCCACAATGGCTATTTATCGTGTTGGTGATGGCATGGACTTGGTTCTTGAGTCGCAAAGCCCCACGGTACTGGCTATTGGTGCTGGAACTGGTCGGACTGGCCTGATTTGGAACTTGGATTACTGGCAGGACATGACCCGGACGCTGTCTTTGGTGTTGACGTCGAGTGTCATTGCGTTGGTGATTGGGATTCCCCTGGGGATCCTGATGGCCAAAAGTAACGTGGCCCAGACGATCATCCAGCCCATTTTGGACTTCATGCAGACGATGCCCGCCTTTGTTTACCTGATCCCAGCCGTCGCGTTTTTCGGTATTGGGACCGTGCCCGGGGTCATTTCTTCCCTGATTTTTGCCATGCCCCCGGTAGTGCGCATGACCAACCTGGGAATTCGGCAGGTGCCGAGCGATTTAATCGAGGCGGCTGATTCCTACGGCTCAACGAGCTGGCAAAAGTTGGTCAAAGTCCAGCTGCCGTTGGCGCGGAAGACCATCATGTCCGGGGTTAACCAGACGCTGATGTTGGCCCTATCAATGGTAGTGACCGCTTCAATGATCGGGGCCATGGGTCTGGGGACCGACGTCTACTTTGCCGTTGGTCGTAACGAGGCCGGGTCCGGGTTCACCGCCGGGTTGGCGGTCGTGATTATCGCGATTATTTTGGACCGGATCACGCAACTTGTGAACAAGCCGGAGCATTAGCGAGGAGGGACCAATTGTGCATTTGAAACAACGTCAATGGTGGTGGCTACTGGTCGCCGCGTGGTGCTCTTGGTACCGACTTTAGCGGGGTGCAGTACCGACTTGGCGCAGTACCAAGCCAACAAGGCGGTCGGTCCGCAGGTGGATTACACCATCACTGGCATTGATGCTGGTGCCGGTGAAATGGCCACCGCGCAAAAGGCCATCAAGAAGTACCACCTGAGTAAATGGCAACTACAAACCAGTTCGTCCTCGGCGATGACCAGTACGCTGGGGAAAGCCATTAAGAACCGGCAGGCGATTATTGTCACTGGTTGGCAACCCCACTGGATGTTCACCAAGTACAAGCTGAAGTTCTTGCGTGATCCCAAGGGTGTTTTTGGTAAGGCGGAAAATATCCACACGGTGGTGCGCAAAGGGTTGAAACAGGACAAACCGGAAGCTTACACGGTGCTCAACCGTTTCCACTGGACGAAGGCCGAAATGTCCAAGGTGATGTTAGCCGTGAACAAGGGGGCTGACCCCAAGCGGTCGGCCGACAAGTGGATCAAGCAACATCCGCAGCAGGTCCGCCAGTGGACTGCCGGGGTCAAGCATGTGCACGGGCAGTCGCTTAAAATGACGTACGTGGCCTGGGACTCCGAGGTGGCGTCAACTAACGTCGTGGCGGAAGTGCTCCGGAGCATTGGCTACAAGGTCACGATTCAGTCGATGGAAATGCAACCGATGTGGGCGTCAATTGCGACCAAAGCGGCGGACGCGCAGGTCTGCGCCTGGTTGCCGAATACTAGCGGTGTGTACTACCGTAAGTATCGCGGCCAGTTCGTTGACTTGGGGGTCAACCTCCGGGGTGCGAAGGTTGGCTTGGCGGTACCAACGTACATGACAAAGGTCAATTCGATTACAGATTTGAATAAAAAGTAGTCTGCGGTGATCTACTTGGCTGCAGGTTAAAGTATGGGCCCGCGGCAATTCCAAATCAGGAATTGTCACGGGCCCTTTTTGACGTCTTTGTCCAAAGCACGCTAACTTCTTCCCCAATAGATGATGCTAATTGGTGGAGAAAGCGAGGGTGAACGCTCCGTAACCAGCGTTGGTCTGTTATAATCCCTTTAGATGGCCGCCCAAACGCGGGGCGGTATAAAGGAGTACGCACATGGAACATTACTACACCAATAATCCCGATGTGGCCCATGATGAGGTCACGTTTAACTTTCCGCTGGCGGGTCATGACGTGCGCCTGACCACCGACAGTGGGGTGTTTTCACGCCACACGGTCGATTATGGTAGCCGGGTATTGATCGCAACAGTCGCACAGCGGACCACGGTGCCAAGTGGTGACGTGGCGGATATCGGCTGCGGTTATGGGCCCATCGGTATTGCCCTAGCTTTGGCGTGGCCAGACCGCCACGTATGGATGAGTGACGTCAACGAGCGGGCGCTGGGCTTAGCCACGCGTAACGCGGCGACTAACGGGGTGGCGGATCGGACCACAATCGTGGAGTCCAGCGCGTTTGATAACGTGCCACCGACTGATTTAGGGGTGGTGGTCACCAACCCGCCGGTGCGCGCAGGCAAAGACGTGGTGAACGCTATTTTGACGGGGGCCTTCAGCCACCTGCGCCGTGGCGGGGAGCTGTTTGTGGTGCTACAGAAGAAGCAGGGTGCACCCAGCGCCAAGAGGCTGTTGCAGGCCACCTTTGGCAATTGTGACGTGCTCCGTAAGGACAAAGGTTACTACATTTTACACAGCATCAAGGGCTAGGAGGACGCGGCATGACAGCCACACGTGAAGAAATTGAAGGATTCATGAAGGTCGCACTGGGGGAAGCCGCTAAAGCCGAGGCCATCGGTGAGGTACCGATTGGTGCGGTCGTGGTGTACAACGGCCAGGTGATTGGTCGCGGGCACAACATGCGTGAACACACGCAGGATGGAACCCACCACGCAGAAATGATGGCGATTCGTGAGGCGTGCATGGTGCGGCATTCATGGCGGCTAGAAGATTGTGACCTGTACGTCACCCTCGAGCCGTGTCCGATGTGCGCGGGTGCGATGATCAACAGCCGGGTACGGATTTGCTATTGGGGTGCGCCAGATCCTAAAGCCGGGGCGGCCGGTACGCTGGTCAACCTGTTGACCGATAGTCGGTTTAACCACCAGGTCGGTTCAGTTGGCGGTATCTTCCAGGCGGAGTCGAGTGCGATGCTCACGCGCTTTTTCCGGGGTATCCGGGCCAAGCAAAAAGCCGCCAAGGTCGATACGGACGCGCACCCGGCGGTTTAAAATCCGGGTCTGGCCAAACGTAACTGGACTGTGTATAATAAACAGTGCCGAAAGGCCTGAAGGCAATGGCGGCTTTCCGAATCGTGTCAGGTCCGGAAGGAAGCAGCACTAAGGTTGGTTCACCATGTGCCTTTTGTTATTATGATATTGAGTGGGGTCGGACATCGTTCCGGCCCTTTTTGCATACACTGACCATTCAGCAAGTACCGGTAAAACGCTCGCCATCTATGGTAGAATTAACCTTAGTTTATTAGTACAGAAAGGATGACCACACGTGAGTTATCAAGCATTATACCGGGTATGGCGGCCCCAGACCTTTACCCAAGTGGTCGGCCAGGAGGCAATCACCCAGACACTCAAAAACGCGGTTGCCACTGGGCAGACCAGTCACGCCTACCTGTTTACGGGCCCGCGGGGTACCGGTAAGACTAGTGTGGCCAAAATTTTGGCGAAGGCCCTGAACTGTTTGCACGTCGAGGACGGCGAGCCGGATAACACTTGTGCCATCTGCACGGCTATCAACCAAGGAAGCCAACCAGACGTGATTGAAATCGATGCTGCCAGCAATAATGGTGTGGATGAGATCCGCGACATTCGGGATAAGGCCAAGTATGCGCCCGCCGAGGCCCGGGTCAAAGTGTACATCATCGATGAAGTGCACATGTTGTCCACCGGTGCGTTTAACGCGTTATTGAAGACGTTGGAGGAACCACCGGCCCACGTGGTGTTCATTTTGGCTACCACGGAGCCCAACAAGATTCCGGCAACCATCATCTCGCGCACGCAGCGGTTCGATTTTCGGCGGATCACCATGCACGATATCGAGCACCACTTGGGCGATATTTTGGATGATAAGCAAATCACTTACGATCCCGAAGCGCTGGCCGTGATTGCACGGGCCGCTGAAGGTGGTATGCGTGACGCCCTGTCGATTCTGGACCAGGTCCTCAATTTTAGTGAGAACCACGTTAGTCTCGAAGCGGCGCAGGACGTGACCGGTGCCGTGACGGAGCAGGAGTTAGGTCAATACCTTGCTGATGTGCGCCAGGGCAACGTGGCTGCCGGGTTAACGGTGGTGCGTGACGTACTGGCGGCCGGTAAAGATCCGGCACGGCTGATTGACGACCTGATTGCGTATGCGCGCGACCTGCTGGTTTACCAGTCAGCCCCAGAGCTGGTAGATTCCGGGGAGTTAGCGCTGGCGGGTGATGAGTTTAAGCAGTTGGCTAAATCACTCGATGCGCAGTGGCTGTTTCACGTAGTTAACACGTTGAACCGGACCCAGCAGCAGTTGCGGCTGACCAATCAGCCGGAGTTATATTTGCAGGTGGCCACAGTGCAGTTGACACAACCGGCCACGCCGGACACGGATGCGGACGCGGTGCCAACGAAGCAGCCGGCGGCAACGGCTACCACTGCAGCGGAAGTGGATGAACTGCGGTCAACGGTGGCGGAGCTGAGTAAGACGGTCAAGCAGTTGTCCGCCCATGGTGGCACCAAAGCCGCGCCACGGCGGGCGGCGGCGCAACCGAACCGCAGCCGGAAGCATGGCGAAGTCAACACGCACGCCATTTACCCGATTTTGGGGAAGGCCACCAAGGATGACTTGGCGGCGCTGCGGAGCGTTTGGCCCGATGTGCTGAACAAGTTAACGGACCGGCGGAAGGCCATGATGAACATCAGTGAGCCGGTAGCGGCTAGTCCTGACGGCGTGATTATCAGCTTTGATTACGACATTATGGTTGAGCGGGTACAGAATGATGCGGTACTCCTCAAAGAAGTTGAGGATTCGTTAAAGCAGTTCCTGCACCATGACGAGCAGGTCGTGTTGATTGAAAAGGCGCAGTGGCCGGTGGTGCGGCAACGGTTCATCAAGGAAGTTGGCTTCAAGAAGCGGCAGGCGAGTGCAGCAGCGACGTCAGCTGGGGCGGAGTCGTCGGCGGCACCAGCGGATGAGGAAGCAGCCAAGGTGGACGCTCAAGCGAGCGCTGAGGATAAGGCCGTCGAGACGTTGACGGATATTTTTGGGAGTGATAATGTCACGGTGAAGGGGGATTAGAGAGCGGAGCGGGCCGCTTAGAAAGCGGTAGCGTATGGCACTTAACCATGAAGGCCGGTTTTTGGCTTGATGGTTAAGTGCCATACGCGATAGCTTTCTGGCCCGCGTAGCTCGTTTCAACCATTTTCTAGTGGGCGTGATGCCTGAAAGGCCCGGGTTTGGCCTTTTGACTTGGTCACCTTACGCGGCAGCTTTCTGTGGGGCGGAGCTCGTTTCAATACTTCTTTTTGGCAGGCGTGTCTAATCAGCTTGGCTTTGGCCACACTGAATCCGTATCACATTCCCCGAAAAGGCGTTCAGTACCAACATCGTTATCAACAATAATGAAAATAATAAGGAGTTTATCGTAATGGCAAATATGGGTCGTATGGGCAACATGGGCAACATGCAGGGCATGATGAAGCAGATGCAGAAGTTGCAGAAGGAAATGACCAGCACGCAGGATGAAATCAACAAGACCACCTTTACGGGCAAGAGCGCCCAGGACTTGGTACAAGCTGACTTTACCGGTGACCGGAAGATGACGGGTTTGAACATTAACCCCGAGGCCATTGACCCCGATGATCCGGACATGTTGTCGGACCTGGTGCTGGAAGCAGTCAACAACGCGTTGGCCCAAATTGAGCAGACCACCCAGGCCAAGATGGTAAGTACACGCAGGGACTGCCGTTTTAGTTGTTGGCTAAGTTAGGGAGAGAATATGCAATATCCAGATCCAATTGCGAAGCTAATCGATAGCTACATGAAGTTGCCGGGCGTGGGCGAAAAAACTGCGACGCGCCTGGCTTTTTATACCATTGATATGGACAAAGAGGACGTACACACCTTTGCCGATGCGTTAGTTAACGCTAAGGAGCAGTTACACTACTGTTCGGTTTGTGGCAACATCACCGACGTGGACCCCTGTGCGATTTGCACGGATAAGTCGCGTGACCGGGGCACCATTTTAGTGGTGGAGCAAGTCAAGGACGTCATGAGTATTGACCGAATGAATGAATATCACGGTCTGTACCACGTCCTGCACGGGGTGTTGTCACCGATTGAAGGGTTAGGTCCCGATGATATTAACATCACCAGCCTGATCCGGCGGTTACAAAACAACGATGAGGTGCACGAGGTGATCGTTGCTACGAACGCGACACCTGAGGGGGAGGCCACCGCCTCCTACCTAGCACGCCTGATCAAACCAGCGGGCATCAAGGTGACCCGGCTGGCTCACGGGCTGGCCGTTGGTAGTGATATCGAGTATGCCGATCAAATGACGTTGATGAAGGCCGTCGAGGGCCGGACGGAATTATAGGGGTAGTGGAATGTTTGGACGCAAAAAAAACCAGCGCTAAGTTGCAGCACGACGCAGAATTACTGGAATTGATTTACGCGGTACGCGACCAGAGTGCGCGGGCCCACAAGATTTTGAATAATTCGACTGAGGGGGCTACAGATCTGCGGCAACAAGCGCAGGTGGAACTGCAGGAGGGGCTGTTTGACTTCCTGCACCGCCAAGCGCGCACCCGTAAGGTTTCGGGCCAACAGGTCGAGGATTTTTCGGTGCGGTACAATTTGGAGCGCAAGCAGTTGCGCTAGAATCCTTTCAAGCAGGCTAACCAGCCTGCTTTTTTTATTTTTAATGTTTCTCTCGTGCCCGATTTGGTAGGCTCCGCTACTCCCCCGGGTCCCCGTGCGGCTTTGCCCTGATTGGCTAATTACAGTAGAATAGGCGACAAAGGGGTTGTTGACGTGACTGGTGTATTTATCACATTTGAGGGACCCGATGGTGCGGGAAAGGACAGCGTTCTGCTGCGGGTAGTGCCCGCGTTAGCTGCGCACCTGCGCGTGCCGTTGGTGGAAACCCGCGAGCCTGGTGGGGCCCGAATTTCCGAACGCATCCGGGACCTAATTTTGGACCCGGATAATACCGAGATGGATCCCCGGACGGAGGCCATTTTGTACGCGGCGTCGCGTCGACAACACTTAGTCGAGAAAATTCGGCCAGCGTTGGCAGCGGGTAAAGTCGTAATTTGTGACCGCTTTGTGGATAGCTCCATCGCCTACCAGGGTGCTGGCCGCGGTATTGGCGAGGCAGCCGTTGCCGCCCTTAACGATTTTGCAACGGAGGGCCTCAAACCGGACTTAACGGTTTACCTAGACGTGCCGGCCAGTGTTGGCTTAGCGCGAATTAATGCGCACCGTCGGGATACACAATACGACCGACTCGACCAGGAAACGGAGAGTTTCCACGACCGGGTGCGGACAGCGTACCTAAAGTTGGCAGCGGCTAATCCGCAGCGAATCAAGACCATCGATGCGACCCAGGCACTGGACCAAGTTTGTGCCGACACGCTAGCGGTACTGCAGCAATATCTCGTCAATTACTGGCAGGAATAATTAGGGCTGAGGGGGAAAACCATGAAGTTAATTTTGGCAATTGTGCAGGATAAGGATGCAACTAATCTCAGTGCGGCGTTTGTAGACGCAACGTGCGGGCTACGAAGCTGAGTACCACCGGCGGTTTCTTAAAGGCTGGTAACACAACGTTTATCGTCGGTATTGAAGACGAACGGGTCGACGAAGTGCTCGATATCATTAAGGACAACGGTGAAACGCGGGAACAGTTTATGACGCCGCCAATCATGAACGTGGAAACGGCGGAAGCCGGCCAGTCGTACCCCATTGAGGTGCAAGTGGGCGGGGCAACCGTCTTCGTGATGCCAGTTGAGTCCTTCCACCAGTTCTAATGGCAACGGCAGAGATCAACCAGTTGCAACCGGGACTGGTACAGCAATTTCAAAACGTGATTCAGCACGACCGGTTATCACAGGCGTACGTGTTTGTCGGCCCCCGAGGTAGTGGCCCCAACGCACTGGCACGATGGCTAGCCCAGCGCCTTTTTTTGTACTAACCTACAGGGGGGACAACCCTGTGGCGAATGCGCTGAGTGCCAACGGGTGCTGACGGGGAACCATACTGATGTGCTCACCATTCGGCCGGAGGGCACGACGGTGAAAGCTGATGCTGTGCGTGGCTTGAAGGCAGAGATGAGTAAGTCAGGGGTTGAAGGCAATCGGCGTGTGTTCATCATTGAAGATGCGGACCGGATGACCGCCGCCGCGGCGAATAGCTTACTCAAGTTTTTTTGAGGAACCGTACCCAGGGATGTTGATCATTCTGACGACCACCAACCGCAATGGGTTACTACCAACGGTGTTGTCGCGGGCCCAGGTCATCCAGTTTCCGGCTCCGCGGCGTAGAGACGTTGAGGCCCAGTTAGTCAAAGCCGGGGTGGCGGCGAGCCGTGCCGGCGTGGTGGCCCGGATGACGGTTTCGGTTGATGATGGGGTGGCGTTAGCCAATGACGAAGACGTGGCTAAACGGATTCACGTCATGTTGCAACTGGTGGCACGGTTAGCTGCACACGACGAATTGGCCTTCCCGTTTATACAAACGGATGTGGTTAAAGCGTGCCCGGACCGCGATAGCCAACGCCAGTTTGTGCGCTTGTTGGCTTTAGCTACTCGGAAGCCATTAATCGTTGTTACGGTGCAGAGGCGGCGGTGTTCAAACAAGATGCCGGTGTTGCCAAGCTTGCTACATTGCCGGGGGCCACAGTCGCCGCTGGCATGCAAATCGTACTGAACGCGGCGGCCCAGATTGAGAGTAACGTTAATTTTCAGGCAAATATGGAACAAATGGTATTACTAATTTTACGGGGGTAAGTCAGCAATGGCGGATCGGGATGTGTTTGAAGAATTTCAGCAAGCGGCGAATACCGCCGCAACGTTGACGCAAAGGCTGGCAGACCTGCGCGAAGACTTTACTGCGGTGATGGAACAAAACGCCGAATTAAAGATTGAAAATGAGCACCTCCGCGACCGACTCCAAGAGCTGACCGAACCGGACGGGACCCCCAAGCAGCCTGCCACAAAGGGTGGCTTATCGAAGTCCAAGCAAAACCTGGAGAAAATCTATAATGAGGGCTATCACGTGTGTTCGTTCCAGTACGGTTCACGGCGGTTGAACGGTGAACCGTGTGCATTTTGCTCCGCGGTAATTTATGCGGACGCTGATAATGAGCGTAGCAATAAGTGATGGCATTAGGCTGTGGGTACGGGCGGTGCGCCGTGACGGTGTGTTTGGGTCCAAGCCCATTTTTGTTAGAAGGAGTCAGTTATGCAGGTGCAAAAAAAGCTTTGCGCAACACGATACGGGGACGCTGTTCCTAGTACCTACGCCGATTGGTAACCTCGACGATATGACGGTGCGCGCCATTGATACGTTGCGGTCGGTAGATCTGATTGCGGCCGAAGATACGCGCCATACCGGCCAGTTGTTGAGCCACTTTGACATCGAGACCCGGCAGATCAGTTTTCATGAGCACAATACGCAGCAGCGTATTCCCGAGCTTCTGGAAAAGTTGCGTGCGGGCACCAACATTGCGCAGGTCAGTGATGCGGGCATGCCGTCCATTAGCGACCCGGGGACGGAGCTGGTGGCCGCGGCCACCCAGGCGGGAATTCCCGTGGTGCCGCTCCCCGGGCCGAATGCCGGGTTAACGGCGCTAATTGCTTCGGGATTGGCCCCCCAGCCGTTCACGTTTTACGGCTTTTTACCGCGTAAAGTCACTGAACAGGCTGCCACGTTGACTAATTGGGTACACCACCCAACCACGCTCATTTTTTACGAGGCACCGCACCGGTTGGGCAAAACGCTAACCACAATGGCGCAGGTGTTCGGTGATGAGCGGCAAGCGGTCGTGGCGCGGGAATTAACCAAAAAAATTTGAGGAGTTTAACCGGGGCACGCTGGGTGAATTGCAAGCGGTGGCGGCTAATCCGCGCGGTGAGTACGTGATTCTCATCGCTCCTGGTGATGGGCAGCTACCTGTTAGTGCTCCGCAAGCGACCGGCACGGTCACGGAGCAAGTACAAGCCGCGATTGACGGTGGGTTAGCTCCAAACGCCGCCATCAAGCAAGTGGCTAAGCGCCTGGGGCGGACCCGGCAGTCCGTTTATAATGAATTTCATGATATTCACTAGGTAATCAAGGAGGGTATTGTTTGCGTTATTCAGAGGATTATCAGGTACCGTTCTTCATGGGCACTGCCAACGGGGACATTAGCGTTGCCGACGCCGTTAACATTATGATGCTGGTGTCTGAACACCAACTTGACCAATTAGGGGTCGGGGTGGCCGGCTTAGCTAAATATGGTGCGGGCTGGGTGATTACCCAAAATCAGATGACAATTGAGCGGCTGCCCCGCGTGGACGAGCAGTTGCACGTCTGGACGGAGGCCACGTCTTACAACCGGCTATTGTGCTACCGTACTTATGGGCTCGACGATCAGGATGGGCATACGCTAGCCGAAATTCACAGCACCTGGGTAATGTTTGACCTAACCAAGCGTAAGATGATGCCGATCATTGAAGCGGTGGCCGCGCCTACGGGGGCAGTCAAGAGTGCCAAAGTTGAGCGGTTACCGCGGGTAGCTAAATTCGATGCGGCGGATGGTAGTCGGGACTACCGCGTCCGCTACTTTGACATCGATTTTAACGGGCACGTCAATAACGTCCACTACTTTGACTGGATGTGCGACAGCCTGGGTACCGACTGGTTGCGCCATTACCGGCCGACTAGCGTCAACATTAAGTACGAACAGGAAGTGGGGCCAGACGACGTGACGACGGCGGCTTTCCGGCACGTGGTGGATGCCGCGACGCCAACGACGTTGCACCGTATTTCTACCGGCGACCAGGTCAACGCGATTGCGGAAATTACTTGGGCACCCTTGCCAGCTTAGTGGGGACCATGTTACGCTTAGGCAGTAAGTACTCAACTTACAAAAAAATAAGGAGTAGGTACATACGCGTTAAGTGCTGGTGGAACGGAATGTGAACACCGGACGAAGCCGCTACCGTGGGGTAGAGCGCGATGTATGCACCGCATTCGTCTTAGATTGGGCTACGTCACACCCATTCCGTACCGTGTCGGTGTGCGGCGAGTTGTATTAGCGTCGCGTGTTGGCCTATTGGTCAATGCAGCGTGGTCTGCCCTTAGGCGTCTCCACAAGGAGATGGCTACAATGCAAATATTTAGTTTTCGTTCGCCACGTTTGAATACGCGGTCGATGGTGTTCTTGGCGCTACTGATGGCGCTGGAATTGGTGCTCGCCCGGTTCTCGATTGGGACCGAGTTTTTGAAAGTCAGCCCGGCGTTCATTGCGACGGCCTTAATGGGCTACTACTTTGGTCCCTGGTGGGCAGCGGGGGCAGCAATCATCCTGGATCAGGTTGGTTTTGTCCTGTTCGGTAGTGGCGCTGACTTTTTAGGTTACACGTTATCGGCAGCGGTGGCTGCCGCAATTTACGGAATCTTGTTTCACGACCATAGTGCCAGCATTTGGCGCGTGGTGGTGGCCACGGTTTTGGTCATTGTGTTAGTCAATGTGGTGATGGGGACTTGGTGGCTGGTGCTGATGGGGTTTGACCTCAAAGTGATCCTGTGGCCCCGGGTCATCAAGAACTTAATTGAGCTACCGATTCAGGCAGTGTTGATTTACGGGGTGCTCAAAGGGGTGACCGCGGTGCGGCCGTCACTCGCATAAAGTTGATTTGTTATTGAGTAAGGAAAGTCTTGTTGGACTTTCCTTTTTTGATGGCGGCCGCGGTGCGTGCGGCTATTGTAGGTACAGTAGTGATCACAGTGGACTGGCCCACCAAGTCTCAGCAGTTTGGCACTAACCGCGCTACTTTGCGTATGTGCCAGCAGGGTTGCCTGCCGCAAGGAAGAGTGGTTGTGTTAAACTAAGTGCAAATATCTTTGTGCAAAGGGGGGAGAAGTAAAATGAAAATTTTAGCGATCGATACGTCGAATAAAGCCATGAGCGTCGCGGTGACTGCTAACAATGAGGTACTTGCCGAGACCACATTGAATCATGCCCGCTCACATAGCGGGCAATTGTTACCCACAATTGAGCAGCTTATGCAGCAGAGTGGCTTGCAGCCCAGTGATCTGGATCGGGTCGTTGTTGCTGCCGGACCTGGCAGTTATACCGGCCTGCGAATTGGGGTAACGACGGCAAAGACCCTGGCGTACACGGAGGATATTCAGCTCGTCGGCGTGTCAAGTCTGGCTGTTTTGGCGGCCAACGTGCATGACACGGAAGCCTGATTGTGCCCATGATGGACGCGCGGCGCAACAACGTGTTTGCTGGTGGCTACCAGTGGGTTGACGGCCGCTTGCGCAACGTCATTCAGGACCGGCACATTGCGGTGCCCACACTCATTGCTGAGGTGCAAGCACTGCGGCAGCCGGCCATCTTTATTGGCGCGACGCCAACCATGCGGGAAGAAATCCTCGCCCAGCTGGGACATGGCGCCCGTTTTGCAGACGACATTGCGGCGTTGCCACGCGGAAGTCGGTTGGCCCAACTGGGAACGTTATTGCCGCCAGTTGATGTGGACAGCTTTGTACCGCGCTATTTGCGGGTCACCGAAGCCGAACGTAATTGGCTAAAAACGCATGATAATCAAGGATCTGAGCATTATGTGGAAAAGGTTTAAGGTGTGGTTTGACCAGTTGAATACATCAGCACTAGCCTTTAGCGCCCGCACGATCACCGTGAGCGACGTGGAAATTATTTTGCGCCAAATGACGGCGGCCGACATTGGTGCAGCTTTGGATATTGAGCGGGACGTTTACGGGGATACCCCCTGGGATCGGTTTGTCTTTCTGTCTGAACTGCAGAAAGTCCATTCGCGGCTGTACGTGGTGGCCGTAAACATGGCAGGGCGTGTCGTGGCCTTTATCGGTGCGTCATTTCATGGTGCGGATTCGCACATCACAAATCTGGCAGTAGCGTCCGATTGCCAGCGGCACGGCTTGGGCAAAGCCATGTTGCAGGCGATGATGGCCGTGGCGGAGAAGCGTCATGCGGCGCGGATGACCCTGGAGGTACGCACGGATAATGCCAATGCCCAGCAACTGTATCGCAGTCTGGGCTTTCGTGACGGCCGGATCAAACGCAATTACTATGCGTCCACGCACCAAGACGCGTTGGATATGCAACTGGACTTATCACCGGCCTGTGCGGAGATGGAGCAAGGAAAAGTATGAGTAAACACGAACTAATTTTGTCGTTTGAATCTAGCTGTGACGAGACGTCAGTAGCTGTCATTCAAGATGGCAACAAGATATTAAGCAACATTATTGCAACGCAGATCAACAGCCACAAACGCTTTGGCGGGGTCGTACCGGAGGTGGCTAGTCGCCACCACGTAGAGCAAATTACCATGATCATCGATGATGCGTTACGCACCGCGCGGGTCGGTTATGACGACCTTGACGCGGTGGCGGTGACGTATGGTCCCGGACTGGTGGGTTCGCTCTTAGTCGGGGTGACGGCTGCGAAGACAATTGCTTACGCGCACCACTTACCGTTGATCCCGGTCAACCACATGGCCGGACATATCTACGCCGCTGCGTTTGTCACTACTTTGCAGTACCCATTCCTGGCCTTGATGGTGTCGGGTGGCCACACGGAAATCGTCTACGTGGACGCGCCCGGTTCGTTTCACGTGATCGGTGAAACCCGGGACGACGCTGCGGGTGAAGCGTACGACAAAGTCGGCCGCATCCTGGGCATTAACTATCCGGCGGGCAAGGAAATGGATGCGTTGGCCCACAAGGGTCACGATACGTTCAACTTCCCGCGGGCCATGATGCATGAGGACAACTTGGACTTTAGCTTTAGTGGGCTTAAGTCGGCGTTTATCAACACGGTGCACCACGTGGACCAAGTTGGTGACCAGTTGGACCGGGCGGACTTAGCGGCTAGTTTCCAGGCGGCCGTGGTGGACGTACTGGTTGATAAGACGTTGCGTGCGCTGACCACTCACCCCGTGAAGCAGCTGATCGTCGCTGGTGGGGTGGCGGCTAACCAGGGTCTCCGTGAGGCGTTGAACAGCGTGATGGCGGTGCGGTTTCCCGACACCGAGATGGTCTTTCCACCGTTGCGCCTGTGTGGCGATAACGGGGCGATGGTCGGCGCGGCGGCTCACATTGAGTGGGCTAAGGGTGTTACGGCGGGTCCCGATTTGAACGCGGTACCGAACTTAGACTTTGAGCGAGTGGCGCCCCGCGGTTAGAAGGAGATAGCGTCAAGCAACCAACCAGCCAACCCGCTGTGGGCCGGAAAGTTGACCGTAATAGGGTGCAGCGCGTTGCACCATACCCAATCAATGACAATTAAACGTACCAAATAAATAGCGGTATCCCCTAATGCGTACCTGGCTCATGCTCAGTACCTGCGCAGGTGATGCCGCTTTTTGTGTACAATAATGTTTCATTACCATGGTGGCGCTTGCAATCTGTTAGGTAAGCACTAATAATTAAATAGTAAGTGGCAAGATTGCCACGCGACTTTGCGTTGAAATGGAGGTTGACTATGACCAAGTATGATTATGACGTCGTGATTATCGGTGCCGGTCCTGGTGGCTTGGCGGCCGCATACGGTTTGGCGGCGCAACAGCACGTCCTGGTGGTGGAAAACAATTTGTGGGGCGGAACTTGCCCTAACTTTGGTTGTGATCCGAAGAAGATGCTTTACGGCGTGGTGGAGGCGCAACGTCAGGTGCGGCGTTACCAGGGTAGCGGCCTGGACGGGCAGCCGCGGGTCAACTGGGCACAGATGATGGCCTTCAAGCGTAGCTACACCGACGGCGTGCCGGTTGGGACTGAGCAGGGACTGACGCAGGCCGGAATCGACCATCTGCACGGGACCGCCACTTTCCGTGATGCACATACCCTGGTGGTGGGCGACCGGACGGTTACGACGGACAAAGTCGTGGTGGCAACCGGCGCCCACGCGAACATTACTGACATCCCGGGGCACGAATTGTTGGCGACTAGCACCGATTTTTTTGGCGCTCGCTGACCGGCCACAGAGCATCGGTTTCATTGGTGCCGGGTATGTGGCCGTTGAGCTGGCCAATATTGCTGCGGAAGCAGGCGTGACCGTGCACATTTTCCAACACAACCGGCGCCTTTTACGTGCCTTTCCAGAGGAGTACGCTGCGCGCGTAGCTAACCAGCTCCAGGACAAAGGCGTCCAGTGGCACTGGGATACCAGTATCACGAGTGTGCGTGCCGGTGCTGACCAGGGCGTGATTGCCACTACTGACCACGGTGACGATGTGACGTTGGATCTACTGGTTGCGGCAGCTGGCCGGGATGCGAATATTGGCAGTTTGAACTTAGAGGCTGCTGGTATTGAGTACAGCCGCCACGGTGTTAAGATCAACGATCACTTGCAAAGTACCGTAGCAAACGTCTTTGCCATTGGGGACGCCGCCGATAAACAGGTGCCGAAATTAACGCCGACCGCGAGTTTTGAAGGGCGCTACGTCGCGGATTTGATTAACGGTGCCACGGCGCCGATTCAGTACCCACCGGTTCCCCACACCGTTTTTGCGGGTCCGGAGTTAGCTCAAGTTGGTTTGTCACTTTCCGCGGCACAGGCAGATTCCGACCGGTACGCCGTGCTGACTCAGGATGTCGGTAGTTGGTACACGTACCACCGTATTCGCGACGACGATGCCCGCGTCACGACGATTACCAATCGTCAGACGGGTTTGTTGGTCGGTGCGGTGGCCTTGGCGACCAACGCGGAGGAACTCATTAATTACTGCACGAGCATAATTACACGGGGCTTGCCGGCCAGTGCATTAAAGCAGTGGATTCCGGTTTACCCGAGTGTTGCGAGTGACTTGGGTTACTTTTACAGCTGATTAAGCGATGATTTATTCTGTTTGTCCCCCTTACCCAGCGCGGTAAGGGGATTTTTTTATCATGCCACGGGCGACCCCAGCGTGTGACTGGTGGCCAACTTCGGTGTCGGCAACGACATTCGGCATTGTGCGGGCTATGGAGCAGGTCCGACGTCGCTGCGTATGATTAAAAGTGCACAAATTTTGTACAGAAGCGGAATTTACCGGGTTGAATGCGCTTGCGTACCCGGCACCGCTTTGGTAACGTTTTGGTGTAGATTGTTGATGGAGGACGCAATTATGAAGATTGTTCACGAGATTGTGCAGACGAACGCAAATTTACCCTTTATGTATTATTTGCACAATGAAGATAGCCGCATTGATGTTGTCCCACATTGGCATCAAGGTATTGAGGTGAACATGTTGGTTGAAGGGATGCCGCTGAAGTTTGTCACGGACGGGGTAACACACCAGTACGTCCCCGGTGATGTGTGGGCGGTCAATTCGCGGGCGGTGCACAGCGCCAGTGGCATCGATCATGGGGGCTGGCGGGAATTCGGCTTTATTATCGATGCGGACTTTATGGCACGGAATTATCCCGACCTTGCTAATTTGGAACTGCAGCTACAGGGATTCGTGGCGGGTACTCCATACCGGGAACTGGTGCACCACATGCAGGAAATGATGGAGTTAACCGATGGCACCAGCGACCCAGCCACCCGCTTTGTGGTGCTGGGGCATTTTTATGCGGTGCTCGGCATCCTCTTTGGGCATTTTGCCCACGCCAAAGTGGCACCCAAGGTCAGTAACAATGCTGGCCTCGTTGACCGCATGATGGGTGCCATTATGCAGCGTTACGCCGAACCCATCACCGGCCGTAGTTTGGCGGCGGAGTTTCATACGTCCTTGACTACCGTAAACTCGCAGTTTAATGACGCCATTCAAATGCCGGTCAGCCGGTACATTCGGCTGGTCCGATTACTCAACGCGCGTAAATTACTGTTATCGACCAACCAGCCGGTGACATTGATTGCCACCGCCTGTGGCTTTAGTAGTGAGAAGACCCTCATGCGTAACTTTAAGCAGTGGAAGGGGGTCACCCCGTCGGTTTATCGGGACCGCTACGCCCGCTACCACCAAAACGAGACCCAACACTTTTAAAAATGTCCCCCAATGTTAACGGTTGCATGGTAAATTGGGTATACAGCCATTACGGAGGGACAAAGATGATTAAACTAATTGCGATTGATGTTGATGATACGCTTCTTGATCCCACATCGAAGTTAAGCGCAGGTAATGCTCAAGCGTTACGGTGGGCCGTACAACAGGGAGTGAAAATTGTTTTGTGCACCGGCCGCCCACTGGTGGGCGTGCAAGACTTTCTGGACGCGATCGGTATTCAGGGCGACGACCAGTACGTGGTGACGTATAACGGTGCGGTGGTCCAAAGTGTGACGGGGCAAATTGTGGTCAGCAATACCCTGACGCGCACCGACTACCTGGACCTGGCCGCGTTTGCTGATGAGCACCGGACCCACTACAATGCGCTCGATCTTGGTGGGCGGATATTTACCGGCAATACGGATGTGGGCGCCGTGACCGTGTTACAGGCCTGGGAAAATCATGCCGGCTTGTCAGTGGTGAACCCACAGGAAGTTGCCGAGGATACCGTCATCCCCAAGTTTCTCTTCGTCGGTCAGGCCGCACACCTGGATCAGATCGTGACACCGTTCAAGGAGCGTTTTGGTGACCGCTTTGCCACCGTGCGGTCGACCCCGATCTTTTTTTGAGGCGTTACAACCAGGTGTGGATAAAGGGACCGCGTTAGCAGCACTTTGTGCACACCTTGGCTTCCAACCCAGTGAGGTGATGGGCATTGGGGATGAGTTTAACGACCTGCCAATGTTCGACTTTGTGGGGACGCTGTCGCCATGGGTAATGGCCGGGCACAAGTGCGGGCCGCAGCCGATTGGGTCACAGCTGATAACGCGCATGATGGTGTGGCCGTGGCGGTGAACAAGTATCTCGGGGGCGCAACGAATGACGGCAATTAAATTAGTGGCAGTGGATATGGATGGGACGTTTCTCAATGACGCCAAGGACTACGACCGGGCCCACTTTGCCCGCATCCACCACGAGTTAGACAAACAGGGTATCCGCTTCGTGGTGGCTAGTGGCAACCAGTATTACCAACTACGGTCATTCTTCCCGGATTACCCAGACACCGTGTATGTGGCCGAGAACGGTGCGTACATCCGCGATGACCACACGGAGTACGCTGTGAACAGTTATTCTCCGGCTGTGGCGGCCACCATTCTGGCACGGTTAGCCACAATTCCAGACATCCACGTGGAAGTTAGTGGAGCTCGTAGTGCGTACGCATTGGTTGATGATGATCCTGACTGGATCGCGCAGATGCGCTTTTACTGTCCGCGTATGCAACTGGTGCCCAGCTTTGACGAATTGCAGGACCAGTTGCTCAAAATCAGCGTGACCTGCGTGCCCGACCAAACGCAGGCGCTGGTTGACCGGTTGCGGCACTTGCTCGCCGGGTTGGCGGTACCGACATCGAGCGGGCACGGCGACATCGACATCATTCAGCCCGGGGTGCATAAAGCGGCGGGGTTACGGCGGCTTGGCCAGGTGCTGGGCATTGACCTGGCACAGATGTGTGCGTTTGGCGACGGCGGCAACGACGTCGAAATGATTGCTGAAGTTGGCCTGGGCGTCGCGATGGCGAACGCAACCGCACCGGTGCAGCGGGTGGCCGCGGCTACGATCAGTGATGATAATAACGCTCAGGGAGTATTAACCTTTCTGGATGGGTTGTTGCAGTGAGTTGTAGCGGAGATCCAGATAAATCACGACCAAAAAGGCAGGTCATGGCGACCTGCCTTTTTGGTGCTAATGTAGTGAAAGTGAATGGAACATTTTACGGCGGGGCTCTTGGTCATTAGCACCTTATTGCTCACTGTCCTCCAGCGCAATGCCGGCTGCTTCCCATTCCGCCTCGGCGTCGGTTAACTTGGCGTCGATCGCATCGACATCCTTTTGCATGTCCTGCAGTTTGACCGCGGCCGTAGCGTTTTCCGGGAGGGCCATTTCGTCGAGAATCGCTTGTTTTTGGGCCTCCAGGTCTTCAATCGTTTTCTCGGCAGCATCGACGCGTCGCTGCAATTTGCGCTGCGCCTTCTGGTCGGCTTTAGCTGCGGCGTAGTCCGCCGCCCCCTGGCTATTGGTGGTTTGCTTCTGCGTGGTCGTGGTACCAAAGACACCTGTGTTGTTGGCTTGCTCGGGGTTGGTGGCCTCCTGTTGCTTTTCCTGGTAGTAATCCCAGTTACCTAACACGATTTCACTGCCGGCCGGACTGAGTACCACTAGGCGGTCCGCCAGGCTGTTGATAAAGTAGCGGTCATGGCTGACGAAGAGTACCGTCCCGTTAAAATCTTCCAGGGCTTGTTCCAGGACCTCTTTGCTGTTGATATCCAAGTGATTGGTCGGTTCGTCCAAGATGAGGAAGTTATCGTGATCCATGGCGAGCTTAGTCATCAACAGGCGCGCTTTTTGCCCCCCTGATAGTGAGGCAACCGTCTTCTCCACGTCGCCGGCGCCCAACAAGAACGCCGCGAGCGCCGAGCGAATATCTTTTTCTGGCGTGGTGGGGTGTTCCTGCCACACTTCTTCCAGGACCGTGTTTTTCGGGTTCAACGAGGCTTGGTCTTGATCGTAGTAACCTGGTTGCACGTTGGCACCGAGTACGGCGTCGCCCTGCAGGAAGGGGATGCGGCCCAGAATACTCTTGAGTAATGTGGATTTGCCCACCCCGTTGGGCCCGACAATGCCGATACGCTCCCCCTTGTTGACGGTAAAGTCGATGGGGCCGGCCATGGGCTCATCGGGTGCGTAGCCAATGGTGGCGTTACGCACCTTGAGGACCTCATTACCGCTACTTTTAGCAGCAGTAAAGTGGAAGTGCGCGGACTGCTCGCCACTTGGCCGCTTCAAACGGTCCATTTTTTTTCGAGCTGCTTGCGCCGACTTTGCGCCTGCTTAGTGGAGCTGGCGCGCACGATGTTTTTGTCGACGAATTCCTGGAGTTTAGCAATTTCTTCTTGCTGTTTGTTGTAAGCCTTCCACGCTTGGTCCAGGTTGGCGGCCCGCTGCTGCCGATACTGGGAGTAGTTGCCGGTGTAGTGCGTGGCACCCCGCGGACTGAGCTCGTAGACTTCGTTGATTGTGTGGTCGAGGAAGTACTGGTCATGGCTGACAATCAAAATGGCGCCCTTATAGCCGCGCAGGTATCCTTCCAACCATCCCAGCGTGTCGATGTCCAAATGGTTGGTAGGTTCATCCAGGATGATTAGGTCGTGGCGTGACAGCAGCATTTTTGCCAACGCTAGACGCTACGTTCACCGCCGGAGAGGGTGCTGATTTGGTCGTGGTAGCGTTCGGGGGCAAAGTTGAACCCCGCTAAAACGTTCCGAATTTCGGCTTCGTAGCCGTAACCATTTTGCTCACGGAAGTCGTTGCTGAGTTGGTCATACTGCTTGAGGGTGGCTGCGTAGGTCGCGTCATCCTTGGCCGTGGCCGGGTCGGCAATCTTGGCTTCTAGCGCGTGCATTTGTTGTTCCATGGCGCGCAGTTCCTTGAAACCATCCAGCATTTCGGCATAAATTTCCTTGCTGGAATCGAGTCCGGAATTTTGGGCCAGGTAACCAATGCTGAGGTTCTTGCGCGTGGTGACCGCTCCGTAGTCCGGTGTGGCAATGCCGGCAATAATTTCGAGTAGCGTGGTCTTGCCGATCCCGTTAGGACCAACCAGGCCGACGCGGCTGTTGTCCTGAATTTGAAGGTTGACGTTTGTAAAGAGGTCGATGCCGTCGAAACTGCGGCCAACTCCCTGTGCCTGCAATAAAATCATGTTTATCTCCTTGCGTGGTGTCGTGGGTGCTGGCACCAGTGTCTCCGTAAAAATAGTTACTTCCAATATAGCATAATCTAGCGGGCTGTTGTCTGGTCACCGTGCCACCAGTGGGCATGGTGCGCTGGGCCAACGTTGCGCTGATAGTGAGCGCAGTGGTTCGTATTGGCCTGGTGATTAACGTGATAAGTTAAACAAAGTGGCTGTAAACTTTCGTTTGGCGATTCGTACAACTGTGAATAGATAAAGGCGGTCGCGGGGCTAATGGTGGTGACGGGTGGGCTAGCAGCAGTATGAATAACCAACAAAAGTCAGGTAATGTTCATGAAAACGCTTGTATTTAGTTGTTAAAGCAGTTAACATGAGCATAGGAAATTACGTATGGGGGGTTAAGGCATGGCTACAGGCAAGATTCCACACGCAACCGCGAAACGGTTGCCGATTTACTATCGTTATCTGAATATCTTGGCGGATGAAGGCGTTGAGCGGATATCGTCACGCGACTTTGCGGAGCGAATCAATATTGATGCCACCACCATTCGCCGGGACTTTGCGTACTTTGGTCAGCTGGGGACGCGTGGCTTTGGTTATAACGTGCAAAGTTTACTGCGGTTCTTCCGGAAGGCTCTGTATCAAGATCACTTGACGCACGTTGCCCTGATTGGGGTCGGTAACCTCGGCCGTGCCTTATTGAAGTACAACTTTCAGCAGACCAACAACATTCGTATTAGTGCGGCGTTTGATACCGACCCGGCCATTACTGGTACCATCCAGAACGGGGTGCCAGTGTATTCCATGACGGACCTGGAGCAACAGATCAAGGACCAACAAATTAAAATCGCCATTTTGGCCACCCCCGTCAGTGCTGCGCAGGAAATTACGGACGCGCTCGTGGAGGCCGGTGTTGAGGGCCTGATGAACTTTTCCGCTACCCGCGTCAACGTGCCCGACACGGTGGACGTTAAGTACATCGACCTGGCCAACGAATTGCAGTCGCTCATCTTCTTTGTCGCGAACCGCGAAGAGCGCACTAACTAAATATTTGTCAATGAGTGCCCCACCAGCAAAACGGTTGCTGGTGGGGTTTTGTGGCCACACTACAGAAAAAGTTAGCACTCCCTGTTGCATTTTGCTAACAACATGGTATAGTAAGAATTGTGTTAGCACTTAGTGTAAACGAGTGCTAAAAATCAATCAAAAAAATTCTTGGAGGGATTATCTTGCTGAAACCATTAGGAGATCGTGTTGTCGTTCAGGTCGAGGAAGAAAAGGAACAAACCGTTGGTGGGATTGTTCTTGCTAACAACGCGAAGGAAAAGCCAACGACTGGTAAGGTAATTGCTGTCGGTGCCGGCGCGACGACACCAGAAGGTAAGCGGCTACCAATGTCCGTTAAGGAAGGCGACGTGATCATGTATGACAAGTACGCCGGCTCCCAAGTGAAGTTTGATGGCGAGGATTACCTGATTCTGCACGACAAAGATATCATGGCAATCGTTGAAGATTAATTCGTGACCAACTAATTACTGAGGTGAATAACAAACATGGCTAAAGACATTAAATTCTCTGAAGATGCACGGGCAGCAATGCTTCGTGGTGTAGATAAGTTAGCAAATACCGTTAAGACCACCATTGGGCCTAAGGGTCGTAACGTGGTTTTGGATAAGGAATATGGTGCACCCGAAATTACTAATGACGGTGTCACGATTGCCAAGTCTATTGACCTGGAAGACCGTTACGAAAACATGGGTGCCAAGTTGGTGGCCGAAGTTGCTTCCAAGACTAACGACATCGCCGGTGATGGTACGACTACTGCTACGGTTTTGGCACAGGCCATCATCCGTGAAGGCATGAAGAACGTCACTGCTGGTGCCAACCCTGTTGGTATCCGCAAAGGTATCGAAGAAGCCACTGACGCTGCTGTTGATGCCCTGCACAAAAACTCCCACAAGGTTTCCAACAAGGACGAAGTTGCGCAAGTTGGTGCCGTTTCTTCCGCGAGTGAAGAAGTTGGTAAGTTGATCGCCGACGCAATGGAAAAGGTTGGTCACGACGGTGTCATCACCATCGAAGAAGGTAAGGGGATCAAGACCGAGCTGTCCGTTGTTGAAGGGATGCAGTTCGACCGTGGCTACCTATCCCAGTACATGGTTACTGACAACGACAAGATGGAAGCCGACTTGGACAACCCGTACATCCTGATTACTGACAAGAAGATCAGTAACATCCAGGACATCCTGCCACTACTGCAGCAAATCGTTCAGCAAGGTAAGTCCCTCCTCATTATTGCCGATGATGTTGACGGCGAAGCACTGCCAACACTGGTACTGAACAAGATTCGTGGTACCTTCAACGTGGTTGCCGTTAAGGCCCTGGTTTTGGTGACCGGCGTAAGGCCCAGCTGCAGGATATTGCCGTACTGACTGGTGCCCAGGTCATTAGTTCTGACATTGGTATGGAACTGAAGGACACGACCCTGGAACAGTTAGGTCAGGCTGGCAAGGTGACGGTAACTAAGGATGATACGACGATTGTTGAAGGCGCTGGTACTAAGGACGCCATCGACGAGCGGGTTGCTACCATCAAGTCTCAGATTGCGGACACGACCAGCGACTTTGACCGTGAGAAGTTGCAGGAACGTCTGGCTAAGTTAGCTGGTGGTGTGGCTGTCATCAATGTTGGTGCCGCTACTGAAACCGAATTGAAGGAACGTAAGTACCGGATCGAAGACGCTTTGAACGCGACCCGTGCCGCCGTTGAGGAAGGTTACGTGGCCGGTGGTGGTACTGCTTTGCTAACGCCATCCCGGCAGTTGCTGCCTTGAAGGAAAGCGGCGACGTCCAGACTGGTATCAACATTGTGCAGCGGGCCCTGGAAGAACCAGTGCGTCAGATTGCCGAGAACGCTGGCCTTGACGGTTCCGTCATTGTTGAGCACCTGAAGAGCCAGAAGGTCGGTGTTGGTTTCAACGCTGCTACTGGTGCTTGGGAAGACTTGGCTAAGAGCGGGATCATCGACCCAACTAAGGTTACCCGTTCCGCACTTCAGAACGCCGCTTCCGTTGCCGCATTGATGTTAACGACTGAAGCCGTTGTGGCTGATATTCCGGACAAGAACGCTAATAACAACGCCGCAGCTGGTGCCGGTGCAGCCGGTGCCGGCATGGGCGGTATGATGTAATCCATTTCCAACACGATTGACGAAGGGCGGCCACCGCGTGGCCGCCCTTTTGTTGTGTAGCCGCGGTCTGCGGCTCGGGTGTCCTGCCAATAGCTGGGGTGGGACCGTAGTCATCGCAACCTGCACCACCACTAGATTGGTTACGGAAATGGGTGTTGGTGTTGCACCCACACTAAGTATACGTTGACATATCGTGCGAAATTGAATTGCGGGGCTAAACCCGCTATAATTGAAGCTCACGGTATGAGTTTATTGAACGGAGATGATGGTTGTGAAGTTATCAGTCTTTTGCGGCTCGCGCTACGGCGTTAAAAAGAGTTATGAACAGGTGGCCCACGCATTGGGGTGGTATCTAGGCAGCCACCACATTGAGTTGGTATACGGCGGATCCGTATCTGGCATCATGGGTACCATTAGTGGTGCCACCCTAGCAGCGGGCGGCGACGTCACGGGTATCTATCCCGATGGCCTCTTTGATTCCGAGCTGCCCCGCCGTAACACCACCCACGCGATTCGGACCAGCACCATCGATGAGCGCAAAAAGCTGTTGATTGAGGAGCCCGACGCGTTCTTAGTCTTTCCTGGCGGCTTTGGCACGCTGGAAGAAATTTCGCAGGCCATCTCCTGGATGACCATCGGCCTGGTGGAAATCAAACCGATTGGGATCTTCAACATGGATAAGTTCTATGATCCGTTAGTGGCCCAACTCCAGGTATTTGTGGATCAGGGCTTTGCCACTGACATCATGTCCCACATTCACGTTTCCGATAATTTTGAAGAACTTGTTCAATCGCTGGACGCCGACCGGCAGGCGTTGGATGCGGCGGTTGCAGTCAAATAATTTTTACCAAAGAGGTGGCATTTGCCGCCTCTTTTGCGTATTGTAAGGATAGAGACACCAAATTTTGGTGCCAATGCGGTTTGTTAGTGGTATATTAATGCTTATGTCGTGCCCGGTAGGCCGGGTACAGTTGGGGGGCAGGCGACCAGATACGTTGCCGTGCCCTGCATTTCTGAATAGGAGTACATAAAGCGATGCATTCACTGAAACGGTTCTTCATCGGACGACCACTGAAGTCGTCCGAAGAAGGCGGGCAGAAGCTGGGTAAGTTAAAAGCACTGGCAATGCTGAGTTCTGATGCGCTGTCGTCAGTGGCGTATGGTACCGAGCAAATTGTGCTGGTGCTGACCACTTTGTCGGCGGCGGCGATTTGGTATTCGTTACCAATTGCGGCGTTCGTCCTGGTGCTATTACTCAGTTTGACCCTGTCGTATCGTCAAATTATTCACGCTTATCCCGGTGGGGGTGGCGCCTACGTGGTGTCCAGCCAAAACCTGGGCCGTAACGCGGGGCTGCTCGCCGGCGGGTCACTGTTGATTGACTACATGTTGACGGTGGCGGTTTCGGTCTCGTCAGGGGCTGAAGCCATTACGTCAGCGATCCCGGCTTTGTATGGTCATGAAGTCACCATCTCACTGGTCATCATCTTCATATTAATGGTAATGAACCTGCGCGGGATGAGCGAGTCGGCGTCCTTCCTGATGGTACCGGTCTACTTATTCGTGGTGTCCATTGTCATCATGATTCTCTGGGGCTTGTACCGCATTGTCAACGGCTCGATTCCGTACGCCGCGCACGCAGCGGTGGGTTCCGTCGTACCAGGTATTACGGCGGCATTAATATTTCGGGCGTTTAGTAGTGGTTCTAGTTCCTTAACTGGGGTGGAAGCCATCAGTAACGCGGTACCGTTCTTCAAGAAACCCCGGGCTAAAAACGCGGCCGGAACGTTAGCCATCATGGCAACGATTCTGGGGTTCTTCTTTGCTGGTATTACGTTTCTCAACTACTGGTACGGCATTGTGCCGGAAGCCAAAGTGACGGTGCTGTCACAGGTGGCCGGCCACACCTTTGGTAACGGTAGCATTATGTACTACGTGATTCAGTTTGCAACGGCCCTGATTTTGGCGGTGGCCGCTAACACTGGTTTTTCGGCCTTCCCCGTCTTGGCCTTTAACCTGGCCAAGGACAAGTACATGCCGCACATGTACATGGACCGTGGGGACCGGCTCGGCTTTTCCAACGGGATCATTACCCTGGCGGTGGGGTCGGCCATCCTGATTGCGATTTTCCATGGTAGCACTGAGCGGCTGATTCCCTTGTACGCGGTTGGCGTGTTCATTCCGTTTACGTTGAGCCAAAGTGGCATGATTCGTCACTGGCTCAAGCGCCGGGGCACGGAAAAGGGCTTGTTTGGTAAAACCCTGGCTAACTTCTCGGGGGCGTTGATTTCCTTTGCTATTCTGGTCATTCTGTTTGTTTACCGTTTGCCAGATATTTGGCCATTTTTCATCATCATGCCGGCGTTGTTGTTCTTGTTTTACAAGATCAAGCACCACTATACAAACGTGGCGGAGCAATTGCGGCTGGAGCGTGACAACGCCAAGCTCCACGAATACAGTGGGAGCACGGTTATCGTGCTGGTTGGTAACGTGACTCGTGTGACGCGGGGGGCGCTCAATTATGCCCAGACGATTGGCGATTACGTAATTGCGATGCACGTGTCGATGGATGAAAACCCGACGAAGGAACACGAGACGCAGACGGAATTCCGGGCAGACTTCCCGGACGTACGCTTTGTGGACGTGCACTCGAGTTATCGGTCAGTACAGGGGCCGGTGATTCGGTTCGTGGATACGATTGCGCGCAACGCCGCCAAGCGTAACTTTACGACGACGGTCCTGATTCCGCAGTTTGTGCCGCGGAAGGGATGGCAGAATATTCTGCACAACCAGACGAACGTCCGGCTCCGGGCGGCGTTCGCGCGGCGTGAGAATATTATCATGGCGACTTACAGTTACCATTTAAAGAAATAATGCGCGCATTAAAAGTGGTAGTATCAGGTACGCCCGCTGAAAGGACCGGTTATGGCCCTTTTGGTGGGCGTACCTTATGCGTTAGTCAGCCCGCGTTTACACATTTGGGCGCCGTCAAGCTGGACGTCAACACTTTTATTGTGGGCGTGGTAACCAATTTAGCCGCTGTACGGGTACAAAAATTTGTTAGCAACAGTTGTGCGTAAGCGCGCCCCGTTGGTTGCCTGGCCTATGACGGTTGGGTCTGGCCACCAGGGAAAAAAAAGCTAATTTTAAACAAGATGTATTGGCTATTTTACCGGGATTAGTGCTGAGGGTGCTAACTTGGTATGTAGGTACGTTGCTGTACAAGTAGGGTAGTTCCAGTCTCGGTTCGTGCTACACGGTTCGGAATTACTCGTCAAAAAAAGCGCCCCAGTAGTGACACGATGACAATCGTGTGTCACTGTTGGGGCGCTTTGTATTGGTATTCAAAGGGGCTACCGTGCCTTACTGGTCCACGTGCCCGTCAAGAATTACGTTCATGATCTCACTGGCCATGGGTGCAATGGCATCGTCAGTACGCGGATAGGCCACGTTGTTGGTACCAGACCAAGCGATTTCGTGGTTCTTGACCACGTAAATCTTGGTGGCCATGCGCACCGCTTCGTTGACGTCATGGGTGACCAAAATAGTGGTCATCTGCCGTTCCTGCCACAATTTGAGGATGAGTTCCTGCATCTTGCGTCGGGTGAGCGCATCGAGGGCGCCAAGCGGTTCGTCCAGCAGCAAGAGTTGTGGATTGGCCATCAGCGCCCGGGCCAGGGCGACACGTTGGCGTTGCCCACCAGATAGCGAGGCGGGATAGGCGTCTGTAAATTCGTCGAGTTCGACCTCGTGCAATAAACGCTGAGCTTCGGCTCGGCGTTGCTTGTTGTTGGTGCGACCAAAGGTGAGGTTGTCCTGCACGGACATCCATGGAAGTAGCCGGTCGTCCTGAAACATGACGCGGCTGTTACCATTGAGACCATCAATGGTGTGCCCCGCCTGGGCAATCACGCCGTCACTGGCTGCTTCTAGGCCCGCAATTAACCGGAGCAGGGTGCTTTTACCACCACCACTCTGGCCAACTAGGGCGACAAACTCGCCAGCCCGAATATCGAGATTGATGTCCCGCAGAACGTGAGCATCACCGTAATACTTGTTGACGTGTTGAATTGTTAATAGGTTATCAGCATTGTGTGCGGCCCCCCCGGCTTGCTGCCATTGCAGCATTGAATTTTCAAGTGACTTGGCGGTCAGGTCGGATGCCTTGCCCAACAGTGCGTAAATGACGATACACATCAAGATGGTCGACATGTCCATAAAGTTTTGCGCGTTGGTCGACATGTAGCCAATACCGGAGCTGGCAGCCAACGTTTCGGCCACAATCAGTGTCGTCCACATGACCCCGAGAGCGTAGCGGACGCCCATTAGGATGGTAGGTAGGGCTCCTGGGAGCAAGATCTTGAAGAACAGTTGCGTCTTACTGAGTTGGTAGGACCGGCCCATCTCGATGAGTTTGGGGTCCACGCTGCGCAGACCGTGGTACGTATTAATGTAAATGGGAAACAATACCCCGATGGCTACTAGGAAAATTTTGGATGATTCGCCCACGCCGAACCACAGGATGACGAGCGGGATCAAGGCCAAGTGGGGGATGTTGCGTAGCATTTGCACCGAAGAATCCAACAGCAAGTTCATGGTCTTGGATAAGCCGGTGCAGAGTGCCAGGATGAAACCGATGATACCACCGATAATAAAGCCGGTTAGGGCCCGGTATAAACTAATCGCTAGGTTTTTCTCCAGGGTGCCAGCTTGCAGGCTTTTCACCGTAGTTTGGACGACACCCCAGGGACTGGGTAAGATTTTGGCGTCAATCCAGCCGACACTCGAGCCCAACTGCCAAAGTAGGATAAGCAGTACCGGGATGGTCCAGGGTAATAGTCGCTGGCGGAGGCCTTTACCCCACCCGGTATGGGTATTGGTTGTCCGGTTCACGCTGATATTTTGCATTTCCATAAATTAAACACTCCTTACCGTGCGCGTTAGTGTGCAGTTGCCGCCATGAGGGCGCGCTTGACGCGGGTATGCTGAATCTTCCCGGTGGGTCCGGCGGCTAGTGAGTCCACGTACACGAAGCGGCTAGGCACCTTGAATTTTGATAGCCGGCTAGTGGCAAAGGTGCGCAATTGTTCGGTCGATGTATCCTCGCCAGTAAAGCCAGGATTGAGTACCACGGCGGCGGTGACCGCTTCACCGTAAATGTCGTCGGGCAAGCCGACAACTGCGACCTGGTTAACGGCTGGGTGTTGAGTGAGCACGTTCTCGATTTCTGCGGGGCTGATCTTATTGCCACCGTGGTTAATGAGTTCCTTTTTGCGGCCCACGATGAACAGATAACCTTCATCGTTGAGATAACCCACATCGCCCGTGTGGAACCAGCCGTGCCGGAAGTCCGCCTGGTACTTGGGGTCAAGGTAACTGGTAATAACATGGTCGCCATGGAGGGCAATCTCGCCGGTGACCCCGGCTGGCTGCGGCGCATCGTTGTCGTCCAGAATCACCAAATCAGTGTCCGTGGGGCGCCCCACCGAGCCCACTTGCGGGTGAGCCAGCGGGTTGACCGTAATCTGGCTGGCCGCCTCCGTCATCCCGTAACCCTGAATAATTGGGACGTGGAAGTAATCCTCAAAGTCCTGCTGGATGTGCGGCAATAATGGCGCACTGGCCGACCGGATGAACCGGAGAGTCGGTACGGCTGGCTGTTGTGCCGGTCGTGTTTTGAGAAGGATGGCGATGATTGCCGGGGCGCCTGATAACCACGTAATGCGTTCATCTTGCACCCAACGCCAGAAGCGGTGGGCACTAAACTTTTGCGCGACGACCAGCTTACCGCCGGAAATCGTCGTCGCCAACACGGAGATGACCTGAGCGTTGATGTGAAATAGTGGTAACACCACGAGTGTGCGGTCCAGCGCTGTCAGTTGCTGGGAGGTGGCGACGTCCTGAGCGGCGGCAAAGAGCTGGCCGTGTGTTAATACGACCGCTTTGGGATCGCCCGTCGTGCCACTGGTATACATGAGCACACCCACGGGGCTCGGATTATGTTGAGCAAAGTCGTGCAGCAGGGTGTTAGTAGGCACCGGTTGGTGACTGATGGCCAATACCGGCGTTGCGGCGGTGCTGTCATCGATGCTAGTACTGAGTTGCACGTGCGCACGCGTCGCTAACTCGGCGCTATTTTCAGCGTGATCTGGTCCCAGGATGAGCGCGCCATAGTGGTGGCGTCCGATTAAAGTGGCGAGTTCCGGGAGTGGCATGGTCGGGTTGACCGTGTAGGCCACTGCGTGTAGCGCTAGGGTTGCATATAGCGCGATGATGTTGTTGGCACCATTGGGCAAACTGATGAGGACGATGTCACCCGCATGGACGCCGGCGTGTTGAAGTGCTGCCACGAGGCGTCACGTTGGCTGCGCACGTCGGTCCCGGTTAGCCAAGTGTTGGTGGCCAGATCCTTGATCATATGGTTGTGGGCGTGGTTGGTTAGTTGTTGTTCGATAGTTTTAGTGAGTTGGGTCATAGAGACCTCCCCGTTTGAAAATGATTAATCTTTACTGCTACATTTTTCATTATATGGTTAAAATGGCTTCAATACAGATATTATGCTGGTGAAATGTGTCAAAAGTATGAAACTCACGCAAAAAAAACTTATGCGGACCGGCAGTGATGTCTTGAATGAAGACGGTAGGCCCACTTGCTAAACAGCCCCCATGACGACGGGCTACGTAGCTTTGTTTTCAGCTAGTGGTCTGCTAAAATTGGGGTGATTGGAAGTTGGAACGGAGAGTCAAAATTATGTCGAAAACAACCACTACTACCCCGATGATGCAGCAATACCTCGCAATTAAGGCGCAGTATCCTGACGCCTTTTTGTTTTACCGCATCGGGGATTTTTATGAAATGTTCTATGATGATGCCATCAAGGGCTCGCAGATTTTGGAACTGACCCTGACGGCTCGTAATAAGAGTGCCGATAACCCTATTCCTATGTGTGGGGTGCCCCACCACGCGGTGGAAAATTACCTCAACGTGATGATTGACCACGGGTACAAAGTTGCCATTTGTGAGCAAATGGAGGACCCGAAAAAAAGCCGTGGGCATGGTCAAGCGTGAAGTAATCCAGTTGGTGACGCCCGGCACAACCATGAACGTGACACCCGGCGCAGCGAAGCAAAATAACTATCTGACCGCCGTCTTACCGGTGGACGATGGATTTGGCTTTGCGTATACCGACCTGTCAACTGGTGAGATGAAGGTGACGCACCTAAATAGTTTGGCGGACGTCACCAACGAGTTGGACGCGTTGAGTAGCCTCGAAGTTGTCGTGCCCGGGCAACTCGATGATGACGTGGCGGACAAGCTCAAGGTGAATGACCGCATTTTGTCGCAGCAAGCCATCAGTGACCAGCCGAGTGCGGAGGTCAGCTTTGTGATCCAGGACCTGCAGGATCAAACTGAAGCCCGCGTCGTCAGCATGTTAATGCAGTACCTGCTCAACACGCAAAAGCGCAGTCTGGCCCACATTCAGCGTGCAGTCCCGTACACACCCTCGGCCTTCCTGGAGATGGATAGTGATGCTCGGCGCAACCTGGACATTCTCAGTAACAGCCGGACCGGCAAAAAGGCGGATAGTTTGCTTTGGCTACTGGATAAAACCAAGACGGCCATGGGTGGACGGATGTTGCGGAACTGGTTAGAGCGGCCGTTGCTTGATTACCGTGCCATTACGCACCGGCAGCAACAGGTGCAAGCCTTCCTGGACCACTTCTTTGAGCGCACCGAACTGGCTGACAACCTCAACCAGGTGTACGACCTCGAGCGACTAGCCGGGCGCGTGGCGTTCGGCAACGTGAACGGGCGCGACTTGCAGCAATTGGCCACTAGTCTGGACCAGCTCCCCGCCATTTTGGATACCTTGGACCGCATCGGTGATGACAGCTTGGACGACTACCGGCATCTCGATACGGTGGGGGATGTGGCCGACTTGATCCACGCTAGTATCGTGGATGAGCCACCGATTTCCGTGAAGGACGGGGGCATCATCAAGGATGGTTACAACGCCCAGCTGGATGCCTACCGGGCGACGCTGAAAAACAGCAAGCAGTGGCTAGCTGAGTACGAGACCCAGGAACGCGCAGCGACGGGGATCCACAACCTCAAGGTCCGGTACACGACCGTCTTTGGCTACTTCATTGAGGTGACCAAGTCGAACTTAGACAAAGTGCCAACGGACCGTTACGACCGGAAACAGACGCTGACGAACGCGGAACGTTTCACCACGCCCGAACTGAAGGCCAAGGAGGATACCATCCTTGAGGCGGAAAGCAATTCCACCTCACTGGAGTACGATGTCTTCACGCAGATTCGCGAACAAATTAAGGACAACATCACGCGGCTTCAGGCGCTGGCTGCCAAAGTTGCTGGTCTGGACGTGTTGCAAAGTTACGCTCAGGTGGCCGAGGACCAACACTTTGTGCGTCCGACGATGACCGCTCTGGGCCATGACATCGATATCGTGAACGGCCGGCACCCAGTGGTAGAAAAGGTGATGGGCGCCACGGAGTACATTCCCAACAACGTCAACATGGATGCCAACACGGACATGCTGCTGATTACCGGGCCGAACATGTCGGGGAAGAGTACCTACATGCGGCAACTGGCCCTGATTGTGATCATGCGCAAGCCGGGGGCTTCGTGCCGGCCGACCGTGCCACTTTGCCGGTCTTTGACAAAATCTTCACCCGCATCGGGGCTGCAGATGACTTGGCCAACGGTCAAAGTACCTTCATGGTCGAAATGTTGGAGCTAACGCGGCGTTGAGCCACGCGACGAGTCGCAGCCTGATTCTCTTTGATGAAATTGGGCGTGGTACCGCCACCTATGATGGGATGGCATTGGCACAGGCGATTATCGAGTATCTGCACGACCACGTGCACGCCAAGACGCTGTTCTCTACGCACTATCATGAACTCACGGCGTTGGCGGATCACCTGGACCGGTTGCGCAACGTACACGTTGGGGCCACGTTGGACCACGGGAACCTAGTGTTCCTGCACAAAATGATGGCGGGTCCGGCTGACAAGTCTTACGGAATCCACGTTGCCAAGCTGGCTGGTTTGCCAGATGAGTTGTTACGGCGCGCTGACCAGGTGTTGCGGCACTTGGAAGAACAGGGTGGCACGCTTGATGTGTCGGACGCGCCTAGTCGGACCGCCGTGGCCGCGAACAGTTCGTCGGCCGGCACACCGGTGGCAGCAGCCCCGGCTAGTGCGGCGGAATCAGCCCCCGCTACGGCGGAGACTGCTGCGGACAAACCGCATGCTGACAGCGATGACGGTACCTCGACCGATACCGGCGCGCAGCCAGCCGATGAGCAGCTGGAACTGTTTGCGCCCACGACGGCCGTCCCGGAATTAAGTACCGTGGACCACAAAGTATTGCAGCAACTCAAGCAGTTTGATTTGTTGCAAGCTACGCCCATGGCCGCGATGAATTTGTTGTATCAACTTAAACAAGAACTCAAGCATTAGTTAACATTGCTTGCGTTGTTAGTGCCGTAACGTCCTAGTGCGTTGGCACATATCGTCTTTGTCAGTATGGGGGTGACCACGATGAGTCAAATTCATGAATTACCAGAGGCACTGGCCAACCAGATTGCCGCCGGGGAAGTGGTCGAACGTCCCGCTTCGGTCATTAAGGAATTAGTGGAAAACAGCATTGATGCTGGTGCTAGCCAAATCGACATTCGGGTGGCCGATGCCGGATTGCGGCTCATGGAGGTTGCGGACAACGGGGCCGGCATCGAGCCTGACGATGTACCCGCCGCGTTCAAGCGTCACGCTACCAGTAAGATTGCGACCACGCGGGACCTGTTTGCGATTCATTCGCTGGGTTTTCGCGGTGAGGCTTTAGCCAGTATCGCTGCGGTTGCGGACGTGACCATCGAAACGGCGACGAGTGAGGCGTCGGCACCACCGCTCACCTCACTGGTGGCCAAATTGTGGATGCCCACCAGCAGGCCTTCCGGCAGGGTACGACCATCGCGGTGCACAACCTCTTTTACAACACTCCGGCCCGCCTGAAGTACGTAAAATCCCAGGCAACCGAGTTGAGTCACATTACCGATATTGTGAACCGGTTAGCGCTCGGGCACCCCGATATTGCCATGACGTTGCGCAGTGGCGATAAGCTTTTATTGCGCACGGCTGGTAATGGTGATTTGCAACAGACCATCGCGGGTATTTATGGGGTGGCGACTGCCAAGGCGATGCTGGCGTTCAGCGGTGAAGACCTGGACTTTAAGGTGTCCGGCTACGTGAGTTTACCGGACACGACCCGGGCCACGCGGACGCACATGACGTTACTATTAAACGGTCGCTACTTTAAGAACTTTAATTTAGCCAAGGCTGTAATTGCCGGGTATGGCTCCAAGCTAATGGTGGGCCGGTATCCGTTGGCAGTGGTGAACATTACCATTGATCCGCAGTTGGTAGACGTGAACGTGCACCCCACCAAGCAGGAACTGCGCATTAGTAAGGAGCCGGCGCTAGCAAGTTGATCGAACAAACGATTTATGCGCGGATGGCCGACCAAAACCTGATTCCGGATGCGTTGCACAACTTACCACACCGGCGGGGATCCCAAGGGGAGCAACAAGCGCTCAACTTTGAAGGTGCGCCGCGTGTGCACGAGACGGTCACTCCGATTGAAGCGACTGACCGGTCTGTGCGCCAAGCAATGCAGGCAGGAACCTCATCGGCTGCGGCACCGGACCCGGCAGCAGCGCCAACACCAGATGCGGCCAGTGCCAATGATTACGGGTTGGACATTGAGGAGCTTCCTCAGGACAGCATCATGAAGCATCCCGAACGACTGGCGGCGTGGGATCAACGGTACGCCCACATTGCGCCTGACGAGATGGCGGCGGTTGATCAGGAAGATGCGTTGGCGGTAGCGGGCACCGCCGCCCCGGCTGCGGCTGCGGATCAACCACAGGAGCGGTTTCCCCACTTGCATTACCTGGCGCAGATGCACGGCACGTTTATTTTGGCCGAGACGCCGGACGGTTTTTACCTGGTGGACCAGCACGCCGCCCAGGAACGGGTCAACTACGAGAAGTACCGCGTGGAAATTGGCCAGGTGGATCAGGGACAGCAGAATTTGTTGGTACCCATCGTGCTGGACTATCCAGCTAGCGATGCCGCGTTGATTCGTGACCGGATGGACGTCCTGCACAGTGTTGGCGTTAATCTGGAGGACTTTGGTCAAAACAGCTTTGTGGTGCACAGTCACCCGACGTGGTTTGCGGCTGGTCAGGAAGAGGACACGCTACGTGAAATGATCGATTGGGTGCTGCGCGACGGTCACCTGACTGTCGCCAAATTCCGCGAGGCGGCGGCCATCATGATGAGTTGCAAGCGTGCCATTAAGGCCAACCACCATTTGGACGCCCAGCAGGGGCAGGCGTTGCTCGACAAACTGGAACAGGCGGAAAACCCGTTTAATTGTCCGCACGGCCGGCCAGTGGTGGTCGAGTTCTCGAACAAAGACCTAAACCGGATGTTCAAGCGAATTCAGGACAGCCACGAAAGTAATCCGGTTGATTTATAACGCAGAGGCCCGGGCAAACCGCCCGGGCCTTGCTTATACAGCTGGTGGTTTGGTCACGGTCAGTTGAGAGTGCACATCCGTGGGCTGCAAAGCGCGCAACCACGGGGAAAGGTACGTAGCACTGGTTATGTGGGTTCCCATCTGCAGGAGCTAGACCGTCCATGCAAACCAGCCTGGCAAGCAATGGTGTTGGCAACACCCTGCACCAACCAAGTCGACCGGTAACTAAACGGCTCAGGGCGGGAGACCAAGCGGGGTGGATATGCTATAATCGAAGCCGAACACTTGTGCGTACGGCACAACTAAAGGAGTAGTCCGATATGTATGAATTTTTGCGCGGCACCATTGTGGCCGTGACCCCGGCGTACATCGTGGTTGATGTCGGTGGCGTGGGTTACCACGTCCTGATGGGGAACCCATTCACATTTAATGAAGGACAAACGGCCACCGTTTACGTGCAACAGATCATTCGCGATAACGACCAAACGCTGTATGGCTTTGCTAGTCAGCGGGACAAGCAACTGTTCAACCAGTTGTTGTCCGTCACCGGTATTGGGCAAGAGTGCCCTGGCCATTCAAGCCAATGCGCATGGGGATGCCCTGGCCAGCGCCATCGCTAATAATGATGTGGCGTTCCTGACTAAGTTTCCGGGGGTCGGCAAGAAGACCGCGTCCCAAATTGTCTTGGATCTGCAAGGCAAAGTGGCCGCCCCGGTTAATGGTGGCCAGCCTGCACTGGACTTGACTGCCAGTGCTGATGACGATTTGAGCCCGGCACTGCGCGATGCTCTGGCTGCTTTAACCGCGTTGGGTTATACGGATGCTCAGGTTAAGAAGGTGCGTCGTGTACTAGTTGACATGCCCGATAGTTCGACGCAAGCGTACTTACAAGCAGGATTAAAAGCCTTACTATAATCACGTCAAGGAGGTGTGTTCATGCCAGATGAAAGTGATCGGTTACTTGACCAGGATGCTACCGCGGAGGACGCGGACAGCGAATTGTCGCTGCGTCCCCAGACCTTAGCCCAATACATTGGGCAACGGCAAGTCAAGCAACAGCTAGAAGTTTACATTCAGGCTGCCAAAATGCGTGAAGAGTCCTTGGACCACGTGCTGTTGTATGGGCCGCCTGGGTTAGGTAAAACTACCCTGGCCCTCGTAATTGCCAACGAGTTGGGGGTGCATGTGCGGACCACCAGCGGACCGGCGATTGAAAAGCCTGGTGATTTAGCCGCCCTCCTGAACGAGTTGGAAGCGGGGGACGTGCTTTTTATCGACGAAATTCACCGCCTGCCCAAAGTGGTGGAGGAAATGTTGTACTCCGCCATGGAGGATTTCTTCATTGATATCGTGGTGGGCCAAGGCGCCGATGTGCACCCGATTCACTTCCCATTGCCACCATTCACGCTGATTGGAGCGACGACGCGGGCCGGGGCACTCTCGGCCCCGCTGCGGGACCGCTTCGGTATCACCGCACACATGGCCTATTACAATACGGACGAATTGAGCCAAATCGTCCGGCGGTCTGCGCAAATCTTCCAGCTACGAATTGCCGCAGATGGGGTTCACGAAATTGCCTTGCGGTCGCGGGGCACCCCCCGGATCGCGAACCGCTTGCTGAAGCGTATCCGCGACTTTGCTGACGTCGCCGGCGTGCAGGAGGTGGGCGCAGACTTGGTCGATGAGGCCCTGACGGCGCTACAGGTTGATCGGAAAGGGCTGGATGCTACCGACCGGAAAATCTTGCGGTTAATGGTCGAGCAGTATCACGGTGGCCCGGTGGGGTTGAATACCATTGCGGCCAATATCGGTGAGGAAAGTACGACCATCGAGGAAGTATACGAACCATACCTATTGCAGGTCGGATTTATTCAGCGCACACCTAAGGGGCGGACGGTCACGCGTGCTGGGTATGCGCACCTGGGGGTTCCGTATCCCAATAATCAAGGATGACACGGGCCGCGGTTTGTAGTACGCTCGGTTTCAAAAGTGGACGTGATTTGGTATAGTGGTATTAACAAATAAAAATGAGGTGTATGGCCAGTGATTTTTGGTGCAAGTACGGGCATGGGTCCCGTAACGATTATTTTAATTATCCTGATGGTAGTGCTGATGTACTTTTCCATGGTACGTGGGCCCAAGAAGCAGCAGCAACAGCGTCAGCAGATGTTCAACGGCCTGAAGAAGGGCGACAGCGTTGTGACGGTTGGTGGTCTGTACGGTGTGATTGATTCTATGGACCAAGAACACGGCCAGATCGTGCTGGATTGCAACGGCGTATACTTGACCTTTGCTACTCAGGCCATTTCGCGGGTCGAGAAGCACGCGGATGCAGCTAAAGCAACTACGCCAGCTGGTGCTGACAGTGCAGCTGCGGACACCGCTGATGCAGCGGTTAGCGACGCGGCCGACAGCAGTGCCGCCGCTAGCGAAACGAACGACGAAGCTAAATAAAGTAGATTAATATATACTATTTAAACAGGGGTGCCGGTTGTTAAGCCGGCACCCCTGTTTTGCTCCAGACACAATGTTTAGGGTTAGTGTGCATCCATAATTAAAACAATATGAGCGGATGCACGTTGATTGAAATTTTTTTTGTGCATGCGCTTGCAGTTGGGTTACAATGACAATGTGCACTAACAAAAAAAATTAGCAAAGGGGATTTAATTTATGGCCTATCAAACAATTAATCCGTACACGAACAAGTTGGTTCGCACCTATCCGAATGCCAGTGACGCTGATTTGGAAGCAGCACTGACGGCGGGTTACGCCCGGTACCAACAATTTCGGAATGAAGCTCCGGCCACACGGTCGGCCGCTTTGCACCAGGTTGCGACCCTGATGCGTCAAGAAAAGCACGAGTTAGCCAAAGTGTTGACGATCGATATGGGTAAGTTGATTGGTGAGGCGGAAGCTGAAGTAGCCCTTTGCGCTGACATTGCCGATTACTTTGCTGATCATGGTGCGGACATGCTGGCAGATACACCGCTGACTACGAATGCAGGCGCGGCCTACTACGCCAAGCAAGCCGTAGGGGTACTGGTCATGGTGGAGCCATGGAACTTCCCGTACTACCAGTTGATGCGTGTCTTTGCCCCGAACTTCATGGTCGGTAACACCATGATTTTGAAGCACTCTTCCATCACGCCCGGAAGTGCGGAGGCGTTTGTCGACGTTCTCAAGCGTGCTGGCGTGCCCGATGGTAGCTTCACCAACCTGTTTATTAACTACGATCAGGTTGGCAAAGCCATTGCCGATCCACGGGTTGCTGGTGTGGCGCTGACAGGTTCTGAGCGTGGCGGTGCGAGCGTGGCGCAGGAAGCGGGTGCTCACCTGAAAAAGTCGACCCTGGAACTGGGCGGTAATGATGCCTTCATCATTTTACCTGACGCTGACTGGGATGTGGTCAAGCAAGCCGCACCGCAGGCCCGCCTGATGAATGCCGGCCAGATTTGCACGGCGTCCAAGCGGTTCATCGTGGTGGGTGACCGTTATGATGACTTTGTGGACTTCATGACGCAAGCATTTGCCAAGGTGCAGCCGGGCGATCCGTTGGACCCTGCTACCACGTTAGCACCGCTGTCTTCTGCTAAGGCCAAGGCTAAGTTGCAGGAGCAAGTGGACAGCGCCGTTGCTGGTGGTGCGCACGTAGCGTACGGCAACACGCCAATCGACAGCGAGGGTGCTTTCTTCCAGCCTACGGTCTTGACGGACATTGATCACGACAACCCAACGTTCAACCAGGAACTGTTCGGGCCAGTGGCTTCAATCTACCACGTGGACACTGAAGAAGAAGCCATCGCGTTGGCTAACGACTCCAGCTATGGTCTGGGGAGTTCGGTCTTCAGTCAGGACGCTGAGCGGGCTGACCGGGTCGCACGGCAGCTCGAAGCCGGGATGACCTTCATCAACCGGGCATGGTTGTCACTGCCGGAACTGCCATTTGGTGGTGTGAAGAACTCCGGTTACGGTCGTGAACTGTACCAGCTGGGCCTCAACGCCTTTGTCAACGAGCACCTGGTTTTGGCACAGCAGTAGTAACCGTTTGGTCAAGAAATCTGATTTTGTGAGCCAGTCAATTGACGTGATGACGTTCAGCGCTAGTTGCGTGTGTTGAAACGGGCGCCTGACGTCAAAATAGGGACCAGTAACGATTTCCGTTATGGAATTGTTACTGGTCCTTGTTTGTCTCTCAAGGAGGTAGCCATTACGATATAAGTCCAGCACATTTTTTTGCACGTGGTACCTGCAAGTGGGTGTGCCTGACGGTGCCGATCAATGTACGTAGTTTTTTTTCGTGGTGCGCATGCTATGATAATGGCACCGATAGTTTGTTGTCATAACGTCGTCGAGATGAGGAGGACACCGCTCATGACTCACAGTTACGAACAGGCCGACCCAGCGGTTTGGCAAGCAATTCATCAGGAAGAGGCTCGGCAGCAGCACAACATCGAGCTGATTGCGTCAGAAAACATCGTTAGTCCAGGCGTGCGTGCAGCGCAAGGTAGCGTGCTGACCAATAAGTATTCGGAGGGCTATCCGGGGCACCGTTACTACGGTGGTAACGAGTATATCGACGTGACGGAGCAGCTGGCCATTGACCGGGCCAAAGCTTTATTTGGCGCCGAGGCAGCCAACGTGCAACCGCACTCGGGTTCGCAAGCCAACATGGCAGCGTACCGGGCGCTACTGAAAGATGGCGACACGGTGCTGGCCATGGACTTGGCCGCCGGTGGGCACCTGTCTCATGGTGCGCCCATCAGTTTTTCGGGGCAGGAGTACCACTTCGAACACTATGGCGTGGATGCGCACGGCTGGTTGGATTACGACGCTATCAGTGCCGAGGCTCAAGCAGTGCGGCCACGCCTGATTGTGGCTGGTGCCTCTGCGTACAGCCGCATCATCGACTTTGCCCGTTTCCGCGCGATTGCTGACAGCGTCGGGGCGTTACTGATGGTGGATATGGCGCACATTGCGGGTCTCGTCGCTGGTGGGGTGCACCCGAATCCGGTACCGTACGCTGACGTGGTGACCACAACGACGCACAAGACCTTGCGGGGCCCACGTGGTGGCCTCATTTTGTGCAAACAGCAGTACCTCAAGGCCATCAACAAAGCGTTGTTTCCTGGTATTCAGGGTGGGCCACTGGACCACGTAATCGCGGCCAAAGCCGTGGCGTTGGGTGAAGCCCAGCAGCCCGCCTTCAAGGAGTACGCCCAGCAGGTAGTGCGTAACATGCAGGCCATGAATCGGGGCCTAGTGGCGGGTGATTCCCAACTGCAACTAGTCTCGGGTGGTAGTGACAATCACCTGGTACTGGTAGACGTCCGCCCGTACGGGCTGACCGGACGTGAGGTCCAGAACTTGCTCGACGGGGCCATGATCACGACCAACAGTAACCAGTTGCCTGACGAAACCAACGGGCCGTTTAAGACCAGCGGGATTCGTTTGGGTACGGCGGCTATCACCACGCGCGGTTTTACTGAGGACGAGTGTTACCAGGTGGGGCAACTAATCGTGCAGGCAATCGCTGGTCGCGATGACCCGCGGGTACTCGCTACGGTCAAGCGGACGGTGCGCGCGTTAACGGATGCCCACCCGGTGGATAGTACGATCGTAGAGTAATTTGACGGTAATTAATGGCGTACTTACTGGTAGTAGGTGCGCCATTTGCATGGGTGTGGTGATGGTACCAAAAATCCCCCGGTTGGCGTGGCCAATCCGAGGGGGTAGGTAACTTGCGGAAAAATCAGTGTGGTTGTAATTGTTCGGCTAGTGCCATCAGGGTGACGCTAGTTGCCGCCCGCAATCATAACTTGGGCACGGTAGAACGTCATTAAGGCTCAGTCCGCACCAACTTCGCTAGTAGTACACGTCTCTGCGAGTGCGTACCAACTGCCAGACACCGCTGATGATAAGTACCCCACCGCTTAATACGGTGCACATTTTGGCCGTAGCTTAAGCAGTTGCGTTTCCAGAATCTGTGGTACCAATGTATTCGGCAAAATTGGCCCGCTCCAAGTCTTCGGGACTCAGTTTGACCTGACGGACGATGGTGTGCATGCGTTTGAGTAGTTGCATAGCGTACTCGTCGTTGTGGTAATTGCGTTCGTAGACAATTTCCTTGATGCCGGCCTGTAACAGCATCTTGGTGCACTGCAGGCACGGGAAATCGGTGACGTAGACCGTGGCGCCGTCAGTGGACACGCCGAATTTGGCACACTGCAAAATGGCGTTCATTTCGGCATGAATGGTGCGAACGCAGTGACCATCAACTAGGTAGCAACCTTTGTCCGTACAGTGATCATCGCCGGCCACGGAGCCGTTGTAGCCGCCAGCAATGATACGCTTGTCGCGCACCAACGTGGCCCCCACCGACAGACGGTTACAGGTACTCCGTGACGCGAGTAACACTGCCTGAATCATAAAGTAGTGGTCCCAATCGAGTCGTTCTTTAGCCATGGTTGCCTCCCAGTGTGATTGTGAATTTTATCTTGGCTCTATGGTATCACCAAACAATGTGGGTGATACGTGCAAATTTGGGCCGGCGAAGTAATAATGCGATTAAAGTACTGGCGGCTGGCTAGCGGGTGGTTCTGGCCATACGGTATACTAATAGAAGCAATTAATTAAGGGGTGTCGATCATGACGAAAATATTAGCAGCTAAACCGGTGACCGCAGCGTTGGTGACGGAGATGCAGACGCAGGCAGCCAGTTTGACTAACCAATTAGGGCGCAAGCCCAAGTTGGTGGTCGTGGCCGCGGGTGATGATCCCGCCAGTGCCATCTACATTCGCAATAAGCAGCGCCGGGCCAACACGGTCGGCATTGACGCCGTGACGGAACACCTCCCAGTGACGGCTCGGACCGCGGACGTGCTCGCGGTAGTGCGGCGGTTGAACGCGGACCCCACGGTTGACGGTATGATCGTCCAGTTGCCGTTACCGTCCGGTGTGGATACAGAAGCCATTCGTAACGCGGTTGACCCCGAGAAAGATGTGGACGGGTTTACCGACGTTAACTTGGGGCGCTTGTGGAGCACGCCTAAGGACCGGCCCATCACCACTTTACGTCCGTGCACGCCACGGGGCATCATGAAGTTACTGGCCTTCTACAACGTGTCGGTGGCGGGCAAACGCGCCGTCATTTTAGGGCGTAGCAACATCGTGGGTAAGCCCATGGCGGCGCTGTTATTGCACGCCAACGCGACGGTGACGATTGCCCATTCGCGGACGACCAACGTGCAGGCAATTTTGGGTGATGCGGACATCATCGTGGCCGCAACCGGTTCAGCCGGACTGGTCACGGATGCCGACGTCAAACCAGGGGCCGTGATTATTGATGTGGGGATGAACCGCGTGGCAACTAGTGACGGACAAACCAAACTGGTTGGGGATGTCGACTTTGATAGTGTGCAGCACCTTGCCAGCGCAATCACCCCGGTACCGGGTGGGGTGGGGCCCATGACGGTCAACATGTTGATTTACCAAACGCTAGAAGCCGCGCAACGCCGGGCAGACCGTCAGTAATATAATTATCATCGGCAAAACAACGCGCCACCATCCGTACCTCAAGGTACGAGTGGTGGCGCGTTGTTTCATGGCTGATGTTTTTGGGTTGGTGTAATTCTAGTCCACGGCGTCGAGGGCTTGGCTCAAATCGGCGATGAGGTCGTCGACGTTTTCAATCCCGACGGAGATCCGAATCAGGTCCGGCGTAATGCCGGCGGTGGCCAACTGTTCGTCGTTTAGCTGGGCGTGCGTGGTGGACTTGGGGTGGATAATCAGTGATTTAGCGTCACCAACGTTAGCCAGCAGGCTGAACAACTCAACGTGGTTGATCAACTGGACGGCACCCTGCTCACCGGCTTTGAGGCCAAAAGTGAAGATGGAACCCGTCCCACGGGGGAAGTACTTCGTTGCCAAGGCCTTGTAGGTGAATCATCGGTTTCTGGATATGAGACCCACGCCACCTTGGGGTGTTGCTGCAAGAACGCGACTACTTTGCGGGCGTTGGCGACGTGCCGTTCGATGCGCAGGGATAACGTTTCTAGCCCCTGGAGTAAGTACCAAGCAGATTGCGGTGCCAGGGTGGCCCCGGTGTCCCGTAGGTGTTCAGCCCGAATCTTGGTCGTGAACGCACTGCCTTTGAGATCGGCCCAAACCAGGCCGTCGTAAGCTGCGGCTGGGGTGGTAAACCCAGGATACCGGCCGGAAGCCGCGTAGTCGAAGTCGCCCTTTTCCACGACCAGACCACCCAAGGTTGCCCCGTGGCCCCCGATAAACTTGGTGGCGGAGTGCACAACCACGTCCACACCGTAGTCAAACGGGCGGATCAGGTATGGGGTGGCAAAGGTGGAGTCGACGATGGTCAGAATACCGTGCTCGTGAGCAATCTTAACGACGGCTGCGAAGTCAACGATGTTAATGGCTGGATTGCCAAGGGATTCAAAGAAGATGACTTTGGTGTTGTCCTGAATGGCATCGGCAAAGTTCTGGGGGTCATCCGGATCCACAAAGGTGGTCTCAATGCCCAGATGTTTTAGGGTACCGCTAAAGAGCTCGTAGGTACCGCCATAGATGGTGCTGGCACTGACGATGTGGTCCCCGGCCCCCGCCACGTTCAAGACGGCAGCGGTGATAGCCGCCGCGCCAGAAGCCAGGGAGATGGCGCTCGTGCCGCTCTCGAGTGCTGCAATGCGCGCTTCTAGTGCCGCGTTGGTGGGGTTAGTGAGGCGGCCGTAAATGTTGCCGGGTTCACGGAGGCCAAAGCGGTCTGCCGCCTCTTTAGCGTCTTTGAATACAAAGGCCGCCGTTTGGTAAATGGGCGTCACGCGGGCTCCGGTAGCCGGATCAGGTTCTTCCTGACCGGCGTGTAGTTGTAACGTTTCAAAGTGGTAGTTATGGTTGGTCATAGCGCAACTTCCTTTCAAGGGTACTTGTTGGTATGCAGAACGGCGCGAATTACTGCAGTTAATCCGCACCCAGATGTCTGGTTTAGTGGTTGCCGCATGGTCAGCCTACGTTTGTGGCCGTAACTGAACACGGGGTGGGGCCCAGACGTCAAAAAAAGTCGCCCCGGGATACGGACAACCATCATGGTTGTCGGCATCCCGGGACGACTTTAATCGTGTTACCACCCGTTTTCTGATTAGTATCACTACTAACCACTCATCCGGTACGCGGCGCAAAGCCGCAGACCGTGACGCGATAACGGGCGTTCCCGGGTCGGGCTGGCCATAGCTCACCCAACATTGTTACGGTAGACCATCTTCGGTACCTTGACGTGACCGGCTCGCAGCTACCCCGGCTCTCTGTGCACGACAATGGCACTTACTCATCTACTTCAACATCAATATGCGTATTGTTATTTACCCCAAACATCCTCGGCGATGCTGTGAATCAGCTTCAGCTTGGCCCATTCATCGTCGGGGGTCAGCACGTTACCTTCCTCGGTGGAAGAGAAACCACACTGGGTGGACAGCGCCAGGTTTGCTAGTGGCACGAGTTGCGCCGCCTGGTTAATGCGGCGCTTCACGTCTTCTGGGTTCTCCAGTTTAGGAAACTTGCTGGTGACCAGACCCAGAACGATTTCGACATTGCGCCGTCCGTTCCAGATTTGGGCAAGTGGCGCAAAGTCGCCGTCGCGTTCGCTGTCGTATTCAAGGAAGAAAGCATCATACGGTAACTGGGCCAGGTAGGGTGCGACCGGGGCGTAGCTACCTTCAAACAGGTAGGTGGACTTGAAGTTGCCCCGGCAAATATGGGTGGACACCTTCAGGTCGTCAGGCAGGTCATCCAGCAACTTCGTGATGACGTACACTGCGTCTTCGGCTAACTGCGCGTAGTGGGTGAACTCAGTGGGGTCGTCCTGGGCCGCGTTCAGGCGGGCAATCAGGAAGGCCCAGGTGGTGTCATCGAGCTGGATGTACCGGGCACCCCGTTGGTAGAATTGTAGTAAAGTTTCGTGGTAAGCCTTAGCGAGGTCGTCGAGGAACTGGCCCCAGGTCGCGTAAAACTTGTGCCAGTTATCACTGCGGTTGTCGCGGAACCACATCGTTGGTGACGGAATGGTTACTTTGGGTTCGACACCGGCTGGGAGGGTGGACTTGAGGAAGTCAAAGTCCGCGTAGAACGGGTGGTTCGGGTTAGCAGCAATGGGCCCGGCAAGGCGTACGTTGTCGGTACGCGTCTTACTGCCCTTAAATTTATAGGATTCGTTGTAGTCGTACTTTTCGGCACCGTTGAGGTTCCAGAGGAAGTCCAGGTGCCACCATGAGCGGTTGAATTCACCATCGGTAATGCCGTGCAGGCCTGCGGCAACTTCGTGCTTAACGAGGTCCTCAATGGCATCGTGTTTGATGTCAGTGAGCTGTTGTTCCGAAATTTTGCCCGCCGCAAAGTCGGCGTGGGCCTGCTTAAGGGTCGCTGGACGCAAGTAACTGCCAACCTGATCGAACTTATAGTGTAATTTTGTACTCATGGTGAAATTCCTCCCTGGTATTATGATTAACGGTCAATAGTGGGGGTAAACAAAAAGGTCGCCCCAGAATCCATTGGATTCCGGGACGACCTGGTCGTGTTACCACCCGTGTTCTGAGTCGTGTCACCACGGCCCACTTAGTAAGTACGGTATCCGCCATAGGAATACGATACTCGCGTGCGTTAACGGGCACGAAACCGGGGCTGGTTTGTATATGCTCGCCAGCCGGCAGACTCCAGGACCATCTTCACCGGCGTACCGCGACCAACTCGCACCAACCATTGGCTCTCTGCACGCGACGTACCGGTTACTCATCCCTTCAACGTCTATCAATTGGCATTATCATACGGCCGGTTTTGGCGAATGTCAAGAATGATTTGAAAATTGATGGGTGAGGGTGCGAAAGTGCTGCGGTGTGGTCGTCTCCGCAGTCCTACACGCTCGTCAGACGGATTTTGCCCACAACACTCCGCAGCTGCGGCGTCATTACTAATGCCAACGTGCTTGCCTGTCAGCGCTGATTTCTACATTGCCCTTAACAAATCAGCGTATCAACCAGACAAATCATTGTTGGTATGGAAGCTAAGGTACTTGCTACAGCACACGGTGTGAAAAAAATACTGACTAGCCGTGTTTTTTTTCTTACAATTCGTGCATAATAAAAATATGGACAAAAATGGAGATAGACGGGGCATGACGCCGAACAAAGAAGATTATTTGAAGATCATCCTGGAACTAGGTGGCGATCAGCACAAAGTGGCCAACAAGCAGGTCGGCGCCGCTATTGGCGTTGCGGCTGCTTCCGTGACGGAGATGGTGGATAAACTTGAAGCTGACCACTTAGTGACCCATACGCCGTATCATGGCATTCAATTGACTGCCAGTGGTACACTAGCAGCGGCCAAATTGGTGCGCAATCACCGCCTGTGGGAAGTTTTCCTGATGACCCAGTTATTGTATCCTTATGACGCGCTCCATGGTGAAGCAGAGCTATTGGAACACGCCACCACTGATGACATGGCTAACCGGCTGGACTACTTTTTGAAGCGTCCCAAGACCTGTCCTCACGGCGGGGTAATTCCCGATGCGAACGGGCATTTCCGGCACCAGAGCACCACGCCGCTGGCATCCTTACAACCAGGTGGCAAAGCGACAATTGAGCGGGTGATGGATGAAGCCAAGTTGCTCGATTTTCTCAGCGTGATTGATATTAAGCTGGGCGACGAAGTGCTCGCGGTGGATAATAGTAATGGTGCCATTACCATGTGGGTATCCCGTACCGGTAAGGTCGTCATGGTGAAGGCTGAGTTTGCCCAGGGCATCTTTATTACTAGCCCAGAGATTATTGCAGCTAACAGGTAATTCGATTAGAGAAAGGCATGCATAATGACTCAAGAACAAGCAAGTGTTATTACAATTTTTGGTGGCTCAGGGGATTTGGCGCGGCGCAAGTTGTATCCGGCACTGTTCCAGCTGTACCGTCACGGAATTTTGCGTGACCACTTTGCCGTCATTGGCACTGCGCGGCGGCCGTGGAGTAATGAATATTACCGCGACATCATTGCGACCAGCCTCGAGGGTGAGGCCGGAGCGGTCTCGGATGCGGTGCACGCCTTTGCTAGTCATTTCTACTACCAGAGTCACGATGTTACCGACGCCGACCACTACGTCACGCTACGTAAACTGTCGTCCGAGTTGGACGACCGGTATCAAGTTGGGGGTAACCGCCTATTTTACATGGCCATGGCACCGCGGTTCTTTGGTATTATTGCCAGTCACATTCGCTCCGAGCACCTGTTGTCCGCTAACGGGTATAACCGGCTGGTGATCGAGAAACCGTTTGGTCGCGATTTTGCCAGCGCCAAGGAATTGAACGATTCAATCAACGCGGCGTTTGATGAAGACCAAATTTACCGCATTGACCACTACTTAGGCAAAGAAATGGTGCAATCGCTCATGGCGGTGCGCTTTGCGAACCCGATGTTCAAAGCCGTTTGGAACCACGACTACATCGACAACGTGCAAATTACGTTGGCGGAAGCTGTCGGGGTCGAAGAACGCGCTGGGTACTACGAAACAGCCGGGGCGTTGCGTGACATGGTGCAAAACCACATCATGCAGCTCATTGCCTACGTGGCAATGCCGGAACCAGAGTCGTTGACGCCGAACGCGGTTCACCAAGCTAAGCGCAGTATTTTGGAATCGCTCAAACCCTTGACCCCAGAGGATGCGGCGGAGAACTTTGTTCGTGGGCAGTACGTAGGTGATACTCCAGACCAGCCTGATTACGTTCAGGAAGAAGGTGTGGCAGCCGATTCCAAAACCGAAACGTTTGTGGCGGGGCGGATCGAGTTGACTGACTCGGCGTGGACCGGGGTGCCGTTCTACGTCCGTACTGGCAAGCACATGACCCGCAAGTCCACGCAGATTACGGTGAACTTCAAGCCCACTAAGCAGAACATTTTTGCGCCCGTGGGCTGTAATGAGCTGGCGGCCAACTCCTTGACCATCTTTGTGGAACCCGAGGAGGGCTACCGTTTGGTAATCAACGGCAAGCAATTGGGCCAGGACTTTCACATTGGCCAGTTTCCACTAAACTTCCGGCACGATGCGAACGCCATTGCCAATGCGCCCGAAGCCTATGAGCACCTGTTGCAGGATGCGCTGGCGGGTAACCAGACTAACTTCACCCGGTGGCACGAACTGAAGGCGACCTGGCAGTACGTTGATAAGATTCGGCAGGCATGGGATGCCAGTGATGTCATGCCTACGTACAAGTCGGGTTCGATGGGTCCGGATGCCGCGGCTGCCCTGCTGGCCAAGTATGGTGACCACTGGAGTTGGGACGGTTCGGCCAACGACTAGCTAATATTGAGTAGAATGAGTCAAGGTGTACCGGCAGTTGTCGGTGCACCTTTTTGCATACTGGCAGTGCGCGACAGCCAGCCGGTAGCGTGTTATTCACTTGACATACTTTTAGTAAGTATGCATACTGAAATATGTATTAACAATTAGTATAAGAAGGGGACCTGAATAATGACTAAGGCGTTAATTGTGGTGACCAATACCGCACGCTTTGCTGGTATGAACCGTGCTACGGGTGTGTGGCTTAGTGAAGCGACGCATTTTCATGAGGTGATGGCTAATCATGGCATCGCGGTGGATTACGTTAGCCCAACCGGTGGATATGTGCCGTTGGATCCGGGATCATTAGCGCCCGATGCTATGGATGCCACCAACTGGCGGTTCTATGGCGATGCTCAGTACCGTGAGCGGCGGTTGGCGCACTCATTGCGTCCCGATCAGGTTAATGCCGATGATTACGACATTATCTACTATGCCGGTGGCCACGGGGTGATGTGGGATTTTCCTGACAGCACGGCGGTAGCGGCAATTGCGCAATCAATCTATCAACGGGGTGGCTTGGTCACTGCCGTTTGTCACGGAGTGGTTGGCTTACTGGCCATGCAGGATGCCGAGGGGCAACCATTCATCGCCGGTCGCCACGTTACCGGCTTTACGAACGAAGAGGAAAAAAATCAACCAGTTAACTGACGCCGTACCGTTTTTAGCTGAGGACGCCCTGAAGAGGGCCGGTGCCAACTACAGCAAGGCGGCTGCATATACGGAGAACGTGGTGGTTGATGGGCGCCTGATCACGGGCCAAAATCCGCAGTCCGCTCGTGGTGTGGGTAAAGCAACAATTCAGGTGTTACAGGAGGCAAACAATGACTAAGTTTGACGAGCAACTAAAGTTTAAGTCTGGGGTGACCCTGCGCAACCGTATCGTAATGTCACCGATGACCACGCAACAGAGTTTTTATAACGGGACCGTCACGCGTGACGAGATTCAATATTACGCTAACCGTGCTAGTGGCCTGGGCGCGGTTATTACTGGTGCAGCCAACGTCCAGGATGGCGGCAAGGGCTGGCCGGGGGAGTTGTCAATTGCCCATGATGACATGATTCCAGAATTGGGTGCCCTGGCGCGGGCCATTCAGGCCAAAGGTGCGAAGGCCTTCGTCCAGATCTTCCACGCCGGGCGGATGACCAACCGGGCGACCTTGTCCGGGGAACAGACCGTGTCCGCTAGCGCCGTCGCGGCGCCACGTCCCGGGGCGGAGACGCCACGGGCAATGACTGTTGACGAAATTCACGCCACCGTTGTTGCCTTCGGTGAGGCCACCCGGCGAGCCATCCAGGCCGGCTTTGATGGGGTTGAACTACACGGTGCGAATACGTACTTGATCCAGCAATTCTTCTCCCAGCACTCTAACCGACGGACGGACGATTACGGTGGTGATCGACAGCGGCGATACCGGTTCATTCGTGAGTTGCTCGACAGTGTCTTTGCGGCGGTCGATAAGTACGCTGACCGGCCGTTCCTGGTCGGCTACCGGGTATCGCCAGAAGAATTTGAAACTCCCGGTATCCGCTTTGACGATACGTTGTGGCTATTGGCCCAGCTCCGTGAGACCCGGCTTGATTATATCCACCTGTCACAAAACGACTATAATCGGGTCGCGCGGGCAGATGACTACCAAGATCAGTCAATTTTGGCATACGTCCACGAAGCATTGCAGGGCAAACTCCCACTCATTGGGGTTGGTGGTGTCCGCACACGACAGGACGTGACGAACGTGCTCCAGAATGCGGAAGTTGTCGCGGTGGGTCAGCAGTTGCTTTTTGACCCAACATGGGCGGTTAAATTGGCTCAGGATGCGGACGACGCAATGCTGTCAGTACCATTCAAAGAAGCGGTGAAATTCGTACCGCTAAATAAACCACTGCACGACTTTGTAGCGGCACGTTACTAACAAGCAATGTGGATGCACGTATAATAAAAAAAGGGCCGCTTCCTTCGTGGAAGCGGCCTTTTTGGGTCTTCAGGAACGATTAATGTTAAAGGTAAAGTAGTTGTTGTCCCCACGGTACTGTGCGATGGAATATTCTAATGTGTGGCCGTCGCTAACCTGACCCCGGGTGTGGAAATAAAACGTCGGGGCACCGGGTGCCACCTGTAACAGGGCGGCAGTTTCGTTATCGGCGGCTACCACCTCCAGTTTACGGTTAACGCTAGTAATGGCTAGGTGGCGGCGCTCTAGCTCAGCGTATAGGGATTGGTGGGCAAAGTCGACCTGATCTAGTCCGGGCAATGGTGCTACGCAGGTAGGTCGTCACTAGGACGACGGGTTCATCATCGGCAAAGCGTAGCCGCACCAGTTGGTAAACCGTGGTGCCGGCATCCAGGTGGAGAGCTTGCTGAATCTCTTCCGTGGCAGGTTCCTGACAAAATGAGAGCACGTCGGTCCGGCCACAACGGCCGTTAGCGGCGATTTCTTGATTGTAACTTTGGATGACGTGGGTAAATTGTTGTGCAATTTTGCTTTGCCGTACCAGCGTACCCCGGCGTTGCCTGCGCTCCAGCAGACCTTGGTTGACGAGCAACTGGATGGCTTGGCGCATGGTGGGGCGACTAACGCCGAAACTGGCAGCGAGGTCAACTTCCTTGGGGATAATTGTCCCTCCGGGTAGGTACCTTCCTCGATGCGGGTGCGCAGGGTTTGAGCAATTAATTGGTATTTTGGCTGTGTCATCAACGCACCTCCTCGGTCATCAGTGTAGCACAGTGGCTAGTGGGCGATGAGGAAGTGATGTGCATTTGGGGGCTAGTCCGTGCCTGTGGCTTATGTGAACTATGGCGCAGCATCTCCTTCTGCCGGAGCCCCACCGCCTGCGCAAATCAGGGTGATCAGCAGAAAGTTGCTACATCAACCAACGCACACCAGCACGAATCCGTTTAGCGGTTGATGGCAATGCTGTCCACGTGGTCGTCCGCCATCCGCCGCCGTAAAGCCTCGATGATCTTGACGCCGGAACTTGTGCCGATGCGGTCCGCTCCCGCCTCAATCATGGCCAGAAAGTCGTCGGAGTTGCGGATACCACCCGCTGCCTTCACGTGGACAGCGTCGCCAACCGTCTGCTTCATCAACCGGACATCAGCCACGGTTGCGCCACCGGTACCAAAGCCAGTCGACGTCTTGATGAAGTCTGGCCGGACCCGCTTGGCGATGGTCGCTGCCCGCACAATTTCTTCCTTAGTCAAGTAGCAGTTTTCAAAGATGACTTTGCACGGCACGTTCCGTTCGTGGCAAGCAGCAACCATTTGGGTCATTTCGTCCTCAATGTAATCGTCGTTGCCGTCCTTGAGTTCGGTGATGTTGAGGACGTAGTCAATTTCGTTGGCGCCGTGATCCATGGCGTCTTTGGCTTCAAAAACCTTCGCGGCGATGCTGGTCTGGCCCAGTGGGAAGGCAATGGCCGCGCCCGTGTCAATGTCAGTGCCCTGTAACTGCTCGGCGCACAGAGCGGACTGTACCTGGTTGATGGCTACCATCTTGAAGTGGTATTTCTTCGCCTCGTTGCACAACTTGATCATGTCAGCGCGGGTGGCGTCGGCGTGCAGGTTAGTATGGTCAATTAAACGGGCAAAGTCGTCAAGTGAATATGCTGTCATAATAAAATGCTCCTTTAAAATATGTCATTACATATTATAGAATAGAGCGCTTCCACCGCCATGTCAACCGTGTTGATGCAACGGAAACGGGCACCATCATTTTCCGCCCAGGAAGGATGATGGTGCCCGTTAGTGATTATACCTGGACTGGGACTTGGGTTTGGATCCAGGCGTGGAGCGTATCTAGTGCGGTCAGCAGGGGCCGCTGTTGCGTCAGGGTGGTCGCCCGAAGTTGCACCGCTGTTTGGTCGGTGACTGGGGCGGTGCTGACCACCAGCACCGTACCGGGTGGCAGAGCTACGTCCGGACGCACCACGGCTCGGGCCGTGATGTCATGACGGGCGAGGACGGTGGCAGTCCGCAGATCGGCAGCTAATTGGTAGTGTAGTTGGGCCAACTCTTGAGCAAGGGGGATCAGCTCTGCATCTTGCCGGGGGTCACCATTCAAAACAATGGTGCCGTGGTCGGGCACCACGACTTTGGCTCCGGCAAAGGCGCGGGCGATGGCCGCCGGCAGGGTAGTGGCGCTGCCCATGACCTCACCGGTGGACTTCATTTCCGGACCCACCAGGGGATCGACCCCTGGCAACTTGGTGAACGAGAAGACGGGTGCTTTGACGTGAATACCGGTAGTCGGTGTGACCAGGCCAGTACTGTAACCCAGTGCTGGTAGGTGGTCGCCCAACATTGCGTGGGTCGCCAATTGCGTCATTGGTACGTGCGTAACTTTGGAAATAAACGGCACGGTCCGCGACGCCCGCGGGTTGACCTCGATCACGTACGGTACGTTGTCATGAATGACGAACTGCACGTTCATGATGCCGACAGTACTCAGTGCATGCGCCAACGCGACGGCGTCATGCACCATCGCGGCTTGAACGGTGGGGCTGAGTGACTGTGGCGGGTAGACGGCCATCGAGTCGCCCGAATGTACCCCCGCGCGCTCAATGTGTTGCATAATACCCGGAATGACAACGGTCGTCCCGTCACTGATGAGGTCCAGTTCTGCTTCTTGCCCTTGCAGGTAGGAATCGATCAGCACGGGTGGTGGTTAGAAATTTTCACGGCGCGATCGATGTAGTCGCGCAACTCTGGTTCGGAGTACACCACCTCCATACCCCGACCACCGAGGACGTATGACGGCCGAATGAGTACGGGGTAGCCCAAGCTGTTGGCGGCCGCAATGGCGTCCGTAGTGGTGAGTGCGGTCTTGCCGGCCGGCTGGGGTAACCCGAGTGTTTGAATCACCTGGTTGAACTCCTCGCGGTCCTCGGCCCGGTTCAGGTCCGTCAAGGTCGTACCGAGAATGTGCACGCCCGCATCGTGGAGCGCTTGGGCCAGATTGATGGCGGTTTGGCCACCAAACTGCACCACGACCCCAATGGGGTGCTCCAGGTCGATCACGTTCATTACGTCCTCAAAGGTGAGGGGTTCAAAGTAGAGTTTATCCGAGACGGAAAAGTCAGTCGACACCGTCTCGGGGTTGGAGTTGATGATGATGGCGGCGTACCCAGCTTGGCGAATAGTCTCCGCGGCGTGGACCGTGGCGTAATCAAACTCTACGCCCTGGCCGATACGAATCGGGCCGGAACCTAAAACTAGCACGGCGGGTTTGGACAGCGGCTGGGACTCGTTGTACTGATCATACGTAGAGTAAAAATATGGTGTCTTGGAAGCAAACTCAGCTGCGACCGTGTCGACCATTTTGTAGACGGGTGTGACGTGTTGTTGAACGCGGTCGGTGTGCACCTGGGCCGCTGATTGTTGGGTTAGTTGGGCAATTGTCTGGTCCGCCAGGCCGTTTTGCTTGGCCGTGGTCAACAGGTCGCTAGTGACGGGTCCGGCGCTCAACGCCCGCTCGATTTCAACGATATGGAGCAACTTGTCCAGGAAAAACGCGTCGATGCCGGTGCGGTCGTGGAGCTGGGCAATGGTGCAGCCGCGCCGGAGCAGTTCCGCCAGCATGAATAACCGGTCGTCACGGGCGGGCATTAGGGCATCAAGCAAAGCTGTAGTGGTGTGGTGACTAAACCGCATGTCGTACAAGCCGGTGACCCCGATTTCGAGGGACCGCACGGCTTTGTTTAAGGCTTCTTCGATGTTGCGCCCAATGGCCATGACCTCACCGGTAGCCTTCATTTGGGTGCCCAAGGTCCGGTCGGCGCTGGCGAACTTATCGAATGGCCACCGCGGAATTTTCACCACCGCGTAATCCAGTGCCGGTTCAAACTCGGCCGTAGTGGTACCAGTCACGGGGTTCATGATTTCGTCGAGGTGGAGGCCCACCGCAATTTTGGCGGCCATTTTGGCAATGGGGTAGCCTGTGGCTTTGGAAGCCAACGCGGAGGAACGGGACACCCGGGGGTTGACCTCGATGATGTCGTAGTTAAAGCTGTGGGGATCCAAGGCCATCTGGACGTTACAGCCACCCTCGATGTGTAGCGCCCGAATGATTTTCAGGGCCGCGTCGCGCAGCATCTGGTATTCACGATCAGACAACGTTTGGGTGGGGGCGACCACAATGGAGTCACCGGTATGAATGCCCACCGGATCAACGTTTTCCATTGAACACACCACCAGCGCGTTGTCCGCGGCATCGCGCATGACTTCAAATTCGATTTCTTTGTAACCGGCAATTGATTGCTCAATCAGCACTTGGGTCACCGGACTGAGTTCCAGGCCGGTGGTCGCAATGTGCGTCAGTTCGGTAGCGTCGTGGGCAATGCCCCCACCCGTACCACCCATGGTGTAGGCGGGGCGGACAATGACCGGGTAGCCGTTGGCATTGGCAAAGGCGACGGCGGCCTGCACGGTGGTTACCGTTTGTGAGGCGGGCACGGGTTCGCCCAGCCGTCCCATCAGTCTTTGAATAATTCTCGATCTTCGGCCGTGGCGATAGCCGTCATCTTGGTACCCAAGAGCTCAATCCCCAATTCATCCAGGATGCCATCGTGCACCAGTTCGCGGGCTAGGTTGAGTCCTGTTTGGCCGCCGAGTGTGGGCAAAATGGCGTCTGGGTGTTCCTTGTGGAGGATTGCCTTGACGCTAGGTAGGGTCAGCGGTTCGATGTAGACTTTGTCCGCCATTGCTTCATCCGTCATGATGGTGGCCGGGTTCGAATTGACTAACACCACGTCGTAACCTTCTTCACGTAGGGAGATGGCCGCCTGGGAACCAGAGTAGTCGAACTCCGCCGCCTGACCGATGATGATCGGGCCAGAACCAATAATCAAAATTTTGTGAATATCATTGCGCTTGGGCATGGAGCGCCTCCTTTGCTTCGTGTTGTGACCTGATCATGGCAATAAAATCGTCGAATAAGTAGCCATAATCGTGCGGGCCGGGGGTCGCGTCCGGGTGAAACTGGACGGAGAACGCCGCGTGATCTCGTAACTTAAGGCCCTCGATGGTGTGGTCGGTGATCTCCACGTGGGTGACCGTGAGGTTGGTGTGGGCCAAAGATTGCGGATCAACGGCGTACCCGTGGTTTTGCGCGGTAAAGGCCGTGGTTCCGTGGGCCAGATCCCGTACGGCGTGGTTGAAACCGCGGTGGCCGAATTTGAGCTTAAACGTTCGCGCCCCGTTGGCCAGCGCAAAGAGCTGATGGCCAAGACAAATAGCCATTAGTGGTAACCGTGCTTGTAAGGCGCGGATGGTGGGTAACACGGCAGTTTGCGCGGTTGGGTCGCCAGGTCCATTCGAGAGCAGAATCCCGTCGACGCCACTCGCCAGAATGGTGGCCGCGTTGGTAGTTGGGGGAAAGACGACCGTCTGAACGCCGCGGTCCTGCAAAGCGCGCAAGATGGACCGTTTGAGGCCAAAATCGAGCACGCCAATGCGGTATGGGTGCACTGCTTGGCTGGTGGTAATCGTGGGCACGGTTGAGGGTGGCGTCACGGGTAGCGGTTGCTGGAGTTGTTCGATGGTGGTCGGTGTCACCTGATCGACAATAGTGGCATTCATTACCCCAGCTTCGCGCAACTCGCGGGTTATGGCCCGCGTATCCACGTCAGTGATGCCGGGTAGATCGTTAGTTGCTGCCCAGTCCGCCAGGCTGCAGTCGCAGCGCCAGTTGCTGGGGCGACGAGCCACCTCGTGGACGACGATGGCACTGGCTTGAGGGCCGTGGGCTTCGTTGTCGTGGAGGTTGATCCCGTAGTTGCCGATCAGTGGGTAGGTGAAGGTCAAAATTTGGTGGTGGTAGGACGCATCCGTGATGGCTTCTTGGTACCCGGTCATCCCGGTCGTAAACACAATTTCACCAGTAACGGGTTGTGTACCCCCAAACGCTGTGCCAGGATACACGGACCCGTTAGCGAGAACCAGAAAACGTTGCATGTTGGTGACCTCCTATTGTGGTTCGATGACGGTGGGGATGAACGGATTGCCAAGGGTTGCCGCCATGACCGCCTTAATGGTGTGGAGTCGATTGGCCGCCTGCTGGAATTGGTGAGCAAAGGGGGCGTTGAATACCTCATCGGTGATTTCTAGCTCGTCCAAACCAAACTCTTCGTGAATCTGTTGACCCATCGTGGTGTTGAGATCGTGGAACGCTGGCAGGTCATGGAGCACAATGACGTTTGGGTTGTGCGTGGCGGTGACCGCGTCCATGTTCAGTTGGTAAGGTTGTAAGAGTTTAATGCGTTGCGCCCAGGCGTCCTCTTCACCCATTGACGCCCACACGTCGGTATAGAGCACATCACTACCTGCCAGCCCGGTTACTAGGTCATCGGTGATCAGGATGTCACTACCGGACTGCGCCGCAAACTGTTGGGCGATGGTCTGAACGTGCGCAGCGGGTTGCAGCGCCTGGGGTCCCACTAGGTGGATGTTGGCCCCCAGCATGGCGGCGGTAACCAATAAGGAGTTGGCCACGTTGTTGCGCGCGTCACCCAGGTAGGTCAGTGTGATCCCCTTGACGTGGCCACACAGTTCGTCAATGGTCATAAAGTCAGCGAGCATCTGCGTGGGGTGCCAGTCATCAGTCAAACCGTTCCACACGGGAATACCGGAATACTGGGCGAGGGCGGCCACGGTACTTTGGGCAAAGCCGCGGTACTCAATGCCGTCGTACATGCTCCCCAGCACCTTAGCGGTGTCAGCCAGGGATTCCTTATTACCTAATTGAATGTCGTGCGCGCCCAGAAATTCGGGGTGGGCGCCGAGGTCGGTGGCGGCTACTGTGAACGCCGAACGTGTCCGGGTTGAGGTTTTGGCAAAGAGAAGGGCCACGTTTTTACCGGTCAAGTAATGGTGTTCAATGTTATGGGCCTTGAGGTCCTTCAGGTGTTCGGCAAATTTAATGAGGGTATAAAATTCAGCCCCGGTAAAATCCTTCTCAGCTAACAATGACCGCTGATGAAATTGATTGTACATATGGATCACTCCTTGATTTGGTTTCAGTGCGTACGCCTGACACTGGCGTGCAGTCGTCAGGCTAATTAACACATGTGCGCATGTTTATGCGCTAAATATTCATATGGCTAGTATACATTTATTTGCATAAAGTGCAATAGAAACGCATAAAAAAAAGGCCAAAAAGGGCAAAAAAATGTATTTTAGGTGTTTATTTTGTGAATATGGCGTGCTATGATACATGCATCAGCTAATCCTGACACACATATAAACGTATATTTACACACAAAGACAAAGGCAGGTATTACTCATGAAGAAAATTGTGTTGGCATATTCTGGTGGTTTGGATACATCCGTCGCGATTCCGTGGCTGAAGGATAAGGGGTACGAGGTCATTGCCGTGAACTTAAACGTTGGTGAAATGGATAAGGACATCGACTTTATTAAGGCGAAGGCCTTACAAGTTGGTGCCGTTGCCAGTTACGCCATTGATGGGATGGCCGAATTTGCCGATGAGTATGTGGCGCCGGTCATCAAGGCCAACGCATTGTATGAGGGAGAATATCCGCTGGTGTCTGCCTTGTCGCGGCCTTTGATCATTAAAAAGTTAGTCGATATTGCTCACGAAACTGGCGCCACGGCCATTGCACATGGTTCGACCGGGAAGGGTAATGATCAGGTACGTTTTGAAGCCGCCATTCATGCGTTGGACCCCGACATGGCAATCGAAGCACCCATTCGGGATTTTCACTGGTCTCGTGAAGAGGAAATCGACTACGCCAAAGCCCACAACGTGCCGGTTCCAATCGATTTGGATTCGCCGTACTCCATCGACCAAAACTTGTGGGGGCGTGCGAACGAGTGTGGCATTCTGGAAAATCCGTGGAACCAGGCGCCAGCTGATGCCTACGCCTTGACGGTGGCCCCGGAGGATGCGCCCAACGAAGCGGAGTACTTGGACCTAACCTTTGCCCACGGGTTACCAGTTGCCATCAACGGTGAAGAATTACCATTATTTAAGTTGATTTTGCAACTAAATAAGGTTGCGGGGGCGCATGGAATCGGCCGCATCGACCACATTGAAAACCGTCTGGTGGGCATTAAGTCCCGTGAAATTTACGAAGCACCGGCTGCAGCGGTTATCATGACCGCCCACAAGGACTTGGAGGACCTGACGTTTGAACGGGACCTGGCTCACTTTAAGCCGATTGTTGAACAGCAACTGACGAACATGATTTACAACGGGTTGTGGTTCTCACCACTATGTGATGCCCTGAATGCCTTTATCGATAATTCGCAGCAGGTGGTGAACGGCGTGGTCAAGATGAAGCTGTACAAGGGTGCCGCCGTAGCGGTGGCCCGTAAGTCGGCCAACTCGCTGTATGACGAGGACCTGGCGACATACACGTCGGCTGACTCCTTTGATCAAGCAGCCGCCGCTGGTTTCATCAAGTTGTGGAGCCTACCAACCACGGTGTACAGCCAGGTCAACGGCAAAACCGCCAAGAAACCGCAGGAAGCGTAATGGCATAGCGTGCACGCACAGACATTATTGAAGGGAAGGACCAGAAATGGCCGTTAAGAAAATGTGGGGTGGCCGGTTTAACGCCGTGAGCCCTGAGTTTGCACAGGAATTTGGTGCGTCTATCGACTTTGATCAGGCTATGGCCGCTGAGGATATTGAGGGTTCCATCGCCCACGTCACCATGCTGGGGGATACGGGTATCCTCAGTCAGGACGAGGCGGCAACCATTAAGCACGGCCTTCAGGAACTCAGCGAGGAACTAACCCAAGGCGGACTGGAACTGACCGTGGCCAACGAAGATATCCACATGAACATCGAGGCACTCCTCACGGCTAAAATTGGTCCGTTAGCCGGCAAGTTGCACACCGCGCGGTCGCGGAATGACCAAGTTGCGACTGATTTCCATTTGTGGGTCCAGCACCGGCTGCCAGAAGTAATTGCCAGTTTGAAGAAGCTCCAGGTGGTGTTAGTGCACCAAGCCGAGCAACACGTGGAGACCATTCTTCCGGGCACGACACACTTGCAGCACGCCCAGCCGATTTCCCTGGGACATTATTTTATGGCTTACTTCAATATGTTGCAGCGTGACGTGGAGCGCTTTGACTTCAATCAACAGCACACCAGCATTTCACCATTAGGCGCGGCAGCGTTAGCCGGGACAACTTTTCCCATTGACCGGCAAGAAACGGCGGAGTTGTTGGGCTTTCAGCACGTTTATACCAATTCGTTAGATGCGGTGTCCGACCGCGACTTTGCCATTGAGTACCTCGCCAACGCGAGCATGTTGATGATGCACCTATCGCGGCTGTGTGAAGAGCTGGTGCTTTGGAGTAGCTATGAATATCAATATGTAGAGATGGACGACGCTTACGCGACCGGATCATCGATCATGCCGCAGAAGAAGAATCCGGACTACGCCGAGCTGATCCGGGGCAAAGTTGGTCGCGTGTACGGTGACCTGACGGGGTTGCTGACGGTGATGAAGGGGTTGCCGCTGGCTTACAACAAGGACATGCAGGAGGACAAGGAGGGTGTGTTCGACGCTACCACCACCATCATGGGTTCACTGCACGTGATGACCGGGATGTTGACCACTCTCCACATTAAAGCGGACCGTATGGGCGACGCGGTCAAAGCTGACTTTAGTAACGCTACCGAGCTGGCCGATTACTTGGCAGCTAAGGGGCTACCCTTCCGCCAGGCGCACGCCATCGTTGGGCAACTGGTACTCATGGGTATTCAGACCAACACACCCTTGCAAGACATGCCCCTCGCCACATTGCAGGCGGCCAGCCCGTTAATCACCGCTGATGTGTACCACGACCTCGATCCGGTCATGGCCGTGGAACGACGGCAGTCACTTGGTGGTACTGGTTTTGATTCTGTGCGACAACAAGTGGCGACTGGTAAACAGCTATTGGGGGATGCGTATGCAGGGACAACCGTGGATTAAAGGCAAAGGCTGGCTGTGGGCCGCCATCATTACGCTGTGTGTGGTGGTGGACGCGTGGATGGCGCCCGTGCACAACCTACACGCAGCGACGGCGGACGCAACTTGGGCCAAGATTAAACGGACAGGGGTCATGCGGGTCGGGTTATCGCCCGATTATGCCCCCTACGAATTTCATTCCACCATTGGCGGTAAGGACCACATCATTGGCTTTGACGTGACCATGGATAAACTGCTTGCGCAGCGCTTGGGTGTGAAGTTGAAGCTGGTGGAGATGAGTAACGATGCGTTATTGTCGGCGTTGGAGTCGGGTAAAGTTGACTTGGTGGTTTCGGGCATCACGCCAACCGCTGAGCGGGAGAAAAAGGTCGACTTTACGGACGTTTATTTCAATGACCCCAACGTGGTACTGGTGCAGAAGCAGGATCGCAACAAGTATCGCTCACTCAATGACTTTCACGGGGCCAAGATTGGGGCCCAAATCACCACCATCCAGGAGGGCCAAGCAAAAAAAGTATCTGCATGGTGCCACGGTCACGTCACTGAAAAAGGTGACGGATGAGGCCGCGCAGTTGAGTCAGGGTAAACTGGATGGCATCGTGGTGCCTACCACCACGGCCAAGTCGTACGAGATGCAGTCCGACAAGTTCGCCACTGCGCCGGTTAAAATTCCTGGTGGTGGGGGTGAGTCGGCCATCGTGTTGCCGAAAAATTCACCCGTACTGAAAGCCAAGTTGAACCGCATTTTGCACCGCGAGGTCATTGGCAAACCAATCACCAAGTGGCGGAATGCGGCCATGAAGCAAATGGTGCAAAAGAAATCATTTTACCAGCAGTACGCGCCATACTTTGTCAAGGGGACGGAATACACCTTGGCACTCGCGGTAATTGGCGTAACGGTCGGCTTTGTTTTGGGTACCTTACTGGCCATGATGAAACGGTCACGGGTATGGATCATCAAAGCCATTGGTAATATTTACGTAGAGTTTGTGCGCGGTACGCCTTTGCTGATCCAGGTATTTATCGTGTATTTTGGCACCCAAATTATTGGGTTGAACGTATCGGGGTTTGTTTCGGGGGCCATTGCGATGTTTCTCAACTCCGGGGCTTACGTGGCCGAAATTATTCGGTCGGGGTTAAACGCGGTCCCGGTTGGGCAAGGCGAAGCGGCACGCTCCCTAGGGTTATCGCGGCAGCTAACGATGCAACTAGTGGTTTTGCCCCAGGCGCTGCGGACCATTCTGCCGGCACTGGGCAACGAGTTTGTGTCCGTCATTAAGGAAGGGTCCGTGGTCTCGGTGATTGGGGTCGGCGAATTGACCTTCCAGACTTCGGTGGTGCAAGGCGCGTCGTTTGAGGCGTTCCTACCGCTGATCGTGACGGCATGTATTTACTTCGTCCTGACGTTTGGTTTGACGCAGGTTTTGCACGTGGGCGAGCGGCATTTCAACCGTGAACGCGCCTAAAGCGTGCGTGATGTTGGCATAGTTTGGCATAGTATCGAATGAGCGTCGTTAGCGGCGCTTTTTTTTGTGTTTAGGCGCCCATGGTAGTTTGCTCGAGCAGGTATGCCGATACGGGACAAGCCCTTGACTGGTGCTAGTATTGCCCAGGAACAGCGGGCGGTAATTGCCAGTGTCGGGGACATGTGCGAAAATATGTTCGGTAAGGGAGGTGTGCATGTTGGCGCCATTATTTCGGTTACAAATACCCAACGATACGAGTCGCAAAATTATTCACGTCGACATGGACGCCTTCTACGCGTCCATCGAAATGCGTGATGATCCGTCTTTGCGTAGCCGTGCACTGGTGATTGCCCATGACCCCCGGCAAACAGGGGGCAAAGGGGTCATCACCACGGCCAATTATGTGGCGCGCCAGTATGGGGTCAACTCGGCCATGCCCGCCATTGAAGCGGTGCGTAAAGTACCACGCCGTTTGTTGGTGTTTAAGGACCCCGACTTTGAAAAATACCGGGCGGTGTCCGACCAGATCCATGCTATTTTCCACCAGGTCACCGACCGGATCGAACCCATTGCCCTCGACGAAGCTTACCTCGACGTGACGGATAACCATCGCTTTCCGACAACCATCGCCTTGGCCTTGTGGTTGCAGCAGACCATTGAGCGTGAAACGCGGCTTACATGCGCTATTGGCGTGTCGTACAATCGGTTTTTAGCCAAGATGGCGTCGGAATTCAATAAGCCCGGTGGGCGGACGGTCGTTACTCCGGGAATGGCGCAAGCCTTTTTGGCCCCGCAACCGATTGGGAAGTTCCGCGGTGTTGGCAAGAAGACGTTGCCGCGGTTGGAGGCATTGGGTATTGAGAACGGCGCTGATTTGTTGGCAGCGGATCCCGGTATGTTGCAGCGGGAGTTAGGTAAAGCTGGCTTCATGTTGGCACTGCACGCTCGGGGTATTGATAACCACCCCATCGAGGTCAAAGAGCGGAAGTCCATCGGCAAGGAGCGGACCTACAACCCACCGTTACAAAGTGCGGCGGCGGTACGCCAGGAGTTGACGATGCTGGCAGCTAAGGTGAGTGCCACGCTACGCCAGAAGCAACGGCACGGAACGACGGTTGTGTTGAAAGTGCGCGACGTCGATTTCAATACGCAGACACGGCGCACCACCCGTGAACGTTACTTCGTGGAGGCTGACGACATCCTAGCGGCAGCCTGGACACTTTATAATGAAGAAACTGACACCAGCGCGTCATTGCGATTAGTGGGGATTACCGTGACGGGCCTGGCACCGTTGTCGTTTGAAAATGTTGATTTACCGTTGCATTAGTGGTGAGTGATTTATGGCTACTGGTATAACTAGTGAGTCGGAAACCGCCCATAATTCGCTAAACGAGCGGCGTCACGGCGGGCATGGTATAATCATAGGTGGTGAATTTACGAGTACGGAGGCAATCATGATTCAAGAAGATATTGTTGCGGCCATTGCGGCTGCAGACCACGTTATTATCCATCGCCACCAGCGGCCTGATCCGGACGCTTTTGGTTCCCAGTGTGGGTTGGCGGCCATTATCAAGGCTAGCTTTCCCGACAAGCGGGTCCAGGTGACGGGGGCTGACAGTCCCAGTTTGGCGTGGTTGGCAACCATGGACCATGTCGAGGATGCCGATTACCAGAACGCACTGGTGATCGTGGTCGACACTGCGGATACGCCGCGCATCGATGACGACCGCTTTAACCAGGGCAAGCAGCTGATCAAAATTGATCATCATCCCAATGACGATCCCTATGGTGACTTGGCCTGGGTGGCACCAGACGCCTCCAGTACGAGTGAGTTATTGGTGGACCTAGTCACGCACGGTGACGGGCAACTCAAGTTGGACAATACCGCGGCCCGCTTGCTATACGCCGGCATTGTTGGGGACACTGGCCGGTTTATGTACAACAACACCACCGCCCACACGTTGCGGGACGTAGCATTATTGTATGGCTTCGACTTTGACCCATCCGCGGTGAACCAAAAGATGAATGAAGTCACGCTAGGCCAAGCCAGGTTACAGGGATTAGCCATTGATGAGCAGCACATGCGCATCAGTGCGCATGGCGCCGCCGTGGTGGTCATCAGTCAGGCCGACCTGCAGCACCTGGGTATTGCTGCGGATCAGTATCAGGCTGCCGTTGGTTCTGCCGGCCGCTTGAACGAAGTCCGGGCTTGGGCCATGTGTACTGAACAACCCGAAGGTAACTACCGCGTTAGTCTGCGCTCCAAGGGTGCCGTGATCAACGACATCGCGCGGGCCCACAATGGGGGTGGCCACCCACTGGCTAGTGGGGCCAAAGCCGCCGACCGGGCCGAAATTGACCAGATTTATGACGAACTGGATGCCTTGCTGGCGGCAACGCCCAAGGCACCATCAGAAAGTGAGTAATGCATGGAAAACAAATTTCAACAATACGCAATCAAAGATGATTTGATTGCCGCACTGAACCGGGATGGTTTTGTGCAACCAACGCCGATTCAGGAGCAAGTGATTCCGAAGGCGTTGCGGGGTAAGTCCATTGTGGGTCAATCCCAGACCGGGTCTGGCAAGACGTTGGCGTTCTTGTTGCCTATCCTCAACAACATTGATTCCGATGAAGATACCCTACAGGCTGTGATCACGGCGCCAAGTCGGGAGCTGGCTAACCAGATTTACAAGACGGCCACGGACCTACTGGCGGACGACAGTCCAGTACGGGTCGGCCGGTTTGTCGGTGGGACCGACAAGCAGAAGCAGTTGCGTAAACTCGAACACCACGCGGTGCACCTCGCAATCGGGACGCCTGGCCGGATTTTGGACCTCTTGCGTAGCGGCGCGTTGACCGGCTTTACGGTCAAGACGTTCGTTGTGGACGAAGCCGACATGACCTTGGACATGGGCTTTTTGAACGTGGTGGACCAGATTGCGGGTACCTTCCCGGAACACCTCCAGATGATGGTGTTCTCGGCGACGATTCCGCAAAAGCTACAGCCATTCCTGAAAAAAATATATGCACAATCCATTGATGATCGAGTTGAAGCCCAAGACGGTAATTGCCGATTCTGTGTCCAACTGGGTGATCAGTACTAAGGGTCAGGATCCCAACCGGATCATTTACCAGTTGCTCACAATTGGCGAACCATACTTGGTCCTGATCTTTGCCAACACCAAGGAGCGGGTGGACGAAATTCACGCGTTCTTGAAGGCGCAAGGAATCAAGGCCGCCAAGATCCATGGTGGCGTTGAACCCCGCGAGCGGCGGCGGGTGATGAAGGCCGTTGCCCAGCAGAAGTACCAGTTTGTGGTAGCAACGGACTTGGCCGCCCGTGGTATTGATATTGAGGGTGTGTCCCACGTCATCAACGCCGAAATTCCGACCGACAATGAATTCTTCATTCACCGCGTTGGCCGGACTGGACGTAACGGGATGAGCGGGATTGCGATCACGCTGTACAAACCGGGTGAAGAACACAAGTTGGCCGAACTGGAACACATGGGCATCCACTTTGAACCCAAAGCCATCGTCCGGGGTGAAATCGTCCCCGGGCGTGAGTGGAACCGGCGCGCTACCCGCACCAAGAAGAACGAACGGCTCTCTGGCAACATCTACGGCATGCTCAAGAAGGAGCAGAAGAAGCATATGCCTGGCTACAAGAAGAAGGTGCGCAAGGCGGCTGAGAAGGAAGCGTGGTTCAACAACCGGGTAGAGAAGCGTAACGCTCGGCGGAACGCTAAACGTAAGAATAAGGCCAAGGGTTTGGACAAGGCATAGTAGCCAGCGTTGACACGCCCCCATAGCGTCACTATAATGAAACAGTTAGGATATGCCACGGACGAATGGTGCCCATTCAGGAAGGGTCGGTAACTGCGAAGACCCGAGCCCGTCGCCGTGGTGCTCCCTGATGCGAGCTGAATATAATCAATTAATGAAGTGGTTAACGACAACATCGTTGCAACCGAGGTGGTACCGCGCGTAGGCGTCCTCGGATTTGTAAGGATGTTTTTTTTGTTGCCAATCAGCTGGCAATGGGTAATATCAATACGGCACGTCGACCAGAAAGGCCGGCGGGACAGGAGAGTAGTCATGAAGCAACTCAGTAGTGCACAAGTACGGCAAATGTTCCTTGATTTCTTTAAGAGTAAGGGGCACGACGTGGAGCCCAGTGCGAGCCTGATCCCCAAGGATGATCCTACCTTGCTGTGGATCAACTCCGGGGTTGCCACGCTGAAGAAATACTTTGACGGGTCCGTGATCCCGGCCAACCCACGGATCGTCAACGCGCAAAAGTCTATTCGCACCAACGATATTGAAAACGTCGGTAAAACCGCCCGGCACCACACGTTCTTTGAAATGCTCGGTAACTTTTCCGTGGGCGATTACTTCAAGAAGGAAGTCATCCCGTGGGCGTGGGAATTTTTGACCAGCGACAAATGGCTGGGACTAGACAAGGATAAGCTGTACATCACGGTTTACCCTAAGGATACTGATGCCCTCGAACTGTGGGAAAAGGCGGGTGTGCCTGCCGACCACATTTACAAAGTTGAAGACAACTTCTGGGATATTGGTGGTGGTCCGTGTGGCCCCGATTCCGAAGTTTTCTACGACCGTGGACAGAGCTTAAATAACGTGTCCGAGGATGACCCCGAAAACTATCCTGGTGGGGAAAACGAACGCTACCTGGAAATTTGGAACATCGTCTTCTCTCAATTCAACCACTTACCAGACGGTCGCATCGTGGACCAGCCCCACAAGAACATTGATACGGGGATGGGTCTGGAACGGGTTGTGTCCGTGGTGCAAAACGCACCGACCAACTTTGAAACCGACTTGTTCTTGCCGTTGATCAAGCAGACGGAGGAGTTGTCTGCTGGTAAACACTACGGCGCTAACGCTACGGACGACGTGGCGTTCAAGATTATTGCGGACCATGCCCGGGCGGTCACCTTTGCGATTGGTGACGGGGCGTTGCCAAGTAATGAAGGTCGTGGCTACGTGCTCCGGCGGTTGATTCGCCGCGCCGTGGTGAACGGCAAGCGGTTGGGCATTGACCACGACTTCCTGTACCTACTGGTACCAACGGTGGGTAAAATCATGCAGTCGTACTACCCGGAAGTATTGCAGAACAAGGACTTCATTCAGAAAGTGATCCGGTCGGAGGAAGCCCGTTTCCGTCAGAGTTTGGATGCCGGCATCAACATGCTGGACGGTGTGATGGCCAAAGTCAAAGCTGCGCACGGTAAGCAGATCAGTGGCGATGACGCGTTCTTGCTATTTGATACCTATGGTTTCCCCGTAGAAATGACGGGTGAAATCGCGGCGGATAACGGCTTGACGGTCGACATGGATGGGTTCAAGGCCAACATGGAGGCGCAGCGGGAGCGTGCCCGGAAGGCCCGGAGTAACGCCCAGTCTATGGGTAGCCAGGATACGGTACTGATGGACATCAAGACTGATTCCCACTTTACCGGTTGGACTAGCGTGCACGAAGACAACGCGGTACTGACGGATATTATCCAGGATGACCAGGCCGTGAAGGTGGTTGGTTCTGGGGTGGCCCAGTTAGTCTTTGATAAGACGCCGTTCTACGCCGAAATGGGGGGCCAGGTCGCCGACTGGGGGACCATCAGCGACGCCAGGGTAATGAAGTTGGTCGTGTTACTGACGTTCAGCACGCGCCGAACGGGCAGAACTTGCACCGGGTGCGTGTTGAGGGTGAATTGCGTCAGGGGGCCAGTTACACGTTGGCTGTCGATACCCAGCGACGCCACAAGGTGTCACTAAACCACACGGCGACCCACCTGTTGGACCAGTCGTTACGTAACGTGTTGGGTGAGCACACCCACCAGGCCGGTTCCCTGGTGGAGCCTAACTACCTGCGCTTTGACTTCACCAACTTTGGCGAAGTGACCCAGGACCAGTTGCGGCAGGTTGAGCGGATGGTCAACGAACAGATCTGGCGGGCCCTGCCAATTACGGCCAAGCAAATGCCGATTGAGGAAGCGAAGAAACTCGGTGCCATTGCCGTCTTTGATAATAAGTACGGTGATGTGGTCCGGGTCGTTTCCATCGGTGACTTTAACCAGGAATTTGACGGTGGGACGCACCCGCAGAACACCGCCGAGTTGGGGCTGTTTAAGATCACCAGCGAAAGCGGCATCGGTGCCGGTACCCGCCGGGTGGAGGCGGTCACGTCCAAAGAAGCGTTTGAGTACCTGACCCACCAGGCTGACCAGTTGGGTGCCATTAACAACCAACTGAAAGTCACCAAGGATGGAGATACGGTTGCTAAAGTGTCCGCTTTGCAGCAGGAACTCAAGGATGCGCAAAAGCAGATCGAATCCCTGCAGAGTAAGTTGGCCAGCCAAGCAGCCGCTGGTATCTTTGACCGGGTCGACCAGGCGGGCAACTTCACCATCATTGCTCAAGCCGTGAAGGTCGCGGGCATGAAGGAACTGCGCGAGCTGGGCGACCAGTGGCACGATAAGGGTAGCTCCGACGTACTGGTTTTGGCCACAACGGTTGGCGGAAAGGTTAACCTGCTGGCTGCGGCCAGCAAGGACGCCATTGCCCAAGGCGTGAAGCTGGTGACTGATTAAGGCCATTGCGCCGGCTGTTGGTGGTGGCGGCGGTGGTCGTCCCGATATGGCCCAAGCTGGTGGGAAAAAGCCGGCGGGAATCGATGATGCACTGAAGCAGGCGCATGATTGGCTTGCGGCCAAATAGTTGACCTGTTGCGATTGAAAACGCTAAACTTTTTGGCGCAAAGGGTTTGTACTTTGGCAAACCATCAAGTAGAATTGGGTTAGACGAAACGAATAGAGGTGTTGGGTATGAGTTCATTAGACGAAACGGTTCACTTCAACTTCCGGGACAACCACCCGAAGAACGTCGAGGACACATTAAAGACGGTCTACGATGCGCTGGAAGCACAGGGTTACGACCCGATTAATCAGATTGTGGGCTACCTGCTTTCGGGGGACCCGGCCTATATTCCTCGCTACAATGACGCTCGGAACTTGATTCGTAAGCATGAACGCGATGAGATTATTGAAGAGTTAGTCCGTCACTACCTGGGTAAGGAGAAATAATGCGGTTACTCGGTTTAGATGTCGGTTCTAAAACGGTGGGGGTAGCGGTATCCGATCTGTTGGGCTGGACGGCCCAAGGGTTAGAGATCATTCCCATCGACGAGGAACACGGTAATTTGGGCATGGGGCGGCTCAAACAGCTGGTGGCTAAGTATCAGCCGGACGGCTTTGTGCTGGGACTACCCAAAAACATGAACAATACCGCAGGCCCGCGGGTCACGCAGACCAAGGCGTACGCGGAACGGTTGGTCAAGAAGTTTCACCTACCAGTTGATTTTATCGACGAGCGCTTGACTACAGTTTCGGCTTACCGGGTGTTGATCGACGAGGCGGATGTGTCGCGTCGTGAACAGAAGCAAGTTATCGACAAGATGGCGGCACAATTTATTTTGCAGAACTATCTTGACGCACGGGGTAAGTTAACCCAACAGGATTAGCTTACGCCGGAATGGAGGCCACAATGGCAGATAAAAAAAGACGACATTCGCCCAGGCGCGGACGACCAGCAGATTACGCTGATTGATGACAATGGTAATGAAGAATTGTACAACGTGCTGTTCACGTTTGATTCTGATGATTATGGGAAGAGCTACGTATTGCTGTACCCAGAAGGCATCGACGACGATGACGATGACGTCCAGATTGAGGCGTTTTCCTTCACACCAGATGAGAACGGGGATGCCAGTGCCGGTGACCTGTTCCCCATCGAAGATGATGACGAATGGAACATGGTCGAGGAGGTTTTAAACACCTTCTTGGCTGATGAAGACATGTAGTAGTCTGTCGACTAACCGGGCCGGAGCGCAAACGCGTTCCGGCCTTTGTCTGTCTGTACAGTTTTGTGTGGTTGTCATCGCTGCGTGGCTAGCATGTCCCGGGTAGCTGGGGGTTCCGTACTAACACCCAGAAGTTTCATCAAACCGGAGCGTCCCAGCGCACTAACCACGCACTTTTGCATAGGCACCCCGTGGCGGTGTGGTAGAATTAGGAACGATATTATATGCCTGCGGGCAATCACGGATGGGGAAAATATGTTAACACTGATAATTTTACTGTTTATCGCGTACAGCGTTTATGCTGGCGCACGCAAGGGGGCCATGCTCCAGGGTGTAATGTTTATTGGTTACGTGGTGGTTTTCCTACTGGCCAAACTATTAGCGGGGGTATTTAAGCCGGCCTTCGAGTTGTGGATTCCGTACCCGTCAGCGACCATGTCGAGCCACTTTGCTTTCTTTAGCCAGGCACTAGGCTCCGGCTGGACGATAAGTTCTACCTAGCCTTTTCGTTCATGTTCGTGTTTGCGATTGGCTGGGTGTTGGTGCGTATTGCCTGCTTGTTAGTACAAGATTTGGCTTATTACCCAATGTCAGCTAAGCGTAGCCACTGGATTGGTGGCATTCTCGGCGGCGTGGGCGCCTACTTGTTTGTAGTGATGGTACTGTACTTGGCGGCCATGGTGCCGGTTGACGGTTTGCAGGCCGCGCTGGGCCATTCCTTACTGGCCAAAGTCATGGTGCCGCACACACCAATTTTCTCGTGGTTGCTCCACAGTTGGTGGATCGGTCAATGACATTATTTAATGGTTTAACGAAGAGAAAGGTTTTGTAATGAAGCACAAAATATTAGGACAACTGGAATTTGACCGCATCCAGGAAGCCGTGCGGGCCGAGGCCGTCACTGCCCTTGGGCAAAAGCTAGCCGGACGGATGCGTCCCAGTAGTGATCCCGCCAAGGTGCAACAACGCCTCGACGAAACCGCTGATGGGGCGACCATTTTACGGCTCCGTGGTGGCCTCCCGGTCGCGGCCGTCCCGGATATTACGACGGCGTTAAAGCGCGCCGAAATTGGGGGCGTCCTTGACGGCTCCGAATTTGCTGGCATCGTGCGCGTGCTGCGAACGGTGACGGCGTTAGATGATTTTTTTGACGGATTTACGGGAAAACGTGGAGTTACGTCGTGTCTATCAGATGCAGGAACAACTCACGTTATTGCCGGGATTGTTGCGTGACTTGCAACAGGCCATCGATGAAGATGGTAATGTAACCGACGAGGCCAGCCCGGAGTTACACGGAATTCGGCGGCGAATGCAAGCCATGGAACGCGATATTCGCGAACGCATGGAGGCTACACCCGTGGTAATTCGGCGCAGTACCTCAGCGAGCCCATCATCACGATTCGTGATGACCGGTACGTGATTCCGGTCAAAGCGGAGAACCGCAGTCGCTTTGGTGGGGTGGTGCATGATCAAAGCGCCACCGGCCAAACGTTGTTCATTGAACCGCAAGCAGTTGTGGACTTGAACAACCGGATGCGTGAAACCCAGGTGGCAGAACGCCAAGAGGTTATGCGCGTTCTGACTGACTTAACGGCTAAGGTGGCGCCGGAGACGGACGGCTTACGCGCTGATGCCAGCGTGTTGGGCCATTTGGACCTCATCAACGCTAAGGCGAAGTACGCTGCGTTAATCAAGGCCACGGAGCCCACGATTAGCGATGAAGGCATTGTGGACTTGCGGCAGGCGCGACACCCACTGATTGATGCGGACAAAGTCGTGCCGAACGACATTACGCTGGGTGGTGACTATCAGAGTATTGTTATTACCGGGCCCAACACTGGCGGGAAGACCGTTACCCTGAAGACTTTGGGGCTCCTGTCCCTGATGGCGCAGGCGGGATTATTTATCCCGGCCGCTGAACACAGCACGGTGAAGGTTTTCAGTAACGTCTTTGCGGACATCGGTGACGAGCAGTCAATTGAACAGAATCTCAGTACCTTTTCGTCGCACATGACCAACGTTGTGGCGATTCTCGGTGAACTTGACAAGGATAGCCTGGCGCTATTTGACGAACTGGGTGCAGGGACCGACCCCCAGGAAGGGGCGGCCTTGGCCATCTCCATTTTGGACGAGGTTGGGCGCATTGGGGCGTACGTGGTGGACACGACGCACTACCCCGAGCTGAAATTGTACGGTTACAACACCCCTGGTACCACGAACGCATCGATGGCGTTTGATATGGACACGTTGCAGCCGACGTACCGGTTGCAGATCGGTATTCCGGGTCGTAGTAACGCCTTTGAAATTTCTACCCGGCTGGGTTTAGACCAGGCTATTGTGGACCGGGCCAAGCTGCTGATCAGTGATGATGAGCACGACCTGAACAACATGATTGCGGACCTGGAGAAGGAACGGCAGGCGGCGGCGATGACCGATTCGGACCTGCAAAAGCAACTGGATGAAGCCACCAAGCTGCACTCACAGCTGCAGGCGGCGTACTCTGATTTGAAGATGCGGCAAGATAAGGAATTGCAGGCCGCCCGGGACAAAGCTAACCGGATGGTTGCGGACACCCAGGCTGAGGCGGACAAGATCATCAAGTCGCTGCGCAAGATGCAGCGCGGTGCGACGGTCAATGACGCGGGAGTGATTGACGCCCAGACGCGGCTGCACCAGCTGCATCAGGATACGCCGTTGGCGCGTAATAAGGTACTCAAAAAGGCGCGCAACCATGCAACGTTACGCGCTGGCGATACGGTGAAGGTGCTGCAGTACGGCCAGACGGGGACCCTATTGAAGCAACAGGGTAACCATGAATGGCAGGTGCAGGTCGGCATCATGAAGATGGCAGTGCCTGAGTCTGGCTTGGAAAAGGTGGCCACGCCGGCTACGGAGCAGCCGCACACGGCCCGGACGCACGTCCAGGGCGCGGGGAGTGGCCCGTCGACCACGCTGGATCTGCGTGGACAACGGTACGCGGAGGCAATGACCAACCTTGATAAGTACATTGACGCGGCACTCCTGGCCAATTATCCGACGGTCACGATTATTCATGGTTTAGGTACGGGTGCGATCCGCAACGGGGTTACGGAGTACCTCAAGAAGAACCGTAACGTAGCGCGCTTTGGGTACGCCCCGGCGAATGCAGGTGGCTCAGGGGCGACGATTGTGTACTTCAAG
>NZ_BBER01000003.1 GCF_001312865.1 Lacticaseibacillus thailandensis DSM 22698 = JCM 13996 | reverse complement strand
TTCATTACTAATGCTGGTGGACTGCGATGCCCGATTTGATTCACTTAAGGAATCTGACAGACTAGCAGAATCGCTAACCTGCTTGTTTGATGTTGAATTTGACAGGCTGACTGAAAGACTTTCACTATCGACTTCCGACTGTGACACGCTAGCCGAAACACTCTCGCTGGCAGCCTTCGAACCTGACAAACTACCAGAAACCGACCCGCTAAGCGATGCACTCCGCGACTGTTTAGCGCTCTCTGAAGCAGACATGCTTGCAGACTTGCTATCAGTAACCGACTTGCTAGTCGAAGTATCCGTGGACTTGCTTGCGCTGGCAGATAAACTCAGGGACTGGCTACCGGAATGATCGCTCGACCGGCTGCTACTTAGTGATGCACTTAGTGACTGGCTCTTCGAAGCCTGCGTTGATGCGGATGCACTCGTTGAAGCAGACAGTGACTTGCTCGTACTTTCACTTGAGCTTTTGGATGCAGACGTGGAAGCAGATGGCGTCGTGGACGGATTCTTACTGATACTTTCGCTCTGCGAACGACTAGCTGATTCCGACGCACTCTTAACGGCGGATTTGGAATCAGATTAGCTCAATGATGCACTCTTCGACTGACTGTAAGCAGTTGAAAGACTATCACTCTTCGACTGCGAAGCACTGGTGGAACCACTGTGATCTGCTGACTTACTCAAAGACCCGGATAGGCTTGCCGACTTGCTCAACGACGTGGCCGTCGACAAACTGTTAGCAGTGGACTTGCTACTACTTTGCGAGCCACTAATAGCCGCTGAAATCGACTCAGAGGTAGACTTCGAAGCACTGTGGGCTGCGGAGGCTGACTTACTCATAGAAACAGAGTAGTTCAGCGAATCACTATCCGACGCTACGCTCTGGGACGCCGACGTCGACTGACTTTGCTCAATACTCTCGGACTTGGACGCCGATTCCTGGGCGCTGATGCTCTCACTCGTGGAGACCGATTGTGAACGTGAATGGTCGTCGCTGATCGAGTTCGATTCAGAAATAAACTTACTCTTGCTGTCGCTGCTGGACTTCGACGCGCTGAGGGAGAGACTCGTGTCGGTACTCTGCGACTGTGAACCCTTACCACTAATGCTACTAGATAGGGATTCCTGCTTCGAAACGCTAACCGAACCCGATAGGCTGGCGGAATCGCTTGCCTGCTTGTTTGATTCCGATTCGGAAAGACTGTCCGAAAGACTCTTGCTGGTGGCAATGGAGTCAGAGACACTCGCTGCCTTGCTCAAGCTTTCAGACTGGGATCTGGAGCTGATGTCGGAACGACTACGTGACGTCTGCTGAGACAGGCTATCAGATACAGATGCGGATAGTGACAGCGACTCCTGCCGACTCTTTGATGTAGCGGTAGACCGGCTGACGCTCTTGGATACCGATCCTTCTAAAAACCCTGAAACAACACCAGAATCCCCTGATGATTCCGATGCACTGTTCCTGGTAGAAGCAGACAGCGACGCCGAACGTGACGCCGAGGTAGATTCTGACTGCAGAATCGAGTCTTCTGTGCCACCAACACCCAGTCTAGCTAACGAAGCAGACTCGGACAGCGATGTTGCTGTACTGATGGAGTCCGACACACTTGCAGACAGAGACTCAGAAGTTGAGGCCGATTCAGAAAGGCTCTGCGATTTAGCAATTGATTCCGAACGAGAAAGCGAGCTGGACGTCGAGTAGCTGGCTGAATCTTCAGCTGATTGGGATGCTGAAAGCGACTTGCTCAGCGATGCTGCTTTGGACAAAGATGCAGAAGCCGACTCGCTAAAGAAACTGCTGGTGGACTCACTTTCCGACTTATCAGCCGATATTGACTCACTGTTGAACGTAGACGCGTTTGTACTGCCACTGTTGCTTTGCGCAGACGCAGAAACTGATAACGATAAGCTGGCAGTCTTGGAAAGAGAGGTGCTACGGGCAGTGGAAATAGACTCGGACGTAGAATTAATGTTCTCGGAATCACTAACACTATTCTTCGAGATACTCGTTGAATTGCTGCGCATGTCACTCAATGACAGCGAATCCGACTTGGATGCCGAAATTGATAGCGATTGGTCCGTGGACAGCGAACCCTGACGCGATAATGAAGCGGAATCCGACAGAGAATTAGTCCTTTCGGTGACTTCATTCGGAATAACGGTCAGCGTAGCCGGGTTGGTTTCAATGACCGTACTCTTACCTGCCGCAGAGGTAACGGTAATTTGGACTTTGTACTCCGTGCCGTTATCCGCCATCGTAGTGGCCGGCGTTTCGTACGTTTGACCCGTAGCACCAGGGATAGCCGTATCGCCCTTGTACCACTGGTAGGTCAACGTCCCACCGGCATCAATAACTTCGGCAAACTGATCAGCCCCACTGGCTTCAAACGTCGCCGAATCGCCTTCAGTAACGGTTTGCGAAACCGGCAACCCTTTACCAACTTCAATGGTGAAAGTTTCGGTGTAGGTATTCCCATCCGTGGTGGTGATATGCGCCGTGATTGTGGTCGAGCCTTCAGCTACGGCAGTAATCAAACCGCTACTATCAATAGTGGCAACACCAGCATCACTACTGCTCCACGTAACCGCCTTCACAGTATCCGTGGTATTGCTTGGGCCCAATGTGACGTGGGCCTGCGTCGTGGACGTCGTAAAGTCGAGGCCCAGGTCGTTGCTAATCACGTTAACGTTGTCCAACAGGTAATCAGCGTCTGGGTAGGCTGTCGCACTAGTCGAGGCGACCGGCTTTGCAACAACAGCGACGTCAACAACATTGCTGTAGTAATTTTGTGAACCGCCACTGAAATTGAGGGAAATTAAGTTGGCAATTTTTGTAATGAAACTTGGATCGTACTCGTAAACAACCTGGTAATAATTGTCGCCAGTGCTATCAAGGGTGACGGTGAAGGAACCGGTACTATTGTGATCGGCGCTCGCGTTTTCCCATTTGCCAGTGGTGGAATTGTAATGGTATAGGTAGTAAGCAGGTGCCGGCGCACTAATAAGGCCTAACGTAGCCCAACTGGTAATTGTATCAAGTGCCGTGCCCCAAGCCTGGTTAAATGCGTCCGCTGCCGTCTGATCCAAGGTAGCACTGATAGTGGCTGAATCACCAGCAACAATGGTGCTACTCGAAGGCTGTGACGCCACCCAGAGGTAAACCGAATCCCAAAAATAACGATCCCACTACCCGTAGGTGACTTCACACCAGTAGGCGCATTATTACCGGCCAAAACGCCAGTAATCGTCTGTGCGTTGCCCGTGACGTTGTACAGCGCATCAGCTACTAGCTTGGCCAAAGTGACTGCTGATTCTGCGTAGGTTTCATCGGACAACGTAATGGTAGTGGTGTTATCCTTGGTCAGGATTTCCGCTGCCGCAGTGGTAATCGTTAACTGCGTGATACCTTGCTGGGTCATGTACTGCGCGATGTTTGTCGCCTGTGCAGCAGTTAGCGTAGCATCAGCGGACAGGGTCACGTTTAACCCACTGGTTCCCTGCGTTGCACTGATATCATGGCCATCTAATCCCAGCGCGGCACTCACGTCCTGCGTTGTGCACTAGTATTGCTCGTACTGGTGGTCGTAGTCAGCGAATTAGACAAAGACACCGAAACGGAACCACTAGCACTCTGGCTACTGGTTTGACTTTGGCTATTCTGATTACTCGTCTGGTCAACGTTGGTCGCACTCTGGCTACCACTATTGCTCAGACTTGTACTGCTGGTACTTCCCGAGGTCGAGACGCTAGTTGACTCGCTAATGCTCGTTGACAGTGACCCACTCGCTGATAAACTCAGCGACTGTGAGGCACTGTCGGAGTTGGTCTGGCTTTGGGAGTTAGTCTCAGAAGTACTATTAGAGCTAGTTTCCGAGGTCGCCGGGATGGTCGTGCTCTGCTTAGTTGCAAGCACGTCCCCCGTATCAACCTGCTTAGTGGCCGCCGGCGTGGTATCCGCGTGGGCTAACCCTTGTGGCAACATGAGTAAGCCACCCAGTAAACCGCCTAAGGAAGCAGTTCCAGCTACTAGCCATTGCCGGCCCGCTTTAAACATTTTAAAACGAACCTTACTGTTGTTGTTAAAAATCTCTGATCTCTTACGTCTGAAATAATTCATGAGGGTCCCTCCCAAAAAGAATCCGTTCAAAGTAATACCCGATTTTTATTCTATAACACGATGGACTCTCATCTCGTGCAACTTTAGATAGAAAATTTTTGTTTTTATAAACAACGATTATGCAACGCTAAGTAAAACTATAAGTTTTTAAAAAAATAGTGTTGCAGCCATCAGTTGCCACCGTTACCGGTTCGCAGCGGCTCATCAGTCATCTATAACTGTAATTTTACGGTCGCTCATACCAGCGGCAACCACCGCATCACGGTCTGCGCGTGTCATCCGTACTTCCTGAATATACGGAATTTCGTCCTGTAAAATACCTGCCAGGTTACCGCGCACCGCGCCCGTATCATCCAAAGGGGATTCCACCATCTCCAGCACGTTGTGGGCGGGCGACTGGGCCACGGCATCTAGCTCCACGCCTAAGTAGGTGATCGTCACGGTGTCTTGCGGCCCCACGATTTTGGCTAACTCATGCGCATAAAAATCAAGTTGGGTATTGTACTTGGTTTGTACCTTGTGGGTTTGCGGATCTTCAATGGTGATAAAGTTCAACGCCCCGCCATAATAAAAGAAGCGTAACCGTGCATTGCCCGCATTGTCGTAAAAGACCATCTCTTGTAACTCGTTATTGTAGTAGAACAAATTGCTGAACCGGTTACCATCAAAGGCGTACTCTTCAACGTAATCCATGGTGCCATCAAGGTTGTGGTACCGTACGTCCTGCGCACGGCGCCGGGTATTGGCATATAGGAACTCCTTGCCGATTTCAATGCCTTCATGAATGAGCGAAATACTGCCATCCTCATTCATAAAGATTTCCGTGTTTGTGGGCACCGGCACGTCGTTAAAGAAGCGGTAGCCATCAGGATCGTAGGTGCGGCTAGTGATTTGATCCACCAGGTTGATGCCCTGCACCTGTTCTGCCGCTAGCACGCCGCTAAATCCCGGCATGGGGGCCAACGTCAACATTTGCCGCTTGTTTGCCTGTACACGGGCCTTAATCGCCGCCCAGTTGGGAGATGCTGTGTTAATACTAGTCAATAGCTCGTAATCCATGAATAAGCTCCTTCCACTTGTTAGCAATAACGTGATCCTGAAACTGCTTGACTGAGGCCTGTGTGTTCTTGACCAGGCGACCATAATCAGCTTGCATCAGGCGCTCCAGCCCCTTAACCAGTTGGGCAACGTTAAAATCATCATCATCCCGCTTAAACTCCTGCAGGAAACCATTGTTGCCGTCTTTGACTAACTCCATTGCCCCAAAACGAGCTTTAAAAGTAACGACGGGCAAAGCGGCGTTTAGCGCTTCAATGTAGGTCAAGCCAAACCCTTCCGAGAAGGAAGCGGAAATAAAGGCGTCATACTGCGGATAGACGTGTTCCAAGTCGTTCGACAACCCCTGCAGCTGCACGTACTTTTCCGCGTGCACGTCCTGAATGGTCTGCTTCAGCTTTTTATCCTCGCCACCCTGACCATAAATATCAAAGATAATATTGCTACCTAAATCATGTAATTTGGCTACGGCACGAATCGCCAGGTCAATATGCTTTTCACTGGCTAAGCGGCTAGCCGTAATAATTTTGATTGGGTCACCCAATTTACGCTTGTTACGCCGCTTACCACCATCGCGCACGCCGCCCACGGGAATCGTCACAATTTTCTTGGTGGCTTGCGGGAAGTCGATCAGTAGATCTTTGCGTTGGAGCTTAGTGGCAACAACCACCCGGTCGTACAGATCAATATGTTGTAGCATGAACTCGTTGTAGTTGTTCCACAGCGGGTGCGCGGGTACATCACGGTCGGATAGATGGTCCGCATGAATCACATCCACCAACTTCACGTCCGGAATCTTGTGGGTGGCTAACGCAACTTCATTTTCCTCACCCCGGTCGATTAGGAACGTGCTGTGGCCGCCAAAGACACGGTCCAGTTGCTGGAAAAAGAAGCGGTGCAGGTCGACCAGATTGTTGAATAAATAGTGCTTCCCGTTTTGGTGGTACAGGTGGATGTTCGTCATCAACGCTTTGCGGTTAGGATCATCCACGTACTCGATCATCACCCGCCGTTCGTTACTCTCGACGTTGAACAACTCGATTCGCCCGGTGCTAACCACCAAGAGTTTGTTATTCGGGTCGTGCTTGTCGGGATACTTGACGTAGTGGTACACCATGCGCATCCCCGCCGACGTCACCGAATGACGAATACGGTGCGTGTTGGTGCCGTCCACTACCAAATCTTCACTCGTGGGGTACCGTTTCTTCAATCCATGCCGCAAATAATCGTCGTCATGCACAAAGTACTCCCACATGTTAATGACCTGGTCGTCCCGTAAGTGCCATTTATCCATGGCCTCGTGTAGTTCCTTGACCAGTTCCACAAACACAAATCGATACGGGATCTTGGCTTGGTCAAACCTGGCTGCACGATAAAATTCAGCGTGCTCAACACCAGAATTACCAATTCCCATTGCTCCATCAATAAAGAAATTCATTAGTGACCTCCATCGGCTTTCAAGGCTTTATTTACTGCCGCAACGATACTCGACGTACCAAACCCAAAACCACGTACCCGTGGTTCGGGTCCCACCAACCGTTTGACCTGGTTGACGAACTCACCAACTTCCAACGCGTCGTGCTCCTGACGCGGTACTTGATAGTACAAATTGTCCCCACCAGGTACAAACGGCCGGCTAACCACTGGCCCAGAACGTGGGATGATCCAGACGGTGGCGGGGCCACCGCGATCGTTACGCCACAAGTGCCAACCGGGCGTTGACAGCCGCACCGGTCGGTAACCGTCCAGGACATTACTTTGCCCCAGCGTTAAGGAATAAAACTTAAAATGCTCATTATTTAAGTTCACTAAGGCGATACTGTAGTCCACCGCCCCGTCGGGTACCGTGAACGTTAGGTCCAGAGTACGTTCCAAAATTTGCTGCACGTTCACACCCTGCGCATCCACAAAGTTAATGCTCAAACCCAGGGTGTCCTCCGGCTCGCTATCAATATCTGCGGTCAGCGTATATTCACGGTCATTCCGCAACAGCGGTAAGTATGGACCGCGGCCGTACGTCGCATCATTGCTGCGACTAGACCACGTGTGGATCGCAAACCCTGGTGATCGCCGGCGGGCACGATAGCTTACTATGCCATTGGCCGCGTAATCAATGATGGCGCCATGACCCGCGGTGGCCATGCCATTGACTGGCCAGTAAAAGTCATAAATTATCTCGGTCATTTGGCATTCACCGCCTTCGTCGCGGCATTGGTCCCCGCAGTTCGCTGATCATGTGTCAGCGGGTTACGGCGGCCAAAACCCTGTTCAAGTAGGTGCCAGTACTGGAATAAGAACCAGTTGACGACGCCACCAGTGTCATCGTTATGGCGACCGACTAAGCCTTGTACAGCACCCGCGTCTCCGGAAAGTGTTGCTTCAGGTAATCGCGGAGCATCGGAAACGCCCGCTGGTCATAATCATCATCATACATATAGGCCACTGCAAACGTGGTGTCCTTAAAATCGCCGCCCTTAAATTCATCCCAGAACTGTGCGTTCATTTGGTCCAGGTTCTGATGATGGAGGTCACCCGTGTACGTCAGCACCATGTCGAGTGCGGTAGCAAACCCACCAACACCTAACATTTCGGGACGCCAGAGTCGCCCGTTGCGGGCAATATTGCCCAAATTTACCAATGGTTTACCAATAACAATGCCATAGGGCTGTAACTGAGCCCCGTAATATAACGCGGCATAGGTGCCCATGGAAATTCCGGAAAGGATCAACTGGTTATGACTAAAGCCTAGCCGGTGTAAGGCTTGCCGGATAACGTCCCGGACTTGTTGCTGGAGGTCATCGCTACCCAGGTAGAATGCCCCACCTTCTAGCCGCGGATCCATGATCAACATGAACGGGGTACCAAAACGCCGCATCATCCCAAAACCTTCAAAGGCTTCAGCCGTTTGGTAACCGGAAAAGTACACGCTTAGTGGTGGCCGCAAATCACCCGGATCGAAATAAGCCATAATTTCTTGCCGCATGCCGGCGTGATCCATCAACCGTTGACCGCCCACCAGGATCTCGCCATACTGACCACGCGAACGACGGAAATGGATCCCGGCGAGGTTCAGTTGCCCGTGACCACGCACAAAGAAGTCCAGCTGCAACCCCGTGGGGTGATCAGCGGGTGGGACTTCCACCCCCACCGGTAACTCCTCGTTAACGGCCTGGTAGCTGCCACTGACCTTCTGGGCCCCGTTGATCACGTGTATCCGCGCCATAATATCAACGGTGGTGTCAACTCGCTCGACCTCGATGACAGCCCGTTCAGCGTAGTTGGCCGGCAACCACATAACGTTGGTGGTTTCACCCAAATGCTGCCAACTATCACCGTAATCACCGGTCACGACGCGGTAAGCTTCACCAACTTGTTGGATATGGCCGCTAAAGCGACTATCAATATGCAATTCCGTAAAGTCCGTTTTATAGGTCGCCTGCTGGTCATAGAAATAAACCTGAATCACGTGTGCTAAATCCTCAACGTCGGTGAAGTCCAGCCGCTGTGCGTTCTTTAACGCCATGACGTGCTCCGCGGCGGCCGAAAAGACGACGTCATTGGCCACAATGATGCGGTTTGCCGGTAGCGCCCGTAGCCGGGCAATATCGCTCAACCACGGGCAAGTTTGGTCGATGAGCACTACTGCGTCACGGTACTGCGCGTTCCACTTGGCACCATCGAACAATGGTTTTTTTCGCCACGGGCATCACATCATCCGTCACGGCCCAAAAATATTGGTACGGCGGGGCTAATAGCCGTCCCAGTGCCAAAGCCGTGCTCCCAATGTGGATAACATTAATTGTCCTTTGCGCCATCGCTCATCACCTTCTTCCAAGCCGCAATAATCCGTTCCGCAGAATACCGTTCAATTAGCTGTGCGTTCACCACTAGTGCCTGATTCCAATGCGCTAACGTGCCCAAGTAATAATCTAAGCCACGGGCAATATCGCTGCTGTCGTGTACCAGCCGCCCGTTTTGGTGGTCAATCAGTAAATCAGAGGCCGCCATGTTCAGTTGCGGAATGCCAGCACTGACCGCCAGCACTTGCAAACTTAAATCTGATTGGCCGTCAGTATTGATCACAATGCGGGCGCTGTGTATCTGTTGACCCCAATCAGTGATACTCAACGGCTTCCGAATAGCAATACGTGCCAGCACGCTGTAGGCACCACTCAACGCGCTCCAATCTACCCGTTTCTTTAATGACTCTCCGACCCGCTCAGTTTCAACCATCATTTGCCCCTGGGCCCTGGCGTTGAAATAGTCAGCTACTTGTTGGTAATCATCACTGTCCAGATCCACGCCATACTTGTCCGCAACCCACGCCTGCACGTGGTCGGTCAAGTCGGTTTGCTGCGCGGTGCTGGCTGTGCCAATGACGAGCTGCCAATCATCGTGCTTGGCCATGCCCGCGGTTAGTGTCGCCATCACCTGACGCACCAGACTGTCACTGGCATCGCCAACCCGCCAGGCAATAATTTGCTCGGCCAGTTCGTTGCTGACACCTAGACTCAACGTGGTTGCCCGCGTCGGTAACACCACTTGGGGTACGTGACTGATCCGACGGGCCAACGGCGACTGTTGAATAATGCGTAGATCCGTATGGGTAGGGCTAATAATTAAATCATGCCGGGCTAACTGACCCAGATTCTTAAGACGGTCGCCTGCCGCTAAATCGCGGCTCGACATCAAAACGCCCAGGCGTAGCCGTAAGTCTCGCAGTGAGCGTAGCGCGAGTAACCCGGAAAACGGACCGGTAATGGCTAACTCATCGTGATCTTGCGCAATGTGCCGGCCCAGTACTTCAGCGACCACCGCCTCCACCGACGGGTAGTGCCGCTGGTCAAATCGGGATGCCGCCACGTCCATAATCTGCACACCACCACCTTGTGTGGCAATCATGACAACATCTCCTGCCGGCGAATACCATTGTCGCAGTAGAACTGCGTGATCGCTCGCACTTTTAGTTCGTGTAAGTAACAGTCCACGATCATCGTACTGATCGGTCATCACCGTACCGTCTGCTTGCGGATAGTCTACTTGCCATACAAAACCGTCCTTGTACAAGTGCACCAGCGCAAAAGTGTCTTCGCCCTGGTAATACCGCACGCTCCCCTCCAAGTATACCGGCGTCACTCCCGGTGGAAAAGGCAACTCGTTAACGTTCATCGGCGTACCAGCCGTCACATCAATACCTTGAATCTCATCATAGGCTTGCCACACATCAACGTTGGCCAAGCCCGCCTCCCGTAACTGGTAGTGAATTGCCGGTAATTGCGTAACCGTAATTAAATTAAACGGATAGTCGTTGGCGGTCATAATGCGCGCAATCTGCACAACTTCGTCCTGATCGAAACTATGCGTATCCATATTGAACCCTGGGATTAAATACATGGCAATGCACTCCTTAGACATGCGTAGTTACAAATCCAGTAACCGGTAACGATTCTTTGAGTAGAGCGCCCTAAACTGTTCAATGACGTTGTCAAAGATGGTCACCACAATGAAAATGTTACCCAAAAACAGGGAGTAATTAGCCACGCCGGGCCAAATCAAGCCACAAATGAGTGGAATTACCCCAATCAAGATTTCCACCAAGTTACCGATCGTACACAGCAGGAAAAAGTGGTTGGTGATGAAGCTTTCGGTATCGTCACCGGGAACCACGTTCAGAAAATAATCACCGGCATACTTCAACTGTCTAGCCGTCTGCACCGGCCGCACGTTCATGTAGCCAAACGCATACCCCAGCAACATAATCACAACCGCATAGATGACCATACCGTTGACCGTCTTATACGACGTCCAATGCAGGATGGTGTGCCCAATGGGCTGCCAGCGTAAAGCGGTGTTTTGAATAATCATCTTGGGCAAACTGAATAACGAGTTGGAAAACATAAACGGCATGGCGCCCGCGGTGAGCACCTTGATCGGCAGGTATGAATTACGGTAATCACCTTCTAACAACGTCCGTTGAATTGGTAGCCGCACTTCGCCTTTGTATAGCCAAACCGCCGCAGCCGTGAACAGTAAAATAACAACGGCAGCCGTCAGTAGGTGTTCCGGTGAGAAACTGTAAACTTCATCCCCCCAACCCTGATGCAGGGAATTGGGTGTACTCAACAAGATCCCGGGCAAAATCATAATGGCGGTCGAGCCAATCCCGCGGTTGCTGTTCACGTCGGCTAACCAGGTCACCAGCATGGCGCCGGCCACTAACAGCAACCCCGTCACCCATGGCCCCCAGTCGTACGGGTAACCGAAGAGGTGTAACGGCTGGAGCGCGGACGCGTATAACCGCATCATGGTGATGGCTTGTACGATGGCTAACACTAACACCAGCACCCGCTGAATCAGGCCCGCCTTTTTCATGGAAAGACTATTGATGCTCTTCAAATCCAGACTCTGTACGGCCGACCAGACGATCATCGTCGTCATGTAGGGCGATAATCCCAGCGAAAACAGTGTGGGTAAGTTCAAGCGGCCCCCAGTCGCACTACTCAAAATGGACAGGAAGGTCGGTTGCTTCAATACTGTAGCTGCTGCGACCTGGTCCACACCGGGCAGTATTACTTGCTGCCCCGCAGCTAAAATCATTACTAAGAACAGGGTCCAGGAAACCCGTTTGATTATTTCATGGTTGTCTGACATACAAACATCCTATTCTAGCACCGCCTATGCAAACTGTAAGTCGATCGATCCATCTGGCTTCATCACCAGTACCGATTGTAGTAGATTTCTGACGATATTTAACTTTACTTTACCCCGCATAACACCGTAACTACGCTGCGATTCCATCTGGTACTCGTAAATAGGGTTGTGTTGCGCCAAACTACGATTATTCGTGATTGCTTGCAGTGACTCCAAGTTATCCACTTGGTCGATCCAGGCATTATCGATGGCTTTGAGTATGGCCACCCGCTGAAAGTATTGCCATTGATCGTTGGCTGGCAGTTGCTGCCGCTTACGTTGTATCCGGTCCTTAATCAGTTGCTCCAAATAGACCACCCGTTCCTGCGGTCGCCCTAATTGCGGCAAGGCAGACGGCAAAAAGTCGCTATCAACATTTTGATAAATAAAGTCCAATATGTCCGCTTCCTGGTACTGGGGGTGCTGCTGAACATAATCCGCCGCCACATTATGAATGACCCGCTGGACGGACGCATCCAAATTTTGGCTATTCATCACGCGGTTCCGCGTACGGTAGATACTTTCGCGCTGAATGCGGAACACTTCCCCATATTGCAAGGTTTGGAAGCGGGACGCACGTTGTGAAACCATCAGCCGTTTTTGCGCGGCATTCACCACACCCTTAAACCGGCCCCGTAACCGCAGCTGTTGTTGTCGCCGACTGGCGTGGCGTTCACGATACTTGGCCACCCAGCGGGGCGAATTTTCCTGCACAACGGTGTCCTCCAAGGAGGTGAAAAAGATACTCGTACCAGGATCACCTTGGCGCCCCGCACGACCACGGAGCTGGTTATCGATCCGCGGGTTATCCATTCGTTCAGTACCCAGAACGAGCAGACCACCCTTTTCGACTACACCATCGGCCAACCGGATATCAGTACCACGTCCGGCCATCGAGGTAGCTACGGTCACGGCACCCATATTTCCGGCTTCAGCCACAATTTTGGCTTCCTTAGCGGCCGAACGCGCATTGAGCAGGTTGTGAGGAATTCCTTCCCGCAACAGCAAGCGTGAGAACAAGTTGGACAACGATAACGATCCCGTTTCAACGAGCACCGGTCGTTGGTTAGCGTGGGCGCGCTTTACCACGTCCAGTGCGGCCATCAGCTTGGCCGTGTTGGTAACATACAACTTATCCGGCAAATCATCGCGAATCATCGGTTTATGCGTGGGGACCGTGTACACGGCTAACCGGTATGTTTCCAAAAATTCATCCGCGTCCGTTTTGGCCGTACCCGTCATCCCCGCCAGCTGGTGAAACATCCGAAACAAGCTCTGATAAGTGATGGAGGCCATAGACCGCTGTTCCTGCGTAATATGCAGATGTTCCTTAGCTTCAACGGCCTGGTGCATCCCCGCCTGCATCTTCATGCCTTGTAGTTGTCGGCCGTTTGCCCGGTCCAGCAAGATAATTTCACCGTTTTCAACCACATAATTCCGATTACGTACAAGTAACACGTTAGCGCGCAATGCCAACACCAAGTGGCGGTATAAGTCCGCATAGTGCTCACCCAACAACCCGGTAATGCCAAAAAAACCGTTCCATGCGCTGAATACCGTCGGCAGTAAACCACACGTTCTTGGTGTCTTCACTCCGCTCATAGTCGCGGTCCTCGTCCAGAAGCTTAACCATCTGGTCGGCCATCCCGTACAAGTTCGACTGTACCCGGGGTGCGCCCGAGATAATTAACGGGGTGGAGGCTGTGTCCAGCAACACCGCATCCGCTTCATCGAGTAATGCGAAGCTAAAGCCGTGTAAAAACTGCTCCGTTGGGTTAGCAGCCAAATTATCAAAGAGGTAATCAAAGCCCAAACCGCTATTGGTGGTATACACAATATCGGCTGCATAAATGGCTTGCCGATCACGCTGGTTGTCATCCTGGCCTTCTGCCGCGACCCCGGGCATCACGGTCAGGCCCAGCCAACGGTACACGCGCCCCATTTGCTCCGCGTCACGGTTGGCAAGGTAGCTGTTCGCGGTAATCAAAAAGTTACCCGGACCCGTCAGGCCGTGCAAATACATGGGCATGGTCGCGGTGAGCGTCTTCCCCTCACCTGTTTTCATTTCCACGATATTGTTGAATTCCATGGCCACAGCCCCTAGAATTTGGTTGTCAAAGGGGGCTAGACCCAAGACCCGCTCATCGGCGACACACACCACGGCGTACGCATCCACCATAATGTCCTTCAGCGTGCTCCCGCTATTAATCTGAGCACGCAGCTTGCCCGTCTGGGCCTGCAAATTAGTATCAGACAACGTAGCAAAATATTCGCGCCGCTTAATAATGCGTTTGGTGATGCGACGGTAGCGTCTACTTGATAAAGATAATTTCATATCGGTCCCGCCTCTCCGCAAATAATTGCTTTTAACCGCTAAATCAATATAATGAGGGTTATTATGACAGGTAAAAAAAACAATCTGATTGATCGTGACATTCACGATCGCATTGCTGACGAAGATAAGCTGGTACTACCACCGAAAAAAAGAACGGGACCACGGTCGCTTACCGCAAATCATTATTGGTATCGTGATCGCGGCAATCGCGTTATTTGGTATTCTGTACCCACTTTTCAACTAGTCAATGCTATTTATTACGACATTTCGTCAATCATGGCCTGCACGATTGCACGCTCAGGATGTTCATTCTGTAGCCACTGCTTTGTGTTGGCCTTTTGTTGTGGCCGCAGTTCGTCCGGGTGGTTCAGCAAACGTAAAACCATTTGTTGAGCGGCAACCACATCGCTAGTAGCGTGCACTCCGCGCATCAACCGTTGTCCCACCTGCGTAAACTCTGCGTGGTCAGGGCGCAGGAGGGCTACTATCGGCTTGCGTTGGACCTGCATCTCGTATAGCGAGGAAATACCGTCCGTTAAGATGACGTCCGCCGCGGCGGTGAAGCCATACTGACTTTGATGCTCCACCACATTACCGTTTGGGAGCGCCGTAAAGTCACGCAAAAACTGTTCGTACGCAGCCATCGGTAGCCCCGGGTACTGGTCATTACGCAGGTTCTCCCGTAACAGTGGGTGGGGATTAAACACCACGTTCACATCGCCATGGTCCCGCGTCCACTGCAACATCTGCTTGTAAATACGTGGAAAGGTGCCAAAGTTAAACCACGCATCAAAAATACTGTGGTGGGCCATCCACACCACCCGCTTACCAGCGCGGTCATCGGGCCACTGCGGCCGGGCCTGGCGAATTACCTGGCCTTCATTGAGCCGACATACTGAAAAATGTCCCTGGCAACGAACGAACCACCGATTGCGTGCAACTGCTCCGCACTCAGAGGCTCCGGGGTAAAGTACCGCCAAACGTGCTCGTAATACGGATTTACCAGTAACGATTGGTGGTCAGAATTAGGAAGATTAAGCGCAGATTCAGTAATGGTATACGGTACGTGGATGAGCCGCGACCAGTCGAGGTGTTCAGCGCTTAGTGCGGGCAAGTAATCTGCGTCCCACTCAGACTGACGCACAATAAAGTCTGCCTGCCAGCGGTGCAACCCCGCAACGGCCTCCGTTCCGTCACCAGTAACTTCAATAAAGGCGTACCCACGCTGACTAAAATAGGCTGCCACTTCAGGCAGGGTGTTTTGTGACTCGACGTAATCGAACATTTTGTTGGTCACCAACAGCTTCATTTCAAAACGGTCATCACCATGTACCAGCGTAATTAATGGTTCCAGCGCGGGTAAGGTCTCCATACTTTGGAGAAGGAAGGCCACACGGATGCGTTGGTGTTTGGGTACCATTCGGGCTGCATTTTCGGCCGTCGTCCGCACATCGTGGTGTACCTGGTCCTGCACCCGGTGAACAATTAGGTCCACTAGTTCCGGCGCAAAGCCCGACCCATCGCGTGCCCGCAATGTATGTACAACCTGATCATCTTTGAGGTAATGCCCCACCAGCCCTTGGGAGGCGACTGCCTGCGGAGTAGCCGGTAGTGGGAACGTGGTAGTCGGTCCACCATTACCATCCAGCAACACGAGCTCGTCGTCGTTGAGCTGCCAGCGGCTCTCGTTGAAAGCGGGGTAATTCTTCACCGTGCCATCACTACCAAACTCCATGGCGGTAGTGTACGGTACCCGACCCTGCTGCCCAAAAATAAAATAATGATTTTCTAGGTAATCCGTCCACGCTAATTTATCTATACTCATAACCGGCCTCAACCACGTGTGTTCTGACTGCATTAAAGTCTTGTGCCACCGTGACCACCCAAAAATTACAGCAGTCCAGCAGATTGTCCTGGTGTATAATACCATTATTATAACTACTTGTTCGCCTTATTGGCTAGGCCTCTGAGCGGAAAACACGGCTTCGGTAATTTTTAGGAGGATTCCTCATGCATCGCTGGATTACAAATATGATTCAACCCACTACGGTTAATTCTGTTTTCAAGGCAAAAAAACGATATTAATGATATTGCCCAGCGGATGGGCTACCAAACTCTTTCTATCTTTCGTTACGATGTGGAGGCCGATACGGACGATCAATTGTACTCCCGTATTGACGGCATCACCGCGCCCGTCGTCAGCGGTGACCTAGTCATCTTTCAGTACCCCACTAACGACGGGTTCAAGTTTGATGAACAGTTTATGTCCCACCTCGTAGACCGGGGCGTCCACGTGGTCATCCAAATTCACGACGCCGAATGCCTACGTGGCTACGTTCCTTACGATGAGGTGGCATTCTTCAACCGAGCCAGTGCCATCATTACACATAATGACAACATGACTAACGCCTTGGCAGATAAGGCGTCACTGCACCAATGTTTGCCAACTATGCCTTTGATTATCTGAGTGTAAACACCAAGAACCGTTACACCCAGGCTGATAAGCACCTGGAGAAATCGCTGGTACTGGCCGGTTCCCTTGATAAGTCACGTTACCTAGAACACTGGCCATACCAAACAAACCTCGTCGCCTTTGGCCGCAACGAAACCATGCAGCTGGATCCACAAATTGATTTTCGCGGCGAAGTGAAGCCGGAAGAGTTAGGTTACATCATCCCCTACCGCTTCGGGCTGGCTTGGGATAGCAACATCCCGAATGGTGGTCAGTACAAGGACTACACCCGATTTAATAATCCACACAAAGTCTCGATGTACCTGGCCAACGGCTTACCGGTCGTCTTGTGGAAAGACGCCGGCATGGCGCCGTTCGTCGTCAAAAACCACCTGGGTATCACCATTGAATCCCTCGATGAACTGGACGACGCCCTCGCCGCCTTGTCGCAGGCGGAAATCGATGATATTCTGCAACACGTTGAAACCGTCAAGTGGGCCCTCCGTGATGGCTTCTTCACCCGCCGCGCAATTATGCGTATGGAATTGGCCATTTTGGGACGGCAAATCAAGCTGTAACCACCCGCAAAATAGAATTGCACAAAATGAGGCGGACTGGACAACGGTTATGCCTCGATATACAAACGTGGGCCAGCAACAATCCCTAACTAAGGATCGTTGCTGGCCCACGTTTTAGTTTGCGGACGCTACACTCTGTGTAATATTCCACCTGCCATTTATTGGCGTAATGCCTTCAACCACTTGATCATCACGGCCGTACGTAAACTCCCGGGCCCACGCCAAAGCCGCGGCACTCTTGGCAGACCAGTCACGTTTGTCCGTCAGCAACTTGGATACTTTGGCCGCCATCTGCTTGGTGGCATTATCAGGCACGACGTAACCGTTATCCCCGTTCCGCACCAGGTTAGCCGCCCCGTACGGCACGTTATAAGTGACCACCGGCACCCCGTAACTCATCGCTTCGACCAGGTTCATGCCGAAACTCTCGGAGCTGGAAGTTTGCACGATCACGTCGGCCGTAGCGTACACGTGGGCCAGGTCTCGTTGGCTCAGGTAGGCGCCGACAATTACGTGGTCCTTCAACCCCAACTTGTTGATCTGGCGGTTGAGGTTGGCCAGCGTGGCGTCATCCGGTGCGTAACCATAAAGGTGCAGTTGCGCGTTGGGCACGCGTTGGACCACCTGGGCCATCATCTGGATGGCTTGTTCGGGGCGCTTATCCGGCCCAAACCGGCCAACAAAGATAACCGTTGGCTGTGCGCCCGCCTGGTGGTCATACGTCGTAGGCACGGTGGTATCGGGTGCCACCCGCACCGTCATGTCGGGGAACCGTTGCTGCAACTCGTGCTGTTGCTCGGGAGTGGCCACAAAGACCCCATCAAATGCATCCGCGCGGTCTTGCAACAGGGTGCGGTACACGTTGAGGATGTGTCCGCGTCCCGGGGTCGCAGGCTTATCGGTATGCACCCCGTGCAAGTAACCCCACTTGGCCTTGGCCCCCTGCACGTCAGCCACGACGTAATCCAGAGTGTGGCGGTCACTGATCAAGATTGCCTGGTCATCTTTGCTAATCAGCTCGTTCAGGAAGAACAGGAACAACTGGTCCTCCGTATTGAAGCGGTAATTGTGCCCACGATAGTTCAACAGTTCCCACATCGAGGGAGCCAACTGCCCGTTGACGTTCATCCAGACCTCTTCCAAAACGGGACGACCCTGCCGGTTAAAGTAAGTGCGCGAGGCCACACTCCCGTCCGGGTGGAAGTGATCTTGCGAGGACTTAAATCCACGCCAGTCCCAGTTCTCCCGGGCGACGATGTTGCCGCGCAGGTCGCGGCTCTCCACGTCCATCGTCAAACCCACCGTGGCGGGTAAAACGTTAATGCGGCCGACTTCCCGGCCTGCATGCTTGATCACCGAATAGTTGGCACTCACACCATCCACGTGGTACTTATTCAGCGGAACCTCCGGCAACAGGCGGAGATTTTGCTCCCGCCGTGGCACGTCCAGAGTGTCCTGAAAAAAAGTCGTACATGTTGATCGATTCCTGGGGGTTCAGGCCAATGTTCGCTAAATCCCGGCTGAGGAACCGGTTGTAGTTACGCGAAACGTAGTAGGCCCGCTCGCCCTCAGCGTTGAACAGGTTGGTGCGCCGGGCCGCTGCGTGTTTCGTCCCCGAATTCAAGCCGAAAACATTTTCCGTTATGAAGTAATACATCTACTTGTCCCCCTTTGCTGCCGTTCCGTCGAGCCGCGCCGCCGCCAACTTAGCCGGCCACAGCTGGTCGGCGTCGTCAAGTAGCGCCCGCCAGGCCTGCCAGACATTCGCCTCGGAGTACCGCTCAGCTGAAGCGTACGCCGCGGTGCTGTAGCGCTGCGCGAGGTCGGGATCCTGCAGAATTTCGATGGCGGCCTGGGCAAAGGCATCGATGTCACCGTATGGCACCACCCGCCCATTTACGTGGTCCTGGGTAATCTCGTTTGGTCCGTAATTGACGTCATAGGTGATGGGAATCAACCCGTGGGCGATGGCTTCCATGATGGCGAGGTTAAAGCCTCCATGTTGGACGTTAACCCATACAACATGGCATCGTTCTCGGCCGTATCGACGTCAGTCGTGTACCCCTTGAACGTTACGGCATCTCCGAGGTGGTTGGCGTCGATCACGCGCTGCACCGCCCGCTTAGCTGCGTAATTATTGTTGTTATCAGCATAACCGTACAGGTCCAGCGTTGCTGCTGGTACCGCCGCGTGGATCTGTGCGAACGCCTTGGTCAGCTGATCCAGTTGCTTTTCTGGCGCAATGCGGGCAAAGACGACCATTTTACCAAAGGTGCGTTCGCTCACCGGAATACGTGGAGCCTGTAACAGGCGGTCGGGTACCACGCCCACCGGGATCGTAAAGAGCTTAGCCGTCGGGTGGTAGCGCCGTTCGACGTCGGCGCTTTGCTTGTGCGTCGACGAAACGATGGCGTCGTAGCCGTTAATGGCATTGAGGGTGAACTCGTAGTTGTTGTTAACGATGGGCGCCATCGGATCCTGGCCGCTCGCGTGGGCGTTGTGCAGATGATTAACGGTGTACGCTGGCCGGTCGAGGTGCAACAGGCCCCAGTCCGCCACGTGTCCGCGGTCCAACACAAAGATGTTGGGGTGCTCCTGGGACCAGTACTCAGCATTCAGGTCATTGAGAAACTGCAACGTCAATTCCTCGACCGTATCGAACATGTACACTTTGCCGTCGTTGCGGTCCGTCAGGCGCCAGCCGGTCGCGGTCAGTTCGCCCGTATTGTCCGGGCGGTAGAACTTTTCTACCACGGGCAGCCCGTGCACATCCAGCCAAGCCTCGGTACCAATTTTGTTGTCAGGCGTGTACCACTGTTCCAGCGTACGGAACCCCCGCGTGTCGTAATAATCCACGCGGTACAAGTTGCCAAAGCCGTCGAACAGCTCGGTGGATGTCACCACCTGGTCGTCGCCGGTGAAGTTGACCCGCGCTACCAGCTGGTTCTGCGCGTTATACACCAAAAAGCGAGTGGCTTCCTCCGTCGCGTGGGTACCCCCCACGCCAAAATCAAGGTCCGCTAAGTGTACTGGGTGGTCTGGCAGCGTCATGGCGTCTTGAAAGTATTCAAACATATTAATTAGCTTGTCGTCGGGCACTCCCGCCGCCCGCGTGACCGGGTGCAACTTGGGGTCCCAGTCCCGCACGATCAGCCGGTAGTCCTCATGGTGATCATTAAACAACTCAATGCGTTTGAGTTGTGCAAACTCGATCCCTGACTTGTTAGCCTGCATAATACTGTTAATGAAAAATATCACTTCAACAACCCCTTACTTTGGCTTTCAACGGCTTTGTGTGTCTACGCTCTATTTTAATCCATCTACGCCGCTGCGCATAACGCAACGACCGGTACGTGGCACACAGGTTACCCTCATGTTAACGCGGACCGTGACCCACACGCTTAGCGACCACCCACTCCCAAAACTAACTTAACTTTCTCGGTGCACGCGCCCACCACTCGTAGTGCCGTTTGCAGCCGTTTTTGATAGGTCCATGTTATTTTGGCCACCAAATGGTTAGCCGCCGCCCACGCATTTATCATGCAGTACCGATCTTGCTCATCTAATTGCCACGTGCAACTATTCATGTCACCAACCACGCCAGCACGCCGCAATACGGCCGGCACGGGCTGACGACCGTCAACTTAACGTTTGGCCTTGACCTGCCCCCACAGCGCACCCAGTCACCCGGTAAAACTCGACTTTTCCGCGCTAATTGTCTGGTGACCAACCGTTATCCCATTTTGTACAATACGGGTGGGCTTGGGTATGCTCATAGCCGCACGCACACCACCTAGTCCCCGGCACGTAGCCACCGACCAGACAGCCACTATCAATAGTTCTTATATTTTGGTATAGGCGTACCCGTAATATCCTGATATGACAACACAACATATATAATGATGAACAATTGCACCCTACCCTGAAACCACGGAGGAAATTTACCTTGGCCAACCATAACCGCAACTGGGAACGTACGCATCAGCGCATCGCACAAGCCGTCTTTTCCCTGTGGTCACAAAAACCCATCAACAAGATTACCGTCAACGAAGTCTGCCAACTGGTGGGCATCAACCGGTCGACGTTCTATGAACACTACGACAGCATCTACACCGTCGTGGACGAAACCGGCGACAGTGCCTACAACCTGTTACTGACCTTTTTCTACCCCGAAACCGGGAAGTTTTACCTCGCCAGCAGCCTCGAAGACGCCGCCATGCACTTCTTAGCGATGATCAAAGCGGACGAGGCGTTCTACCGCGTCTACTTTGCCCACCTCAACACGTTACCGTTCGGTCACGATGAGCCCTGTATGAACGTCTGCACGAGGCGCTCATCGAGCCGTACCATCAGCGCCACCCAGAACTATCCGTCCTGGAACTGGACTACATGCTCTCCACCTTTGAAGCGTCCATCGCCATGATTCTGCGCGAGTGGACCCAAAATGACTGCCGGGACCCCGCCACCAGCCTGGCGCGCGTCATTACCCTCCAGCCGCTGATTGCCCAGTTTAAGGAAGATGAATAACCACAGCTAAAAGCCCTACCGTAGGCACTTACGGTAGGGCTTTGTCGTACTATCGGGATGTTACCGTGCCAAAACGGCAGCGCGGAACGCATCCATATCAAAAGTTTTGCCAAACTCAGCCAGGTGGACCAAGTTGCGCAGAAAATTATGCGTCGTAGCTTCAAAGCCGTGGGCATGCCCCACCTCATAGATGTAGCCGTTGATATAATCGACCTCAGTGGGCCGGTTCTTCGACATGTCCTGATACATCGACGGGTAGTGCAATGGGTTGGCGTCCCGACTAACGTGCACCACGCTCTGCCATTCCTCCTCACGAGTATTCAGCAGTTGAATTCCAGCCGCCTCACAGGCACTGTAAGCTTCGTCAATTAACTGTCGGGACAGTTTTTCCGCCACCGGTGACGCGATGAATTCCCCCATGGTGATCTCAAACATCGTACATAGCGTATTGACCACCGAGTTAAACGTAACTTTGGCCATTAACGTGCCCACAAAGTTGTCCGTCAAGTTCGGGTTGAGGTGCGCCGCCTGAAAGTCCGTGACCACTTGGTGGGTAAAGTCGTCCGCCACTTCTGTTTGCGGGCAGATGTTCATGGTACCAGCGCCGGGCCGACCAATAAAGTCAACGTCGCCGGGACCATTCAGGACCGTCGCAATCAGTGCAGTCCCACCCAGAACGTGCTCCTGGGGGAAGTACTGGTTGATCTTTTCAATGTGACCCATACCGTTCATACAAGTAATGGCGTACTGGTGCGGCTTGAAAAAGTGCGCACACTCCGTCAACATTTTCTGCAATCCCATTTGCTTGCAGAAAATAATGTAAGCGTCGGGGTCACCGGTGTACTCCTCCGGCCGGTAAATATTGATTGGCACGAGGTGCTTATCCTCACCATCACGGGACACAAACACCCCACCCTGCGAGTGAATCGTGTCTACTTCAGGGTCCCAGTTATCGACAAAGTCGACCTTCATCCCCGCAACCTCTTGTAACAAGACCCCATACCGTAACCCCATGGCGCCGGCACCAAGAACCGTATAATGCATAAGCTTACCCCCTGCGCGCTCCCAAATGAACGCGATGCAATTAAAGTAACTGAGTGATCATCAAAGTGCGTTGGCATTAGTATGAGACTTTTATTAAACAAAATCAAGATAAATTGCCATTTTGCTCTCACACAATTCGCCAGTAATTCTCATGGCCAGCAAAAAGCCGCCGACCACACTGGTCGACGGCTAGCATAGGCTACGTGCCCACAGTTAGTGGGTCGTCGCCGCCCGGTTCGCCCGGGCAATACTAAATTTCAACATGAACGGTGCAACGATGGTCACCACGATGATGGCCAAAATAATCGACGAATAAAAATCAGGCCGCAGCAGGTGCGCTGCATAACCAATCTGGGCAGTGATGAGCCCCATCTCGCCACGGGAGATCATCCCCGCCCCAATGACGTGTGCACTGGACCGCTCAAATCCGCTCAGACGGGCCCCCAGGCCACAACCCCAGAGTTTGGTCACGACACCCAGTACACTCAGCACTAGGATGAACAGCCAGTCGCGGCTAAGGCCATCGAACTTCACGTTCAGCCCCACGCTCACGAAGAACAACGGGATAAACGTTGCATAGCCCAGCGGTTCGATGTCCGATAGCGCTTCGGCTTTGTAATCCGTCTGCGCCACCGCGACTCCAGCAAAGAAGGCCCCAACCGCGCCACTGAGGCCCACTTCCTCCGCCAGCACGCGGTACCCAGGCAGATCACCATCGCCATGATGGTCGAACTACTGGTCATCGTCAGCCGGTCACTGAAGTGTAACAACATTGGTGTCAACCACCGGATCAGGATGTAGATGAACACGAAGAACGCCACCTGCTCCCCAAGGACGATTGCTAGGTTACTTTGTTGCCCCCCCGTATTCAGGCCCTCACCGCAAGAATCGCAATCATGACGCTCAACAGGATGACCCCGATAATGTCATCAGCCACGGCCGCACCAAGGATGGTGGCCCCTTCGCGCGTGTTGAGGTAGTGGAACTCTTTAAGCACGGCCACCGAAATGGAGACCGACGTTGCGGAGAAGATCACGCCGATAAACGCCGCCTCGGTCCAGCTCACGCCAAACCCACGGCTCGCCAGCCCAACCAGCACCACGGGCATGATGACCCCAGCGCAGGCAACAATCAATGCCGGCCGTAGGTACCGCTTGAGGAGGTCGATATCACTCTCCATGCCCCCAAGGAACATCAGGATAACGACCCCGATGTCCGCAAAGGTGGTCAGGTTGGTGTCAGCGTGGACCCAACCCAACATGGCGGGTCCCAGTACCACCCCCACTAGTAGCTGCGGCACTACGGCGGGTAACCCCACGCGTTGGCCCAGGTGTCCCGCCAACAACGTAGTAATTAATAATAGCGTTAATGTCCCAATAAAAGCCATTGTTGCCCCTCCCCTGCCAATCACTACACACGCCGTGATATTCCTGCCATCACGGTGCTATATTGCTATATAGTTTACCATACCAATAATTCGGCGGACAAAGCATATCGCCATCACCGATAGCGGACGCCTCCCCCGCAGTATATAATCCACTTTGAAGGGAGTGTGGCGAATGCAATTACGACGCGTGGTGGGTGTCATCGGCATGTTACTAGGCCTGAGCCTAATTCTGGGTAGCTCCATGGGCGTGAAGGACCAGGTGGCCTTCTTCATTATGGATGCCCTGGGCCTCGTTGTGTTCCTGTGGGGTCACCAAATCTGGCGCAGTGGGCGGCATAAAAAGCACTAAAAAAAGCGGTGTTGCGTAAACACCGCTTAATTAATTCATTAGTCATCGTAGTCCGGCGCCGAGTCGGGCCATTTTTGCGTGGCCATCCCGTAGTCAGTGTCGGTACCGTACCACCCAAAAGCGTCGTACCACAGGGAGTGACGGTTCTGATCCAACCCGGCGATGGCCTGCATGTCCTGTTCGTCGAGGGCAAAGTCAAAAATGTCGGCATTTTCTACCATCGCTGTTCGTGCACAGTCTTGGGGATCGTGACCACGCCACTTTGCACGTCGTAACGCAGGATAATCTGCGCCGCGCTCTTGTGGTGCTTCTGGGCAATCAGGCCGACGACGGGGTTACTCAACGCCTGCCCACCACCGAGCGGCGACCAACCCTCGACGACAATGTTGTGCGCGGCTGCGAAATCACGCATTTCGTGTTCCTGCATTACCGGGTTAAATTCGACCTGGTTCACGGCCGGCTGAACGGTGGCTGACCGCATCAAAACCTGTAATCGCTGGACGTCAAAGTTGGACACGCCAATGGCCCGTACCCGGCCGTCACGGTACAGTTTCTCCAGCGCCCGCCACGTTGCCACGTACAAACCGTCCACCGGCCAGTGGATCAGGTACAGGTCGAGGTAATCCAGTTGCAGACGCCGCATGGTCCCCTCAAATTTAGCGAGGGTGCGCTCATAGCCGTGATCGCCGTTCATTACTTTGGACGTCACAAAGACGTCTTGTCGCCGAACGGAACCATCGGCAAAAGCGGCGGCCAGGCCGCGACCCACGCCCGCTTCGTTACCGTACTGTTTAGCGGTATCAATCATGCGGTAGCCATGCCTGATGGCTGCGGTCACGGATGCGGCAGCGGTGGTATTATCCGTCTGCCAGACGCCGAGGCCAAAGCGGGGCATAGCCACCCCATTGTTGAGTTGAATGGTGCTCGTTAAGTCCAATTGTGCCAAAATCATTGCCTCCCACTTGTTGTCACCATTACGATACTCCTGTTCACGGTGGGGGTTAAGCAAATAGCACGCGGCGCAACTAACTGCTGACCAATACGGTGCATGTGGGCGATATGCATCGAGTAATGCGGCGCCACACGACCGGTACCGCGAGCCCCGGACTCGACCGACAAATCAATCCCCGTACACCGTGAAGCCGTACCCGCGGATGTGGTCTTTGAGCATGACGAGGTAGCGTTCCGCCGTATCGCTCAGCTCCATCTTCCGGTGCTGTAGGTACCCCAGCGTCATCGAGTCATCGACAGCCAACGGAATCGCCACGATTTTTTTCGTCGTTCAGCTCGCTAGAATGATGCCCGAACTGATAGTGTACCCGTTCAACCCCACCATCAGGTTGAAGATCGTCGCCCGGTCGCTAATTTGAATGTGCTTCTTGTGTGGTAACGTACTAAGAATCTCTTCGGCAAAGTAAAACGAGTTGGTATCCCCCTGTTCGTAGGATAAGTACGGGTAATCACGCAAATCGTCCAGCGTTAACCGCGCCTTTTTGGTCAGCGGGTTATCACGCCCCACAAAGACGTGCGGCAGGGCCTTAAATAACGGGACGAACTCCAAATCCTTCTCCGCAATCAGCCGCCGCATCACCGTTGCGTTGAACGGGTTCAAATAAATCACACCCAACTCGCTACGCAAAGTTGCCACGTCGTTCAGTACGTTCTCCGTCTGTGTTTCCCGCAGCGTGAATTGGTAAGCATCCCCACCAATTTCGCGCACGAGGTCGACAAAGGCATGCACCACGAAGGCGTAATGTTGGGCCGACACGCTGAACACCCGCTTGCGGACGTTGCCCTGACCAAAGTGTTCTTCCAGCAGCCCCACCTGGTCCAACACCCCACGCGAATAGTTGATGAACTCACGCCCGGCGTCCGTCAGCGTAATGCCGCCGCGACTACGATAAAACAACTGGATGTTAAACTCCTTTTCCAGTTCCTTCATCGCCTGCGACAACGACGGCTGACTAATGTACAGTTGTTTGGCCGCCTCGTTGATCGACCCCGTTGCCGCAATTTTCTCTAAATACTGTAATTGTTGAATCCGCATCTTCCCGCCTCCGTATTATAGGTGTTGCCTATTATATCACCAAGATATTAAGAATTACCTCATCAACGGACAAAGTGGTTAGAATGGTCTCAATCATAAAAAAACACGGAGGCAACCAACATGACTAAATCTCGTTTTCAAATCGTCGGCTCGCTATTACGGCCAGCCAACCTACTTACCTACAAGGATCAGATCGAACATCGTGACGATATCCAGTACCCCTTCTATCAGGATTTTCCCGGCTACCAGGAAACCGAAACGGCCGCCATTAAGCAGGTAATTGCTGAGGAAAAGGCACACGGTATCGACGTCCTCACTGACGGCGAGTACAGCAAGTCGATGTGGCACCTGGACTTCCTTTGGGGCTTTCACGGCGTTGAACGTTACATTACCGACCACGGCTACACCTTCGAGGACCATGACGGAGGCCACTTTGAAACCCGCAAGGACATCGGCATCCGCATCACCGCGCCACTCTCGGGTAAAAACCACCACTTCATCGACATCTTCAAGGAACTGAAGGCTCAGGCCGGTGACAACGACGTGAAGACCACCGTCTGGGGTGCCGCCCACGCCTTCACCGAACTGTCCGTGTTTGACCACCTCTATGGTGAGGGCCAGGTTTACCCCACTGCGGACGCGCTCAAGGATGGCTTGATCAACGCTACAAGGAATTCCTGACTGAGTATAAAGCCGCTGGTGGTACCATCATTCAGTTTGACGACTGCCTCTGGGAGCTGTTCGCTGACGACAACCAACAGAGCTTCTTCGCGGACGGCAAAGGTGGCGTGGATGGTCTGGCCGACGAGTTCGTCGCCATCAACAACGCCGTCACCGACTATGGCCACCAACTGGGTTTGAAGGTATGGACGCACAACTGCCGTGGCAACTATGCCAGCCGGCACGCTGCGGGTGGTTCCTACGCCGCCATCGCGCAGAAGTTCCTGCACGACCAGCACTACGACCGTTTCTTCCTGGAATGGGACGACGACCGTGCCGGCAGTATCGAGGCCCTCAAAGCCCTGCAGGACCGGCCCAACGTCGAGGTCGTCTTGGGTGCTCTATCCAGTAAGACCAGCACGTTGGACGATGAGGATCGCGTTCTCCGGTTGCTGGACAAGGCAAGTGCCATTTTGGGCAAGAACCGCTTGTACCTGTCTCACCAGTGCGGCTTTGCTTCCTGCGATGGTGGTAACGAACTAACTGCCGCTCAGCAGTGGGCCAAGATCGACCAGGGTCAGCGCATCGCCGCCAAGTACTGGCTCACGCCACGGTTTAACGGCCAGCCCACCAGGACGACGGCACCATGATCACAGAGCAAATAAACACCCGCTCGCACCGCGTATAGTAACGGTCGGGCAGGTGTTTTTGTTGGCAAAGAAGGTTTCGCCAGCCCTATTTGCCCATCATCATCGCTACTGGTACGCGTCATACCAACACCGAGCCAAACAAAATGGGCAACCCCATTAGGAAGTTGCCCCACAATTTTTGCTCGTATTAGCTTAGCCCACTTGGCCCCGCCGTAAACTTGGTTCGGTAAACCACAGCAGGATAAAGTTGAACAGTAACATAAAGGCGGTGCAGATAAAGACCGAGTTGTAGTCGAACAAGCCGGCCAGCGCCCCACCCAAGAACGCACCAAACATGTTGCCCAACGCCTGGAAAGATTGGTTCCAAGAGAAGATGGCGGACGTGGCGGTGATTGGTGAACTCTTGGTGAGCAGGGTCTGAATGGACGGGAACAACGCCGCGTCCGACACCCCGATCATCAGCCGCAAGACCCCGAGAAGGACGATGCTGCTGACAAAGCCTTGCGGGAAGTACATGATCACGGCAAAGAGGTAGCCAGCCGTCAGTACCTTCCCGGTCCCGTGGTGGTCACCATACCGCCCCAACCGTGGGGCGGCGATAATGTTGGACAGCCCCGGCAGCGCGGCAATGATTCCGGCCACGACGGTGATCGGCCCCCGGTAATGCATCAACTCACGCACGTACAAACTCAGGATTGGTGAAATGGACGCGTTCCCCAACTGCACGATCATCGTCGAACATAACAGGATGATGGTTAACTTGGGGTTGGGGAACCCGGCGAGGAAGTTCCGCTTCTCCCCTTTGGCGCGCTTCGGGTGCTCCACCGGCACGAAGAATTCCTTCACGAACACACCGGCGATAATCGTGGTGATGAGTAGCAAGGCCGCCGTAATGAAGAACGTACTCCGAATCGAGAAGATGTCAGCCAGAATCCCACCCACGATGGTCCCAGCAGCATGCCACTCGTGGACCCTGTCACCAGGGTGCCTAGCGCCCGGCCACTTTGGTTCCGCGGCGTCTGCGAAGCCACCAGGGCTTGCGAGTTGGAAATGAAGCCGGCAAAGATGCCTTGGAGGGCCCGGCAAGCAAACAGTTGCCAAACCGAGGTGGTCAGGCCCATCAGGAACATCGACAGCGCTGTCCCTAAACCAGCACGGAGCAACATGATCTTGCGCCCTTTGCGGTCAGCCAAGCACCCCAGATGGGGGAGGCAATGGCAGTGATCAGGAAGGTAATCGCGTAGACTAGCCCACTATAGAAGGTCACCTGTGATTTGGTGTAGTGCCCCATGCTGGCCACGTACAGTGACATAAAGGGCATAATTTCACTAAAGGCCAGCCCAGCCACAAAGGTACAAACCCACAGAATGTATAAATTCTTCTTCCACGGCCCCTTGGCGCGTGTTTCGTCGTCCATTACGACTCACCCCTCACTAAACTTCTAATTAAAGGGGCCGACACTTGGGTGTCAGCCCCTCCTCGTTGTTACACTGATAAAAGTCATTATGCACTTTTGGTAAGAAGTTGTAAAGTCAACGAACCAGGTAAGTGCGCTGCCAAACCGTGCAGGTGTACCGGTGAGTGGCCGGGACTACTATAGTTTGGTGAACAACCCCATAATGACCGTTGCCAGGGCGAAACCGCCAACTAGCAACTCACTACCGCAGCCACGTCCGGCGGCCAACAATCACGGCGACAATCAAACCTACCGTCACGCCAACGGCGGCGCCCACCATCATCATCGGGCTCATATGCTTCAACAGTACCAGGCCCAGCAGCACCACCACAATGGCGCCGACCACACCTATGCGTAATAGGTACATGAGCTGATCGTGTCGTTGCGTTTGCTCGTCATGCCCCTGCAGCCGCCGGAAATTTTTGCGTGCCGGGAACAAAACGCCAAAGTTGGCCAGCAACACGCAGATGGTGAGCGCTGTTGCCCCGCTGCCTAATTCAAAACCAGCAGTGTTAAAGGCAGACAAGATGAGCAACACCGCCAGTGCCACGTCGATGACCCATGATGCCCAAAACATTGCCCGTGCCTGCTTGAGTGCCATTGCATCGGAACGTACTTTCTCTGTCATTTTATTATCCTCCTTGAGTAAGATATCGAGGGATAGGCCATACAAATTGCTCAAATCGATCAGGCTGGCCACATCTGGATAGCTACGCTCATTTTCCCAGTTCGAGACCGTCTGCCGGGTTAAATGAAGTTGATCTGCTACCTGCTGTTGCGTTAACGCGTTGGCCTTCCGCGCCGTCGCTAACCTAATGCCAATTTGCATCCTGCTGCCTCCCACATCCTCAAGGTACCGCCATCCTTGTTATTGTACTAGCAAAGAACCATAGCGACCATCGCAATGGCCATATTCGCACCGCCAATAATCTTGGCGGTCAATATTTCCCGGGAAATATTGTCGTGTCTCTTGACGCGCACCCCGCCAACTGCCAGACTGGCGGTAAACTAATTTAAACGCATCCCCATGGAGGTATTGCACATGACCACCGCTAAGCAACAGGCGTACCCAACAAGCAACGAACTGGCCGCCATTATCCAGAAAACTTTGGCGACCCCCTATGTACAGTCACAGCAGCCACTCACCTTTGAACTCAACAGTGCCCTCCGGCAGCTCCAGCACCACACCCCGGTAGAGCGTGTGGCTCCTCACCTTGTGCGGACAGTGCTCAACTACACCGTGAGTGGCCTGACCATGCCCGATGAATTATCTGCTCTCTATGATGCAACGTACCGCGAACCCACGCTCAGCGAACAATACGGGCGTGCGGCTGGCTTGAGCGCCTTGTTTAGCCACATTTGGTTTCATTAGTAGACAGTTTATAATTAGCCTGCATCAGCCTCACTACTACCACTCAATGGGAAGGAGTTACCACCCGTGCTTGAACTGAAACACATCAAAAAAATACTACCAGGTGGGCGATACCATTACCAAGGCCCAGGATGACGTGTCCGTGGCCTTCCGTAAACAGGAATTTGTCGCCATTCTGGGGCCCAGTGGTTCCGGGAAGACCACCATGCTCAATATCATCGGTGGCTTGGACCGCTATGATTCTGGGGACCTACTGATCAAGGGCCGGTCGACTAAGGACTTTAAGGATAGCGACTGGGACGCCTACCGTAACAACTCGGTCGGCTTTATCTTCCAGTCCTACAACCTGATCAGCCACCTGAGCATCATGGAGAACGTCGAGATGGGTATGACCCTGTCCGGCGTGCCCGCCAAAGAGAAGGAACAGCGCGCGACCGACGCACTCATCCGCGTGGGGCTCAAGGACCACATGCACAAACAGCCATCCCAGCTATCTGGAGGCCAAATGCAGCGGGTCGCGATCGCGCGGGCCATTGCTAACGACCCCGAGATCCTGTTGGCCGATGAACCGACTGGTGCCTTGGATTCCGAGACTAGCGACGAGATCATGCAACTGATTCGTGACCTTTCCAAGGAACGTCTGGTCATCATGGTCACCCACAATCCGGACCTGGCCCACAAGTACGCCGACCGTATTATCGAGTTTGCTGACGGCCAGATTCAGCACGACTCCCACCCCCACATTGAAGGTGCCAAAGCTGAGCAGTTCCAGCTCAAGCGGACCAAGATGAGTTACTGGACGGCCCTCAAGCTCTCCTTTGACAACATTCGCACCAAAAAGGGACGGACGTTCCTGACCGTCTTTGCATCCAGTATTGGCATCATTGGGATCGCCGTCGTTTTGGCCCTATCCAATGGTTTCCAGAAGCAAATCACCAAAACCCAAAGTGAGGCCATGGCCTCCATGCCGGTCACCATCTCGCAGGTAGGAACCGATACCAACTCAATGATGACCGGGACTAAAACCAAAACCTTCGCTCACACCAAGACCGTGACTGCGGAAAAGAGTGACGCCGATAAGGCACAACACGTGAACAAACTGACGCAAAAGTACATTAATTACGTCAAGCGGATGCCCAAAGCCGACGCCAAGAACATTGCGATTACTTACGGCACGGGGATGAACCTATTGCGGAAAGTCAACGGCCAGTACCGGACGGTGACCTTCTCCACCAGCAACCCTGATAACAGCAGTAGCGTGGACACCGCGGCTTTGATGGCTTCCAGTACCGGCGTGGGCGGCTCCGTTTACCCCATCGACCGGAGCGGCCACCAGAGTTTCCTGAAGACTTACTACAAAGTCATTGCGGGTCGGTACCCAACAAAGGCGACCGACATTGTGCTGGTCGTCAACAAGGACAACTCCTTGAACATCAACGCCATGAAGAACCTTGGCTTTGACGTTAAGGAGGGCCAGAAGTACAACTTCCAAAGCCTGGTCGCACCACCATCAAGTTGGTTGCCAACAACGATTACTACACCAAACTGCCAACGGGCACCTTCATGCCAGGTAAGGACTACTCGACCATGGCCAACGCGGCTAACACTAAGACCCTGCGCGTGACCGGAATTGTCCGCGTGAAGTCCAAGAACTCCGACGGGCTGCTATCCAGCGGCGTGGCCTATAGTTCCGCGCTAACCAAGGACGTCCTGGATGCCAACAGTAACTCCAACATCGTGCAGGCACAAAAGGCTAGCGCCACTAACGTGATCACCAGCCAAAGCATGGACGCCTCGACGCGCTCAACGGTCCTCACCACTTTGGGCGGATCCCAGACGCCAACTAACATCCAGATCTACCCCACCACGTTCAAGCTGAAAGATAAGGTCCTCAGCTACCTTGATAAGTACAACCACGGTAAGAGCAAAGCTGACCGGGTCATCTACACCGACCTGGCTGGGACCGTCTCTGACATGACCGGTGGGTTGATGGACGCCATCACGTACGTGCTGGTCGCCTTTGCCGGTATTTCGCTGGTGACCTCGATGATTATGATTGCCATCATCACCTACACTAGCGTGCTCGAACGGACCAAGGAAATCGGTGTGCTCAAAGCCTTGGGGGCCCGGAAGAAGGATATTACCCGCGTCTTTGATGCCGAAACCTTCATCCTCGGTTTTGGTGCCGGCCTGTTCGGTATCCTTGTTGCCTGGCTACTGACGTTCCCCATCAACAGCGTGTTATACAACGTCACTAGCCTAGCCCACGTGGCCGTGCTGAACCCTGTACACGCCGTTAACCTGGTGATTATCAGCACCATCCTGACCATCCTCGGGGGCCACGTACCTGCCCGGATGGCGGCTAAGAAGGATGCCGCCGTCGCGCTACGGTCCGAATAGTTCGCAATTGTCAGCACAAACTAATTGGGTGGTTAACGTTACTACTAGCCACACGTCAAAAAGACGCCACCGCAGCGTATGCGGTGGCGTCTTTGCGTTCTCTAGTTATTCTGTTGGTTAAGCCATAACGGTAGGTGCCGCGAGCGCCTGCTTAATGGCATTTTCCATGGCGTTAGGCTGGGTGAGTGGCCCGTAGCGATGAATCAGCTGGCCATCACGCCCAACCAGGAACTTGGTGTAGTTCCACTTGATCATCCCCGCCTTGGATACATCCTTGAGGTACTTAAACAGCGGTGCGGTCTGCTTACCGTTCACCGCAATCCGCTGGGTGATGGGAAAAGTAACGCCGTAGTGCATCTGGCAGTACTCCGCCGCGTCGTGATCATCCGCCAGTTCCTGGTGAAACTGGTCCGACGGCATACCAATAATGGCTAACCCCTGGTCATGGTAATCCTGGTACAACCGTTCAAGTTGTTCCAATTGGGGGGCCAACCCGCACTTACTAGCAGTGTTCACCACAATCAACACCTGGCCCTTGTACAACCGCAGCGGAATCGACCCGCCGCCAATTTCTTTCACCGTAAAATCATACACACTTGTTGCCATGATGATCACTCCCATCAACTACCAACTGAAATAAAAGCTACTAACCACTTACTATTAATATTATCACGCATTTTTAGCCGTCCGTGTGCTAAGAATCGGTAAATGTGATTATATTTCTGTGCTAAACCTACGAGAATACACCGATATGCGACCGTATTGTCCGCCAACGTATTGCATTTGCAATACGCATGTGTATAATTATGAATCAAAAGGAAGTGACAACGTGGAAAACGCATTACGCGCGATTGGCATCATCGCCCGCGCGCTCGACAGCATTGCCAACATCGAATTTCGCACCCTCAACCTGACCCGGGGACAATACCTCTACGTAGCCCGCATCGCCGAGCACCCCGGTATTATTCAGGAGCAGTTGGTCGACCAACTGAAAATCGACCGGGCGACGGTTGCGCGCAGCGTGGGTAAGTTATGTGATCAGTGCCTCGTCACCAAACGCCCAGACCCGCACAACGCCAAGGCCAGTCAACTGTTTCTGACCCCCGCTGGTACTGCGGCAGCAGACTTGATCCACCGCGAAAATGAGTATTCGCTGCAAACCGCGTTGCGGGGGATGAATAGCACGGAAATTGCCCAGCTTGAGCGGTTACTCAACCAGATGAGCGCCAACGTCGCGGCGGACTGGCAGTTCGTCAAAAGCGGCGGACACCGCAATTACTAAACAAGGAGTATAAATAATGACCAACACGATTACACGTATTACCAAAGCAGATATTCCCACCCTGGTCCAGATGGCCCGGACCACCTTTGCCAACACCTTCAACGCTAATACTGCTCCAGATGACATGCACGCGTTCCTTGACACGGCGTATTCTCCAGATCAATTAACTGCCGAGTTAATGACCCCCGGCACCAGTTTTTGGTTTGTCAACGTCGACGGCACCCCCGCCGGCTACCTCAAACTAAACGTTGACGACGCGGTGACCTCCGACGTTAAGGCCACCAATGCGTTGGAATTAGAGCGCATCTACATTCTGCCCGCCTTCAAGCGTCACGGCTTGGGCACCCTGTTGTTTAACCACGCTGTGCACATGGCACAGCAGCTGCACAAGGACACCATCGCGTTGGGCGTGTGGGAACACAACGAGCCGGCCAAGGCCTTCTACGCCAAGCACCACTTCCACAAAGTCGGCGAGCACGCCTTCGTGGTCGGTAACGACCCGCAGCGTGACTGGCTAATGGAAGCACCGGTACCGCAACCAAGATAAGGCGTAAACAAACCCGGTGGCAACCAAATAATGGTTGCCCACCGGGTTTGTTAATAGCTCCGTGTTTAGGTGCGGGCTGACGCTCTCGCTTTTTCACCGGGGTGCTCCACTCTCTACTTAAAATATGCGTCATAGAAAAAGTACGCCGCCAGTCCGAACGCCCCAAACGCAATGACGCGTTGCAACAGCTTCACGGATACGTGCCGCACCACAATCGGGCCCGCATAGCCGCCGATGAATAGCCCCACGCCCAAGGGCAACACCATGCTCCAGTAGACCTTCGTGGTCAACGCGTAAATAACGATTGAAAAAAATGTTGGCTACGAACGTGGTGAAATTCTTAATGGCGTTACTGACCGTAAACGTTTGGTCTAGCGTCACGGACAAAATTGCCAGCAAAATAATGCCGGCCGATGCACCAAAATAACCAATGTAAAGGCCCACCAAAAAAAATCGCGGTATTTTTGGCCAACGTCACCAAGCGTCCCTGCATCCGCGGCTGTCGCCGTGCTGCGGCCGGTCTCTTTTTCCGACCGGAGACCAGCATCAGCACCCCGGCCATCGCAATGAGAAATGCACGATATGTTCAAAGGTACTTTCCGGAGCCACCGTCAGTAAAAAGCTCCCTATAATTGCCCCAATTAACGCCCAGATGGTCACACTCAGGGTCAGCCGCTTATGACTACGCAGTTCCTTCTGCGAGGACAGCGCTGCTCCCACGCCGGTAAAAATCATCCCCGCGGTGTTGGTTACGTTCGCCCCCACGGCTGGTAACCCCAACGACAGTAGTACCGGGTACGTCACTAATGACGCCATCCCCGCCATGGTGCTGATCAACCCACCAACAATGCCTGTCACCACTAAAATCAATGCCAACCAATACCAGGCCATTACGCATCCACCTTCACGACAGTTTTATTACTACGCCCAGTATACACTACCCGGGAAATATTCACACTGTTCAGGTCATCGACCACTACCAAGTCAGCTAACTGTCCCGGAACCAGGGCGCCACGGTCCGTCAGCCGGTGGGCACGCGCCGCGTTGTTGGACGCCATGGTGTACGCCAATTCAGCCGGCAAACCGTACTCGATGGCGAGGCGGACGTTGTGGTCGATGGAGCCTTCGCCAATCAGGTCACCAATCGTCTTGTCGTCAGTACAGAACGCAAAGCGGTCGTAATTACGCGGCGTCACGGCCCCAATCGTATTAGCAATATCACGTTCTACCGTGCCCTCACGCAGAAAGACGTACATACCGGCATCTACACGGGCCAAGGCATCGGCCACGGTCGCACTTTCGTGGTCCGTGTCCATGCCGTGCGCGCGCATCACTTCCAACTGCTCGGGAGTCAGGCCCGCCGCGTGCCCATCAGCGTGATGCCCATGTGCATACGCGTCGTGGACTTTGGCCATGGTATCAGCGTCATCACGCGCCACGGCCCCATAGTCCATCACTTCGGCTAACCCGTTGATTTCCGGGTACTTATACAATGGTTCCAAGTCGGCAGCGTGCAAGGTCGCACCGTTATTATCGAACGGTACGCAGGGCACGGAGGACGGTAGCATGTAGCGAATATCCAGTGGCGTTTGCCGGGCATCCTTAATCATGTACTCAATGCCAGCTGTACCGGCTACATTAGCTAGCTCGTGGGGATCAGCCACGATGGTAGTCACCCCGTGTTGGAGCAAGATGTGGCCGATTTCACTGGGGGCCACCAGCGCACTTTCAATGTGCACGTGCGCGTCAATCATGCCGGGCACCACGTACTGACCCGCTAAGTCAACGGTCGTCCGTGCCTTCATATCAGGGTGTGGCAACCGCGAAACCACCCGCCCGTCATCCAACCACAAGTTAGTTTGTTCAAATTCGCCAGTATACACATTCAACACACGCGCACCGGTCAGTACCATCGCTACTGTTCGCAAAAAGGGGCCTCCTCGTACCCAAATACCATGGTGTGGAGGAGGTCCCTGGAAAGCCGGAGTTCAGAAAGGTGGCTGCACAGCGTTGCCGTTTGATTGGCCAGCACGGAAAAATGAGCCTGACCACCGTTGCGGGGGCTGGTGGTAGCTACAACTACAACCACTATCCCACTCGCTATGCATCTCACACCTATAGTCCGGGCTTTACGGGTCCGGGTAGAAACTGACCATCCACATCATGGCATTATATAGGCAAATAATTTGTAAAAGCTATTTGATTGTTGTCCACTCTACCACCCACCCCCACGAGTTGCAAGACCCGTGGTAGTTAGATAGTGGTGAGTACGCTGACCCGCTACGGCTTGGTGAACCGCTCCATGCACCACTACCCGAGCGCAACCTCTGAGCGGCCACACCGGCCACGCGCACCGTGGGATGCCCCACTTTACACACAAAAAGGAATCGCGTTCCACGCGATTCCCATAACACCGACATTCTTAGTGCCGATCGCGTTGCACACCCCACTGGGTTTCGGTGTCCTCACCGTTAACCTTCAACAGCAGGTTGTACAACGCACCATACATATTAGCATCGTTTTGGAACTTGCCCGCCAGGATCTCCGGCTGCGACAACGTCCGGTCCAGCAATGGCATCGCGCGCCGTGCCTGCTGGTACGCCGCGTTGATTTCCGTCACTACGATTGGCTGTGCCGAAATCCCGCCACCAATCACAAAACGCTCCATATCGACCACCGACTGGACGTTAACAATCAGCATCGCAATCTGCCGGCAAAAATCCCGGAAAATACGTAACGCAATCGCGTTGCCAGAGTTGATTTCGTCAAAGACGGCGCGGCCGTCTGTCCGCGTTGGCAACCCCATCGCCATGGAAATGCGTTCAATCATCCCCACGGCCGAGCCCGCGTGAAAACCAAGCAGGCTTTGCTCGCTGAAGTTGGCGTTGTCCGCCATAAAGCTGAACTCCCCCGCCTGGAAGTGGGAGCCAAAGTACAGGTGCCGGTTGATGATCAAGCCACCACCGATCGCCGTACCCAGTACAATTGCCGCGCCGTTAACGACACCATTAAGGTTGCCCAACCACATTTCCGCTAGGGCCGCTGACTTGCCGTCATTCTCAACGGCAAACGGCACCCCTTCCGGTACGTGAATGAAATGCGGTAATTCCTTTTGGTCCAAAAATGGCACCATCCCGCCGCCAATCACTTGTTCCTGCGGATGAATCACCGTCCCCGGTACACTCATTGCCACCCCTTTGAGCCGCGGCGCGTAATCATCAACAATGTGGTTCACGGTCGCCGTAAATTCATCAAAGTTGGTGCGGGGCGTCGGGGTCGTATGTTTTTCCATGAGGTGACCGGCCCGGTCGATCAACCCATACTTAATGTTCGTACCACCCACATCGATTGCGAGATATATGTCAGCCATACTTGTGCCTCCCATTTGGATTAGCTTACAACTCTATGATAGCGCTTTACGTCGGTACGTGCAGTGTTATTTTTGTTCGTAAAACCGTGTCATGTTAACGTATTACCATTAACGAATAGCTAATGCTCAAGATTAATATTTTTATTGTTATGAGTTGCTTTTGATAAGTTCACCTTGGTAAGCTGGAATTAGGGGAGATACAGACCAACACAAGAAAGGATGATCAACATGCTTAGTTTCATTTGGATGCTTATTGTCGGAGCCATCATTGGCTGTATTGGTCAAGCAATTGTCGGCCGCGATATGCCGCTAGGCTGGGTTGGCAACATCATCGGGGGCCTAGTAGGGGCATGGTTAGGTACCGCCCTGCTTGGTGACTGGGGCCCACGGGTAGCAGACATGGCCATTTTCCCAGCAATTATCGGGGCCATCATCGTGGTCTTCATCATTTCACTCTTAATTGGTGGTCTCCGCAGCCGCTCCCGTACGTAGGGAGGCGGTCCCATGCGCCCACTAACAAAACTAGGTCTGGGACTCATTGCCATCGTCGGTCTCGCAACCACTGCGGCGTTCGCCGCTACGTTGTGGCCAGTACCCAACCTGCTGGCGCTGTACACGACCCAGACAAACTGGCTACGACCACTGTTGCTCGGCATGGTGGCGGTCACGGCGGTCACCTTTGTGGTCATGCTACTGATGGCTATCTTCCGCCGCAGTACGACCCAACGCCTGGCCCTCGCTACACCAAACGGGCAACTGACCATGGACCGGCAGGCCGTGGAACATGCAATCGCCAAAGCGGTAGCGGCTAACCACCCCGTACGGGACGCCGACGTGACGGTTACGATGCACGAACGGTCGGTGCACCACGTGGCGGTTGACGCTACGCCGCTGCAACGCCAACAGTTGGCAACGTTGGCGACCGGAATCGAGCAAACGGTTAAGGACGTCTTGGCTAATACCCTCGGCGTCCCGGTCCAGCGGGTCAGCATTCACCTCACCCCGGTGAACGCACGACAGCGGCCAGCCAAGGTGCTCTAGGAGGTGATGACAATGACCAAAACACTCATGGGTATACTCACGGGCGCGGCAGTTGTCGTTGTGTGGTTACAGTTCGGCTTTGGTAGCCTGCTCCTAGTGCTCTGCGGAGCCGCGCTGGGCGGATTAACCGCACGGTACCTGGTGCCCCTATGGCCCGCCATCACGCAATGGCTAACTGCCGGTAAGGACCTGTTCACTAAAGAAAGGCAGTGACCGCAATGCAGACAACAACGAACGACCTGATGGCCAACAGTCGCCTAACGTTTGACGACCAGGTTATCACCAAGATCACCACCCTGTGTGCCCACGAAATCGACGGGATTTTGGGCATGGATGGCAACGTCATCGATGCCATTACCGATACCCTCAGCAAGGGTGACAACACCAGCAAAGGCATCAAAGTCGACGTGGGTGAGCAGCAAGTCGCCATCGATATCGACGTGTTGCTCGAATACAACCGGGACGCACACGCGTTGTTCGAACAATTATGTACGCGTGTCAGCTCCCGCATCAAACAAATGACGGGGTTACAAGTCGTCGCCCTCAACATGAACGTGAAGGATGTACTCACCAAGCGTGAGTGGCAACAACGCTAACGCGAAAGGACGGAATCAATATGGACGCAGCTAAGACGCAAACGAACACCAACAAAGTCGACCAGGAACTCAAATTTGACGACGCAGTGGTCGCCAAGATCGTGGGCATTACCGCCAACGAAGTGACCGGCGTATACTCGCTGGAAGGTGGCATGGTCGCTAACATGACCGACTTTTTCCGCAAGGACAGTAACCCCACTAAGGGTGTCGACGTGGATATGGATGACGACCAGACGGTGACAGTCTCCCTCGACGCGGTGCTCCACTACGGTGAGAACGCCCCCGCCATCTTTGACAAGCTCACCACTGCCATTGCCAAAAACGTGCACCAAATGACCGGCCTGCGCGTGACGGCCGTCAAGATGACGGTGAAGGACATGCTGACCAAGGACGAAATTGCCCGTGAGAAGGACAAGGAAAAAGCCAAGGAGAAGGACCAAGACGCCAAGGAGGACCAGGGCAAAGACGCGCGCCCAGCTGGCCGACCGGAACCGGCGCCAGCGTAACCCTCCAATAATTAAAATAGCGGCGGATGCTTCCTCATTTGGAAGCGTCCGCCGCTATTTGTGTGCCGTTGTGTTTCACGTGGAACAATCCTCATCCCGCAAAAATTTGTGCCGCAATGCAATCTGCCGTACTGATCACCGAGTCGGGCAATCCGGGGTGGGGGGTGGTCGTGGTAAACCATGTCGCCCCTTCCGTCGGTACACCCCAGAAGAACAAGCCATCGCTGTCGTCCCGACCAGGTAGCAACGTCGCCCGCAGCGGGTCAACGTCCACAGCCCCCGTCACCTGGCGGGCATTCGCAACCGTTAACCGTTGTGGCCGCGCCAGGTGTTGTTGTAATAATGACCGTACTAGTGGGTTTTGTGTCGTCTCCGCGTTAACCGCGGGTAACCGCGCCTCAACCAACCAGTCCGCATAGTATTGCTGGTGCGAATACGTCTGGGACCACGCCCGGAACTGGTGGTGGGCGGGATCAACCGTCACCGCCATTGCTGGTCCCAGGATGGTAACCACGCCCGCCAGTACCAAGGCCCGTAGTTCTTCGATACGCGTATCCGGCGGGCCCACTGCTAAGTAAGCCTCCGCCCGCTTAAAGCGTCCCAGCAGCTCCTGATAATAATCAGTCTCGCTTAGCAACCGCCGTGCGACGATTATGCGCAGGTCATTGCGCACGTCACGCAACACCTCGAGTGCGGCAGCGTCAGGACCATCTTTGGTGCCACGACGGGCCAGTTGCACATCGGCCGTTAAGTACGCCGCCATGACCTCGCGGCGGTCACTGTGCGGATACTGTCGTTCAGGATGTAGGAGTGCGTCGGGATCGAACACGTCATGGGCCCGTACCGGTGTTTGTGCGATGACCGCGTCAGGGTCCGGCGACTGCACCCACTTTGCCAGCAGTGCATCCGCGTCCACCTGCGGGTACTGTGTCCGCAACAGCACCCGGTAGTACGCGTACGCCATCTCCCGGCGCACCCGGCTCAATAGCTCCTGTCCGCTCATGGTGCCAGGTTCCGTGAACTGGGCGACCCACTCTGGATTGATAAACTGCCCGTGAAACTGTGTATCGTCGGTCATGTTGACGCCCTTGGCCCGCAACGGAAAGCCGCGGCGGGAACCCGCCACAATTTGTGGCTCCTGTCCGGATGGTCGGTAGGTCAGCCATCCGTCCGTTCCGCGCGTGAAACGGCCGCCGCGCCCCTGCGTTAGTAGCGTGACTGCATCAAAGAAGTTGAGTCCCAAGCCGCGGAGAATGACGGTTTGCTGCGGCTGCAACTGGCTGAAATCGTACTCCTGCGGTTCCGTAGGCAAAACGTAGGTCAAGCCGTACAGCGCTGCTTGCTGAGCCAAGTCCGCCTGCTCTGGCGTCGCGTCATTAGCATAGTGGCCGAGCGCCATGACGACTTTGTCCACCAGCAATTGTTGCGTGGGGAGCGTAATGGTGTAGCGCCCATCCTGTGGCCGTACCCCCTGCGCCTCGGCGGTCAATACGCGCAACGTGACTCCCGCCGGCAGCTTAGCCTGTATTTGGGTATAAAACCAGGCGGCGTAGAGGGCAAACAACTGTCGTGACGCAAAGCCATTCGGGGCCAGCGCCGCCACTTCAGCCAACAGTTCATCGGTGTGCGGGGGCGCCACCTGCCGAATGAAGTCCGCAGCCAGAGTTTGCGTCCAGGTGTATAGGTCCGGTCCCGGCACAATGGGCCCCGCGATGTGATCCACCGCGTCCGCGAACAGCGTTACGTTAGCGGGGTTAGTGTTCATTAGGAGTAGGTGCGATTGGTCCTGTCGCCAGACACGACCACCCACCCCGTACGGATCAATGAGCGTAATGCGCAACTGGGACCAGTGCGTTGTTTGCCGGGCCCATGCAACTAGCCGCTGGGTTGCCACCAAACCGCGGGAGCCGGCGCCAATGATTGCAATTTCCATAGTCTCCACTCCCTTCAGCTGGTGGTACACTGCGACGACTTATGACTGCTCGCCCAACCGGACGTAACCCCGGTCGTTACGGGTGAAGCCCAAGTGGCTATAATAGTCGGCTGCCCCTGGTGACGCCACCAGGACCACGTTTTTATCCGCCCCTACAGCTTGAATCACTAGGTCCACCAGGTGCCGACCAATGCCCTGCCGCTCGTAATCTTTCACAACCGCCAGGTCAGCCACATAAATTACGTCGGCATAATCCGTCAGGGCCCGGACAAAGCCAACCGGGCGTTTATCGTCCCAGGCACTAATCAGCACATCAGCATTTTCGATCATCCCCGTCAGCCGGTGTTCATCGTCGGTACGCCGCTGTAACCCTGATTCTTGAATGATCTGCTTCAGGTCAGCCGTCCGAATTAATCCCGTTTTGTAAGCTACCATGATTGTTAACCTCTTTGTTATATTATTTTTTTGTACGGCGTTATTGAATTAAAAGCGCCAGTCTGGTACTGGCACAGTCCGTTACAACTCCAGTTTCTGGGCGCTGGAGACTCGTCCCCTAAAAAAAGGTGGGTCGCCCCAGCGCGCCCACCTTTATTTTAACACCTTCAGTATGGCCACCCCGTGCGCAGCGCCACTTTCACGACGCCAACCGCTAGAGCGCGTCACCCTTGCTGGCTCTCGGCGCGCTGAATGAACGCCAGCACGTCTGACCATACGTCGCCTAAGTACGCCTCACCATGCCGCGTCCCCGGCAAAAATCGAACCGTCACCGGCACTTGTTGGGCCACCAGCGCCGTGGCCAACCGCAACACCCCATCGTTGGGCACAAACTCGTTCATCGAATTGGCCAGATACATGGGTCCCGCCTGTGCCGTTACGTGGTGGTAGGGCGTGCCGGCGTGGTAATCCTGATTCGTCGCAAAGTACTGCTCAATAAAGCCCTTGTAAAACTCGTCGTCTTGACCATCCTGGTCAATGGCTGTCGTGTCCGCATTCGCGGGTGCCTGGTGGTCCAACGAACCCACGACGTGCGGGTGCTCCTGGAGCCACTCCTCAATGTTGAGAATGCCCGACAGCGACACCGTCGGCCAGCCATACTTCAAACCAACTTCCACAGACATATTGCCGCCGCTGGAGGCGCCCACTACGGCGACAAAGTCGGTCAACCGGCCACTGGTACGTAGCCAACTAACCAACGTATCCATATCCACCAGTGGCGCGGGGTAATGGTTGGCCGGAGCTAACCGAAAATTGGGCACTACAACTTGGTAGCCCGCGGTGGCTAACTTGCCGGCTGGCTGCGCCTCTTTGGCCTTATCACCGCGAAACCAGCCACCACCATGAAGCAGCAGAATGGTGCCTCGGGTCTGCGCGCTGGTGGCCGGGTAAATATCCGTCATCAGGTGTCGCTGCGCATCATACTCCACGTCCCGTTCAATCGTTGCCATCTGGAAAACTCCTCTCTCGCGCGGTTGGGCGCACAGGCCAGCCGCATACCGTTACTCCAACGCCACCATGATAAAGCAGTCACCACTGAAAGCGCAACCGCGCTAGTATTCCAGTAGGTTACCAACACGTAAAACATGGGTCCGCGCAAACCCTTAGTTAGGGATTTGCGCGGACCCATGTTTGGTATATATGGCGATGTTGTCCCCCCTGAACGCGTAGTGGCACCGTGTTACGTCACCGCCTTGTGACTTACTCCTAGCATTCCCCGCTGATCAACCGCCCAAGTACGTTGACTGGACCTGCTTGTTGGCCAATAGCTCGGCGCCGGTCCCAGTCATCTTCACCTCACCGCTGGCCAGTACATAACCGCGATCGGCGATGCTGAGTGCCTGGGTGGCGTTCTGCTCGATCAACAGGACGGTCGTCCCCTGGGCGTGAATGGTCTTGATGATGTCAAAGACTTTCTGGATGTAGATGGGTGACAGCCCCATCGACGGTTCGTCCAGTAACAGCAACTTGGGCTTAGCCATTAACGCCCGACCCATCGCTAACATTTGCTGTTCGCCTCCGGACAAAGTGGCAGCATCCTGCTTACGCCGTTCTGCCAGGACGGGGAACTGGGCAAAGACCTCGTCCAGGGCGGTCGACACGTCAAATCCCCGCGGTTGCGTAAACGCCCCGAGTTGGAGATTCTCCAGGACGCTGAGGCCCTCAAACACGTGCCGTCCCTCCGGCACTTGGGAAATACCCAACTGCACGATCCGCGATGCACTCAACATGTTGATGACCCGGTCCTCGTACGTGACCGTGCCGGCTTTGGCACGCATGATTCCCGAAATGGTCTTGAGGATGGTACTCTTGCCCGCACCGTTTGCGCCGATCAGCGTGACAACTTCGCCGGTGTGAACTTCAAAGCTAACATCCTTGACGGCCTTGATGGCGCCGTAATTGACCATCAGGTGTTCAACTTTAAGCATGGACGCCACCCCCTAAGTACGCCGTGACCACCGCTTCGTTGGCCTTAATTTCGTCCGGTGTCCCCGCGGCAATCAACTTCCCGTGGTCAAGCACAAAGATGCGTTGCGCCAGATTCATCACGAGCGACATGTCGTGTTCGATCAGCACTACGGTTACGCCATAGTCCGACTGCAGCTTGCGAATCAGCCGCATCAAGTCGGCCGTTTCCTCGGGGTTCATCCCCGCCGCCGGTTCATCCAGGAAGATGATCTGGGCTTCGTCGCCAATGCACGCACGATTTCCACGCGCCGTTGCTCACCATATGGTAGGTTACCCGCACCGGTGTCCGCAAACGGTGTCAGGTCAAAGTCGGCCAGTAAGGCATCGGCCCGGGCCCGTACCTCCGCCTCCTGCTTGTAAAATGACGGGAGCCGCAGCATGGTCGCCACAAAACTTTCGCGGTAACTCGTGGTCATACCCACGGCCACGTTGTCGCGGACGCTCATGTCGGCAAACAACCGGATGTTTTGGAACGTTCGCGACAGGCCCAACTTAGCCACTTTGTACGCGGGCAACTTGTTCAGCTCCACCGTTCCCTCCTGGGTATGGAGCAACACCTGTCCACTAGTGGGCGGTACCACGCTGGTGATGGCGTTAAACAGGGTGGTTTTGCCCGCACCGTTGGGGCCAATCAACGCAACCAGCGCCCCCCGCTCAACGTCGAACGACACGTTGTCCACTGCGGTCAGGCCGCCAAAGACTTCACTGACGTGCTGTAATTCCAGAATCGTACTCATTCGGCACCTCCCGCCTTCCGTTTCTTACCAACCCAGCGGAACGTCAACTCGTGCCGTCCCAACAGACCGGATGGCTTGAAGACCATCAGCAGAATCAGTGCCAACGCGTAAATAACCATCCGCAGCGTACCAAAGTTCTGGAGCACGGTATCGATCACGCCGAGCACCACGGCCGCCACGACGGTCCCGGTCATACTACCAATGCCACCGAGCACCACGATGATGAGGATAGCGATGGTGTTCATGATACCAAAGTCACTGGGGGCAATCATTTGGATATAGCTAGCGTGCAGTGAGCCCGCCACCGCCGCCGTGGCCGCGCCAAAGACGAACGTGGATAGCTTCCACTTGGTCGTGTTCAGTCCCACCGCTTCGGCTGCGATGTCATCTTCCCGCACGGACATCACTGCCCGTCCGGAGCGTGCATGGATGAAATTAACGGTCATGATGACCACGATACACATCACCACGTACACAACCGGCCAGGTCGCGTACATCGGAATGTTGAAAATACCTGAGGGGCCGTTGGTAATTTTGAGGTTGTTAATGACAACGCGGATAATCTCGGACGCCCCCATCGTGGCAATGGCCAGGTAGTCACCCCGTAGCCGGAGCGTCGGTACCCCGATGATGATGGCCGCAATAATAGCAATCACCACCCCCACGACGACCGACAGCCAAAAGCCCACGGCCGTCGTGGCGTACTCAGTGATGATTCCGGTGGCGTATGCCCCAATGGCCATAAACCCGGCGTGGCCCAGGCTGAACTGGCCGGTAAAACCGATGATCAAGTTCAGCCCCGTCGCGAGGATGACGTTGATGCCGATGGTTACCAATGCGTTTTCAATGAAGGTGTTGATCAGGCCGGCGAACTCACACGCATCGATGAGGCAAAGCCGGCGACCATTATTAATAGCCAAATCGCATTTGCTTTGATATTTCTTTGCATAGTGTCCCCCTAAACCTTTTCCTTCTTGTTCTTCCCGAATATTCCTGACGGCATGACCAGCAGGATGATGATCAGTACCACGTACACCGCTGCGTCCTTGTATGCGGACAGGCCCACCGCCTGCGTGGCCGTTTCCAGGATGCCGATAAGAAAGCCACCGATGGACGCACCGGGGATGGACCCAATGCCGCCAACCACCGCCGCCACAAAGGCTTTGATCCCGGGCGTCATGCCCATGAGCGGGTCAATAGAATTGTAGTAGAGGCCAATGAGCACCCCACCAGCACCCGCCAGCAGAACCAATGGCAAAGGTGAAGGAGATCACGTGGTTCGGGTTGATGCCCACTAACTGCGCCGCGTCCGGGTCGTTGGCCACGGCCCGCATGGCCTTGCCCATCTTGGTCTGTTTGATGACCAACTGCAGAGCGACCATCAGGAAAATGGCGGTACCCAAAATAATGAGTTGAATGTTGGAAATGGTGATCCCCGCCACGTGGTAACTATGTTGCTTGATTACCTGGGGGAAGTTACGGGCACTCGCGCCATACAGGTAGGACATCCCGTTTTCCAGGAAGTACGACACCCCGATGGCGGTAATCAGCGCCGCCACACGCGGCGCGTGCCGTAGTGGCCGGTACGCCAGAAACTCGATGATGACCCCCACCAATGCGGTAATAGCCATGGTGGAGATGAGGCAAAGATAAAGTTAAAGTGCCAATAGTTAATGACATAGTAGCCCCAAAACGCCCCCAACATGTACACATCACCATGCGCAAAGTTGAGTAGTTTGATGATCCCGTAGACCATCGTGTAGCCTAACGCCAACAGCGCGTAAATACTGCCCAGCGAAATACCGTTGATTAATTGTTGCATGACTGTGTGCACAATCAAACCTCCTCGTGATTGCTACCTGGGTGGCTGCCGCCGCGCTGTATGCGCAGGACACCACGCCCACACGTGATTAACTACACGAACGTATAAGCAGTCCCGAGCCGAAACCGACACCGTCGATTCCCGCCCGGGACCACCGATACTGCGTGTTGTGTCGGGCGCTACTACTTAACGGAGTAGGCCTTCACGATCTGCCCATTGGTCATCTGCTCAATGGAAACCGTCTTTTCAGGGTTGTGCTTACTGTCAATACTCATTGTCCCGGTGACACCCTTCATGTTCTTCAGCTTGCCCAGTGCCTTGGCGATATCGACGGAGTTCGTCGAGTTGGCCTTTTCAATGGCAGCTTTGACCATGTAGACCGAGTCGTAAGCCAGTGCGGAGAACGTTGGGGCTTCGGCGTTGAACTTCTGCTTGTAATCAGCCATGAAGTTCTTGACGGTCGTGTTCGTGTCAGCGGACTTAGTGGAGAATGGCGTGCTGTAGTAAACGTTCGTGGCGTTATTGCTACCAGCGATCTTGGGCAGCGACGGGTCACCCATACCGTCAGCCCCAATAATTGGCGTCTTGATGCCCATCTGCCGTGCCTGCTTGATGATCAGGCCAACTTCAGAGTAGTAGCCCGGAACGTACAGAGCGTCAAACTTCTTGTTCTTCAGGCTGGTCAGCGTAGCGTTGAAGTCCTTGTCACCCGCCTGGAAGTACTGGGTGGAGACCACGTCGCCCTTGAAGGTCTTCTTAAAGGCCTTGGTCAGGCCGGTGCCATAGTCACTGGCGTTGTCAGCCAAGATGGCAACCTTCTTCACCTTCAGCGTGTTGTAGGCAAATTTAGCAGCTGCCGTCGCTTGGAAACTGTCCGTGAAGCAAGCGCGGAATGCGTATGGCTGGACCTTGCCGTTCTTCTGTAGCGTGTAGCCAGCATCCGTAGCGGATGGTGTGATCATCGGTACGGACGCCTTAGTCACGTTCGGAATGGCCGCCGTCGAATCGTTGGTCGTGGCCGGCCCGACCACTGCCACCACTTTGTCGTTGTTCACCAACTGGGCGGCAACGGAAGCGGCACTGGTGGTCGATGACTTGTTGTCACGGTAAACCGGCTTGAGCTTCATCTTCTTGCCCTTGACCTTAACGCCACCAGCCTTGTTGATCTTCTCAAAGGCCAGCTCGATCCCCTTCTTTTCCTGCTCACCATAACCAGCCGTCGAACCAGAAAGTTCCATGTTGACCCCCACTTTAATGGTGTTGCCACTGGCACTATTGCCTTTGGCCTTCGCGGAACTGGAACAGCCTGCCATGATGGTCACCATGGCCGCGGCGGCAAATCCCAGTGCGATACGTTTGAAAGTTTTCTTCATCGTCCTAATCTCCTTCTAATCTATTCCCACACTCAATATGTGTAAAACCAACCACAGCAACCTATGTGCGCATCCATCCCGCAAAAAAAACGGTGGACCTTCATGCAGCAACTGCTACATCAGGGTCCACCGTTAACTTACCGGATGAGCCCCATTGCCAAAGTGAATAAGGCTCAATTGACGGCCTATCGCCGTAACCGGGTCCTTTACCTCAACAACAAGGCTAGCAACGCAAAAGCAGGCATCGTCACGGATGTTGTACCGTTAGTAATAATCATGGCGATTCCTCCTTTCGCGCTACCGATTCAATATGGCTATCTTATTAGCGATAGCCATATTTGTCAACACATTTTACAACCTTTCTTTAATTTAACGCACAGAATTAATGCTGGGAACGTGAAAATTTACTGCCACGGTGCCGCCGCCACGCCTCGCGGCCGTAATAGAAACCGTAACAAAGTGCGATAAATGGCAACATGTAAAACAGACTACTACGCTGATTAGGGTCAAAGATAATCAGCACGCACGACAGCAAGCTCATGATCAACGCGGCCCACGGCACCACCGGGTAGCCCGGTGTGCGGAATTGGAGCTCACTGACCGTGTGGCCCTGGGCCAGCCACTGCCGCCGGAAGTTGATTTCGGAGAGCGCAATGGCCATCCAGACGATGACGACTGCCAGTCCTGATACCGACACGAGGACCAGGTAGACGGTGTCCGCCGCCACAACGCTGGACGTGAGAGCCAGGATCCCACCGATCATGCTGACGGCTAGTGCCAGTAGCGGTACACCGCGGCGACTGGTATGCGCAAAGCGGCGGCTGATCATACCCTCATGGGCTAGCGACCACAGCATGCGCGTCGACGCGTACAAACCAGAGTTGGCCGCCGATAGAATCGCGGTCAACACCACGAAGTTCATCAGGTCACCAGCAAATGGTAGCCCAATCTGGTTGAAGACCAGCACGAAGGGACTCTGGTTGACCCCCGCATGCTGCCACGGAATCAGTGCGGCCATCACGAAGATACTGCCGATGAAAAAAAATTACCAGCCGCAAGAGTGTGGTCCGAATGGCTTGGGGGATATTGTGGGCCGGGTCCTTCGTCTCCCCGGCGGTGACACCGATCAGTTCGGTCCCAGAAAAAGCAAAGTTAACCGTCAACATCGTCGTGAAGACACCCTTAAAGCCCGTGGGGAACCACCCATCTTTGGTCAGGTTATGCAGTAACGGTGCGTGCTGGGTACCGTTCAGGTGAATGACCCCGATAATCGCCAGGCCACCCAGGATGATGAAGCAATGATGGCCACGACTTTGATGCTAGAAAACCAAAACTCGGTCTCCGCAAAGAAACGCACGGACAGCGCGTTGGACACCACAATTACCACCATAAACAGCAGGCTCCACACCCACGTTGGTGAATCGGGGAACCATTTGCGCATCATTAGCCCCGCGGCGGTGAACTCCGAACCCAATGCTACCGTCCAGGTCAGCCAGTAGAGGATGGCCACCGTGAACCCGGTGCCCGGGCCGATAAAACGGTCAGCGTAGACGTGAAACGAACCAGTTTCGGGCATCGCCACGGATAATTCGCCCAGGCACAACATGACCAGATACACCACGACCGCCCCAATGGCGTAGGCGAGAATGGTGCCAATTGGCCCCGCTTCATGAATGGTGTAACCCGAACTAAGGAAGAGTCCCGTCCCAATGACCCCACCCAGTGAGATCATCAGTAGGTGTCGGGACTCCATTTTGCGTTTTAACGTTTCGTGCTGTGCCGCCAAGTTGCTACCTCCCAGTGTATGTACTGCCTGCACGCCGAATGCATCAGCGGGATGACACCGATATTACTACGGATAATTTTCAGGTGCCCGCTGGCGTGCTACAATGTCTTTAACGCGCTTGTGATTCACTATCTCACTTTGTGGGCCGAATATGCAAGCATGGAGGTATTTATGCAGAATCCACTAACCACTTTACTCAATCAACGTCACTACCTGGTCGACGACGGCGCCATGGGCACGGAGCTGGACCGGCGGGGTGTTGATACCAACAATAGTTTGTGGTCCGCGCTAGCGTTGACCACGGATCCAGAGGCAGTCCAGGCGGTACACGCGGATTACTATGCCGCGGGTGCCGACATCGCCACTACTGACACCTACCAGGCCACACCACAAGGCTTTGCCCAGCAGGGTATCGACCACGTGGTCAGTAGCAAGCTCATCACCAAAGCCGTCGCGTTAGCCCAAGCCGCGCGTGATCACGCCACCCGTAGCGATGAGCGTCTCGTCGCCGGTAGTGTGGGCCCTTACGGTGCGTTTCTGGCCGACGGGAGCGAGTACACCGGGAAGTACCAGCTGAGCGACACCCAGTATCATGACTTTCACCTGATGCGGATGCGTGCATTAGCTGCCGCTGGCGTCGACCTCTTTGCCTTTGAGACCCAACCAAACAACGACGAGGTCACCGCGTTGGTCGAGCTACTCAGTCAAGAGTTCCCCGACCTCACCGCTTGGGTCTCCTTCAGTATTAGTGACCCCCACCACCTCGCTGACGGTACACCGTTGGCCCGGGCTGCAGCGGCGCTGAACGATAACCCGCAAATTGAGGCCATTGGGGTCAACTGTACTAGCATGGAAACCATCACCCCAGCGTTGCGGGTACTACGTCACGCCACGGAAAAGCCACTGATTGTCTACCCCAACAACGGCGATACCTACGACCCCAGCTCCAAGAGTTGGGTGACCAACCCACACGCTGCCAGCTTCACGGACCTGGTGCCAGAATGGATCACGGCCGGTGCTGCCATCATCGGTGGTTGTTGCCGTACGACGCCGACCGATATCGGCACCATCCGCGTCGCCATTGACGAAGCGGAATAACAATAACATTAGTCTTTGAATTTAAAAACTAGGTGCAGCCAGTTTGGTGGCTACACCTAGTTTTTTTGGTTGGCAGCACTATGAGCCCCCTAACTGGTCACGGAGAGTGGGCCCCCCACACTAAATTTTGACCACCCGTCAACAATTTAATGCTAGGATAGTGCCAAAGGAAGTGGTCACATTGAAAACAATCGGTTTACTGGGTGGCATGAGTTGGGAAAGTACCGTCACCTACTACCAGCTAATTAATACGTTGGTCAACAAACGCCTTGGCGGGGTCCACTCCGCCAAAATTCTGATTGCCAGCGTCGACTTTGACGAAATCGCCCGGTGCCAGGAACGCAACGAGTGGGATAAGAGTGCGGACATCCTCGGCCGCGCCGCGCACGGTTTGGAGTTAGCCGGGGCCGACTTTATCCTGATTGGCGCCAACACGATGCACAAAGTAGCCACGCAGATTCAGTCCTACATCAAGATCCCGTTGTTACATATCGCCGACGCCACCATTGCGGCTTTGCAACAACAACACATTACGCGGGTGGGACTGCTCGGGACCAAATACACGGTGCAAGAAGACTTTTACAAGCAGCGGATCGCAGCTGCGAGTATCGAGGTGCTCACTCCCAACGCTGCCGGCATTGATGAAGTCAACCGCATTATCTACGAGGAACTCGTGGTGGGTCAGAAGGAGCCGAGCTCTAAGGCCAAGATGCTGGCAACCATTGAACAGTTACAACAAGCCGGCGCCCAGGGACTGATTCTGGGTTGCACCGAACTGGACTTGCTCGTACAGCCAGCGGATACGGAATTACCGCTATTCGACACAACCCGAATCCATGCGGAGGCAGCGGTGGACTGGGCGTTGCGGTAATCACGGTTAGAGCGGCTGCTCGTTACTCGCGCCGAACAAATATTCCCGGGAAATACCTCACACCACCATCAGTACCGCGTGTCCAACCAGCGTCACGCCATAGACCATCACAATAGCGCCTGAAATAATGTTGATCCACAACAGGAACCGCCGTGGTAGTCGGTTCTTGAGTATGCCGATAATTAGGGTGACACCAAAAAAACCACAGCGCTGTGCTACTTAAAATGCCCAATAAGAACGGCAGCACCTGACTATTGCTGAGCGTACTGCGCATCGCCCCGAATGACACGCTGGTATCAATGATGGCTTGGGGGTTGGCAAAGGCCACCACCCAGGCGCCCGTAAACGCCTCCTTGAGCGGCATGGCGGTATCACCACCACCCAACGTGGTAGCGTTGGCGCTCCGTAAGATTCCCCAACCCATCCAAATTACCACTACGCCGCCGACCAGCAAAATCACTAACTTGAGCCATTGGTAATGGGTAATAATCGTGCCCACGCCCAAAAAGGCCACCACCGTTAACGTGGTATCCGCTACCCACACAAAAGCGGCGATCAACAAGGCCCGCCGGAGTCGGTTGCTCATGGCACTATTGAAGACAAAGAGGTTTTGCATCCCGATGGAACTAACTAGGGCAATGCTAATCAGCATCCCGCGCAAATAAACTGCTAACATGTTGGCCTCCTCACGCTACTATCCACAAAGAAAAAGGCACTCACCACACAATCTTCCAGCGCCATGCGCCGTGCCTACGATCGTGAAGTGAGTGCCTAAGCCAGTTGCCCGACGACAAACTGACCCAATAGCAATTTAACTTAACTAAGATTTTACCCGTGGTAATTGTGGCCGTCAAGTCGCCATCTTTGCCTGGTGTCCATACTGTTAAACACGCCACCGATAACTATGCCTGCTAACAATGGTCACTAATTTATGCCATAATGTGGCCGGACATAAATTGCACAGATGGAGGCTTGCTATGACCACCTTTTATTTTATTCGGCACGGTCAGACCACCGCAAACGCACTTGGCCTGAAGCAAGGCATCATCAATGACGCGCAAACCCACCTTAACACCGCGGGCCAGCAGGAAATACAGCGCTTGCACCAACAATTTGACATCAGCTTTGCCGACCGTATCGTCATCAGTCCGCTTGACCGGGCACGGGAAACCGCCAGCATTCTCAACGAAGATGCGCGCCTGCCCCTAACCACCGATCAGCGGGTCAACGAGATCTCATACGGCTCGTGGGACGGGCAACCTAACGCACAGTTGGAGGCCGAACACCCTTCCGTGTTTGACCCCGTTTTGCACGACGTGTTACCCGACTATGTCCAGTTAGCCAGTGACGGCGAGCAGTTCAGCCATGTACGCCAGCGCGTGGACGCGTTCATGCACGATGCCGCCGACCAGTACCCGGACGACAACATCATCGTGGTGTCACACGGATTCACCATTAAAGCGGCGGCGGTGGTCGCCACCAGTACGCAGGACATGATGAGCATCCCCGAGCCCGATAACTCCAGCGTCACAAAAATCACCCTGAGTGACGAAACCATGCGTTATTACCTGTGGTACTACAACCGTTTTAATACCACCGTATACTAGGAGCACATAAAAACACGCCCAACGCGTTCACGTTAGGCGTGTTTTTTTATACCCAGCGGTGCTTAATCGGATACCGTGAGTGGCGTCAGGTAACTACCATCAACCGCGTACCCTGCGTCTGGACGTTAGCCTCAGGCGCAATCATGTACGCCGCATCAAGGTCAACATACTGCACGTTGCGATGAGCAGACGCAAAGGCCACCGCCGCCGCCAAACTGATGGGGGCTTCAATCATACAGCCGACCATACAATCGATACCGTAGTCGGCGCACAGCTCAGCAATCTTGGTTGCCTGCGATAAGCCGCCCGTCTTCATTAACTTAATGTTGATCAGATCGCACGCATGCATCCGGATCAACCGTAGTGCATCACGGTAGGTGTGCACGGACTCGTCGGCCATCACGGGTAACGCCACGTTGGCCGTCACCCGTGCCAACCCATCCAGATCGTCGGCACGAACGGGCTGCTCAACAAACTGGATGTTCAAGTTGAGGTCGGCAAAACGGTTGATGGCGCTGATGGCCTGTTTCGGCGTCCACCCCTGGTTAGCGTCAAGCCGCAGTGGCGTGAGACCACCAACGGCATTGGCGATGGCCCGCACCCGTTCTACGTCGGTATCCAGGTCACCCGCACCAACTTTGATTTTAAAAGCCGCAAAGCCCTTATCCGCTAGTGCGCGGGCCATCGCCACCATGTGTTCAGTATCCGCAATACCAATTGTGTAGTCGGTCTGGATCGTCACGCCGGTGCCACCCAATAACTGCACCAATGAGGTGTCAAACTGCTGCGAGCGGAGATGATACAACGCAATTTCTACGGCCGCTTTAGCCGCAGCGTTGTGCTGAATGCTACTTTGTACCGTTGCCAATAAGTTCTCCCAATCATCAATGTCCGCACCAATAATGGCCGGTGTAATCCCCTCGCGCACAGCAGACTGCATCGTGCCCATCGTGTCGCCGGTCACCACGGCGTTCGGACTGGCCGCGCCAATTCCGGTGAGGCCATTATCCAACTGAATGCGTACCACCATTGCTTCCAGCTGTGTCACGGCGTGCTGCGACGTGGTAAATGGTTCTGCTAACGGTAACCGCTGGGAATCAACCGTAATACTCTCAATTTTATTACCCATAATGTAAGCCCCTTCACGTGTGTTTACCCTCAATGTACCATGACCGACAGGTAAAGTGAACGGAAAATGTGCTACTTGCACAGACAAACGGTCACGGCGCGCCACACCCTGCCCTGCAGAGAATAAAAAGCACTCACATCACCATGTCTCGGTGACGTGAATGCCAACTAAAAATTTGTTTCACGTGAAACACTGTATTTAGTTACGCGCCCCCAACTGCTGGCGGAGCGTCCGTGCGGCGTCTTTGCTCCCCGTAAAAATTAGGTGGTCGTTTGGCTCAATTAGCGTATCACCATGCGGCGCCACAAAGTGCCCGTTACGGTAGATTCGACTCACGGTAATGGCCCCAATGTCGGGCAAACTTTGCAACGTTTTGCCAGTATACCGGTGGTTGTGCACTTCAACTTCGTACAGGCCAGCTTCGGTATCCGTCAATAGTTTCAGCGTAGACGGTGATTCGATCATCCCGCGCAGCAAACTGGCGTTAACCGTAAAGGTGTTGAATAGCTCCACACCGTCAGCGGCCAGCTCCTCAAGGTGGTCATCACCCGCTTCACGCGTTTCAAAGCGCGCGACCACGCGGGCAACTTTGTGCTCGACGGCCATCCGGGCAATACGGTAGTTGCGGTCCGCGTCAAAGTAGCCGAGTACCAAGATGTCAGTATCAAACACCCCCGCCTGGGTGAGCGCATCATCGTCCAAAGCAGCTAGTAGCTTGACGTTCACCTGGCTGTTGTAAGTCCGGTAATTCTTTTCGGAATCAGTCACCATGGTAATGTCGTACATGCCTTTGGCCAACTGTTGCGCCACAGGAACCGTCAGAATGTTAGCCCCCAGAAAGGTGACGCGCGTCCGTTCCTCATCCTCTGGTTGCGGCCGGTACAACTTGTTAAACACAATGGGCGCAATCACACAGCTCAGAACGGCCGCCAGGGTGAAGGCCCCTGACTGGTCAGACGTAATCGCGTTCAGGTTCCGCGCGATGGTCAATGTAGGAATGACCAGCGTAATCGTCGTGGACGTCAGAACGGCCCCCGCCGCGGAATTCCGCGCGTTAAAGCGTTGGTGGAAGATAAAAAAAAGGTATAAGTTTGGCCAGTGCAAAACAAACAAAGAAGACCGGAATCAACATTAATGCCTGTGGGTTCCCCATCATGGTGCGCAGGTTGAGTTTAGCACCCGTCATAATGAAGAAGATGGGAATGAAAAAGCCGTAACCAATGGACGTGAGCTTATCCCGCGTCACCTCGCTGGGCCGCAAGAGTTTCATGACGATGCCAGCTAGGAACGCGCCGAGGATGTTTTCAGCACCCACGTTTTCGGCGATGGTGACCAGCACGAAGATGAGGAAGAACGCCAGCCGAATGTCGAGCTGAGTTGTGGATTTGTCGATGCGGGCAAAGAACTGGTACACGGCTTTAAACCGGCGCAGCAGGATAATGGCGGCCAGAAAAATCAGTAGTACCAACCAAATCCGGGCAGCATGGCCCCCGTTAATGGTGGAGTATACGGTCAGTGCCAGCAACGGGATGATTTCGCCAAGCGCTGCGGTCAGCAGGATGGTCTGCCCTAGTGGCTTACTGAGTAATTCCTGTTCAGTTAGCGCAGCGATCACGACCCCAAGCGCAATGGTCGAAAACAGGATGGTAGCCAGCATGACGTCACTAAACAGGCCCAACATTTTCAGCACCACCGCCAGCACTAACGCGGTGATGACAACGCCCACAAAGGCACTACCCGCGAGAAAGACGGGCGAACGCGGCACCGTACCGTCGCGGTTAGCCCGCGGCTTTTGGACAAACAGTTCAAAGTTGATTTCCATCCCCGACAGGAAGATCAGAACGATCACCCCAAGGCTGGATAAGAAGGTCAGGTCGGTCGTGGTGGTCACGAACCGCAGACCGGTTTTACCCAACAGAATACCGACCACGATTTCGGCCACGGCGGTAGGAATCCCGTTGATTTTAAACCGGGCCATGAACAGCGGGATCATTAGCGCCGCGATCATGACGATTAACATTGAAAGTTGTGGCATAAGATACATCCCTTCACGTAATGTCTTAATTGTCATCAAGTATAACGCACCCTACCGCTGGATTTCATAACAAAATCGGTGGTGGTGACCCCAACCCTGCACCGCGCCAGCTCTGGCTTGCCGCCACCAACTGACAGCCAACCAGAAAAGGCGTGACCCATACAGGTCACGCCTTACTCGTTACGTTGTTAAATTACTTGCCCGGTACATAGTCGGGGTCGATGACCAAAACTGGCTTGATCGTCTTACCACTGCGTGAGTCCGCGTTGGCTTCGTTGATCTGATCGAACGGGTAGAACTTCTCGGTCTTGTCAAAGTCGAACATGCCCATCTGGTAGAACTTGATCAACCGGGGCACGTCGATCTGCGGAATCGAGTCACCCATGTTAACGCCGACAATCTTCCGGTCAGACGTGCACAGGTCGTTCCACGTATCCACGTCGATGTGGTGTGCCGTAACGGCAATAGTTGCGGTCGTACCACCCTGAGCCAAAGCCTGGATGGAACTTTCCATGACCGCCGTAACCCCCGTCGTGTCCACAGCCCAGTCAACACCGTAACCACCAGTCAAGTCGCGAATGGCCTTAACCGGGTCGGTCTCCTTACTGTTGATGGTGTCAGTGGCGCCGAGCTCCTTAGCCAGAGCAAGACGACTGTCGACAATGTCAACGGCAATGACTTTAGTGCAGCCAGAAATCCGGCCCGCCATCATTGCGGCCAGACCAACGGCACCAGTACCAAAGACGGCGATGGTGTCACCCGGATGTGGCTGCAACGTGTTCAGCACGGTGCCGGAACCAGTGACATAACCACAGCCCAAAGGACCGAGGGCCCGCAAATCCAACTCCTTGGGCACCTTCACGGCGTTACGTTCACGCACAACCGTAGTGGTGGTGAAGGAACTCTGGTCAAACATGTCCGCGACGTGCTTACCGTCAATGGTGAAGTGCGACGACCCATCTGGACGCACACCTGAGAGGTTATTGTGCGCGTAGTTCAAGCACTGCGTTGGAATCCCACGCAGGCAGTTAGCACACTGTCCACAAGCGTAGAAGCTCAGGACAACGTGGTCGCCCGGCTTAAACTGGGTGACTTCTGGACCAACTTTTTCCACGATCCCAGAACCTTCATGCCCCAGCACGATTGGATAGTCGATAGTCGCATCGCCAACCCGCAACGCTTCGTCGGAGTGGCAGATCCCGGTCGCAACCATGTGGATCTGCAAATCATCCGGCCCCATCGGACAGAGTTCGACGTCGTCGCGGATTTTAAAGTCCGCGCCCTGATGGTCCACAACTGCAGCAGTGATTTTCATAAAGAAAAACCCCCTCAATTAAAATAATTGCTTACAGGGGTCATCATGGCACTGTTAAGGCGAGAATGCAAAGGCTTACAGAAAATTCGCGTACTACCGGGCACTTGTCGACACAAAGTAGATGGCCGACTCGATCATCGCGATGAAGAAGCTGACCGGCACGTTGGTCCAATATGACAAGGCCAACGCCCCCCAGACCCCAATGAGTGCGAACAAAATTGCTAACCCGATCATCTGGGAGACGCGCCGACCCCAACGCATGGCCGCGCTAGCAGGTAACGTCATCAGGATGAAAATCAGTAGGGAGCCCACGACCTGGGCGGACACCGCCACGGTCGTCGCCATCAAGACAAGAAAGACAACGTCCACAGCTTTGACGTGGGGCAACGAATCCACCGCCGTCGCGTGGTCAAACGCCACGTGCCGTAGCGGCCGGTACAGCAACACGCCTACCAGCAGAACGGCCAACGTCAGTACGATTACATGCACGATGTTCTGATGGCTAATACTAAAGATCGACCCAAACAGAATGCTGGTAGCTGAGCTGGCATTCTTTTGCGATAGTGCAAGGAACGCGATCCCGAGCCCGATCGCCACCGAACTGACCGCCGATACCGTTGACTCGCTGCGCCGTTCATCACCCACGTCCAGTTGGCCAATGCTGGCTGACGATACCAGGGTAAAACCAAGCATCCCCAGTAGTGGCGACCACCCCATGAACAGGGCAAAGGAAGCCCCGGCAAAACCAATTTCACTGAGCACGTGTGCCAGGAAGGACATTCTGCGGGCCACCACAAACACACCGATAAAGCCGCTCACGATGGCAATCAACGTCCCTACCACGTAGGCATTTTGCATAAACGGATAGTTAAACATGGTCGCGTCCCCCTTCCTCAAGTTTGCTAGTATCCAGCGCGTCAATCGGCCCGAACTCGGCCCCATCCGGGCTGAGCAGCAAGTAGTTATCCGAGTACCGTTCCACGATGTCGAGGTCATGGCTCACCATGATGACACTCAAGTCGTGGTGGTCTCGATAATGTTTCACAACATCCATCAACGCAAACTTAGCCACATTATCCATGTTAGCCGTTGCCTCATCGAGAATCAGGACGTCAGGATCCTGGATCATGGCCTGGGCGAGAAAAGCCCGTTGCTTTTCCCCACCAGACGCGCGGTCGATCCGCTCGTTGGCGATTGCCGTTAGGTTAGCCTCCTCCAAAACGTGAGCGAGGTGCTCCTTTTCACTCCGCCGCAACCATGGTAGCAGACCACGGTCATAGCTGAGGCCCACAAAGTCGGCGATGTGCAACGGAAACGCCCCAATATCGTCATGGTACTGGGTACGTAACCAATGCGCAGGTCCTGTGTGTGGTCATGGATAATTTGGCCCTCCGTGACCGTCCGTTGACCCATAATGGTCCGAATGAGTGTGGTCTTCCCCACGCCGTTATCACCAACTAGGGCCAGAATCTGACTACTATCAAGGTGGAAGTTTACGTGGCGGTATAACCACCGCTTATTGTCGGTAAACTGAATGCCGACGTCTTTGCCAGTAAGAATACGCACTTAAATACCTTCTATCTTCATTAACTTCGGTTACACATCGAGGCAAACGCTCAGTTCCTGGATAAACCGCCCAATGACGGCCTGTTCCGCCGCGGAAAAGTCATCAAGGACGGCCATGTACGCCTTGAGGGTGTCCTGATGGTTACGCGCGTGTGCGGCGGCCAGTTGCTGGCCAAAGTCGGTCAGGGACCATTGCTTACTACGTGCGTCGTCCGGATCCCTGGTGAGTGTCACCACCGCCGGCACCAACTTTTGCAGTCCCCGCATGGCTTTGGTCACGCCCGCCGCCGAAATATCCAGTTCTTTGGCTAACGTCGAGTTAGTCTGCGGTCCCTGCAACAACATCATCAACGCATGCCCCTGGGTGCCGGTGACCTGCCCGGTGCTGTCACCCAACAACACTTCCTGCTGGTTCTCGGGGACGACCCGCCGCACCTCGTTGAGTAATTTAGCTAACTGTTCCGCATACACCTTAGTGTCTGCCATGATTTGCCTCCGTCTTGCTTTCTACTATTGTTGCAGCGCTTTGAGTACCGCCCGCAACTCCTTGGTTTGCCACTGAATATACGTTTCACCAGCCGGCTTAGTCTCGGTAATGTTGACCACCGGTACCCCGTGCTGACGAGCGTAGGCGACGGCGGACTTCACCAGCCGTCCACTGTTCTGGGGGTTGTTGATGACAAAGGCCACCGTGTGGTTTTGGACATCGGTCTGCCACTGCCGAATTTCCGTGGCCGTGGGGTCATTTTCCGCATCGACAGCTTCCGCAAAGGCGTGAGCGTCATTCTGCGCCCCCAGCGCTGTTAGCATGTTGTCGTAGACGGGTTCGGTTGCCAGGTAGCGTTTGCCCGCTAATTGCTGACGGGCTCGGCGTTCCAACCGCCGCAAGCCTTTGAACTTGGCTAGGTACCGCTGGGCGTTAGTCGTGTATTGTCGCTTATGCTGGGGGTCAATTTTGATCAACTGTCGCTCGACCGCCAACACCACTTTGCGTGCCGTTGACGGCTTGTACCACAGGTGTTCGTTGCCCCCCGTCTTGTAGCCGGTCAGCTGCGCCACGGTAATGGCCTTGGCCCCGCTATTTTGCTGGGCGAACTGACTACTCCACTTATCGTAGCCACCACCATTGGAAATAATGATGTCCGCGGCCGCGTATTCCTTGGCCACATCCGAAGTGGGTTCGTAGTCATGGGGATCCACCTTGGTATTTTGAATGACCGAACTGACGCTGGCGTACTTGCCCGCCACGCCCTGCGCCATCTCACCATAAAAATCCAGGCTCGCCACGATGTGAATACTCTTTTGCGTCGTACCCTGTTGCTGCTGGGCTAAACCGCGGTTAATAATGAACCCCGTCACGGCAATAATCAAAACGAGCGGCACAATGACCGTCCACCAGGTATGTTTCTGCTGCATACGTCAATCTCCCTCAACCAGTACGAATTGGGTACCAAAATTTTAATTAACCGGTTAATTAACCAGTTAAATATAATCGAGCCGTGGTTGGCTGTCAACACTTACTAACCAAAAGATAGTATTTTGCGCAAAAAATTAACCAACGGTAGCACCGACTAAAATCTGGGTGAGAATAGTAAAGGAGCAACCACCGATCAATCACCCTGATTGCCGTAGTTACTCCTTTGCTTTTAGTGCCTATTCTGACTGTCGTTTGTGCTCAACGGAAAGTAATTCGTCACGTCTGCTGTGTAACCAAATTGCTCGTTAAACCGGCGTAACGTCGCCTCATCGTGGGTACTAGCCAAACCCGTCCGCCGCAATTTAACGTACAGGTCATAGTACGGTAGGGCCGGGCCCGCGCCAACGCCAGCTCGGCATCCACATCGTAGTCGACGTGCCGCAAATCGATGTCGGTCAGCCCTTGGTTGCCCACCGTCAACAACATGTAGCGCGCCCGTTGATCGCGGCGTAACGGGGCGTATGGCGAGTAGGGTTGCCCAACGGCACCCGGATTAAGCACCAGCTGGCCAGCATCCCCATACCGTACCAACTGGGTATGAATGTGCCCGTATACCGCCACGTCCGTCTGGCCATCAGCAAAGAGGGCCTTAAAATTACTCTGTTCAGCGCGCGGATACAGCGTGTGCCCGTAATTAATATCGGGCAGGTTGTGCTGAATGCCAAAGTGCAGGCCCCCTAACATCCGCGTCATACATAGTGGCCACCTGCCTAAAGCCTGCAGATCTGCGGCTGGCATGCGCTCCAGCAGGTAGCGAACGTTCCGCGCGACAAAGATGTCCATCGGCCGTCGCGGGTGGTAACTCCCCCGCATAATGGCTGCGGCAAAGTCGTCCCAATTACCCCGCACGCGGATGGTGGGGTGCACCGCGTTAATAAGCGTCCACACGTCTTCGGCACCAGGGCCCGGCATGTAAATATCGCCGAGGCACCAATACTCGTCCACCCCCGCTTGCTGCGCATCGGCCAGGACGGCCCGTAACGCGGTCACGTTACCATGAATATCCGAAATAATGGCCACTTTGGTCATCACCGTCACCCCTATTACCATGTAAGTATATAGGGCTAGTATACCCCGGAATGCCTGACATTCCCTCCATCAAGCACCATTCGCTTCATAGCAGTCAGTAAGCTGTAGCGCGTTGTAACTTGTTACACTTGCACACGTAAAACTGTAAGTTCTTGTTGGGTTAGCTATGAAAGCGATGTCACGCAAAATTAAAACCAATTATCGTTGACCAGCATGTCACCTTGCTCGCTTGTGATGCCGAGATACAGCCAACGCGCGTGTAAACGGGTACGACAATCCTTGCAAACTATGTTAGAATGAACGAGTAAAAAAAATTTGTTTTCAGTTTTTAGGAGGACTTTATAATGCCATTTGTTAACGGCACAGAACTGTTTGCTGCGGCTCGTAAGGGTCACTATGCTATCGGTGCTTTCAACACCAACAACCTTGAATGGACTCGTGCCATCCTTAAGGGTGCTCAGGAATTGAACGTTCCCGTACTTATCCAGACTTCCATGGGTGCTGCTAAGTACATGGGTGGTTACAAGCTTTGCAAGGCTTTGATCGAACTCGAAGCCGAAGCAATGAACATCACCGTTCCAGTTGTTATTCACCTGGACCACGGTAACTACGAAGCTGCTAAGGAAGCTATTGCTGCCGGCTACAACTCCGTTATGTTCGACGGCCACGACCTGCCATTCGAAGAAAACTTGGCTAAGACTAAGGAAATCGTTGCTTTGGCACACGCCAAGGGCATTTCCGTTGAAGCCGAAGTTGGTTCTATCGGTGGTGAAGAAGACGGTGTCATCGGTGAAGGTGAATTAGCCTCTGTTGAAGAAGCTAAGACTATCGCCGACACTGGCGTTGACTACCTGGCTGCTGGTATTGGTAACATCCACGGCCAGTACCCAGACAACTGGAAGGGTCTGCACTTCGACCGTCTCCAGGAAATCGCTGATGCTGTTGCTCAGCCACTGGTTCTGCACGGTGGTTCCGGTATTCCTCAGGAACAGGTTGAAAAGGCCATCTCCATGGGTATCGCCAAGCTGAACATCAACACTGAATGCCAGATGGCGTTCGCCAAGGCTACGCGTGAATACATCGAAGCCGGCAAGGACCAGCAGGGCAAGGGTTACGACCCTCGTAAGTTGCTGGCTCCTGGTACTCAGGCCATCACGGATACCTTCAAGGAAATCTGTGGCTGGATGGGCACTAAGTCCGTTAAGTTGGTTCCTGAAGAAGTTTAATGACTTCCTCACGTTAGCTATTAAAAAAGTCCGTCAACATTTGTTGGCGGGCTTTTTTTTACGCAGGCCCTTAGTGCTTTAGCACTTAGGGCCTGCTACTCGGAGGCTTCGCAACGCTAAGCCGAGAGACTGCTGCTCAATAGCTACAGACAAATACAGATCACCACTACCCAGAAGACTAACCGTTCACCGTAACCGCCGGTACGCCCACATGGTCAGCGGCACAAAGGCCAGCATCAACACCCCACCACTCACGAGCACGACGGAAGCGTCAATGCCCCAGGTGCCGGTGCCCATCAGCCTCGGATAGCAGTCACCGCCATGCTGACGGGGTTGAGCTTGACCAGCGTCTGCATTAGCCGTGGTAACGTCCGGGTAGGAATGAAGGCATTCGAGAGAAAGGTCATCACCAGAATGATAATCATTGATAAGCTACCGATCATTTCCGCATCTTTGGCTAACAGCCCCACCAGTGCGAACACCCAAGAGATAGACCAACCAATGAAAATGGCGAGTAGCAATGCCGCTACAACTGCCGGGAAGCTAGCGGTGGACCGCCACCCCATCATCGTCGCCGTGAGGAGCGCCATCACGCCGGATACCAGTAGCCGCAGCACATCGCCCACCAGTTGCCCGGCTAGTGGGGCCAGCGGTGAAATCGGTAACGTCTTGAACCGGTCAAACACCCCGGAATTAATATCCGTCCGCAGTTGCTGCCCCGAGCCGGACGCCGCGTTCAGAATACTTTGCACCAAAATACCGGGTACTAGCATTGGCAGGTACGCGTGCACGCTACCCGCGATGGCCCCACCAAACAAATAACCAAACAGCAAAGTAAATATTATCGGTTGCACTACCACATCGCTGAGGCTGTCAGGATCATGCACGGTTTTAAGTAGATTACGGTGCGCTAACGTCATCGTGTTCCGCACCACGTGATTAGTAACTTCTGTTTCATCATTTTTGCGTTGCTCCTTAATTCTTCCCCACGGTCATCCGCAGAAACACGTCATCCAATGAGGGTTCCTGCATGGCAAAGTTGCTCAGTGGCACGCCAGCAGCTTGTAATTGCTGCAAAATGGTGTTCACTGCGGGTAAACCATCCGGACCCAGGTCAGCGGTGACCGTGCGTTTTTCCACCATGACGGGTCCCGACAATACTTTCTGCACTACCGCTTGGGCCGGCGTGGTCCAGGATGCCGCTGGGACCTCCAGTGAGAGCCGTGACCCACCAATCTGCTGTTTGAGCTGGCTGGGCGTCCCCACCGCCACCATGCGCCCATGGTCAATCAACGCAATACGGTCGGCCAACTGGTCCGCTTCCTCAAGGTACTGGGTCGTCAGCACGACCGTTGACCCCTGCTGAACCAGGTCGCGGATGGTAGCCCACATCTGGGCCCGTGTCCGCGGGTCCAATCCCGTGGTGGCTCATCAAGAAACAGGATACTGGGAGCACCAATCAGACTGACCGCCAAATCCAACCGCCGCCGCATCCCGCCAGAAAATTCGGATAGTCGCTGGTTAGCCGCGTTGGTCAAATCAAAGCTGGCAAGCAGTTCTGCGGCCCGTGCACGCGCAGCGCTGCGACTCAATCCGTTCAGGCGGGCAAAGATGACCAGGTTCTCCGTTGCGGTCAAATCCTGATCAATGGTGGCAGTTTGACCGGTGAGACCAAACTGCCGGCGCACCATCTGCGGCTGAGTTAAAGTATCAAAGCCGTTCACCGTGATGTGACCACCATCCTGGCGTAACAACGTGGTGATCATCTTGAGAGTGGTCGTCTTGCCGGCACCATTAGGCCCGAGCAAGCCGAACACTTCTCCTTGGCGTACCGCGAACGATACATCGTGCACCACCACGCGGTCACCGAACCGCTTCTGTACGTGTGCTACTTCAATTGCATTTTCTTTTTCCAAGCTAAGAGACTTCCTTTGGTTTTCTATCAGGCCCCTGATTAAATATATAGTAAGGCCCCCTGATTAAAATGTCAACCACGCCGGTGCGCCCTCCTAGGGCGAATACTGTATACTAAAGAAAACGGGAATGGACTGATAGACGTGGCAGACGAAATTAAGGCTGAACTGGCCGCTGGCAAACTGGTCGAGTACGAACAGTTGAGTAAGATCTATGATGACATCGTCAAGCAACCCCGGCCGCGCTTAACGGTCGAGGGCCAGGGCAAAATATTACTGGCACTAGCGACGAAGACCACCTATCCCAGCGACAGTTGGCGGAACGGTTAGGCATCTCGCCCCAGTCAACCAGCGAGTTTGTCGCCAAATTGGCCAAGCGCGGTCTGGTCAGCCTTTCGAAGTCGGCTACAGACAAACGGGTCAACCTGGTCAACTTGACCGACGCCGGGCGGACCGAGGTTGAATCGGCACCAGCAGAAGTACCACCATTCCTCAACGCCCTTTCCAACGACGACCTTGATCAGCTCTCCCAGCTGCTCGACAAGATCACGACGGCCATGTACAACGATATCGACGTGGCCAACCCCACGCTAGCGGTAAAGTTCCACAAGTTGTTCGCTAGCCGGTACTTGAAACGCTTTCAGCAGTAGTGGTGCGCCTTGGCGCGATACACGTACGCCGCAATCCCATCACCGTTACCAGCGGCCCAGCCAGACGGCTTACAATTTGTAAGCATGTATGCTATAATACTGAGTAAATCAGGTGGTGCTTGAGCACCCACACTTGGAGGTAATTGATTCATGGAAATGTACAAACCAACGGTAGTATCAGACGACGCGGTGCGTACCGAGCTCAACAAGCCCGGCAAGCAGGTCATGTTCATGACGGCCGACTGGTGTGGCGACTGCAAAGCCATCAAGCCATTCGTCCAGCAGATCAAGGAGCACGCCATGAGTAAGGGTGCTGGCTGGGTTGATGTTGACCGCGACGCCAACATTGAAATCGCTAAGGAACAAGGTCTGAAGGGCATCCCCGCCTTTGTTCTCTTCGAAGACGGTAAGCAGATCAACCACATCGGCAACGGTGAACGGCTGAACCCCAAGCAGGTAACCGACTGGGTTGACAGCAACGTCCTCGCCTAACTAAATCTGGATACACAAAACGGCCGCACGTTGAGTGCGACCGTTTTTTTTGCGTGCAAATTTTATAACTTACTGGGCTAGCGCTGACTCCACGCTACTCAAGTCGACCCCCTGGCTGGCGGCCAACTGCTGCGCCTGCCGATAAACACCATACCAATTACCCTGCGCGATTTGCGCGCGAACGCCGTCAAGCGCGCTGGTGCTATAAATAGCGTTGGCTGCCGTGTTGGCCTGCGCACTGTCCATACCTTTACTCGTCAGCAGTGCCGCCAACGCCGACTCACTCTTGGCGGCCTGCATCACCGTCGACACACGTGTGGTCTTAATGGTATTAGCCACCTGGTCGATTGCGCCATCAACGGTACTGTTACCCGTTTTGGCTGAATCCAGCTTGCTGACCACCACACTCTTGACGGCCTTATCCGCCACCGTATCGTTGCCGCCCGTCGCCGTGCGCACGGTGTTGTTAATGGGAGTGAAGAAAACCACGCACAAGACCACCACTGCGATGACAATGGCCAGGATAGCGGCCACCCAGCGACCGGGATGGTGCCGCTTCTGGGCGACCGGTGCTGTGGTCCGCCCACGACGCCGAGTAACTGGGCCCGTACGCCGCCGTTGTTGCTGTTCCTGCTTACGTTGCATACGCCCCATGATGAGTACCTCCTCATATACTTACCCCATTATAGCTGACCGCCGCGCGGACACTGCGGCCACCACGATAAACAACAAAGATAATTTATATTTACCAACTAAAACGGCCACCTCCGCGTCCAGCAAAGGTGGTCGTCATTAGTTGATCAACGAATCGTTATTCGTCCTCTTCTTTAGTATCATCATCCGACAACTTACCCCGGTCATACGTCAGGTGAATAGCCGCCGGAATCAAAATTGGGATAATCAGCACTAGGATAATTAACCCGATGATCACGGCCAGAGCCACCTGAATTAGGGTCAGCACCCCTGACGGCATCAAGGCAGCAAAGGTACCGCCCAGAATCAGCGCGGCCGAGAGCACAACCGCCCCGATGACCTCGGAGGCCCGCACGATATTGACGCTTGGCCGCTCCCCGTCGGCACCAAATTCACGGTACTTCATCATCAGGAAGATACTGTAATCAACCCCAAGGGCAATCAGCATAACGAACGCGAAGAATGGTGTGTTCCACGTCAGCATCTTTTCACCCAGGAAGGCCCCACTGACCAACGCGTAATGCTCAGGGACGTGAAGTAAGCCAGGACGAGCGTACCCAGAATGTACAGTGGCTGCAGAATTGAGCGCGTAATGAACATCAGCGCGAGGCCGATCCCGATGAGCATGATGACTGCGGTCCGCACAAAGTCGGAGGACGCGATGTCATGCGTGTCGGCAATCGTGGCGGTCTGCCCGCCAATGGCAACCGTGGCACCGTCCAAAGCGGTCCCCTTCAGCTCACTTTGTACTTCCTTCTTGATGGCCTTCACTTCCGCCATTGCTTTGGCAGAACTGGGGTTGTAACCCAAGACGATGGTAAGCTGCGTGGCGTGCTTATCCGCCGACATGTACTGCTTGATCGCCGGCTTGAAGGTCTTACTGTGTAGCGTCTTCGTTGGGATGTAGAACTCATCCGCTGCGGCTGACTTACGGAGCCCGGTCAGGTAACTGTTCGACTGGGCCACGCCCTTACTGATGGTATTCAGACCATCGCTGGCACTACCCAGCCCGTTTTGTAGTTGCTGCATCTGCCCCACGACACCCTGCAGGCTGGTGTACATGGTCTTCTGCCCGGCATTGACCTGAAGCAACCCACTTGTCAGCGCCGGCACGTTGTTGTTCAACGTCGTGGCGCCATTAGCTAACGTCGTCGAACCGTTAGCCAAAGTCGTCGCGCCACTAGCAAGCGAACCCGTGCCGGTAGCCAACGTGTTAGCACCATTGGTTAACGTACCCGCACCAGTGGCCAAAGTGGCAGCGCCGTTGGCTAAGGTATTAGCGCCGCCAGACAGCGCGTTAGAACCACTCGCCAAGCTGGACGTCGCCGTCTGTAACTTCTTGAGGTTGGTTTGTAGCGCCGTCATTTGGCTCCCAACCTGACCTAACTGTGAGGACATCGCGGATAACTGCTGGCCCTCACTCATTAAGCTGTTAACTGAGGACAACATCTTCTGCAAGCCCGCAATCTGTGCCTGAATGGCCTTGATCTTGTCTTTGGACGGTAACGCGCTGGCCACTGACTTCAAGCTATTGGCCTGACTAGCTAGCGTACTCATACCACTGACTTTAGAGTTCAACCCCGTCAGCGTACTGATGTTAGGTGCCAAGTAACTGGAAGAACTGGTTTGGGCGGTCGTAATGATCTTTTGCGCGGCTTCCTTAGACGCCACCGAAGCCGATGCGTCGTTGGCAATCGTCTTGGCCGCAGCTATCATCTGCACGTTGGCAACTTCAGCCTTAACATCGTTGCTCCCAACCGTTCCCAACGCAGTCTTCAGCGTATTAATAGTGTTAGTTAGATCACCCGTACCGTTGAGCGCGTTGACCAAACTGTTGATGTTGTCCTCACTGTCAGCCAATTGCCCCAACATGGTGCTCATGGAGGAGAGTTCAGCATTCAAATTAGAAGTATTACCTAACTGTTTTTGCAGGGCGCTCATCTGCGACTGCATGTTGGCCATGGCCGTTTGTGCCCGGCTTAACTGTGCCATTTGGTTGGCACTGCCCGCCACCGCGGCGTTCAGCTGCCCAACAGCGTTGTTGATGGAGTTAGCACCGCTCGCCAGCACGGTCGTCTTGCTGGCTAAGGTCCCCGCACCAGTTGACAGTGTTGTTGCCCCGTTGGACAACGTGGATGCACCATTGGCCAGCGAACGCGTTCCGCTATTCACGGTCTGTGCACCATTAGCGAGCGTCGTGACACCACCCGCTAACGTCGAGGCCCCACTGGCTAAAGTCTTAGTACCGCTTTGCAACGAGTTGGTCCCAGCAATCAGTTTGTTGGTCCCGGTAATCAGCTGGGTCACGCCGTTAAGCCCCGATTGCATGTTACTGTTAGCAATCTGGTTCTTGGCCGACAGCAGACCACTATTAATGGTGCCGAGGCCACGGTGGACCTTAGTTGAACCTTTAGTGACCGTCTGCAACTGGTTCTTGGCGTAAAGTGCGCTGACACGGGAACCCCCTGGTTGGGTGGCCGAGGCCACGGTCTTCACGCCGTCTTTGGCCTGCAGCTTACGCGTGACCCGGTCAATGATCTTCAGGTACTTTTCTTGATCGAGTTTCTTATTATTAGTTTTAATGTACAGGGTGGATGGTTCAGCCGTCCCCTTGGAGAAGTGGTCCTGAACCACAAAGAAGCCCTGCTTGGCCGGTAAGCTGTCGCTTAATTCAGCCAACGTATCGTAGTTCAGGTGGTTGTTATAGGTAAGGAGGAACGGTAGCGAAACCAACCCCACCAACAGGATCCCCAGAAGTGGCCGCAACACGGCGTTCTTGGACAAGAAACGCCAGAGCCGACTGCGGCTCCCACCGGTAAAATTCTTGGTTGGCCAGAACATCTTTTTCCCCAGCGTGGCCATGAAGAACGGGTTCAGGGTCAACAGTACCGCCAGTAACACGGCGACCCCCACGGCCACCCCGACCGCTGACTGGTAGATGGAAAACTTAGCCAAAGCCAACGCCGTAAACCCAATCAGGATGGAAGAACCACTAAACAAAATTGTGTGGCCGGCGATACGCCGCGCCTTGCGCGTGGCGTCAACCGCCGACAGTCCCCCGGAGAGCTCCTCCTTAAACTGATCGTACATTAAAATGTTATAGTCCGTACCGACCCCAAAGAGGACGACGACCATGAAGACCTGAGTAAAGGACGATAGCGGGAACCCGAGGTACTGGACCAGGTTCATAACCACGCTCAACGAGGCCAGCATGGCCACCCCAACGGTGACCAGTGAAATTAGCGGTACGACGGGCGACCGGAAGACGAGCACCAACACGACGAAGATAAAGATGGCCGCGATAATCTCGGTCTTCTTAATGCCTTCCTCGGTCGATTGCTGAAAGTTATCGTTGAGGATGTCACTCCCCGTCACGTACGTCTTCACACCCGCAGTCTTAGCTGCCTTTTTCACGTTTGCGGCCTGAACCCGCACACCCTGATGTTTGGACATATTCAACTGCAGTAACTCCGTGGTGCGGTCCTTGGACACTAACTGGGCCCGCGCCTGCGCGTTATCCTGAGCGGACAGCATCGACTTGATCTGATAATGCCCCTTGTTACGCCGCAAACGGTTAATTGTGGCGTTGATCCGCCGCTTTTGCGTAGCCGTCAATTTGTCGTTGCCGTTGCTAAAGACGACCACAACCTGGCGCGTATTATTCTTACCATGGCCCCAGTGGTTCTGAATCGTGTTAGCCACCTGACTCTGTGCGGAACTTGGAATCTTGGTTTGTCCGTACTTAGTTACTAAAGCCGAAGTATTGGGCATTAGTAACACCGCCGCCAGGACAACCACAATCCATGCAATCAACGCACCGACATGGCGTTCAGCAAATTTCTTCATTTACAAAATCTCCCCAGGTGTTTTCAGTAACTTATGAGTTATACAAGGCCCCATTTTAGTCGCCTCCACAGCATACGCAACCCACTGTTTCTAAGCTTGTGGCTTATGCCACACACGCGGCAAAATTGGTAATTAAATATGGCATGTACTCAACCATGACCAGCAACTTCAGTACGTGCAACCATCCCCACCATCCATCCGGGTGAAGGCCGACTAAGTGTAGGGCCAGCTGATATTTTCCACTTCAATCATTAAATAATCGGCACACCGTACGGGCATAGACCAGCACGCCATTGATGTAAATTAAATAACGTGTAATGGCGGCAAAACGTGCTATGCTGGGGGCATGGTAATTTGCAGCCAATTTTCGCGCGGAAATGCCAGCTGCCCAATGACCGGAGGAGGATACCATGTCAAAACCCGTCACCATGATTGAACTATTCTACGACCTGGTCTTCGTCTACATGATCTCCCGGGCCACCGCCCTCATTCACCACCTGGAGCACGGGGTGATTGCACCGTTAGCCCTGGTGGCCTTCGTCTTTGTGGTGATTGTCTTCATTAACTCCTGGATGGTACAAAGTGTCTTCATCAACCGTTTTGGGCAGTCTTCTTGGACCGACATCGGCTTCACCTTTGTCGACATGATGATTGTTTTATACATGGCTAACAGCTTTTCGGCCCACCTGCATGCCAACCTACAGCCCTTCTACATCGCGGCCGGCCTGCTCTCATTGACCCTTTGCCTGCAATATTTGATTGTCCTCGTACAAACTAACAATGCGGCTGACCGTAACATTGCGCGTGCCTTTGCCGCCATTTTAGGTGGCCGCACGTTAGCCTTCCTGATTGCCGGCTGGTTGCCTGGCCCCCTGGGTACCATCATCGCCGTAGTTGGTGTGGTGGCCAGCTGGATTGCACCAGCTTTTACGGGTCGTTACACCCACCAACACCCAATCATCTTTGGCCACTTACTGGAGCGGTTAACCGAGTTATCAATCGTGATGTTCGGCGAAACCATCGTCGGTATTGCGGGCTTTTTCACCCAGCAGCGATTTTCGATTACTTCCATCATCATTTTTGTCATCGTGGCCAGCCTGTTTTTTTGCTTATATCGCCACGTTTGACCACCTAGTCGACGACGCGCGGACCGGTGAAACCGGCAATTTACTAATCTACCTGCACTACCCCATTATTTTTGGTATTAGCATGATCACCGTTTCACTTAACTTCATTACCTTGCCTACCGCCAAGCCGAACTTTGCGGTCACCTTCCTGTACGTCGGTATCACTTTGCTGTACTTGGGCTTACGTTGCGCGCGCCGTTACCAGCGCCCCGAGTTCCAGTGTGCTGACGGCACTTATGGTTGGATCGTGGGTTGCCTCATGGCGGGCTACCTGTTATCGCTAGTGCTTCCGAGCCGCTTTAGTACAATCGTCGTGACGGCCATCGCGACGCTGGCGAGTTGTGCTGCGCTCGTACGCCGGGTGTACCAAGCGCGCAACATAGCCTCATGAACATTCTGAGAAAATTTCATTTACACTATAATTATGCTAATTTCGGTCGCAAGTCCGAGCACCATCTCCGCGCCAACCGCTACAATGATGTTAGTGGGTATTAACAAAAATCATTGACCAAAGGAGGGGGGACCATGATGAACAAGCGTAGTTGGATCATTATACCCCTCATGTTGGTGGTACTGATGCTGGGTGCTGGTGGCCACAACCACGCTGCTGCCACTCAGGCCAGCACCACTGATGGTTACCACCGCCCCACGATTCTCATTCACGGTTTTCATGCTGGCGAGCGCACCTATGATAACTTCATTGACCTGGCCACCCACGAGCACCGCGCGCAGTACGCCCTCACGGCGGTCATTAACGGCCAGCAGATTCACTACTATGGTGACTGGACCCGGTCGATGCAGCACCCACTAATTAAGGTCGTCTTTGCTAATAACCGTGCCTCTTGGGACCGTAACGCTACCTGGTTAAACCACCTGCTGGACCAGCTGCGGTCGCAGTACCACGTACACAGCTTCGACGCCGTAGCCCATTCACGGGGGACGCTGGATCTACTGACGGCGTATAGTCACAGCCAACCGTTGCAACTTCGCCGGGCGGTCCTGATTGCCGGACCATATGACGGCGCATACCGTCGTGACGACTTCCCCCATGCCAACCACTTGCTGCAGAACGGCAAGCCGATGATCAAACATCCTGAATACCGCGAGCTCGTGCATAATGCGGCCTTTTTCCCGCGCGGGGTGCGCGTCCTCAACATCATGGGCGACGACCACTGGCACGGTACCAACAGCGACGGCAAAGTCGCCAATGTTTCCAGCAAGTCACTCTGGCCAGCAATGGGCCCACGCTTCAAGAGCTACCGGCAACTAACGGTGTACGGACACAACGCCAGTCATCACCGGATTATTCGTCATGACAACCAAGTGATGCGCGCAACCATGCGGTTCCTATGGCCAACATCTTAATCGGGATATTTCCCAGGAAATATTCGCTAACAAAAAAAGCAACCATGCTGATGGTTGCTTTTTTTATTTAGCTGGGCCAAAGATGGGTCACTATTGACCGGTATTACGGTCGCTGCGCGTCAGTACCGCGATGCTACCTGTACGCACCCGCACACGGAACTAATCGCACCACCGCGCACCCCCAGCTATTGCGTCCGGGCGCTCCTTCAACTAGTATAGATGGATAGCTTATTTTCTGTAACCTCTATACTAAGGAGTACGGTATTTTGAAAAATCGGACAATCTTCGTTTGGAGCATCATCCTGCTGGCAGTGAACATGCGGATTCCAATCACCGCCGTGTCGTCGCTGATCCCCGCTTTGCAAAAGCAACTGGGACTATCCACCAGTGCCGCAGGATGATTACCACCATCCCCATGCTGACCTTTGCTGTTGCCTCCCCACTCTTCCCGCGGCTAGCACGCCGTTTCGGGATCGAGCGCGTAATTTTGTTCTTCACCGCCTTGCTATCCCTGGGGATGGCGCTGCGCATTCTGCCCAACGCGGCTGGTCTGTTCATTGGGACCTTTCTCATTGGGTTGGGGATCGATAGCGCCAACGTGCTCCTACCGGCATCAATCAAGGCCCACTACACGGGTGTGACCACCCGCGGAATGTCCTACTACACCACCACAATGATGGTTGCTGGGGCCCTGGCAACCGGGGTTGTGGGCATGTTCGTTGAAAGTGCATCCCTGACGGCAATTCAGGTTGGTTTATTCGTGGTTTCACTCATTAGCCTCATTGGTTGGCTTCCAGCCGCCACGGTTAAGTTACCCGACGCGGAACCTGAAGTAACTGAACAAGAGGTGCTGGCCGAGAGTAAACGCTCCGTTTGGACTACCAAGACCGGCTGGCTTATTACCATCTTCTTCTCCTTGCAGGCCATTATCTTTTACTCCCTGCTAACCTGGTTGTCATCCGCCTACATTAGCTTCGGCATGACTACCGGCCAGGCGAGCCTACTGGTAACGGTCTTCCAGCTCTGTGGGATGCCGTTCTCCCTCATCGTGCCGTTGATTGCCAACACCAAGTGGGGCGTACAAATTAGTGCCGCCGTCATGGGTGGTGGTCTGATCGTCGGCCTCATCCTGACATTAATTGCTGGCGATAACTACGCCTTCAGCATGATTGCCGCCATCATCATGGGGCTGGGCAACGGGGTCTCCTTTAACCTCGCCGTCGTCTTCTTTGCCCAAAAGTCCGCCAACCACCGCGAAACTGCCGCGGTCTCCGGCATGGCCCAATCGGCTGGTTACCTGATTGCCGCCGTGGGTCCCGTCCTTTTTGGGGTCATTGGTAGCCACCTTGACTGGCACGTCGCCCTAATTCTGGCCGCAGCCTTTGCCGCCTGATGTGGCTCACGGGAATTGTGATTCACCACCAGAAGGGTCTATTCGTCCATTAAGACTGATCAAAAACGATCCTGCGGGGTCGTTTTTTTTGTCCATTTCTACCGTGACATGCATGGCCAAATTCTGCAATCACTGTTCTCCTTGCCCACAGTTGTCCGCACCGACACTCCGGATTACACTGATAGGTGGGATAACAACTGTTCACTGAACGGCAAATCCTGATCCTACCCGTAATTCGGCGCCCATAGCGCCATTAATGAATGAAGGAGTGATTTTATGGCCATCAATAACAATACTGCACCCATCCCGGTCCGTCACCGTACCGCGTTTATCGCCACGTTGCTTACCGGGACCTTTTCCATGTCCATCTCCCAATCGTCACTAAGCACCGCCTACCCTACGTTCATGCGTAGTTTCCACCTCGGGGCCAGCACCGTTGCGTGGCTGACGACGGGCTTCATGTTGGTGATGAGCCTGATGATTCCGGTGAGTCCCTGGTTGCTCAGCAACGTGAAGTTTAAGGCCCTCTTTCAGGGGGTTGTCAGCTTGTTCGCCGTGGGCACCGCCCTGTGCATCTGGGCGCCAACGTTTACCATACTGATGGTTGGGCGATTGCTCGAAGCCCTGGCGGTGGGAATCATCTTTCCCAGCTACCAAACGGTGCTGTTAACGATTACGCCGACCAACCAACGGGGTCGCGTGATGGGCACCGCTGGCCTGGTCATGGGTTCAGCCCTCGCGGTGGGGCCAATCATCTCGGGTGTCCTGCTCACATGGTTCCCGTGGCAAGCCCTGTTTGCCCTCTTCTTGGTGGTGGCCCTGGTTGTGTTAGCAACGTCCACGGCCACCATTAGCGACGTGATGACTCTGCATCTCACCCGGCTGGACTGGCTATCCGTGGTGTTAGCCGCCAGTTTTCCCGTCCTGCTCTACGTCCTGAGTGCTGCCACCAACGGCCACATGACCATCAGTCTCCTCCTGCTACTGGTGCTGGCCCTCTTAGCAGCCGTCTGGTTTGTCCATCGCCAATTACACCGTGACCAACCGCTCCTTCAACTGCACGTGCTGGCCACGCCCCTCTTCACGCAGTCTGTCCTGCTGACGGGGATTTCGTACATTGGTCTCATCGTAACCACCATCGTGATGCCACTGTACTTCCAGACGGTGCTGCACGTGTCACCACTTGTGTCAGGACTCGCACTCGTGCCGGCCGCTGTGGGCTTAAGTCTGCTCAACCCACGTACGGCAGATGCTCGACCGGATGGGCCCACGCAAAGTGGTGGTGATCGGGATGACCCTCATCGTTGGTGGTTTTGCCGCTATGGCGTTATTGGTGGGCCACCTACCACTATGGCTGGCCATCATTGGTGCCATGGTGACCGAGGCCGGGAACGCGTTCGTAATGATGCCCTCCGTCACGGCGGGGGCAAACGCCTTGCCGCCGGCACTCATTCCCGACGGCACGGCGGTCACCACCACCGTGCGGCAACTGCTTGGCTCCCTCGGTGTGGCTATCGCGACCATCGTTCTACAAACCGTTGAGCAGGTATCTGGTTCAGCAATTACCGGTTTTCGGGCTACCTTTGCCTGCTTTGCCGTCGTGGGTGTCATTGGCTGGTTATTGGGACTACGGTTACCGAGTAAAGCGGCGCGGGCCGGACGTTACGACTAGCGGTTCGGTGTGCACTTTACTAGATTAACCCCCAGTGTTAACTCATAGGCCGCTGTCATTGGTGTCATGACTTAGTCAGACACAACGTCAATGACAGCGGCCTTTTTGAATGCGCAGCATGCACCTGACCACGGGTGTTTCACGTGAAACACGCCCATCAACACTACCCCATCTTGTTCTGTGTTGTTATTCTATTCAGGAATAACGTTAGTCCGATTCAGAATTGAAGCGCCTCCAGCTTCCTCCTACAATTAATTTAGACAACAAAAGGAGGTTGTACGAAATGGCAGAACAACCATGGGATTTACGTCGAGTACTCGACGAAATTAAGGACGACCCAAAGAACTATCACGAAACTGATGTTGAGGTCGATCCTGACGCGGAGCTGTCTGGTGTTTACCGTTATATTGGTGCCGGTGGTACCGTAGAGCGGCCAACGCAGGAAGGCCCAGCCATGATGTTTAATAACGTGAAGGGCTTCCCCGGTGTCCGCGTACTGATGGGCCTGATGGCTAGCCGTAAGCGTGTGGGCAAGATGTTCCACACCGACTACAAGACGTTAGGCCAATACTTAGCTAAAGCGGTGGAAAAGCCCATCGCCCCTGTTGACGTCGCTGAGGCCGACGCTCCAGCGCACGAAGTCGTTTACAAGGCTACCGACCCGGACTTTGATATCCGTAAGTTAGTGGCTGCACCAACTAACACCCCACAGGATGCTGGCCCGTACATTACCGTTGGTGTGGTTCTTGGTTCCAACATGGACAAGACCATGAGTGACGTCACGATCCACCGGATGTGCATTGAAGATAAGGATAAGCTGGGCATTTACATCATGCCCGGTGGCCGGCACATTGGCGCCTTTGCTAAGGAATACGAAGCTGCCAACAAGCCGATGCCAATTACGATCAACATTGGTCTGGACCTGCCATCACCATTGGGGCAACCTTTGAACCACCTACTACCCCGCTTGGTTACAACGAGCTGGGCGTGGCCGGTGCTATTCGTCAGCAGGCCGTACAGTTGGTTCAGGGTGTGACGGTGGACGAAAAGGCCATTGCGCGTTCTGAATACACACTGGAAGCTACATCATGCCAAACGAACGGATTCAAGAAGACATCAACACCCACACGGGTAAGGCGATGCCAGAATTCCCAGGCTATGATGGTGACGCCAACCCTGCTTTGCAGGTCATTAAGGTCACGGCGGTAACCCACCGCAAGCAGGACCCAATCATGCAAAGTGTAATCGGACCTAGTGAAGAGCACGTTTCCATGGCCGGTATTCCTACTGAAGCCAGCATTTGGGAATTGGTTCAGAAGGCCATCCCTGGCAAGGTTACTAACATTTACAACCCGCCAGCTGGTGGTGGTAAGTTGATGACCATCATGCAGATTCACAAGGACAACCCGGCTGATGAAGGGATCCAGCGTCAGGCAGCATTGCTCGCCTTCTCCGCCTTCAAGGAACTCAAGACCGTCTTCCTGGTTGACGAAGACGTGGACATCTTTGATATGAACGATGTGGTTTGGACCATCAACACCCGGTTCCAAGCCGATGAAGATATCATGGTGCTCTCCGGCATGCGTAACCACCCACTAGACCCATCCGAGCGGCCACAGTATGACCCGAAGTCCATCCGGACGCGGGGCATGAGTTCCAAGCTGGTCATCGATGGTACCGTACCGTATGACATGAAGGACCAGTTCGAACGGGCCCAGTTCATGAAGGTGCCAGATTGGGAGAAGTACCTCAAGTAAACTGTCAACATTGTCAATTAATAAGCGGGCCACATTTCGTGTGACCCGCTTTACATAGGAGATGTAACCCATGAATAAGAAACGTATTGGCTTCATCGCCGGTATCTTGGTGTTCATCGCCATTGAACTCATCCCGTTAGGCGGTCTGTCAGCTAAGGGCAAAACTGACCTAGCTTGAGTCTAATGACGGTGGTCTTCTGGGCGTGCCAAGTCGCCCAGCCCGCCTTCACCGGTGGTTTATACCTCATGTTGCTCATCATCATGAACGTTGCCACCCCAGCCCAGGTATTTTCATCATCCTGGACTGGTTCCACCATGTGGCTGGTAATTGGGGCTTACCTGATTGCCGGCGCCGTGCGTGATTCCGGCCTGGGTGAACGCATCGCGTATGCGTTCATCATCCGGTTCGTGCGGTCGTGGAATAGTATCATTATTTCGATTTTCGTCCTGACTGGGATCTTGTCACTGCTGATTCCACACCCATGGCCACGGGCCTTCCTCATCATGTCCGTCATGGGCGTGGTGGCAGAAAGTGCACACATGCCGGACGTGGACAAAGCCAAGTTGGGTTTGGCCACCTTCGCGGCTTCCTGCCCGTTGTCAGGGATGTTCCTGACTGGTGATACGTCACTGAACCCACTGGCCGTGCAGGACTCCGGCGTCAGTGTCAGCTTCCTCCGTTACTTTGAAATTATGAGTGTGCCGATGATCATCGCGGCCATCATTACCATGGTGCTGATCATGGTGCTCTTTAAGCCCACGAAGCCCGTCAACATCAACATGGAAGTCCTCAAGAAAAAGCAGCAGTCATTGGGCAAGATGTCCGGTAACGAAAAGCGCGTTATCGTTTGGCTGATCATCGCCATCACCCTGTGGTTGACAAGTAGCCTGACCGGCATCAACGTTGGTTGGATCACGCTGGGCGTGGCCGTACTGATGAGTATGCCTGTCGTTGGTGAAGTGCTGACCGCCGACTCCTGGTCGGGTGTACCAATTAACGTGCTCGTCTTCTTGACGTCCGCCATTGCCATTGGGACCGTCGGTGGTGTCACCGGGATGAACAAGTGGATTGCCAACACCATTCTGCCAAGTTCACTGCCACACAACTTGTTCCTACTGGCTATTCTGATCACTGTCTTTGCCATGATCATTCACATGTTCATGGGGTCTGTCATCGCGGTTATGGGGATCACCATCCCCGCCATTGTGGCGGCAACCTCCAGCATGGGCATTAGTCCGCTAGCTGTCTCCCTCCTGGTCTTCTCCGTTGTTAACCTGCACTACATCCTGCCATTCCACAACCTGGCAGTCCTGGTGGGCAGTGACCCGAAGACCGGCGGTGGTTACACGCAAAAGGACGTCATGCGCCTAGGCATTCCGCTCACTGGCGTCATGTTCATCGTCGCCGTCGTTGAAATTGCCTGGTGGTACATTATCGGTTTAGTTTAACGCTGAACCATCGTTACAATATAAATAAAAGTGCCGTATCCGGCGCCCATGACTTATGGGCGTACCGAATACGGCACTTTTTTTTAGTGGCTATTACACGTTAGTTACGGGTTACTGGCTCACACGCCAAACTGCTCACGCACGTAATCCACAAAGTCGGTGACGGCCTTACTGCGATTTTGCATCTTGTAGACCATCTGGAGTTCGGTGGTAACGGCCGGCTGCAATGGCCGCGACACCACGGCATCGGTCGCAAACGGGGCAAAAGAACGCCCAAACAGGAAGCAGACCCGGTCGGATCCGGCTAGCATCCCCACCAATGTCTCGATGTGGGGGCTACTAAACACCACTTTGGGTTCGTACTGCGCCTGCTGGTAAAACGTCATCATGGGCTCATACACCCCCGAGCCGGGTAACAACGACACGACGTCGTGCCCACGTAATTCCTTAGCCGTGACCGTACGGTGCCGTCCCAACGGGTTCGCCGCATCCATGATGGCCACCAGCTGGTCACTGGTCAACGGCACCTTGACGTAAGTCGCATCGTGCAACATGCCACTCTGGGAACTGCGCAGAAACGCTAAGTCCAACTCGTTGCCCGCTAACTGGTTAATCAGGACACTGCCCTCCTGCTCAAATACACGCAGGTTGAGCCGGGGATACTGCTCCCCAAAGTGATTGATCATTTGCGTCACGCCGTACTGACTCAACACCGGCACCGCACCGATTCGCAGGGTACCGACGTTGAGGTCATGTAAGTCCACCATATCCTGCTGAAGCCGGTCCACCTCGCGACTAATAACCAGGGCGTGTTCGTACAGGTGCTCGCCCGCCTCGGTAATATGAATATGCCGCCGGTCGGTCGTATCAATGAGTTGAATATGTAGTTCCTCTTCCAGCCCGTGCATCCGCTTCGAGAGGGCCGATTGCGACAGGTGCACGGCCGCTGCGGCGTTGGAGAAGCTTTTGAGCTGGTGTAAAACCACAAATGCGTGTAAATCATCAAAGTTCATGTTGGCTGCCTCACTGCTTTAGTTGCACTACGTACTAAATTAACCGCCCTTGCGTGTGGTCGACCTCATGTTGAATGATTTGGGCCACCCACCCCGAAAAATGTTGGTGTTGGGGTCGCCATTGCGCATCCAGATAATCCACGTCCAGTGACTGATAACGGACGGTCTCCCGTTCACCATCCAGCGACAAGCACCCCTCTTTGGTAGTAAACGGCCCGTGTAGGTGAGTGAGCCGTGGGTTGATCATCGGCACCGCCACCGGGCCCATCCGTACGACGATCACGTTCTTATTGACCCCGATCATGTTCGCCGCCATGCCCACGCAGCGGTCACTGTTGGCGGCTAACGTATCGAGGAGATCAGTCACCACCTGCTGGTCTGCCCGGGTCGCCGCCACCGCGGGCTGGCTCAGTAACAACTGGTCCCGATTAATGGCTCGTTCCATGTCTTGGTCCTCCGTAGGTCACTACTATTACCCGGGAAATATTCCGGGCCAAACCCTATTGTCAGTATAGCTTACTCAAACAACGCGAACAAAGGGGCCAACCTCAACTGCGGTCAGCCCCTCTGTTAATGTTATATTATGTGGAACCGCCAGTTTAGTGCAGTTCCTTTTCAGCCAGTTCCTTCACCTGATCGTCGGTGTAGTCCAGGACAGGCTTCATCTGCTCTTCAGTCTTGATGGTGTCGTGATTGTTGGCTTCCATGTAGTGGTTCCACAATGCGTCACGCACCGCGTCCTCACTGTCGCTCCAGTCAAAAACATCTTTCATCGGTGTGTCTAGCACTAAAGTCTTTTCAGCTTCTGCTGCCATGATCATTACCTCCATATTGTTTGACTTGGTACACCTACATTATAGGGCAGTTATTTCATGATGGCACACTTCATTAGCAGTTTTTTTAAACGAGTGCTAATTATTACTGTGATCGGCAGCACCAATTGTAAATCCACGTCCCTGCGGCCGCCCTGGCGTGACACCATTATTGACAGCTGTCACACGTGAACCCAAAACTATTTACGCCGGATACAGGTTGGGATAGAGTTTGCTTACATAACAACATGCTGCTGTAATCAAAAAAAGCGTCCGTACGTACTGCTAAGTGTAGACGCCGGCGCCCTGCCATGAGAAAGTAGGCTCCTTATGTTCAAATTAATGACTGATTCCGCCTGTGATCTGCCACAGGCAACTTTACGTGACCACGATGTTGACGTAGTCGCCCTGCACGTCCTGGTCAACAATCAAGAAGTTTACCTCACCACTGATAACGTCGCCGGTATGCACGACTTTTACCAGCAACTCGGCGCCGGCCACACCGCCACCACCTCCCAAGTGAGCGTGGGCGAATTCGTGGCCGCCTTTGAACCATACGTGCGCAACGACACCCCGGTATTGTACCTCGCCTTTGATAGCGCCCTAAGTGGCACCTTTGCCGGCGCCGTCCAGGCTCGCCGAGTGATCCAGGAGGATTACCCCCATGCCGACATCACGATTGCGGATTCCCGCGCCGCTAGCTGCGGGCTAGGCATGATGCTGCTGGACGTGATCAAGCTCCGGGACCAGGGCCAACCGGCGGCCAGCGTCGCCGCCTGGGTGCAACAGCACCGCCACGAGTACCACCATGTAGTCACCATTGACGACCTCCACTACCTGGTCGCGGGCGGCCGACTCAAAGCCAGCGCCGCCAAAATCGGGGCACTGTTGAACCTGCACCCAATTCTTGAGTTGCAGGAGGACGGGGCCATCGTGGTCCGCCACAAGGTCCGCACCTTTGGTAAATCCTTGCGCTTCCTCGCTCAGCAAGCCGGTGACGCCCTCGGTCATACGCCGCACCCCACCGTCATGATTGTCAGCAGCGCGGATGCGACCACAACGGCAAAGTTGGCAGACGCCGTACGCCAAGTTCTACCTACGGCACAAATCACCAGTATGCCCGTGGGCACCGTGCTGGCAAGCCACACCGGGCCGGGTTGCTGCGCCGTCTTTTTCCGGACACCAGCTACAGCTTAATTACTATTTTGGGCCCGACTGAGCAAGGCTGGGTGACCCAACAGGTAGCCCTGCACCACGTCATAGTCGTAATGGGCATCGATTTCCGCCAACTCAGCAGCGGTTTCCACACCCTCAATAGCCAACATCTTGTGCTCACGCCGCGCCAGGTGGTACCAAAAATTGAGTTGCGGTTCAATTTCCTGGATGTTGTGGTACGGCCGAAAGTCCTGGAAGGCGAACTTGAACTCATCCACCGAATCATTCATGCGTAGCACCATTTCGGGGGTATTCTCACCGGTACCAACATCGTCAATGCAGACCAAGAGGCCACGATGGTGGAACTTAGCGGCCGCGTCCACCAGCGAATCCTCACTAATACCCGGAGCGAGCCGCTCCGTCAACTCCGTAAAGAGGTTAATGCGGGTGTGGTCCTGCACGTAGGTCACCATGTCCAAAAAGGCGGGATCCACAAACTGATTCTGCTCCAGATTGAACGATAGCATCTCGACCGATTCGTGCATAGTGAGCACGACGTCCATCAATAAGTGTTGTAACGTGTCTGCGGTAATCCCGTTAAAGTCTTGCGGCAGTAGCCAACGACCATCAACATATTGGCGAATAAACAATTCGTACCCAATCAGATTACGCGTGGTGTTGTTGGTACCAGCATACTTGGGTTGCCCAAAAAAAACGGTACATACAAACCAGCCTCCTTCGTAATTCGACCCTGAAACGAAAACAACCCGCACATGACTTTCTCATGTACGGGTCGTATGCCCTAAACTTCCGGGCTTGAGCATTGAACATATATGCGTTGAGTTATCTCTGACGCTATAGTATACCCCTGACACTAAAAATCCAATACTTCAGTGCAAAAAAATTGTATTTTTAATCGCGACGATGCCTACCAAGTCGCACCAGGTACCGATAACCGTTGTTATCACCAGCCAAAAATGAGATTTTTTTGTATTTATTCTCTTGACTTTCACATTTATTTAATTTAAGGTAATCACAACATCAATTGAAACAAAGACGAAGAGTAGCAGAGTAACCGGTAGCGCGTGTCAGTGAGTCGTGATCAGTGTGAAGCGACCACGTTAACCCGGTGAAAGTAGGCTATGAGTCGTCGCTGCGACCGTACGGGAGTGGCGACTGGGATTGCGCCCATTACAGCAATGGAGTATCACCGTGCACCGGTCACGGCCGTACTCTCCGAGGTTTATTCGGTGACGGATAGACGAACTAAGGTGGTAAAGCGCAATGGCGCCCTTGGCAAACGTAAAGTTTGCCAGGGGCGCTTTTTTTTCGTCCCCGGTCCGACCCCGGCCAAGGTTGGACCGCCCCCCTTTGTTGCAATTAACCATTATTTTTGGAGGACATACCTATGGAAATGAAAGCAAAATCAACTCATCTCACTAAAAAAACAATACTTAACCCTTGGTTCCATGCTCTTTGCACTCTTCTTTGGGGCTGGCAACCTGATTTTCCCGATCCATTTGGGCCAGGCCGCCGGCGGTAACTGGATTCCGGCTACTTTTGGCTTTATTATCACCGCTATCCTGCTACCACTGCTCGCTATTCTGGCCATCTCCATGACCGAAAGTGACAGCATGTACCAGTTGGCCCGCCCCGCGGGTAAAATTTTCGCCCTCTTCTTCCTGATTGCGACCCACGCCACGCTGGGATTGCTGTTTGCCTCCCCCCGTACGGCCGCAACGTCCTTTGAAATCGGAATTCTCCCCTTCATTCCCAAGGGCTCCGACCAAATCGCACTCCTGATATACTCCGCTATCTTCTTCGGCCTCACGTACTTCCTGTCCAAAAATCCGAACAAGATGCCCAACTACGTGGGTAAGTTGCTCAACCCGTTACTGCTGATCTTGCTGATTGCGGTCTTCATTGCGGCCTTTCTCATCAAGGGTGACGGTGCGACGCTGGCTGCCACAACGCACGCTACCAAGGCCGGTAGTAACTTTACTTACGGTTTCCTGCAGGGTTACAACACCATGGATGCACTCGCCGGACTGGGCTTCGGGGTGACGATTGTGGCCGCACTGAAGCACTTTGGCATTCTCAAAGCTGGGCAGCGGTCCCGTGACGTGGCCAAAGTTGGTGCCATGTCCATGGGGCTCGAAGCCGCCATCTACTTAGGTTTGATCATGTTGGGCGTTATTTCCCTTAAATTCACGCAGGTTTACTCCAACGGTGGCCCCGCCTTTAGTGCCATCATGACGCATTACACCGGTATGATTGGAACGGGCATCCTGGCTGCCATGGCCATCATCGCCTGCCTCACCACCTCGATTGGACTGGTTACCTCATTCTCCCAGGACCTTGGCCGGCGGTTCCCGAAGATTGGTTTCAGCAAGTTCCTCATCTTCACTTGCACCTGCTCCTTCCTGATTGCCAACTTCGGTCTGGATACCATCATCGCCCTGTCCACGCCGATTCTGATGCTGCTGTACCCATTGGCCATGGCATGATTCTCCTGGGCATGCTGCACCCATTCATTGGCAAACAACGTACCATTTACCGCACGACGATTGGCTTTACCTTAATTCCCGCCATTCTGGATGCTATCCACGCGCTACCGCCGTTCTTAGCCAACCTGGCCTTCTTCCAGGCCATCGACAACTTCGCCACTAAGTACATTCCTATGTTCTCCATCTCCATGGACTTTGTGCCATTCCTGGCCGTGGGTCTGATTGGCGGCGCCATTATCGCCAAACTGACTGGCCAGTCCTTCAAAGCTGATGACACCGCTGAACGTGCCATTGAAGCCCGCGAAGACAGCGGCGCAGCAGTGATTGAACCAACCACGAGCGCTAGCGAAATGTCGGCAACCAACGACTAAGCACATCCGTTAGCAATATCAATAAGTGCCGCCAGGATTATTCCTGACGGCATTTTGTATGGTTACTGCTATTCATCAACCTGAGCGCACAGTTCATAAAAAGTCACCGATGCTGTGCAGCCTATTTGTTGCAAACCCTGGCCCTGTGCCGTTGTCTCCCGCGGCGCTACCCCCGTAGAGCCGTATGTTGGACGCTCGCCACACGCCCTACTGGACATTATTTCCCGGGAAATATGCCGGTTTGTAAACATTCAGTCCCCGATATTTACGAGAGTTTTACACTAGTCCGATAGTAGGCCACCCTTTTTAAGTGCAAAATATTTACGTTGAGTCAATTTTCGAAGAGGGTTTATTCATGACCGTAATCAAAAACGTTGCTAAGGACCACGTGCTGCAAATCACCGTGGTTTTGGCATTGATTAGTTTGTTCTTTGCGAAACCGCGTCTCGCAGATATCAACTTTTCTACACTGTTCTCCATTCTGGCGATGATGACCATCATCCAGATTTTTGAGTACCTGCATATATTGGATTACTTTACCTACCGTCTGACCAGTCTGGCCACCACTACGCGCCAGCTGACATGGATGTTTGTCCTCCTCGCCGTCGTAGCGGCAATGTTTATGACCAATGACGTGACGGTCATTACCTTAGTTCCCCTCTATCTCCGTATTGCCAAGAAATTCAAGCTTCCCGAGATTTTACCTGTGACGTTGATCGGGATGGCCGCCAACTTTGGCAGTGCCTTTACACCCTTTGGGAACACCCACAACATCTTCCTGATGAACCACTACCACATCCACGTGGGCACCTTCTTTACCTGGTCGATCCCGTTACTGATTGCCAGCATGATTCTCCTCACCCTCTTCATCTTTACCATCAAGAAAACCCCTTTACCGTCCGTCCCACCCCGGGACATCCGTATTCAACGGCGCCCGACGATCGTTACCTGCATTGTGGCGCTGATCATCTTCATCGGGGTCCTTGGCTTCATCCCCTCATGTCGGTGCCATCGCCGCCATCGTGCTCGCACTAGCCTTTGATCCGCACATCATGCTCCACGTGGACTACGCCATCGTGCTCACCTTTGGCGGCTTCTTCGTCATTGTCAGTGTGCTGCGCCAGATGCCATGGGTCGTCACCCTCGTCTCGGGACTCATGGCCACCCGCCACTCCGTCTACTTGACCAGCTTGTTGAGCAGCCAAGTAATCTCCAACGTCCCGTCAACGGTCTTAATTGGAAAGTTTACCAGCTTCTCGGAGGCCCTCTTCTTGGGGTCCAACATCGGTGGCCTGGGCACGGTGGTTGGCTCCATGTGTAACTTGCTCGTGTTCAAGGAGTACACTGACTTTGGTAACCACAACCAAGTCCGCTTCTTTCTCGCTTTTCTGCCTTTAACTTTTTGGGCCTCGCTATCCTGGCCGTGATGGGCTGGCTGATTCTCGATTTCATTTTGTAAATATGATTCCATACCAAAGGGGGGCAACTATGCGTTGCCCCCTTTTACTATGCATCCACCAATACCCGCACCGGCCGTTGCAGCGCGGGCACTACGCGTTCTTCAAACCACGGATTCTTGTGCATCCATCCGTAATTGAGTGGCGACGGGTGCACAAGCGGAAAGTATGGTGCGTAGTCCGCGTAATGCTGCACTGTGGCCGTCAACGTACGCCGGCGTTGCGGTAGGTAGTAACGTTGAGCGTACGCGCCGATCAATAGCGTCAATTGCACGTTCGGCATCAGCTTTAATAGCGGCGCGTGCCACTTTTCAGCAAATCCCCGCCGCGGCGGGAGGTCGCCACTTTTGCCCTTGCCCGGATAGTAAAAATCCAGGTTGAGGACCGCAATGCGGCCAGAGTGTAAAATTCATCCGCATTAATGCCCATCCACTGGCGCAACCGGTCGCCGCTCGGGTCGTGCCAGTATGTCCGCGCTAACTGCGCCTGGCGACTGGGTGCCTGACTGATAATGAGGATGGTAGCCGTGGGCTCCACGTGAAATAGCGGCTCGATTCCCGCCGCCGTGTACTGCTGGTTGGCGGGATCCGCCATAATTGCCCGAGAAATTTCCTCTACCGTCTGCATGCTGACCTCCACTAGTGCTTGTTTACCAATACTATAACGCACCTTATGCAGCTCGTCATGATGTCTGCCAGCTTGATGGCAAGCTACAGGCGCAGTGTCCCGTCATTATCGGTCCATTGCGACCGTGAAATGGACAGCTGACCCGCTAACTCGTCGTATGATCAGTTACGTAGGGTGCAAAAATTCCTTAATCGACCAGCAAACTGCAGGGTTCATGTTTCCTCCCCTCGATACACCATTATTATGCCCGGGGGTACCAATACATGCCAGCAACGGCTAGGCACTTTCCCCTCACTAATCATCCTTCATTGCCGCCACCCAGAGTGCACACAGCCCATAACCCATTAGTATAGCCAACAATGACCGATAACTAAGGACCACAATTATTGCCAGTAAAATAGCCCGTGCCAACGACACGGACTGTGCGCAAAATGCGTCAATATCAACCAAACACGCCAATCCGAACCAATCGTCTGCAGATATCTTTAATAACTCTGTATAATAGAGGTAAAAGCGATTGACCAATCGCTAAATGTGGCCTATGTTGAAGTCAAACCCGGTACTTTCCAGTATCACACTTCGACCGCCAAGGAGGTCATTCTAATGAACGTTGCATCATACGTGACCACGTTCTTCATCGTCGTCATCAGTATGCTCGGCTTTACGTCCGTTTACAGTCAAATTGAAGCTGGTACCAGACAACGGGTCGCGCACATGCGGATGTTGGCGCGGGTCCAAGCAGTGTACCCACTGCTTATTTACATATGCCTGATGCTGATACTGTTACGGTACCTGTATGGTCATTCCAGCAACCTCATGCTCTTTTGGGCGTTCGTCAACATTCAAAGTACCATTCTCATCTACTCCAACCTGTTGACCACCAGCCTGGTGGGTTTTGCCATTATTCAAACCGTGGGGGCAATCACCTACATTAGTACGGGCGCCATGTCGATTACTAATTGGATCTTGTTTCTTTTTGCGTGCCTTGTCATCTACGCCGAGCGTTGGTATGGCCAGCTGTTGCATCAGCAACGTTGGGTGTACTTCTTGCCCGCCCTCTTCGTGGGGACGCTCTTCTGGGTCAATATGTACTTGACCGCGCCCCGGCCCCTGCCGTTAGGGTTGGCCATTGCCAACCTCATCTCGTTTGGTTGGGCTTACTTTGCCCTCTGGGACTTTGACCAGTACTTGCAGCATGACCAACAAGTGTTGGCCAAGCTCACCCACGAGGCCCAATATGACGCCCTCACCCGTGCGCGCAACTGGGCAACCTTTCGCCATGATCTCAACAGTGAATTTGCCGACCAGGACCGGCAACCGTTGGCGTTGGTCGCGATTGACCTGGACCACTTCAAAAGCATTAATGATACTTACGGCCACCTGATGGGTAACCAGACGTTGATCGCGTTCTCGCGCCAAATACAACAAATACTACGCGAACAGGACGATCACTACGGGTTTTACCGTACTGGCGGTGAGGAATTCGCACTCCTACTGCCTAACACCAACTTGGCCGCCGCTCAGGAAATAGTGGCTGAGTGTCAGCGGGGCTTGAAAAATATGTATATTCCGTTAACACAGGGCGAGCTCCAAATTACCGCCTCCTTTGGTTTGGCAATCGCCCACCCACAGGATAATAACGCCACTAATTTCTTTAAACGTAGCGACCGTTATTTATACCGATCCAAGCATGACGGCCGTGACCGGCTCACGGACGAAGCTGACGGAACGGACGATTTTTAACATTCAGCAACGGGTATCGTGTTATTTTTGTGATGACAAACGCCCGTTTTGTTTGCTTTCAGGTATCACCCGTGTTATGCTTGTCCCCAATCAATGCTTGAGGAGGCAGATATTTATATGCGTATTGACACGTCCAAGTATCCAGAAGGCAAAGACGCGGTGAATCCAAAACGGGTGCGGCGGCTCAAAATTTTGAGCAAGGTCGCAACCATCATGTGTATTTCCATGTATATCTCCTACATTCCCGAAATTATTGCCAATTTTTCGGGAAGTCCCGTTTCACCCCTGCAGCCGCTAGTGGCCGCCGTTAACGCCACGTTATGGGTGGCATACGGCTGGACTAAAACCTATAGGGACTGGCCAGTCATTATTTCGAACCTACCCGGGATCGTCTTTGGTCTCGTTACGGTCATTACCGTTTACATCCATTAATTAATTAAAAAAATGGGCGCGTCCCGTTCACCTCGCGTTGAGGTGGTCGGTACGCGCCCTTTAGTATCACTTATCACTTATCACTACTTAATCGTTGGCAGCCAGCCAGTGGTCCAAGACATCGATAAATTCATCGTGCTGATCCAGTAGTGCTAGGTGCCGGCTGTTGGCAAACAGGTGCCACTTCGCACCCGGAATGTGGTCGTACACGGACTTGGCAATCAACGGGGTGCACAGGTCATCCGTACCGCTGGTAACCAGGACCGGCACGTGAATCTTGTGCAACTGGTCGGTCACGTCAAAGTCGCTGATCGTGCCGTTTTCGGTGAACTCATTCGGCCCCTCAGCAATCCGGCTAGCCCGTTGCCCGTTCGTTGGCCGGCGCAGTGGCTCCGGCGAGTTCTCGTCGGGGTCATCCCAGCAATACCGCTCCATGTAACGGTCATTGGCGGCCAGGTACTTAGGACCAGTAAAGTCACCGGTGCGTTCTGCTTCAGCAATCGCCTCACGGTCCTCATAGCTCAGGTAGGAAATCAAGCGATGTTGCTCCTGCGTCCACAGCTTGATCGATGCAGGCGAACCATCAATCATCACACTCTTGATGCCCTGGGGATCAAAGCTAGTGAGGTAGTACATTTCGAGCATCCCACCCCATGATTGACCTAGCATGTGGATCTGGTCGAGGTGGAGGTACTTACGTAGCGCAATCAGTTCGGCTGCCCAGGTCTCCTTCACGTAGACGGACTCATCTTCAGGTAGGGAGGATTTCCCACAACCAACCTGGTCGTACATAATCAGCTGGCGCCCGGTATTAGCGTAGTCGTCCATCAATTCAAAGTAGTTGTGTGAGGAACCGGGGCCACCGTGAATCAGCAGCAATGGTGCTTTGTCTGGGTTCGGCTCACCCACGATGCGGTAGTACGTCTTGTAGCCACGAAACGGCATGTATCCTTCTTCAATATGCATATGTAATGCCTGTCCTTTACTAAATATTTGGCCTTATGGGCGATTGTACTCCTGACTGGCAGTGAGCTCAACGCTATGCGGATGGCAATGTTTCACGTGAAACATTGGTCAGCTCAAATACGCCACGTGGGCCATCCGTGGCACCTGGTCCCAGGGAACCGGGTAACCAGCCCCATGCGCACAAAAAAACCGAATCAGGCGTGTTCTCTAGATCACTAACCGGCGCATAATCCGCGGCCGCCACTACCACTTCCTCATTGTGGCACGGCTGGTATCCCGCCACCACGCAGTCCAATTGGCCCTGCCTGTGCGTGTAGGCCCGTATCCGCTGACTGTAGTCCCGCATCGTCGCTACGGGGGCGTGTCCAGTAATTGTTACCATCTGCGCAGCCGCCGCTGGGGCGGCGAAGTCCCCGTCCATCTGTTGAATATCGTTCAGCGCACGCCCAACCTGGTCAGCGCCCACCGTCAACTGGAAGGCATACCACGGCTCCAGTAACTGACACTGTCCCTGAGTGCGCGCCATCATTAAGCCCTGACGCACCGCGCGCCACGTGGCCTCGCGGAAGTCGCCACCAACCGAATGCACATTGCTGGCGCGCCCGTTGACTAGCTTGATCTCCATATCCGTAATGGGCGCACCCGTCAGCACACCACGATGTTCCTTCGCGGCTAGGCTCGTTAGCACCTGGTGCTGCCAATTACGCGGAAGAACGTCGACGGAACAATCGCTGGTGAAGTGCAACCCGGCGCCCCGTGGTAGTGGCGTGAGGAGCAAGTGTACCTCCGCGTAGTGCCGCAGGGGTTCAAAGTGGCCCACGCCCTCAACCGGTGCGGTAATGGTCTCTTGGTAGAGAATGCTTCCCTGCACAAAGTCGACCTGTAGGCCAAAGCGGTCCGCCAATAACTGCTGCAAAACTTCTAACTGAATCGTACCCATTACCTGAACGTGAATTTCATTCAGTTCTCGCAACCACTGCACGTGCAGCAACGGATCTTCATCCGCCAGTTCTTCCATGGCCTGCAAGCAGGTATGGATATCTGCGGTACCCGGCGCCAGTGTGTACGTCAACACCGGTTGCATCAGCGGCGTGACTGCAGCTTTGGCCGTACCCAGACCTTGACCCGGCGTCGTGTGCACGAGTCCCGTGACGGCGCACACATCACCGGCACGCACTGCCGGCACGACCGTATACTTGGCGCCGTTGTAAACGCGGAGTTGGTTCGCCTTTTCCCCGTCTACCAGCGCGTCTTTGGCCCGCAACGTCCCGCCAGTGACACGTAACCACGTAAGTCGCTCGCCGTGTGCATCATGGCTAACCTTAAAGACCCGCGCCCCAAAGTCAGCGGCCCACGCCGTTGGTCGCGCCCACCGTGCGATACCGGCGAGCAACGCATCCACGCCGCGCAGCTTCAAAGCTGCACCAAAGTAGCACGGAAAGACCCGCCGTTGCTGCACCAACGTTTGGACGGTCGTATCCGAAAGCGTGCCCTGCTCCAGGTAGTCCGCCAACACCGTATCATCCTGCACGGCCACCTGCTCAACCGCGTCGTCATGCAATTGCCCGTTCGCCTCGGTGAAGTCCACGCACCCAGCACCTAAATCCCGCTGTAAGGCCGCCATGATGGCCGCACGGTCCGTGCCTGGCGCGTCCATCTTGTTCACAAAGATAAATGTGGGCACCTCATACCGTTGCAAGAGGCGCCACAACGTACGCGTGTAGCCCTGCACCCCATCCGGCGCGGCCACCACCAAAATAGCGTAATCCAGCACACTGAGGACCCGTTCTGTCTGCGCAGCAAAGTCCACGTGCCCTGGCGTGTCGAGGAGCGTCAAAGCCAGATTGTGGTAGTGTAACTGGGCCTGGTGGGCAAAGATGGTGATGCCACGCCGCTTTTCCAGGGCATCAGGATCGAGGAACGCATCCCCTTTGTCGACCCGACCCAATTGGCGCACCGTCCCCGTCCGGTATAACAAGGCCTCTGATAAGGTGGTCTTACCCGCATCCACATGGGCAAGAATTCCTGCGGTAATACTGGTCACGATGATTGCCTCCCCCAAAAATATCTATGTACACCAACCACCCATTACTAACGCCCCTGACGGATTACTAGCTGGCTGTTCGTTGGTACCACGTTGCTTACTGATAAATAGTATACCGCTGTCAAGGCGCGCGTTACTAGTGTCGTGATGCTGGTACGGCTGGGCGTAACCAACACGTAGCACAACCGCGCCAGTGCCAAAAAAATCGCCCTCCGCGAATTACACACGGAGGGCGCTGAGGGAGGGGCAACCGGCTTCTGGGCAAGTCGGCCACCAATTTATGAAGAAGAAGTTTGTGGGTAGTAACGAGGTCTGGGTTCCTCGCTGCTATGTAAATGATTATGCCCATCACCCATGAAGAAAGTGTGTCGTCACAATTACGGTTTCGCGAAGTTTATGCAACGGCTTTGTGCCGATTACAGTTACAGCATCACTATCACTTACCCCAACTACTTCACCCAAATTGGCCAAACAAAACGGGCTCCGTTTTGTTTGGCACTCCAGCACGTTCTGTTTGCCGCATTCAACCTTCTTCACCTCACCCACAACAACCGCCCACCAATATTGACCGTTATTTTAACGCAACATCGATAACTGTTAATGTTATTAAATCAACCATTGGCACAGCTTTACCAGCACGTCAAGTGTTGATGACGCGTAATTTATTTGCTAATGTGGAATGGTTATGAAAATCAATTGAGGAGGGCTGGCGCTACTACGCGCCACAATCTAAGTGAGCGTCCTGGCCACTTTATTTCCCGGGAAATATATTGCCCCATAAAAATGACGACCCATCAACAAGTGGTGGGCCGTCATTTTGTCGACAACGTGCAACCTTACTTAGCAATGTACGTTGTCTTCCAATCATAAGGTACCCCAGACGGGTTGTAGTTGACATTCTTGACCTTGGAGTTCAGCAGCTGCATGCTGTTGGACTGGAACAGGGGTATCGTTGCCTGCTGCTTCATCAGCAAACGCTCTGCCTGCGCGAGCGTTTGCCAGCGCTTCGTCAGTTGGTTACCGTACTTGTTCTCCGCATCTGCTAATAACTGATCGAACTTGGTATCGTGCCACTGACTGCTGTTGTAGCTGGACTTGCTGCCCCAAATCTGCAGGAAGTTGATTGGGTCACCAAAGACGGACTGCCAGCCGGTCACCGTCAGGTCGTAATCTCCCTTGTTCTGTAACTGCAGTTCTTGTGCCGCCGGAATGGCCTTGACGGTCACATGTACGTTGGGCAGCTTTTCAAACTGGCCCTGCAGGTATTCAGCCAAAGTCTTGCTGGAATCAGCGTCACTCGTCAGGAGTGTGAGGTTCAGACTCTTGGTGCTCGTCGCCGCCATTCCTTTACTCAACAGCTTTTTAGCGGTCTGGAGGTTGTAGTCGACCCCGCTGGCTACCTTGCTGGCGCGGGCAAAGTCCTGACCGTTCGGCCCGGTTGCTAAGCCCACGGGGGTAAAGCCAATCGCCGCACGGGAGCCGTTTTGCAGGACCCGCTTGACTAGTTGCTGCCGGTCAACGACCAGCGAGAAGGCCCGCCGCACGTTCACGTTACTGAACGCGGGCACCCGCTTCTCGTTCATGTCCACGCGCATCATGTTAGCGCTCAAGCGGTCAACACGGTGCCGGTTGTGCGCTTGTGCTACTGCAGTGGCCCCGGACAGTGATACCGCGTCCACTTTGCCCGTATCAAACAGGTTTAGGCCGGTATTGGCATCCTTGACGACCTGCTCCTTGATCACGCTCAGCTTCACGTGCCGCCGATCCCAGTACTGCTTGTTCTTCACCAATTGCCACGAATCGTTAGTCCCGTTCCACTTAGCGAGCTTGTACGGACCGCTATATACTTGAGCACCAGCTTTGGTACCGTAATGCTGACCGTACTGCTTCACCACCTCAGGGTTTTGCGGGTAGAAAAGCGGCCAGGCTAACAGCTTCTTGAAGTACGCCACGGGCTTATTCAGCTTGATTGTCAGGTGCCGTTGCCCCTGCGCCGTAATGCCCAGCGTGGATAAGGATTTCTTGCCGGTATTAATGGCCTGCGCATTTTCGACCGGATAGAAGTAGAAGGCGTCTGGCGACTTAGTCTTAGGGTCAACGACCCGCCGCCAACCGTAGACAAAATCCTGCGCCGTAATCGGCTCGCCGTTACTCCACTTGGCCTTGCGTAACGTCACCTTATAGGTCTTGCCGTTGGCACTGATCTGCACCCGCTTAGCTAACGCCAGGTTCATCTTCTGGCCGTGGTTAGACGCGCGATACAGTCCCTCCTGCGTATTCAGCAAGACGTTAAAGCTAAGCGTATCAACCGCCTGGGCCGGATCATCGGTCGCCAACTGCGTCGTTTCTGTCCACCGTAACACCTGTTTAGGGGCCACCTGTTTGGCCGCCGGTTTATTTGCACCCCACGCGCTCAGCATGAGTGCGCCCAGCGTCAGCGCGCTGGCAAACATCAGAACCCTCTTCCTCATCATAATTTTGCCTCCCAGCAAGTATTCCACAATCAACAGGCGCGCGCCATCAAGCACGCAAAGGGGCCACCAATCATCACCTGATGGTTGGTGGCCCTAGTGATATTGCCGCTCATTTGGCCCTACGCCACCGCCATGTGGTTCATACAGGATAAATTATGGCGAACGGTGTAAACGCTGTCAACTGGTAATGCCAGTATTATCACTACACTTTAATATCATCACATTTTCCTCAATGATGCCACCACTGTCGGTCATTCACGCGTCATCCGGCCATCCTGGATGGTGTACCGCTCATCAGCAAAGTCAATCAGCCGCACGTCATGAGTCACCACCACCACAGCTTTGTGATGCGTCAGGGCGAGATCCTTCAAGAGCTGGCCGACAATCTGCACCCGGGCACTGTCTAGTGCCGCCGTAGGTTCGTCCGCCAAAATAATTTCGGGATTCGGGTACAGTGCCCGCGCAATGGCCACACGTTGCTGCTGGCCGCCGGATAATTCATCGGGGTACTTATTGACCAGGTCCGCAATGCCCAACTGATCAAGTACATCCGTGAGGGCCGCGGGGCTCAGATTGCCTTGAGGCTTCACTTTGTCGACCAACCGAAACTGGTCCGCCACGGTCAGGTACGGTAGTAGTCGGTATGCCTGCAACACGAAGCCGATTGCATCCAGGCGTAACCGGTCACGCTCCTTTTTTTGACCGGCCCGAGTACTTCTTGCCGTCCACCGTAACCTCACCGATGGTCGGCGTCAGTAGCCCACCAGCAATGCTGAGAAAGGTGCTCTTACCGGAACCCGAGGGCCCCATGACGAGGCTTAGCGTGCCGGTAGCGGCCGCAAAGTTGACGTCGGTCAGCGCTTGGACCTGCGCGGTACCACTACCAAAAACCTGATTCACGTTCGTTAACGAAATTGCCGCCATGTTGTTTAGCCTCCAATCACACTTACCGGGTCAACGCTCACGACACTCTTAATCGGGATCAACGCCCCGAGTACGGCCATGACCACTAAGCCCGCGGCCACCCCAGCCAAAGCCGGGATGTCAAACGCCATCGGTACCGCCGCTGGCAAGGCCAACGCGGTGACCGCAGTCAGAAGTGCACCCAGCACAAGCCCGCTAATTACCAGTAGCAGGGACTGACTGATGGTGGCGCCGACCAACATCCGACTAGGAATGCCTTGCGCCCGCAAAACGGCGTAGTTCGGCAGCTTTTGCATCGTCAGGATGTACAGGAAGACCGCGATGATCACTAGCGAAATGACCATCAGAAAGCCAATCATCAGGCCAAAGGTCATGTTCTGGGCCGAGTACCCGGGCAGTTTGGCGATGATTTGCTTAGTCGTGTACGTCTTGGTGCCCGTATGCCCATTGTGGTAGTGCGCGTTCCGTGAAACCACGGCGCTGGCTACCGGACCTGCAGTCATCCCCCGCAGCGACCGCCACGTTGCCAGTTGCCCGTAAACTACCGGTGCAATGTTCAACTTAGCGTTTTTGGTAAAACCGACAATGGTGTACTTGGTCTGATCGTCGTTGAGTTTGAGGCGGCTGCCCAGCTTGTATCCGGCCAGCTTAAACGCTTCGTCAGCCACAATTTCGTGGCTGGCCCGGACGCGGTGCCCACTGGTTAAGCGCACACCTTGCGCCACAAACTGGTTGGCTTTGAGCCCCACAAAGACGGCCGATAACTGCTGACGGTGCGGCGCTTTCGCCACCACACTGGTCTCACCCATGTAGGCCTCATCGTTGGTCAATTTGCCCGCCTGTTGCTGGCTAAGAAATGACTGCCGCATATCCACGTTAGCATCAGCATTCAGCGTGACCCGCTCAACGTGCCACGAGTTAATGGCATCCGTATTTTCACGGGCGAGGCCTAACGCTAAACTAGTCAAAATAAAAATGAGGTAACTAATTAGTACGATCATGGCCACAATGAGGCCGAACGTAACTTTTCCTTCTTAATTTCCCTGAGTGCTAAAAACATGTTACTTGCCCCTTTGTAATACTAATCCCCTAACGCCTGTTGCAACTGCGTTAACCGCGCCTCCGCTTGGTCCGGATCCAACAACACATCACGGACGGTCTGATGACATAGCACCGCCACGGCCCAGCGCCGGGGTCCATCGTCACCTTCCAGTATCCGCGTGGGCCGCACGCCGACGACGCTCTCGTTGTGACGGTAGTACATCGTGATGAACGCACGGTAACCGTGCGTATCCACCGCTTCAACGAAGTGGCGCACCGCCGCCACGTAGTCCGCCCCATTGTGTGATGTGACCTGACGCGGGACGCCGCTATGAATGACCCGCATGACGTCGGCGAAGACGTATTGATAGGCGTCCGTCAGGTCAGCAAAGTACTTGTAGAACGCCCCGCGCGCAATCCCCGCGGACTGCACAATGCGGGCCACTTGTGCTTCCGCTAACGGGTGGTGCGTAAACTCGTCCATTAATGCGGCCCGCACGCGCGCTTGCTTGGCCGCGGGGATGTGGTCAAACGTACTTAAAACCATAACCGCCCTCCTTTCGGTGACATCGTGTCACCAGCTGACTAACTCCAGTATAGTTGACGGTGACACGGTGTCAACTTAGTGGTGAAAAAAAATACGGCGCAGGTAACTCCCGGCCGCACGAACTTATAAACTCATGATTGATGTTGACAACCTACTTGTGGTACGGCCGCCCCGCGTTGATCATAAAGGCCCGGTAAATCTGTTCCATCAGCACCAGGCGCATCAACTGGTGTGGCAGCGTCAGCTTGCCGAAACTCAACGTATCGTTGGCGCGTTGCATCACGGCTGGGCTCAGGCCCAGGGAACCACCAATGACAAAGGTGATGTCTGGGTGCCCGTACGTGCCCAGATCCGCAATTTCCTTGGCGAAGACCTCACTGTCCCGCTGCTTACCCTCAATGGCCAGGGCAATCACCCAGTCACTGTCCTTAATTTTTTTCCAGGATGCGTGCACCCTCAACGGCCTTGACCTGCTCCATTTCCGCCGCCGACAAGGATTCAGGTGCCTTTTCGTCGCGTACCTGCACCAAATCCACCTTGGCAAACGCGCGCAGCCGCTTCTGGTACTCCGCAATGCCCGCGGTAAAGTACTTTTCTTTGATTTTACCGACACCAATGACCTTAATATGCACGTTGTTCACCTCGCACCGATTATACCAAAAGAGGCTGTGACAAGGATTCCTGTCATAGCCCCATTGCAAGCACAATTTAACTAGCGCACTAACAACCACCAGCCCAGCGCGCCCATGATGGCCAACGCCACAAAGTTGATGATGGTAAAGAACAGGAGGAAGCGCCCCTTGGACCGCCGGCTGTACAAACCGTACTGTTTGAACGATAGCAGGTTACACAGGCTCGCCACCAGCGTGCCCAGGCCACCAATATTAGTCCCATAAAACAGGGCGGCCACCTGGTTGCTAAATCGCGCTACCAGGACGGTGGACGGCACGTTACTGATCACCTGCGAGGTCACGATACTCGTGAGGTACACGGAGACCGGATTGGTTTCCAAATGCTTCAGCGTGGTGACCACCGCCGGAATCTGGCTAATGTCGCTGACGATGATGAAGAAACCCACAAAGGTACAAATGATCCCGTAATCTACCTGCCCCAGAATCCGGTGGTCCATCATGGCGGCCAGGGCCACCACGACGACGGCAGCGACCCACTGAGGAATAACCCCAAAAACAGCCACGAACACTAACAGCGCCGCAATACAGGTAATCGTGGTGGGCCGCGGATTAATCCGGATATCCACTACCGGTACGGTCGGCACGGTACGCTTGGGTACCAGCGAACTGAGCAACGCGAGGAACACAACGTCGGCGATGACCAGTGGCCACACCCACGCCCCGAATTGACCCAGACTGATGTGGAACTTAGACATCAAGAAAATGTTGTGGGGATTACCAAACGGCGTCAGTGCGCTCCCAAAGTTAGCGGCAATGGCAATCGCCGTAACCGGGATAATTTCCGGCAGGTCGTACTTCCGGGCAATGCGCAAATATAGCGGAATACACGTCAACACCGCCATGTCGTTGGTTAAGAACATCGCGCCCACGAACGACAAGAGCACAAAAAAACCAGCTCAGTTGCCGCGAATTGGTTGCGTGGCTCGTGAGGCGGTACGTTAGGTAATCCAACACGTGTAAATATTCAAATATTTGGATGATGGTCATCATTGCGAGTAATGACCATAATGTGGAGAAATTAATATCGGCCAGATGCGGGCGCGCGAAAAACAGGCTCAGTATGGCGATAATCGCCGTAATCTGAAATACCCGGTCCTTACCGATGTTTTTGACAACGGTCATGTGCAGGAAAACATCCTTTCAGAGACTTACCGCTAACTATTGTGCGCCTTATTCGCCGCCACGACAACACCTAAGCAAATATTTGCTTCATATAAGGCAAAATGCCACCCAATTTTCAGCAAGTCTCATTAACACTCAGGCACGCGCCACAGACGGGAATATTTACATTATCGCCGCTATCCCATCCGGGTCACGGTGGGGCAAAACGAATAATACACTGGCAATACACCCCGAAACACAACTTGTCCCCAGCACTTATGCACACGGGGGATAACTCCACACCCAAATATTGCGCACACGCCGCCACCCCCACCCCACATTTTGCGGTGTCAAAATGCAAGGGTAAATTCGTTTTGTGCCGTTTATCCACAAAAATTGATTATTCGTCAACACCCTGAAAGCGGGGACAAAGCCTATAGCGGCGGGCCCCGAACACCCATTCGCACCTAATGTAAAAGTTTTATCCACAGGAATTCCCGGAATGTGCAAAACCCGCGCAAACCCACTTATTAACACTATCCACAGAGTTATCCACAGAAACGCGCTGGCTTTGTCCCCAAAAACAAACGTTTGCCCCTCAATAATACCCGAACTTTTTAGCCATTTCGCTTTAAAAAGTACACAAAAAAACGACCATCCGGCCCCATTTGGGCCGTAATGGTCGCATAAATTGCTTAATTTACTTGCTGGAACTAGTGCTAGTGGATAACGATGCGTCCGTTTGGGTCAACTTGAGCGAAACGGTCTTCTTAGTGCTCCCGTGGTAATACGTAATCTTCACCGTATCCCCAATCTTGTGCTTGTACAGGGCAGTGTGGAGATCCGCTACGTCTGTGATCTTGGTGTTATCCAGGCCGACAATCACGTCGTACTTAGATAAACCGGCGTTCTTAGCAATGCTGCTCGAAGTGAATCCAGCAACCACCACCCCACTCTTAAGGGATCGTGGCGTGTTGAGCAGCTCGCTTTGTTGATCCGAGCTGATGTCCGACAGGCTAACCACCGAAATGCCCAGGGCTGGCCGGACAACTTTGCCGTTCTTGACCAGCTGGTTAATGATGGACACAACTTCATCACTCGGAATGGCAAAGCCCATCCCCTCAATCGTCGCGCTGTCACTACTGCTACTCGAGGAGCCGGATAGCTTCATGGAGGTAATCCCAATGACTTGCCCACTCAGATTAATGAGGGGCCCACCAGAATTACCGTTGTTAATCGCCGCATCGGTTTGGATAACCGTGGCTTCGTTAGTCGTGTTGCCGCTTTCGTCAGTCACATCAACGGTCCGCTTCTTGGCCGACACGATCCCCTGCGTTACCGAGGTCGCATACTGGGTGCCCAGTGGTGAACCAACGGCCAGCACGGTTTGACCAGCGCTGATCTTGTTAGAGTTACCAAAGCTGGCCACGGACTTAACCTTACTACCATTGATCTTGAGTACCGCCAGGTCGGTCACGGAGTCCGTGCCGACTTTGGTGGCGGTGAGTTTAGTCCCATCACTCAAAATAACTTCCAGCTTATCCGAACCGGACACCACGTGGTTGTTGGTGACGATGTACGCGTAGCCATCCTTCTTCTGGTAAATCACCCCAGAACCTTCAGAATATTCAGTCAGCGTGCTGCTCTGACTGTTACTCGAGGACGAACTAGTCTCACCAAACAATTCGCCCCAACCGTTGTCGCTATCCGTGCTGGAACTTTCCTTCTGCAGGTTGATGACTGACACCACGGCGCCCTTGACCTTCTTAAAGGCCGCCTGACTAGCGCTACTCGTGGTCTTGGTCTTAGTCACGGCGGTAGTACCAGCCGTGCCCGATTTACTGGTTACACCCATGTTATCAGCAGACATCCGGGAAAAGCCGTAATAGGCGAGCCCACCGCCAGCGCCACCACCAATCAAAGCCGCGACCACCACAATAGTCGCCGTTTTTCCCAGGCTGTTGCCCTTTGGCCGGGTGTTAGCTTCTGGTTGTACACCATTATTTTGCTTATCCATATCAATATGTGCTAACGCCACTCAAGCCTCCTTTGCATACGTGCTAATACCACTTATTTTATGGTTTAATGCTAACGAAAATTTATGACGAAAATATGATGGTACGCGTAATTTTCTCGCGAACCATATAAAATGGCCAGATGCCCGTCAACCAGGTATCTGGCCACACCTTAATTATACCGTAAATAACGCTTCGGGTGTTTCACGTTCGGTGTCCAATAGCTGGAAGTCGTGCCCCACTGGCAAACCTTCTGCCAGCAACATATCCGCCACGGTTTGGTGCGCTAGTGGCTTGGTGTTGTTGTTAGCGGACCGGTGACCCAGGTAGATACGCTTCGTCCGCGGACCAATAACATCCATTAGGGCCGCTGCCCCATCCGCATTAGATAGGTGCCCCTCAGCACCCATAATTCTTTGCTTCAATCCCCACGGATACGGGCCCTCACGCAACATGGTGAGATCGTGGTTGGCCTCCATTAGGTACGCATCACTGTCACGGATAGTTCCCGCCAGCCGGTCGGAAACGTACCCCGTATCGGTCAGAATGGTAAACGCCTTGTCATCGTGGTGAAACTGGTAGAACTGGGGTTCAGCGGCATCGTGCGATACACCGAAACTCTCAATGTCGAGGTCGCCTAGGCTTAACGTGGTGCCCCGCTTGAAGATGGATAGCTGGTCATAGGGCAACTTGCCCACGCTCTTGGGCAACGCCGCAAAGGTGCCCTCATTGGCGTAAATACGCAGTTTCGGGTAGCGTCGAGCGAGCACCCCCATCCCCTGTACGTGATCCGTATGTTCATGGGTGATAAATAGGCTATCCACGTCATTCAGATCGCGCCCGATGCTAGCTAACAACGCCGCAATCTTTTTGCCGGAAAAGCCCGCGTCAACTAGCACCTTATGCTGAGGGGTCTCGATATAAGTAGTATTACCAGAACTGGAACTTGCTAGTACGCATACCCGCATACCGAAATCAGCATCTGCTGTCGTCAACATTATTACCTCCGTTGTGCGGCTTGCCAAAACAAACCACTATTGGTGCCATTCTATCACTTTTATGATGGTCTGTATTGCGGGCGCACGGTTCGCAATAGCGGTCTTGGCACCCTTTCTAACCCTGCTCGCGCACGCTAGCTGGGGGTGCCCATGACTGCGCTGTGCGCCTCACGCCCGTACCGGGCTAGCACGAACCGGGCGCAGTGTGGCAAGCCATAGTGCAGTCGCCAGTTCCAAATTCAAACAGCTAAATAACGGCTAACCATCCACACACAAAAAAAATCCATTCCCCAAGTGTTTCACGTGAAACACCGCGAATGGATTTTGGCTTAACGTTCCTTAATGACGGCTTTACTCATCGCGTTAACTTTATGCACGGTCACGTTCTTCGAGTTTTTACTCGAAATGCCCACGGACCACGTCGGAATATACACCGTGGTGCCCTTCGTCGTTAGTAGCTCCGTGTACCCCAGCTTGGTCCACGTAACCGACGAATTATTCACAATTTCATTATCCCGGTACAGCGTCAACACCGCTTCCCGCGCGCTGATCAACTTCTGCGCGTGGTGCATCGTCTTCACGTTGGTCACGTAAGTCTGCGTGTACCCCGTGATCTTGTGGTCGCGCACGCTGACTGCCAGCCGCCCGTGGCCATCGACAATCACCCCGTACTGAGTTTTCTGACAAAAGACGTAGTTGGTTCTGCTACTCATGTCCGCTTCAAATTCATACTGGTTACCACGCCAAACATTGTTGGTATCCGTCACAAACTTACGAACCTGCGCTGCAATCCCTTTGTGGCCTAATGCCAAGGGGGTCTTCAACTTAGCGGTGAGTTGTTCCACGCCGTTAGTAGTCTTCACCGTCGTCTCCGTGTTGCTCTCCCGCACCCGGTCAGCAGTACTGTTTTGTAGCACCTTATTATCACTATTACCGGCCAGGTACGAACCACGACTATTCGTCTTGCTGAGTGACGGCAGTGAAATCTGGTCCCGCTTCATTTCCGACAACGTTTCGGTCGTGGCGCCGGTGGCTGTAGTGGACATAAACACCTGCCGGTTCTGGGCCAAGCTCCACCCGAGGAAAATATCCATGCACAAAAAGACGACCAGTAAAATCCACTCGATGCGTCGAAAGTCCATTGGTATCCCCCCTAGTTGTCCGAATTAATAAGCGTTGACAATGCTACTTTGCCACTCAACAAATCGTTATAGTCCACAAACGTGCCGTTAATATTAACGTAATACGTTGGCGTTAGGTTCACCACCAGGCCGCTGTTCGTATCGCGCTCCCACTTATACGCCACCGTCAAGTCATCAATGTCACTCGGCTGGGCACCCATGCTGGCCAATTTATTCAGTACGTCCTGCCCAGCTGGCAGCTTCACTGCCGTTTGGCTAGTGGGAATCGCCGCCTCCAGGTTACTACCGGAAAACTCGATACGCTTACTGCTCGTGTTGTGTACCACGCGCACGGTGCCGTTGGATGTCTGGTTAAAGACGGGCACCCCGCGCACGTATGTCCGGAAGGTGACCGCATTTTCCTGCGTATTATACCCAAAGTAGCGGATGCCCTGCTTGCTAGCAAAGCTCAGGCTCGATAACGAAGTGAACGCCGCGCGTAACACCCCACGGTAGCTGGTCGCTGGGGCCGCGGCCGCGAAGTCCTCGTACTGCATCAAGCTATCATTCTTGTCGACCGCCAGCCGCTGGTTACTGTTCACAGTGTAAACGGTCTGGTTACCTATTTGCTTGGTGTCCACCGCACTGGTCGACGTGTTATCCGTCATCAGTAGTGCAATGTAATGCGTGGCGCTTTGCTTATCGATCAAATAGGTTTGCGGTGTGACCGCAATGCTTTGGTCCAGCAACGCGACCTCGTGGTGGTCAAAACGCTGCTCAGTGACCGCATACTTGGTAGTAGCATCCCCGAGCAGGTCCGCTATCGCCCCGTAATTAGGCTGCTTGATCGATAGCGGCCGCACCGTTTCGTGGTAGTCGTTGACTAGGTACGTCCGCTGGTTCCGCGTATCAAAGACGATGCGGTCAAAGACGTAGTTGGCGGCCGCCTTGGTCGTGCGCTTAAACAGGAGCGTACGAATCAGTGACCAAGAAACACTGCCCTGATATGTTAGTTGCAGCGACTGCGGTAACGTCAGGAGGTGATTGTACGCGTTGACCGATAGCTGCTTCACCGGTCCCACTTTGGTGACTTGCCACTTGGCAAGTTTAGTCCGCGCCTGAGCCGGCACGCCATTCCCCTTAGCGATGAGCTGATACTTTTGGTTACTTCCTTGCCAGAGGGCCTCCGTAGGGAGAAAGGTGTTCCGTTCGACCGCCTCGTTGGTGGTCTTAGTGGCCTTCTGTACGGTAACGTTACTGCTTTGCTGGCGGGCAAAGTTGGACGGGTTGTACCAAATAAACCACGTCAACAGGAGACTAATGGCAACCAGGCCGGTCAAACAAAGTCGTAATATTAGGCTTCTAAGCTTCATCCCAGTCATCCCCCCCGTCAGCAATATCTTCATACGGTAGGGAAATGTAGAAGGTACTGCCTTTGCCTTCTACCGAGTCGACCCAGATGCGGCCGCCCATTGCCTCAATAACTTCCTTACTGATGGCCAGGCCGAGACCCGTACCACCCTGCTTCCGGGACCGCGCCTTGTCGACACGATAGAACCGCTCAAAGACGTGGTTAATATCTTTGGCGGGGATTCCCAACCCCTGGTCGCTAATTGAAAGAATCACGTGGTTATTCGTTTCGACCAGCCGGGCCGTGATGGTACCCCCATCAGGTGAGTACTTGATCGCGTTGTTCATGATGTTGTCCACCACTTGCATAAACTTGTCCTGGTCCACATCGACCCACAGGCTGCGCTTGGTGATCTCCCGCTTGATGGTGTAATGCTTGTGCGGCTGACCCTGGTCATCCAACAGGGCGTGCCGGGAATCACCCGCGTGCTCATTATCGGTCTGCAACATCATGTCAAAGCGATTCAGGATGTAGTTGAAGAACTCATTTAAGTTGATGGTTTCAATGTCCATCTTGCTGGTCCCCATGTCCAGACGGGACAGCGACAGCAAGTCGTTGATCATCCGGATCATGCGGTCGGTTTCATCCTGGGTCACCTTGAGAAACTTTGGGGCCAGCTTGGGGTCCTGCCATGCCCCGTCGTTCAGGGCCTCAATGTAGCTACGCACCGAGGTGAGCGGCGTCCGCAGTTCGTGACTCACGTTCGACACGAACTGACGCCGTTCGCGTTCGTTCTTTTGCTGCTCGGTAACGTCGTGTAGCACCACGACCAACCCACTGATGAAGCCAGTCTCCCGCTGAATCATGGAAAAGTCCGCGCGCAGGATCATTTCCTGGTGATCCTCGGTCTCCATGTTCAGGAGCAATTCCGTCTGGCTATCCAGTAGGTCACGTAAAGTGTATTCTTTGTTGATCTTGAGCATCCGTAGAATCGACATGCCAATAGCGTCCTCATTCTTGATGTTCAAGAACTCGAGGGCGGTTTCGTTGATGATAATGACGTTACCCCGACGGTCGGTGGCAATCACCCCATCGGTCATGTGCGCCAGCACGCTATCCAGCCGCCGGCGTTCGGCCTCACTGGCTTCCTGGGCTTCCTCCACACGCACGGACAGGTCGTTGACCGCAATGGCCAACTGCCCTAACTCATCTTGGCTGTATACCCGCACCTGCCCGGAATAGTCGCCCTGGGCCATGCGGCTAGCCTGCCGCTTCATGGCGTCGATTGGCCGGGTAATTGCCCGGCTAATGACAATGGCGATAAAGATGCCTAACAAGACCGCCACCATGCTGGCAATAAAGAAAATACGGGTGATCGAGCTAATGTTGTCGTAGACCGAATCCATGTTGGCCCGGATGTAGATGGCACCAATAACACTGTTATCGTCACCAGTTGAGTTACTGCTCTTGAGCGGCGTAATTTTTACGTAGTAGGACGACCCGCCCGCCTTCGTAAACCCCTCGTAGTTTTGGCCCGTATACAGGGTGTTCTTAACCTGAGTGGACCCATTTTTTTTGCCCAATGACCGTCTGGGAGTTAACGTTACTGTCACCACGCAAAACTCCCTTCGCGTCCACCACCTGGATATCCGCGGAGTTCACAATGCTTGATTCATTTAAGGCATTACGAATTTGGCGGTCAGCCTTCGTGGTGTTACTTTCCTCGAGGGCATTGATCACCTTGTCTTCAACGTAGGTCTCAATCGTAATCTGCGACTTAAAACTATCGATATTCTGTTGCTCTAGCTGTTTGACAAAATACGCCCCGATCACCTCGACAGTCACGACGACTACAAGGATGAACACGAGCGCAATTTTGAAGTGAATCGAATGGAAAAACCGGATCTTTTTATTCATGCCGGCCACTTACCCCTGATCAGATTCTGGACTCCGTAAGTAATAACCCACACCCCGACGTGTCATCAACCAATCGGGATGACTAGGAGTGTCCTCAATCTTTTCGCGAAGCCGCCGCACCGTGACGTCGACCGTGCGGACATCACCAAAGTAGTCGTAGCCCCACACCGTCTGCAACAAGTGCTCACGGGTCATGACTTGCCCCTGGTGCCGGGCGAGGTAGTGCAACAATTCAAACTCACGGTGGGTGAGTTCAATGTTTTCACCACGCTTATTCACCGTGTAGGCTTCTGGCTTAATGACCAGGTCACCCACTTGAATATCCTTGTTTTCCTCTTCCTGCTCGGTTGGTGCTGGCGTTGAATTCTGGCGCCGTAAGTTGGCCTTCACGCGGGCGACCAGTTCCCGGTTGGAGAACGGCTTCGTGACATAATCGTCGGCACCAAGTTCAAGACCGAGCACCTTATCGATCTCGCTGTCCTTGGCCGTCAGCATAATAATCGGCACATCGCTGTCCTTACGAATCCGCCGGGCGACTTCCAAACCATCGATCTTTGGTAGCATTAAGTCCAGTAGGATGAGATCAGGCTTTTCATCAGCAAACTGCTGTAACGCCGCTTCACCATCAAACGCGGTAACAACGTCAAAACCTTCTTTGTTCAAATTAAACTTGACGATATCCGAAATCGGTTTTTCATCATCAACCACAAGTATTTTCTTAGCCATAATCGGCCCTCCATTAGGTGCTGTTCTGTTACTATTATACCGGTAAGACCGGTGAGTCGCAAAAATCACCCACCACAAACACACCGATAATTATTTCCCGGGAAATAATGGCGCAAGGAGGAGCAACATGTATCTAACAGTCAACCACACGACACTTTACTATACCCAGCATGGACACGGACACCCGCTGATCCTGTTACACGGTAACGGCACTAGCCACGCCATCTTTGCAGACCTCATTCCCCAGCTGGCGCCAAACTTCACGGTGTACGCGTTGGACGCACGCGACCACGGCCAAAGTAGCACCACGGATTACATTAGTTATCAGTTAATGGCCACGGATGTCAGGGACTTTATCCAAACATTGAACCTGCGCGCACCCACCGTCATTGGTGTTGGTGACGGTGGTATCAGTGCCCTCTTGGTCGCCAGCGCGCATCCTACCATCATTGGCCGGTTGATCCTGGCAGGTGTCCACACCCAACCACGTGACCTGCGGCTACGCAAGCGTATCGCCTTGGCGGCCGACTACTTCTCCCGTCCGCGGAAGAAACTGGGACTACAAATGTGGGGCCACATTACCAATGAACAGCTGGCGCGGGTCAGCGCACCCACCTCATCTTGGCGGGCGCCCAAGGTGACATCCACCTCCGGGCAGCACGGCACCTCGCCGCAGGCATTCCGGATGCCCACCTACGCTTGGTTGCGCATGCCAACCATATGTCCTACATTGAGGACACTGACCGTTTCTACAGTTTGATCCACGCCTTTCTGCAGGCATAAACAGGCCACCGGATGTTGGCGACGTATACGTCGTCGCACCCGGTGGCCTGTTTGTCGCTCAGGACTATTTATTTTCTTTACGGCCAAACCGCTTGGTGACGTTCTGCCACAGATTGTGGAACCGCTTGTTCATGGTCCCAGTCAACGTCGCCGCCTTGACGAGTTTGGCGCTACCTAGGTGGTCCCGCATGATTCGCAGCGCCTCCACGGCTTTGCTGGCTACAAAGTTGAAGCTGCGCCCGTCGTCAACATCAATAAAGAAGCCACGTATGTGCGTCTTCATGTAGACCTGTGCGCGCACCCGTTTGATGTTGGCCCAAGGAATCATGATGTACCCATGCCCACTATCAGCACGGAACTCGAGCCCCCCGTCACCCAAAATCAGAAAACCCGGTTTAGGGTCACTGGCACTCACCATGGAATTGACTTTAAAGGTCCCCTCCGCGGTATGGTTTAATATTTCGACTTCCACCATGATGTTTCCTCCTCATCGACAGCAACTATTAATAATTATGCCCTGATTATAACAAACCTCGTGAAAATAAAAACAGAACCGGCCTATTGCCGATTCTGTCGTTCAATAGCACATTGACGAGATTATGCGCCGAGGATACCTGCCCAGTAGGCCAGAATACCAACAACGAACAGTCCCAGAATGATAACGATTGGACTAACTTTCTTCCGTAGCAACCATACACATACCAGGGTGAGCAGCAAAGGCATCAGACCTGGAGTCAATTCATCAAAGATATCACCAAGAGTGGTAGTCTTTGTTGGCGTGACGGAGTTACCAGCGTTAACGGAAGCAATGACAGCGCGAATCTTGCCAACAGTCAGGTGACCGTGGTTAGCGGCATTGATGACTGGCTGGAAGTTAACCTGCGCGTCCTTGTCAACCTTAACGTTAGAAACAACGGCTGGGAAGTTCATGGTCATCCAACGAGGAACTAGGACACCCATGATGAACATACCTAGGACAGAAGCACCAACAGTGATCTTCTGCAGCAAACCACCAGAAACGTCGTTAGTGATCGCTTCACCTTGCTTGTAACCCATTTCTTGCGTGAACCACAGGAAACCCATACGGATAATCTGCCATACAACGAAGAACAGGATTGGACCAAGCCAGCTACCAGACAAGGCAAATGACGCCGTGAAGGCACCGAGGATAGGACGAGCGGTCGCCCAGAACACTGGGTCACCAACACCGGCCAGAGGGCCCATCATACCAACTTTAACACCCTGGATGGTTTGGTCGGTAACAGGAGCCCCGTTAGCACGACTTTCTTCCAGAGACATTTCAACACCAAGAATAGGTGCAACCAGGTATGGGTGCGTGTTAAAGAATTCCAGGTGACGCTTCAAAGCAGCGGCACGGTCTTCCTTAGTCTTGTACAACTTCTTCAGCGCTGGTGCGAGGGCAAAGGCCCAGCCAACGTTCTGCATACGTTCGTAGTTCCAGGAAGCCTGGAGGAATTGACTGTTCCAGAAGACCCAGAAACGGTCTGTTTTAGTTAACTTAATTTCATTAGCCATTATTATTTCCTCCCTTCCTAGTAATCATTCAGGATGTCGTCGATTGGGTCGCCGCCATCACTAGATGAAGAACCGCCGGACGTCTTGTTGAATTCTGGGTCAACCTGCAGGAACAGCAGGGCCATAACAACACCGATAATACCCATACCGATCAGAGTAATTTCGGATAGTGCAGCCAAGGCAAAGCCCAGGAAGAACCATGGCCACAGAGCAGGCGTAGCCATCATGTTGATAACCATGGCGTACCCAACGGCAACGATCATACCACCACCGACTTTCAAACCGTTGGTGACAACGTCTGGCAAAGCTGCCAGCAAGTCAGTCACAACGTGAGTTGGTACGGCAACGATCAGGCTGCAGGAATCGCGATACGCAGACCCTGCAGGGCCAAAGCGATAAAGTGGAATGCGTAAACACCAGCAAATGAACCGCGCTTACCAGCACCGTCAGCACCATGAGCCAAGAAGGTTGCAATGGTACGAACGATAATGGTCAGAACCAAACCGGCAACAGCCAGTGGAATGGCCAACGCGACACCGTTGGAAACACTGGTACCCTTAACACATACCAGGATTGCAGCGGCAACGGATGCCAGGGCGGCGTCAGGTGCAACAGCGGCACCAATGTTCATCCAGCCCAAGGCGATCAATTGGAGAGACCCACCTAATGCCAAACCTTCAGCTGGGTGGCCAGATACCAGACCGATCAACGGGCAAGCCAAAATTGGCTGATGGAAATCGAATTCGTCCAAGATACCTTCCATACCAGCAAGGAATGACACGATTAGGATCCCAATAACAGAAATAAATGACATTGTGGTCCTCCTTATATAATTGCGGACGCGAAGACGCGTCGATTAAAAGTCAAATCCCGCTTTCTTAAGCAAGTTACCCAAGTTCTCAGGGCTGTCAGCAGGCACCTTGCGAACATCGAACTTAACGCCCTTGTCCCGCAATGCCTTAAATGCGTCAACATCCTTTTGGTCAACCGAGAGAACCTTGTTGATAACCGTCTTACCTTCCGAGTGCGCCATGGAACCAATGTTCAGGGTTGGAATATCAACACCCGCATTGACAACTTCCAGTGCATCCTCAGGAGTTTCAAACAGAATCAACGCCTTCGTGTTACCGAACCGAGGATCTTTGCAAACGTCGATGAACTTCTTAATAGGAACGACGTTTGCCTTAACCCCAGGCGGTGCGGCCTCCACAATCATGGTCTTACGTAACTTGTCTTTTGCGACACCATCAGAAACAACGATAATCCGGTTCGGGCCAGTAGTCTTGGTCCAAGTCGTTGCAACTTGCCCATGCAACAGACGTGAGTCGACACGTGCGAGCACAAGCTTGATCTTACCATCACCGACAACCGTGCCTTCAGGCAATGCAGCTGCGTGCTTCTTAGCAGCAGGTGCGGCCTTTGGCTTCGGTTCGAGGGCTTCTGGCTTAACCTTGACACCATCGCGTCCAGCGGCAACTAGATGTGCGGCCAGTTCGTGAGCGGAGTTCATCGTCAAACGAGAACCGTATGCTTCAATCAGCATCGGTAGGTTCAGGCCAGTAACGATTGCCCACTTGTCCTTGTGTTCCTCAAAGATTCCGCTTGCCTGATTGAATGGTGAGCCACCCCACAAATCAATCAGAAACAGTACGTCGTCTTCGGGGTCGAACTTAGTCGTAGCATCTAGAAGATGTTGCTTCAGATCGTCAGGACTTTCGCCGTTCTTGAACGTGACAACTTCGACCTTGTCCTGCTCACCGAAGATCATTTCACCAGACTGCTTGATGCCTGCAGCGAATTCGCCGTGGCTGGCTAGAATGATTCCGACCATTGTTTCGCCTCCCAAAATATATTTATTTAGAAAGCCCCACACTTTAGGTTTACCTAAATAATGTACAATTGCTACTAAACTCGAAATGTAAGGGGTTTTCTTAACAGTGTTAAGTATGCGCAGATAGGGCACGTTTTGCAAGCCCTTTCTTGACAAAACCAACTTGTGTTTCATGAAAAGTCACTAATAGCAACCAAAAGCTCAAAAAAAATTTTTTTCGAATTTTGTTTACTTTGTTTGCCTAAAGGGCAAAATGCGCAACACCATACCCACAAAGGGGTACAGCATTTTTAGTCATCCCTAATCCACCGATACTCATTCCATCACTACCCAACATTGGCGCGGAGAGGGGCAGACACGTCTTGACAGGTTGCGTAAAACCGGGTAATTTTAGAGGCAACATGATATATACCACGACGAAATAGAGGTCGCGGGGACGACCACAGCTAGACGAGTAGCGGATACGATGACTCTAGTTGAAAGCAACCCCGCCGAAACGACAGTTGCTCCGCAGCAACTGTCGTTGGGCCGGTCGACGAAAGTCGCCGGACTGTCTTGCCACTGGCAAGGAGCGCTATGATTGTTGGTTTTACTACTTATATAGTGAGATTAGCGGGCCCATTGAGTTGTTCATTCAATTCAATGGGTCTTTTTCATACCCCTGTTTCCCCTCACGGTATGTGGGCCGCGCCCAACGCGTAGCTTGATCGACCGTTAGCCACGGTAGTCAGATGAAGGGAGAACACCAATGAAGAAAGTTTGGTTCGCAATTGTGAGCGCACTGATACTGACCGGGCTGTGGGTCACCGCGCCTAGTCACCAAGTAAGTGCCGCCAGCAGTAGTCAGTATTACAAAATTGGTATGGAGGCCGGGTACGCACCCTTTAACTGGACACAAAACTCTAGTAAACACGGCGCCGTAAGAATCCAGGGTTCAAAACTCTGGGCCAATGGGTATGACGTACAGATGGGCAAGAAGATTGCCCGTGCGTTAGGCAAAAAGCCCATCGTCGTTAAGACAAAGTGGGACGGACTGTTACCGTCATTAACCTCCGGCAAGATTGACGCTATCATCGCCGGTATGTCCCCCACACCAGCCCGGCGCAAGTCGATCGACTTCAGTAACACTTACTACGCATCTAAACTAACTATTGTTGTACGCAAAGATTCCAAGTACGCCCACGCCACTAAGTTATCGGACTTTAAAGGCGCCAAGCTAACCGCACAACTATCCACCTACCACTACACCGCCATCAAGCAGATCAAGGGCGTTAAGCGTCAATCCGCCATGGATGACTTTCCGGCCATGCGGGTTGCGCTGGAATCCGGTACCATTGACGGGTACGTCTCCGAAATTCCGGAAGGGATCACAGCAGAGCACGCCAATAACAAGCTCACCTACATCCACTTTGCCAAGAACAAAGGCTTCAAAACGGATGCAAGTGACACCGACCTCGCCATCGGCCTGCGCAAACAGGACCCTAATGAAGCCAAGATCAATCAAGTTTTGGCGGGAATTTCCACCAAGGAACGGAACCACATGATGACTCAGGCCGTCAAGGATCAGCCCGTCACCAATTCGAGTGGCAATTGGTTCACGAACATTCTTAAGCAGTATGGTGCTATGCTACTGCGCGGGACCGGGATGACATTGCTGTTAGCGTTAATTGGTACGCTCGTTGGGTTCATCATTGGCCTGCTAGTCGGCATCGTCCGGACCATTCCCCGTGCAAAAAAAGCCCGCCCAGCGGGGCTTGATGGCTATCATCAACTGGCTGTTATCCGTCTACATTGAGGTCTTCCGGGGCACACCAATGATTGTTCAGGCGGCCGTACTTTACTACGGGGCTGCCCAGGCCTTTGGGGTCAATATGGACCGGACCGTTGCCGCCCTGGTCATTGTATCGATCAACACCGGGGCCTACATTTCCGAAATCATCCGTGGCGGGATTATTTCCGTGGACGAGGGCCAGTTCGAAGCGGCCCACGCGCTCGGCTTCACCCATTGGCAAACCATGACCAAAGTCATCCTGCCACAAGCCATCCGCAACAGTTTGCCAGCCGTGACCAACGAATTTATCGTTAATATCAAGGACACTTCGGTGCTGTCCATCATCAGTGTGTCCGAACTGTTCTTTACCGCCGAAACCATTTCGGGGCAAAGCTTCCAGTTCTTCCACACCTACCTGATCGTGTGTGGCATCTATCTAATCATGACGTTTACCATCTCACGGCTCTTCCGTCTCATCGAAAAACACCTCGATGGGCCCAAAAACTACAACGTGATGAACAACCAGATGCAGGTGGAGACGCCATCCATTAAGGATACGGAAGGAGATGCTGAATAATGACGGAATCAGCTTTGCTAGAAGTACGCAACCTGCAGAAGCGGTTCGGCAACCACGAGGTGCTAAAAGACATCAACCTCGCCGTCACTAAGGGTGAAGTGTTAACTATCATCGGTCGTTCAGGGTCCGGTAAGTCCACCCTGTTGCGTGGGCTCAACCTACTAGAGCCACCAACCAGCGGCCAAATTCTGTTTCACGGCGAGAATGTTCTCGCTGATAACTTCGACCTCATCCGTTACCGCACCAAGGTAGGAATGGTGTTCCAAAACTTCAACCTATTCAATAACCTGTCCGTGCTCGACAACGTGGTGGTACCCCAAGTCACGGTCCTGAAGCGTGACAAAGGTGCAGCCAAAAAGCACGGCATGGAGATCCTCCAGCAAATGAATATGGGGCCCTTCGTCAACGCCAAGCCCGCCCAACTCTCCGGGGGCCAGAAGCAGCGGGTCGCTATTGCGCGTTCCGTAGCGATGGACCCAGAAATGCTGCTGTTCGACGAGCCAACCAGCGCGCTAGACCCAGAAATGGTGGACGACGTGCTCGCCGCCATGAAGGACCTAGCCAGCACCGGCCTCACCATGATCGTCGTCACTCACGAAATGGCTTTTGCCCGTGATGTCTCTGACACGGTCATCTTCATGCATGATGGCGTTGTTGGTGAGCAGGGCACGCCAGCACAAATCTTTGAGCACCCGCGTGAAGCCGCCACCCGGGACTTCCTTAAGCGGTACCTGAACCGGGCTTAACAGCATAATACTGCCAATTACCTTGACTACTAACAGTGGCCATCACCTGAACGCACCGGGTGGTGGCCATGACTGATGTGGGCCAATTATTTCCCGGGAAATAATTTCTCTTGATGCTGATAGTCCTTAGTGATTGTCAGTCACCCCGTTTTCGCCTAAGATAGGGGTTAAGTTATGCCGTAGGAGGGCAACCATCATGAACGTTTTTCAGGCACTCAAGTTATTGCAGGTCAACCACCGGCCCGTGAGCCAACACGAACTCGTTATCACCGATCCCAGTGGCAAACCCGATGCAGCCATGTCAGACCTACTGGCTGACGTGGTGGGTAAACTAGCGATTTTTGCCGACCTGGATAGCGCGCTGACCCCCGCAGATCTGATTAAGCAGTTACACGGTTGCACCCCCTTACCCGGCGATGTCTTGGCTGAATACAATAAAATTCTGACCCAAGAATTAGAGCACGTGAACTTTGCTACCCGCAAAGGCGTAATCGAACTGGTTTATCACCCCTTCGTTTAAAATAATGTTAGTCTTGCCCGGATGCCTGCATGCATCCGGGTTATTTTTGTCCGCTCATGATTAGTAGCGGTCAATCCGCCTGACAGGCTATTTTCAACTTTCAAATCAGCTAAAAAGCCTTGATTTCTTTAGGAAAGCGCTATCAGCGTTTCCAGAAGCAGCCGCTTTGCCAAGACATTTTCAAAAAAACACTTACACAAACGTTCTTTTTCTGTTAACATAACCAATTGTTGAAACGCACCATCACCAATTGCGTGGGTGTCGTCGCGTATAGCCGTTGATTTTGATCACGGCTATGCCACAGGGGGCGACACCAGCAGTCTATTCGGGATATATATGCGCCCCGCGCGTCTATTGGTATTAGTGCCGCTATTTTGATCAAGCGTATAGACTAGCAGCCTGGTCGTTACCGGACCGCTATTTTTTTGTGCGTCAGAGGAGGAGCATTACCAATGGAACAAGTATCAAGTACTGCCGTCAACCTGGATAAAGCCCGCGTTGACGTGCGCCACCCCATGCTCGCAATGGTCAGCATGTGTTGGTGCCTTTATCGGGATGTTCAGTGAAACGTCCCTAAACATTGCCCTGCCAAGCCTCATGAAGAGTCTCAACGTCAGCACCGCCACGATTCAGTGGCTCGTCACTGGTTACATGTTGGTCATCGGGATCGTGCTACCGTTCTCAAGCTTTCTGACTAAGTGGTTTACCACCCGTCAGCTAATCATCTTTGGCCTGGCCGACTTTATCGTCGGTGCCGTCATTGCTGCTACCGCTAGCGTCTTTCCGGTGCTACTGGTGGGTCGATTGATTCAGGGTATCGGGACCGGGATCATCCTGCCCCTGATGTTTACGGTGGCCATGTCCATTTTCCCACCCCACAAGTTGGGAGCGGCTATGGGGACCAACGCGTTAGTCATCATGTTCGCCCCAGCAATTGGACCCACTTTGACCGGGATCATCCTCGCCAAGTTGTCCTGGAACTGGATCTTCTGGGTCTTTGTCCCCGTATTGGCCGTTGGCTTGATTTTTGCCTTCACCAGCCTCAAAAACGTTGGTAACATCACTAAGCCTAAAGCTGACTTCCTATCGATGGCTGAATCCGTCATTGGTTTCTCAGCCATTGTCTTCGGTGTTAGTTCCGCCAGCTCTCGTGGCTGGGGTTCACCCGTTGTGCTCGTTGCCCTCGTTATTGGGGTAATCGTTCTGGGCTTCTATGCTCACCGTCAGTTACACCTCGACACGCCGGTGCTGAACCTGCGTGCCTTCAAGATTCCTGCATTTACTACCGGTGCCTTGTTGGTCATGATCGACTTTGGGATCATCCTTTCCGCCATGTACCTATTGCCAATGTACATTCAGAACGGTTTAGGTTTGGTCGTTGCGTTAACCGGGATCATCATGTTACCTGGTGGGGTGGTCAACGCCTTAGTTTCCGCCCTTGCTGGTCGCTTATACGACCGCTTTGGTGCTAAGGCTCCGGCCCGGATTGGCTTCATCATCGCCTTTATTGGTGCCGTGATGCTGGCTACCGCTTCGACGACTAGCTCCATTGCTTACGTCATTGCGGCCCACGTCATCATCATGATTGGTGCCCCACTGGCCATGTCCCCATCCCAGACTTACGCCCTCAACTCCTTGACCGGCGCCCTGTCTGCCGATGGTAGTACCATCATGAACACCATGCAGCAGATCATCGGTGCCATCGCTACGGCCGTGGCTACTAGTTTGCTAGGCATCGGTGAAGCGGCATACAGTGGTCATGGTACCGCTGCTGCGTTCACTAACGGTGTGCACTACGGCGCCTACTTCACGGTTGCCTTGACCATCGTCGGCTTCATCATCGCACTCTTCATCAAGCGTCCTGCCTACAGTAAAGACGTTAATCCTGAAGATTAGTATGTAATTATTACGGGCGACATCCTTAATGGATGGCGCCCGTTTTTTTGTTGACAAATCATGCGTGCAAATCCGTCGAATCATGAAGATCATCAGTCTGGCTGCGCAGTTGCGATTGCCACAACTAGCGGTGAAGGTGTCATGGCCCCAGCCGATGTCTCCACTGGGGATGGCGTGGACAAATTGCCGCAAACCGCTCTAGAACAAAGTGCCCGCGGTCGACCAGACTGGCGTGCCCTTGGGCTCACGGGCTGCACTGCCTACTTCAAAACACATCACCAGCCAGCTAACATTACCAACAGTCCTCCGTACACGAACGCATACCATGGCCAACTTTCGCTAGCTACGCGGCGGCTACGGGGAGCGTCAAGCTCTTTACCCAAACTATCGCCATGAAGTACGCTAAGGATAATATCCGCGTCAACGCCATTGGCCCTACGCAATCAATACGCCCAGACCGTCAACATGGTACCCATGCATCGAATCGGTACGCCGGAGGAAATTGCTACTGGCGCAGCCTGGCTTGCTTCCAGCGAGTCCAACTACGTCGCCGGCATCACGTTGTATCCCGTCTTTAAGAAAGGTCAAGGCTAAATAATTCAATCCCCCTGATGGCGCTAATAGCTTGTTAATCACTGGTAGCGCCCCCATGCGATGGTGTTACTTTTTTTGTATACCGTCGCGATGGGACTGGTGGTCAAGTACCGTTAGCGGACCGTCCATGATTGAACGGCAATAAAAAAAAGCAGTGTTTCACGTGAAACACTACCGTGGGATAAAATCTGAATGGACGGGGAATTGGCCGGACGCCGCCCCAATGGCTAACCGTAAGGCCGCTGCCCCCACATCCCGGAAGTGATGATCAATGGTCGGTATGCCCAGTAGCTGACCAGACAACTGGTTCTCCTGCCCCATCAACGCGGGCGCTTGGAGATGGTTGTCCCGGTAATACTGCAAAATGCCCGCCGCAATGTCATCGCCATTGGCAAATATAAAATCAGGGGCTAAATTCTGGGAGTGGTAATACTCCGCCGCCGCGTAACCGTCACTGTACGACATAACCCCCGTGCGCACGAGTCGCGGTTCTGGCGCCGTACCGAAAACGCGTGTGTAAGCAACGATGGTGGCGCTGCTCGTGGCGCTAATATCGACACCGCGCGGGAGTACCAGCCAACGTTATGGTAGTGCCGACGCTGAATCCAGCGAAACGCCGCTCGATATGATGGTCCGCGTTCCGTGTAGGCCGCGCTAATATCAATGCTGCCTGGGTCGTGGCAGACCACCACTTCACCATACTTTTTGTAGGGGACCATATCCGCCACCGGCATCGTGTGCGAAGTAAAAATCAAACCGTCAAAGGCACGACGACGTAATTGGTCCAGGTAACCGTGTTCCACCTGGGGCTCATAGCGTGATGGCAGCATCAGGACGTTGTACCCCGCCGCGAAGCTGCCGCCATGATACCCCGAATAATGTCGGTGTAGTACGGGTGCTCCACGTTGGGGACCACCACGCCAATATTTTTGGTTCTTCCCCGGCTGAGATCCCGGGCTACATCGTTGGGCACGTAATCAAGGTCGTTGATCACCTTCTGAATGTTACGCCGTACCCCGTCGGAAACGTAATTTTTATGGTTGAGGACACGCGACACGGTGGACACCGAATACCCGCTGATACGCGCAACGTCACGAATGGTTGTCAATATGGCCCTCTCCTTCTTAATGTCCTAGGGAATAGTATAACATGCGCACCGGGGAACCAGGGCTGGGAGGCGACCCACCCATGAGCTCCCCGCTACGCATGTTACGTAACGGGCGTCACGTTTGACGCTTATCGTTTATCCGGTTGTCACAAATATGCACCAGCCTAATTAGGGCCGTCATTACCGGTTAATTTCTTTCCATAATGTCTTCAAACCACTGTTACTACTCTTGAGCGTATTCAACTCATCAATGTGATCGCTGATTGCGACGCGTGCGTTATTAAGCAGCGTCTGGTACGCGCTGTCATCATTAACCGGTAGCACAATGGCAATAGCAATATCGACGCTACTGTTATCATCACCCCACTGTACCGGTGAATCAAAACTCAGTACAACCGCTTCAGGGTGGGTCAATGTTGAGGAAGTTGCCCGGAGAATGACCGCTTCATCGCCAATGATAACCGCGTCCTGCGCACCGCTGGCAAAAAAAGCCGCTCTTCAATTCTTGTTCGGCTAGATCCAACTTACCAGCCACGCGGTTTGCAATTGCCTTCAGGGCTGCCAACTCGTTGTTTTCGTCTAACGCCACGTTCGCAACAACGTTCTTCTTCTTCAGTAGAGACAGCATAATAATTTCCTCCTTGATTCAATCCGTTAGTTAATTTCCTGCAGGCCGGAACGGCAACCCCGCGGTAGTTGCAACCCCTTTCAACCTTGCAAACACAGTGTAATTTGTCGAACGCGTTTCAGGTCAAGTGTTTTGAGCAAAGTTTTTTTATTTTTATTTTTGTAGGCTAATCAACGGGGTTTGACATTGCTCACTGCCATCAATATTGTTATTCTTAATAGGAGTTGCTATAATGACGGTATTAGCTAACAAATAGTAAGTGTCGGGCAACTGTCCGCACCGGTGGAGGAGACCAAGATGGCAAAGCAGCAACGTTCTGGGCGACAGCATGTATGGCTCTGGCGGGTTTTAATCGTAATTTTGCTCATAGTGGGGTTGGCACTCACCTTTAACCAGCAAATCAAGGTGTTTACCATTAACTTACTATCGCAAAATCAGTACAGCTCGGCACAAAAGCTGACCCGCACCGACATTAAGCGTAACCAACGTCACCGTGCCAGCTACAACTTTAAGCAGGTCAACGCATTAGGCCTCAGTACGGTCACCAAAGCAGCAACTGACCGGAACCTCCACCCCATCGGTCTACTCTCCATCCCCAGCGTGAAAATTGATCTCCCCATCATGGCTGGACTGAGTAACGAAAATTTGGCGGTCGGTGCCGCTACCATGAAGGCCAAGCAGCACATGGGCAAAGGTAACTACGCGCTGGCGGGGCACCACATGGTCAACAAGCATATCCTGTTCTCACCCCTGACCAACATTAAGTTGGGCGAGCGTATCTACATCACCGACAAGAAGCACGTGTACACCTACAAGGTCACCCTCAGCAAGACCGTGTACAAGATGCAGGTCCAGTACATCGACAACGTTAAGGGCAAAAAGTTGATTACGTTGGTCACCTGCGCGTCATCGCTGGTCGGTGAGGAGGATCGCCACATCGTGCAGGGCCAGTTGCTCCAAAAGCAGGTAGCAACTAAGGCCCGGCTGGCCGTTTTTAAGAAGTAACATTAATGCACACAAATAGTGCCCCAACCAGGTCGTCTGACTCTGGTTGGGGCACTTTACGTTTGGTTTAGTTTTAAGGAGTTTAGTTAAGATTGGTGGTGCAGATGAGTGAACCAGCACCGCACGGGTGATGCGTGCTGCTTCTCCACACCGAAACTTTAGTCGTGGTAGACGCCTTCAGACCACTTCTTGTTTTCTTCATCGAAGAAGTGTGGGTTGTCCTTCTGGTCAGGATTTGGCGTAGCAATGTTGTCGATCTTGTCGATCAGCTTCTTGTTCTCGTCGGATGGCTTGTATTCAGCATTCAGGTAGTAGTCGATAATGTCGAAGACGAAGTCACGGCCCAGCACGATGCCACCAAAGCCAAGGACGTTAGCGTTCAACTGTTCCTTTGCGTAAACGGCCTGCGCAATGTCACCAACCATAGCAGCGCGGATACCTTCGTTCTTGTCCGCCGCGGTACTGATACCAATCCCAGTACCACAGAGAACGATCCCCAGGTCGGCGCGGCCATCGGCAACGTCTTCAGCAACCCGCTTGCCGTAGATTGGGTAGTGGGTCCGCGTGTGGTCATAAGTACCTTCGTCAATCACCTGGTAACCTTCAGCCTTTAGGTAGTCGGAGATCAGGGTCTTCAGGTCGGTAACAATGTGGTCATTACCAAGCGCAATAATTGTGTGCTTATCGGTCTTCACATCCGCAAATTCTGGTGCTGGCATATCTTTTTCAAACATTGAGTATTCCTCCTAAAAATTATCTGAATTAAATTATCAGAACGATGAACTAAATCATCTTTTCAAGCATGTCCAGGCGTACCTTGTGACGGCCACCAGCATAATCAGTGTCCAAGTACCGCTTAACAATTGAGTATGCTAGCTTCTCGCCAACAATGCCGGAACCCAATGCAATTGCTTTGGCACCATTGTGCAGCGCGGTCATGTGTGCGGTCCGCTCCTCGTTGACGTTCGCGGTCACCATACCCTTGACCTTGTTGCTTGCCATCGCACTACCAACACCATATTCATCGAACATGATGGCCTTCTTCACACCGTTGTCCAAAACCTGCTTGGTGACGGCCAACGAGGAGTCAACAAAGTCGGCAGCAGGCTTCTCGGTGACGTCGATCACGTTATAGTCGTGGTCCTGCAGGTACTGCTTAACCTTTTCCTTGAGTTCAAAACCAGCTTTGTCGGATCCAATTACAACATCCATCAGACATATCTCCTTTAGAAAAATTTGTTAACAGTTACAACTTACTTCTTCGCGGTCAATACCTGCGTGTGCCGACCGTAGTCAGCACGCTGATCGGCATCGATCCCAGAATCCGTAATCAAGGCGGTGACGTCATCCAGACTATAGAAGGCGTAGAAGTCTTCTGTGTCTAGTTTGGAATGGTCCGCCAGAATGTACCGCTTGCCGGCGTTGGCTAACGCTAGCCGCTGTACCTGACCCTCGTCGGCGTTGGCATTGCTGATGACCCCGTCGCAAACACCGTTCGCAGAAACGAACGCTTTGTTGCTCCGGAGATTTTGCAACATCTCCACCGCCAAGTTACCAATAAAGGCACCACTATGATCACGGTAGGTTCCCCCAACCAGGCACAGCTCGTAACGGTCTGCCTGACCCTTCCAGGTTTCAAAAACGGGCAGGCTGTTGGTTACGATCCGCACATCGCTAATAGATAGGTAGTTAGCGATAAACTCGTTGGTAGTCCCAGGGCCGATAAAGACCGTATCGCCGGGCTCAATCAGGCTCGCCGCCGTGGCAGCAATCTGCCGCTTCTCGTCCACGTGTAACTCACGTTTTTCGAGTCGCGTCAGTTCCTGACTTTGCTCCTGGGCTAACCGGGGACTCTGCGCGCCACCGTGAACGCGAATCACCGCGTTGTTCTCAGCCAATTCGGCCAAGTCACGGCGAACCGTCATCGTGGAGACGTGCAACGCCGCCCCGATTTCGTTGACAGTGACAATGCCTTTACGGTCAACCAAGTTACGGATAGTTAATAAACGTTGTCGTTTTAACACACGCGCATCACCTCCGCTTAGTTCATTTGTGTTCGTATTTGTTTGTATCCCAAGTACACTGTTAAAGTATCACCTGTTGAAAGCCTTGTCAATGCCTTAATGTAGCTTTTGTAATCGCTATAAAAAAAAGCGCTTTATAGGGTTGACTGTTGAAAGCGCTTGTATATAATTGCGTGTGTAATCAGGTAAACACAAACGAACAAAAACTAACGGAGGTGATGCCGCATGCCCGATGTAGCAAACAAGACGCTCTTCGATCCCACGGCGGTATTCGTAACTGAGCAGACTACGCAGGAAGGTATCTTTAAGGAAGTTTCCGACCAACTACTGGCCAAACAGTACGTCAAGCCGGAATTTCTGAAGAACCTATGGGAACGGGAACAGAACTACCCGACCGGGATTGACATGTCTGTCGTCAATCCTGATTACCCGAACGTCGCCATCCCGCACACTGAGGGTAATTTCGTCAACGTACGGTTGGTTGTTCCTATTAAACTGGTCACGCCCGTCGACTTTGGCAATATGATCGAACCGGCCGACAAGTTTCCCGTTTCCTTCTTGTTCATGATTTTGAACAACGATCCCGACGGACAGGCTAATGTTCTCTCGGAGATCATGGGCTTCTTGACCACGACGCCCGCTGAAGACCTACAACACTTCTTCAACGAGACCAATCGGGCCGCGATTTACTCGTTCCTGAACACATTCTTTAACCAAGGGTAACAATCACCATAATAGGTAACTAACAAATTAGGAGGAATTTATCATGACAGTAAAGATTCTTGCAGCTTGCGGTGCCGGTGTTAACTCTAGCCACCAGATTAAGGACGCTTTGGAAAGTGAAATGAAGAAGCGTGGCTACGACGTCAAGTGCGACGCTATTATGATCAAGGACTTGAACGAAGACATGATGAGCCACTACGACATTTACGCACAGATTGCGAAGACCGACATGTCCTTCACACCAAAGATTCCAGTTGTTGACGCCGGTGCGATCCTCTACCGGATGCCAGCCATGAGCAAGCCAGTCTTTGATAAAGTTGAGAGCATTATTAAGAGCGAAGGTTTGAGCTAAAACCCACCCGCCCATATCAATATTTAGTGAAGGACTGCCCAGCAGTCCTTCACTGCGCACTTATTTAATTCTGGGTTCCACTTATTTAGCAGTTAAAAAAACTGCGCAGTTTCTTTCTATATTATTCTGTTGGGTTTCACGGCAATATCGCAGTTGACCGCTGCGTTACATTCTCAAAGGGGTGAGATGTACCTATGCAATTTATTATTCATTGGTCGAACGTAATCTTCAAACCTATCATCAACCTCGGCGCTGCGCCTATGATGTTAATCGTCTTGACGCTGATTGCCTGGGCCATCGGGGTTAAGTTCTCCCGGGCCCTCGAAGGTGGTATTAAGTTAGCGATTGCGTTGACTGGTATCAGTGACGTCATCAACTTGCTGACCGGCGAGTACAGTACCGCGCTGCAAGCATTCGTTAAGTCCACCGGGATCAACCTCAGTATTACTGACTTAGGTTGGGCCCCACTGGCCACGATTACTTGGGGCTCGCCATACACGCTGTTCTTCCTGGCCCTGTTGGTGATCGTCAACTTGATTATGTTGGCTTTGAAGCTAACTGACACGCTGGACGTCGATATCTTCGATGTTTGGCACATGTCCTTCACGGGTTTGATGGCCATCTTCTTTGGTGCTAACCTGCTGACCGCTACGTTGCTGGTTATCTTCATCGGTGTTATGAAGATCTTCAACTCTGACCTGATGAAGCCAACCTTCAACGACTTGCTGGACAACTGGGACAACCCAATGACCACGACCCACTTGAACTACATGATGAACCCTGTGATCATGGTCTTCAACAAGTTGTTTGACGTCCTGTTCCCATGGCTCGACAAGTTCGACTTTGACGCTGCCAAGTTGAACGAAAAGATCGGGTTCTGGGGCAGCCGTTTCGCCATTGGTTGCTACCTTGGTGTGTTCATTGGCTTGATGTCTCGTCAGAGCGTCAAGGAAATCTTCACGCTGATGTTCGTTGCCGGTGCCTGCCTGGAACTGTTCTCCATCATCGGTTCCTGGTTCATCGCTTCTGTTGAACCACTGTCCCAAGGTGTTACCGACCTGGCTAACAAGCGTCTCCACGGCCGTGTTCTGAACATCGGTCTTGACTGGCCATTCATCGCTGGCCGTGCCGAAGTTTGGGCTGCTGCCAACGTCCTTGCACCAATCATGCTGCTCGAATCCCTGGTTCTGCCAGGCAACCGTATCCTGCCACTTGGTGGTATCATCGCCATGGGTGTTACCCCAGCGCTGCTGGTTGTTACCCGTGGTCGTCTGATTCGGATGATCGTTATTGGTGCTATTGAACTACCTATCTTCCTGTGGCTGGTACCCTGTCCGCGCCATTCGTTACTAAGATGGCTAAGCAGGTTGGTGCCTTCCCTAAGAACTTGGGTGGCCACCAAGAAATTGCTGAATCCACTAAGGAAGGTCCTTTGGAGCAATTCCTGGGCTACCTGCTTGGTAAAGGCCAAGGTGGCGATATGAAGATGCTGATTGGCTTCTTCGTCGCACTGGCTGCATACCTGCTACTCTTCCTGTGGTACCGTCGTCAGATGCTCAAGCGTAACCAGCAGTACGCTGACGAAGGCCACCACGTTAACGACAGTGTCAAGCTGCGTAAGACTAACGCAGAAGAAGCTGCCAAGGGTGATGCTTAGTGTTTGAATGATTCAGGTGGAACCACGTCGTCGACCAACGACGTGAAGCCTCCGCGCAATGGCGCGGGGGCTTTTGTTTGTCTAGAAATCAAAGTCATTGCACCTGATCAAGCAGTCCGCTCGTATTACTTTAGGCAATGGCCGATGCAAAGTAACCACAATCGTACTCAATTGATCCCGCAATCCACCATCTGGCCGTTAATTTCAACTATTTTGCCCTCACTTAGGTGTGTACTACCGCCCAAAAGCTGCAACATTGTCGTAATATGACCAAAATGTTGCCGCTTTTGGGCAATTTTTAGACCAATTTACGACCCTAATACTACAAAAACGGTTACATTTAAAAGTAACACCTGTTTCGTTGCATTCAAGTTACAACGTTGCAAAACAAGCCCAATTTGTAACCTTCTTGCGGTCTACATGACACACCCAGAAGCTATACTGCAGACAGTTGATAAACACAGGCAAAGAAATTAGGAGTGAATGATTATCAAAGCAGCTAATATGAAATGGATTGTTTCCGCAGCGTTCGCAATTGTTCCTGCAACATTGTTGGCACAGCAGAGCAACGTACACGCCGCAACAAACGATAATAACACCATCACGGTTCAGGCTGGGGATACCCTCTCACAGCTGGCCGCAACCCACAAGACGACCGTCAGCAAGTTGGTTAATGCCAACAACATCAAGGACGCCAACTTTATTCTGACCGGCCAGAAATTGCAGTTAGCTAGTGCCGCTACCAGCGTTGCTAGTTCCGCTGCAACAACCAACGTTACTAGTTACACCGTTCAGAGTGGTGACACGCTGAGTGCCATCGCCGCAAAGTTTAACGTGACCCTGACTAACCTGGTTAGTTACAACCACCTCGCCAACGCTAACACGTTGACGGTTGGCCAGAAGCTGAGTTTGGTTCCAACTGCTACTAGCGCCGCATCCAGCGCCGCTACTAGTGCTGCAACCTCATCAGCTACTAGTTCCGTAGCTAGTTCCGCTAATAGCTCTGTGGCCAGTTCCGCTACTAGTTCAGCCGCACCGGCAGCCAGCTCCGCAGCACCTTCTGCCGCTAGTTCCGCTGCTTCCAGCGTCGCAACCACTACGACGCAGGCGGCAACAACTACTAGCACGACAACGGCCAACAACAGTAGCAACACGACTACCACTGGTAGTAGCCGTCAGATGAAGCTGAGTTTCTATGACCCAGCCGTCATGGGTTCCAACATGGGCTACGGTGGTGTCGCCGCTAACCTCTCCGTTTACCCAAAGGCACGCGGTTGAAGATCACCCTGTCTAACGGTACGGTTTGGTACCGGACGGTTAATGATACTGGTTCCTTCGCTTACAGCAACCCTAACCAGTTGGATGTTGCGATGCCAAGTAGCCAAATTCCTTCCGCAGGTATCCTGTACGCATCCGTTCAGGTCATCGGCTAATTACAGAGTAAGTTTAATTCAATCCCAAAAACACGGCCCACGGGTCGTGTTTTTTTTGTTACACGAAAACATCCCTTGAGAAGCTGCGCGGACCCTGACCGTCACCACCCTTACCAGTGCGCCAGTACCCGCACCTTTGCCCCGCACTCACCATCAGTACCAAACTTTCTGAAATTAATCTGTGATTTGCACTAGACAACCATGAGTTGTTCGGGCATAATGGTCACATATCAAAAACACATGTCTACACTGCGTAGACAAATTGCGGTGAGTTGGAGGGATTGGCATGTTTCAACGCTATAAAAGTGTACCGCTTATTATGCGGATCGTAATTGGGATTATCATTGGGGCTATCTTGGGGCTCACGGTGCCATCATGGACCTTCATTAACATTCTCGGTAGCCTCTTTGTGGGTGCCCTGAAGGCCATCGCCCCGCTACTGGTGTTTATGCTGATCCTATCAGCCATTTCCAAGTACGAGCAGGGCGCGAAAAATCACTTTAGCTCCGTAGTCCTCCTGTACGCGGGGGCAACGTTGATTGCGGCGCTAGCCGCGGTGGGTGCATCATACATCTTCAAGATCCACCTGATTTTCCCTCAGGCAACTAAAATCGCTGCCAAAGCACCACAGGACTTAGGCAGCGTCATTAGTAACTTACTCACCAATGCCGTCAGCAATCCCATTGCGGCCATCGTCAACGCCAGCTACCTCACCATTCTCTTCTGGGGCCTCGTGATTGGCTTCGGTTTACGGCACGCGCACCAAGGCACCAAGCAGGTCATCGCTGACTTTGCCCAAACCATTGAACGGGCCGCGCAGTTCATCATTGAATTTGCTCCGTTCGGGATTGTCGGTCTACTCCACAATTCCATCGCCACAACCGGTCTGGCGGGTATCGCGCGTTACGGGCAGCTCGTGCTGCTCCTAGTGGGCACCATGGCGTTTACCTACCTGGTGGTTTACTCCGGTATGGTGTTCCTGATGACACACCAGAACCCCTTCCCGTTGGTCTTATGGACCCTGAAGGTATCCGGAATCCCTGCGTTCTTTACCCGGAGCTCGGCGGTAAACATCCCGATCAACCTGCAGGCGTGTGCTGACCTGGGGCTCAACGAAAAGTCGTACGCCGTCTCCATCGCGCTCGGGGGTACCGCCAACAGTGGTGGGGCTGCCATCACCGTTTCAATTATGACACTGGCTGCAGCCAACACCTTGGGCATCCACGTCTCCTTCCCGTTAGCGCTGATTTTGTGCGTGCTGAGCGCCGTTTCCGCCACCGGTTCCTCCGGGATTGCCGGTGGGTCACTGCTGCTCATCCCAATGGCCGCCAGTTTGTTTGGCATTAGCAATGATGTTGCCATGCAGGTGGTCGCCATTGGCTTCATCATCGGGGTGATCCAGGACTCCGTGGAAACGGCAGTCAACTCCGCGTCGGACCTCCTCTTCACGGCAACCGCTGAGTACCATGACCTGATGAAGGAGGGCCACCCCGTAAACATTCGGGCCGCCATTGCCCGGGCTGACCATCACCGTGCACAGGCTAGCGACGATTTGAAGTCACCCGCCGCGGTTGAAAGTGCTGAATAAGCCCATACTAAAAGCCCTGACCACCTCACTTGAAGTGATCAGGCCTTTTACCTTGCATGCTTACTTAGCCTTTTTGGAGTTCAAGTTTTCGTTATCAAATGTCCCGTCCTGATTCCGCATTGAACTGGCGCTCCGGAACGCTTTGTAAACCCGGTGGAACCGCCGATCCAATGACAACAGACGAAACAGGGCAAAGACGGTGATACAGATTACCACGCTAGTAACCATGGGAATCTGTACCTTCTTTGCGAACGCGTTGGTGGCGATGACCACTACCGCCCAAAATAAGTAGGCATTGTGCCGTTGTTTCGATGTTAATTGCTTCGTTGCCATGTGCGATTACCTCCCGTACCACGTCATCTCGTTAACCCAATTATAGCGCAAAGTAACCGCTAACAACAGCATAAAATCAACATTTATGAACAAAAGCGCACAGCACCACTGCGCACTAAACAACCATTACGGTGACGCACCCACTCGACCTACGCCCGGCCGATGATCCAGCAAATTGCCAGACCAATTACACCCACCACCACCGCAACTATGGGGTAAGCGCTCAGCCACAATATCGTCGCGACGGCCGCCGTCACGATTAATACTAGTAGGATAACCAGAGCGTCACTCATCGCCCGTAACCGCATGGCGCGTACAGCCAGTTAGACCGTACCGCTCAATATCCTCTGCACTGAATTTACAGGCGTTGATTGCCTCTGGGCGGCGCACCAGGAAGGTTTGTGGCAGGATGCACAGTTGCCCGTCCATGACCGCGTACAACGCCTGAAACGGCGCTGGCAGCTTCCCTGGTACCACCACGTAGTACCGTTGCGTTTGTTCACTCGTTGCATCCATCTGTCATCAGCTCCCTAATATCAGAACATACTTTTATTATAGTATGCCCAGGAGTTGTGAAGTAGCCTTGACGAAAACTTCATTAAATCACCACAAGCATAAACTTTACCTTAAGGCGCAGTGTCCGCCACACAGCCCGTGGCCAGTATGCAGCCTATAAATTAAATTACACCAATCAATGTAAGCCTTACCAACAAATTATGGTACATTGTTTATGTACGGGAAAGGAAGGAATAACGATGTACAAAGCTGATGCAAACCGATACGACCATTGCGCTCCACGTCCCGCTGGCCACAGCGGGTTGGTGCTCCCACCTGTGTCCTTGGGTCTCTGGCACCACTTTAGTTCGGCCGACCCCCTGGCGGACCGGCGGCAGCTGATTCTCGACGCCTTTGACCGTGGTGTCTTCCACTTTGACGTGGCTAACCACTACGGCGATGGCGACGAAGGTAGCAGTGAAACGTTACTGGGCCAGGTTCTAGCTCATGACCTGCGCCCTTACCGTGATGAATTGGTCATTGCCACCAAGATTGGCTATGAGATCCACCCCGGCCCCTTTGGCGATGGCACCTCACGCAAAGCCATCCTGCAGGGCATCGATGACTCGCTCACCCGTCTGCAATTGGATTACGTCGACATTCTGTACGCCCACCGATTCGACGATACGGTGCCACTGGCGGAGACCGTCCGGGCGCTGGATGACGTAGTGCGGTCCGGGAAGGCGCTCTATATTGGCGTCTCCAACTTTGAAACCGCGCAAGCCCAAAAGGCCATCCAACTGTTCAAAGAACTGGGTACGCCGTTTGTGCTCGATCAGATGAGCTATAACGTTTTGAACCGTAACGTCGAGGATACGGGCCTCCTAGACACGTTGCGTCAAGGTGGTGTCGGGGTCGTTGCGTACGGCCCACTGGCGGAAGGGCTGCTCAGTGGCCGTTACCTGGATGGCATTCCGGCAGACTTCCCGATCCACCCGACCAACAAACACATCTTCGCCCACGGACTCGATGCGGCCACCAAGAAGCTGAACGATCTCAACGCCATCGCCACGGCCCGGCACCAGACCCTCGCCCAGATGGCACTAGCTTGGTTGCTCCACGACCCCGTTGTCGCCAGCGTGGTGATTGGCACCACCAACACGGCACACCTGGAGGACAATCTCAAGGCCGTCGACAACACGCAGTTTAGTGATGATGAGCTAGCTGCCATCGACCGTATCGTCCGCGCATAATTTCACCAAAAAAAACTCTGGGGCCAATCACCCCAGAGTTTTTTTCTGATCCATATTTCAAAAAAAAGTGGGCGTACACCATCAGCAGCACTACGAGGTTCACCACGGCCATACCCCATGGTAACCAGGTACGCAACTTGCTGATCTTGCGGCCAATCACCCCGTCGATTCCGGCCACCACGATCATCATGATGCTGACCGCCGCCAGGTAGGCAAGGTTATGAAACGTGAACACGCCGCAGCAAATAAGCGCCATGGCGACGCTACGCGAAAAGCTGTACAACGCGTTATTCCGCGCGGCGGACCCATCATTAGGCACCGACATGAGTGCAAAGCAAGCAAAGCCTAGGCTAAGAATGCTACTAAGAGCTGTAATGATGGCACAGATCGTATAAAAGATAGTAACCCCTCCAAATAAGCCAGTCCGCCCGACGTCAGCACGTGGCGACTGCAATGTAATGGTCGTGCTACCATCATTTTACACTAACCCGTCCCGGCTGCAGCAGCCTATTTCGCGTTACGCGTCAGCCCCTTCAGCTTAGTCAAAACGGCATCCATATCCGGCAAAATGGCATCAGCACGGGTCTGGTCGATGACGTACTTCCGCGGCTTGAGCGCCCACGTCTCCATGTGGGCACGCTTAGCCGCCTGAATTCCGTTGACGCTATCCTCGAGCACCACGCACTCTTCCGGCTGAACGTTGAGTTTCTGCGCGACGTTAACGTAAATTTCTGGGTCCGGTTTGTTGTGACTCAACTTTTCACCGTACTCCACTACGTCAAAGTAACCCTTGAGCTGGCACTGCTCTAACATCCGGTTAATGTGGGCCGTGACGCCAGCCGACGCCAAGGCAATGCTATAACCATTAATTTGTAAGTACTCGAGCACTTCCTTCACCCCGGGGTTCAACAGTGGCGCGTAGTTAACTGGGTGCTTAGCTTCATACTTGGCAAACTCGGCCTGGGCATTCTCCCGCTGCGCCTCGTCAGGGAAGAGCTGCACCCAGCCCTCGTCGTCACCCAAACCGAGGTAATCACTCAACTGCACGTTTTGTGGTTCCAACCCCAATTTGTGGAAGAAGTGCATCCGCCGGTCAAAGTAGTACTGCTCACTGTCGACTAACACGCCATCCATATCGAAAATAACGGCTTTCTTCATCGTGATACCCCCATACATTATGTCTTTGCACCACTAGCGAAAGCGGTTAACCTCACACTACAATAGGTGCGCATGCAATTCAAGCGCTTTCAGATTTATTTCCCGGGAAATATTTGCGCCACGCTGAAGCAACCACCACTACGTATAAATATGTCCCCGTTGGCGTTAAAACTGCTATGATAAACATATTAAACGACCAGCAGGAGGAATTATTGTGGCCTTAGATACTTTCCCTGGCGACTTTGCCCAGAGCTTTTCCATCATTCACCGTGCGTTTCAACGTGACGTTCTGTCCCGTTACAAAAAAAATGGGGCTTAATGCCACCAGCGCCTACATCCTCTTACTGCTACACCAGCAGGGAGATAGTAGTCAAAACGACCTGGCGCGCACCCTCGTCATCAACAAGGGGCAGATTGCCCGCGAAGTCCACCGCCTCAGTACGGACAGCTACGTGTCGCAAACCCAGTCGCCAGACAACCGAACGACTAACATCATCCACATTACCACCGCTGGGGAAGCCATCATCCCGGAGATTATCGCCATCCGTAACCAATGGTGGCAAGCCCGCCTGGAGCATAATCATATTGACCCCGATGATTCCTTTCAGGCAACCCTACAAAAGCTGTCAACGGAGTTAAAAGACCAGCACCACCAATCATAGCACCGCGAAAATAGGGACCAACAGCGTAATTGCCGTTGATCCTTATTTTTACGCTTATGCAAAAAAAGTCAGTGGGTACCAAGCCTGACCATAGTTGCTTCAGCGTATCGATGGCATCCAAGTGTCCCACACGGCGAGTACGCTTCAGGAATACGCGGCAATCCGCCGCGGCTTTGGCATCACCATCCACCAACATTAAAGCAAGGAGCCATGATCCTATAGCCGTCCAGGCTCTGGTGACGCGTTTTGTCCGTGGGGTAACCAATCTAATTGCTGTAAGAACTCATGCGCGTCTTCCTTATTATCGGCTTTAACCAGACGCACTAACGAGCGATTTAATCCGTCAAAGAAGTGACCCCGACCCAATAAAAATTGCGGGGAATTGTCCAATATACGACGGCCATGCTGGAACAACGGAATCATCTGCGCGGGGGTCAACCACGAACCCAATGCCTGTACCGCCATCAGTTCCATAATCTTCCACAAGTCGGACTGCATTAGTAGCGCGAAGACGCGATCCGCATCACGCCGCATTGTTGGCGGGTCCCCTACGCCCGCCAGCGTGTAAAGAATAAACATTTGCTCCCTTAATATGGACGTCGGTTTATCCTGCACTTCCAACTCAAACTGTTGGCACACCGCCATAGGCCCAGGATACCTAATCGATGGTGCAAACTGGCTCAGCTTGACGTACGCTGCCCGTAGCCCTATCACCCCTAACGGATGATTATCCGTGCGCCCCAAATAAGTGAAAAATTGTGAGGGTTGTAGTCCCAATGCACCTAGGAGCCGTGTTAATCCACCAAACGCAAGCTGTGTGTCCCCCGTTTCAAAACGACGTAGCGCACTAACACTAAACTCCTGGCTGATATCATGTAGCGTGAGGCCAAAGTACTGACGCTGGTTACGGAGCAACTCACCAATGGTGTGGCTGGCCGTCATCGTCATGGGATGATCAACGATGCTGTAGTTGTGGTAAACCCGCGCGTGTTGCATCCGGGCAAACATGTTCTTAAACCAGCGGGCATCATCCACACCGCCCATAACCATCAAATCATCCACCATTTGGTGAACACGCGCTTCATTAGCTACTGTTGGCTCCCGTAACCACCGCACCGCGGCTTCACCATAGGTCCAGTTTGGTAAGTACTCTAAAGTAAACTTATTGTCCCAATAGTGCGTAAAAATGGGCTTCAACTTGGCCTCAATGGCATCGACCAAGGATATATCACGATCCATAATCGCACCCAACCACACCATGAGTAACCGAATCCCGTAAAGTGGCCATTTGGGGCCCAACCGTTCGATCCGCTGCCATAACAAAGTTAACAATTCGTGACTCGCCGGGCCACCTACAACTTTCAGAATGGAAATTTCTAGCATCATATAATGTTCGGGCAACGCTAACCGGTCGGCGAGGCATTGTTCCTGCGCATCACTAAACCGAAAATCTGGTTGTCCCCAATGCTCGGCAGCATCTAACAGGACCGCCGCCAGTTGTGTCAACGTGTTGTGCTCGGGATGCTCAACGAAGTAAGCCTTGCGCCGTTTCACCACACTTTTAACATTATGAGCGAGCGCATCGTCAAGCACCGTCAACGGAAAATTACCCGGTTGTGCCTCGTAGAACGCCAGAAAATCGGTATCCTCCAACCCCAATCGGGCCATTAGGTCAACGGCTTTGACAGCACTAATGTCTTGTTCCCCGTGCTCAAAGCGCGACAATGTCGACGCCGACCAGTTGCCCGCCGCTGCGCGTAACGTCACACCACGACCAACACGGATGTCATGGAAGAATTTACCTAATCGTTGTAAGTAATCACTTGCAGTCTCGACCATGCTACAACCCCTACCTTTACGCCAAATGCTCGTATGCACTTCAACATTCCCGCTTAAATAACGCCTCCGGAACGAGATCGCCCCATGATTCCTGCATCGCATCCACCGCATCAAGGTGCCCGACCCGCCGCGACCGCGCTACAAACGAACGGCACGCAGCCATGGCTTTTGGCCCAGGCGATATCAACGCGCGGGCAAACAACCACGAACCGGTGGCCGTCCACGCACCCGGCGTGAAGTTCGCCCCCCGCGGTAACCAGTCAAACTGCTTGAGAAACATGCGGGCCACACCGTGCGGGCTAGTCTTGGTCACATGCACTAATGCGTAATTGAGGCCCTCAAAGAAATAGGTGCCGCCCAACATTTCCGGCGACTTCACCAGGAGCCGGTGTCCATGCTGAAACAACGGCACGATTTGCTCCGGCGCCAACCAATGGACAAGCGCTTGCGCGGCCAACATTTCCATTACTTGCCACTGGTTCGATTGCATTAATAACGTGAATATAGCTTGTAACCCCCCGCTAATTTCAACGGGCAGCGCTAAACCGGCGACTGTGTACAACACAAGCATCTGTACCGATAACACTGACTGCGGCTTCTCTGGTATTTGTAAAACAAATTGCTGACAAATTACCACTGGTGCTGGTTGTTCGCTATCAGGAACGTAATGTTTGAGTCTAATATACGTCGCTCGCAACCCAATCACCCCCAAAGGATGACGGTCAGTGCGTCCCAAATACGTAAAATACTGTGATGGCTGCAAGCCCAACGACCCCATCAAGCGCATCAAACCAGCAAACGCAATTTGCGTTGCTCCAGCTTCGAAACGGCGCAAAGCGCTAACGCTAAATCCCTGACTAATATCCCGTAAACTAAGGCCAAAGTAATGCCGCTGATTTTGCAGTAACTGCCCTAAAGTATGGCTGACGGCCAGCGTCAGTGGGTGATCAACCAGGGTGTCGTTATGGCGCACGTGTGCGTGCTGCATCCGGGTAAACATATTGTTAAACCAGTGGGCATCATCAGCGGCGCCCATCACCATTAAATCGTCAATCAATTGCTGGATACGGGCTGCATTGGCCGCCGTCGGGTCCCGCAACCACCGCACGGCAGCTTGGCCATACGCCCAGTTTGGTAGGTACTCGAGGGTAAATTTATTCTCTGCGTAATGCGTAAAGATAGGTGTCAGCTTGGCCTCAATTCCGTCAATGAGGGGCATATCCCGATCCATGATTGCACCGAGCCACACCATAAGTAGCCTTATTCCGTAATACGGCCACTTCGGCCCCATACGTTCAATACGCTGCCACAGCAAGGTCAACAGTTCATGGCTTGCCGGACCTCCGATTACTTTAAGCATCGCCACTTCCAAGAATGCGTAGTGTTCGGGTACGGCCAGCCGGTCAGCTAAAAGCTGTTCTTCCGCGTCACTAAACCGGAAGTCCGGCTCCCGCCAATGTTCCGCCGCGTTCAGACACGTCGCCACTACTGAAGTAAGCGTATTTCGTTCCGGGTGCTCCGCAAAGTACGCGGCGCGGCGACGCACCACCATTGCCGGTTCGTACGACAGCGCCGCGTCCATAGCAAGCACCGGCAAGTTGCCCGGCTGCCGGTTATAGAATGACAAAAAGTCAGTATCCTCTAACCCCAACCGGGCCATCAGTTCCACGCCCTTATCCGCACTAATATCGTGCTCACCGCGTTCAAAGCGCGACAACGTGGATACCGACCAGTCACCCGCCGCTTCCCGTAGCTTGACCCCACGGCCCACGCGGACATCATGGAAGAATTGACCCAGTCGCTGTAAATATGTACTTTGTTCCGTACCCATACGCTCACTCCCAGCTAGTTGCACAGTGACGTTACCCAATAAATTGCTACCGTTTAACATAACATTATAACTAATTATTCTTACTTGCAGTACGGTTACGTCCAAGAAACTTTGTTCCGTCACCACTGACAGGCACCACGACGCGCTGAAATCCGCCCGCAGTACTGCGCCCACCAAAAAAACCGGCTGCCCATGGACCGCCGGTTAGTACGTACCACCTAAATATTCGTCCAAGTAACCGCAACAGCCATTGACCACCTATCAATCCGCTTGCGGCCGGTACTATTAATGCAATAGTAGTAACAGCAGCAACGCCACAATCGCCGGACTACCCTGGGTCAAAATAATCTGCTTATTAGCCGTCAGCGCACCGAAGATGGCGGCGACCACGACGAAACCCACAAAGACGAGTTGCATACGGTACGCAGCCGCCCCGGTGAGGCCATAACGCGCGTACAGTAGACCTACGCCGACAAAACCATTATAGAGTCCCTGATTAGCCATCGCCGACCGTGCCGTCCTCGTGGCGAGATACTCCCGGGACAGCCCAAACGCCCGCCGTGCCATTGCCGTCTGGGTCCCAAATATTTCTAGCCCCATAATGAAAAGTGCTTCGAGTGCTACCAGTACGACAAAAATATCCGTCACCATTGCGTATTCAACCTCCATTACGTCCAGGTCCATTGTCCGTACACGTACTAAGTAATTGATAACCTGGCCACCACCATCTAGCGATCAGCCCGAATAAAAAAAAGCGCCCCACCAGTCAAAACTGATGAGGTTCTCGCCGATATTTGCTGGGCGGTCAGGGGATCGAACCCTGGACACCCGGATTAAGAGTCCGGTGCTCTGCCAGCTGAGCTAACCGCCCATGTTACTGCCTGTCGCCTTGACGACTTAAATATATTATCATGCATACGCCCGCCACGCAAGGGGTTGCGCACATTTTTTTCAAGATAACGGTCATCAGGCTACGGCCTACCCATCCACGCCGTGTTCACGCCGCCATTTAGTTAGGCGTTGGACCATGGTCTGGTATTCCCGTCGAAAACGATCATGGTACAGGTTCGCGTAGTACATCACACCCGCCAGGGTTTGCTGGCGCGTTGCCAACGTGATGGGAATAAACTTTTCCGTGGGTGGCACTAAGCTGGCATCAACCACCTCACCCAACACGAGCTGCGCCGTGGAGGTTGCCGCCATAATGTACAGCGACAGTACGTATCCCCGTACTGCTGGGGGCCTATCCAACGTGGTAATCATCTCGGGGTACTTGGCCAACACGGCGTTTTCCGCTAAGTGTGCGACCGTGTCGACCGCCGCATCATCAGCCTGTTGCTGCCTGACCATCACGCACACCCCCTACTTCGGGATCGCCTGCCAGTGTGATCCAGACATGACGGATATCGTCGATGGCTACCCGCCGACCGTCGATAAACACATCGTTATCCTCATAGCCATCCACCATGCCGGAAAACATCTCGTCTAATTGGCCATTCGTATCCACGTGGCGGGTCTGCACGGTCACCTCACGACCATTACGAAACCCCTCATCGAGGATGGTCGTGACGTACAGCGTACTCTGCTCGGACAGCGGTTGCTCCGGATGCATGTAGCGTTGGTGCATCTTATTCAGCGCACTGGTATGGTCACTCAGGTAGTAACCCTGCCACTTCTTCATCCCCCGATCACGGTATTGGTGGGCAAAGAAGTCCTGGACCAGCCCTGGTGTCACCGCCGTGTACATATCTAGTAACCCGTAGCGTCGTTGCTTAGACATCCCCATCACCTCCAACGAGTTGATACCCTTATTATACGAACATATGTTCGTATAAGCAACCTGTTGCTGGCTCCACCCCACTAAAAAGACGGCGTGCCACCCGACAGGATGACGTACGCCGTCTCAATCACTTTGCGCTATTACTTACATTGCTGGATACCCGTTTCCAGCATCGAAATTTGTTCAATGGTTTCCTCGTCCCGGACGATCTTCGGCGCGCCTTGGGCCAACGTGGCGTATATGCCCGCGTACACACGGCTATAATCGCCCCGCACCGTGGGCACCTTCTCCTCGTGGTATTGACCGTCATCATCATAGTAGATGAGCGTCCCGTAATCTTCGGGCCGATCCAGGCCAAAGTCGTCGTGGTCTGGCATGTAAAAGTGCTTCAAGTCCACCTCCTGCCGGTCCATTGCGGCTTTGGTAAACATCCCCCGCCGGCCATAAACCACGAAACTCGGCCGTGCTTGCACGCGGAAATAGCTCGACGCCACGCGCACCTTGGTCCGACCGTAATACATATCGATATCAAAGTAATCGTTCATGCGACCGGGGCCCAGCAACTGCCGAACGTCGTAATGGGTCCGGTCCGGGTGCCCAAAGTAACTGATGATTTGGTCGAGCGTGTGGCACCCGTGGCCGTACAGAAAACTATCAATTTTGCTGAAGCTAGTCGCCTGCTCGGGCACGTACGGCCGGTAGTAATCGTAATTGGATTCCAACTCAAAGAGGTCACCCAGCACGCCGCTCTTGATCACCTTTTGCACGGTCAACCAGTCAGAATCAAAGCGCCGGTTCTGGTAACACTGGATGAACAGTCCGCGTTCATGGGCGAGATCAAACAACTCCCGCGCTTGCGCGGACGTTTCCGTGAACGGCTTTTCCACCAGCACGTTCTTGCCGTGCGCCAAGACATCCTTGGCCGTCGCGTAGTGGAACCGGCTCGGCGTCGTCACCACCACTAAATCAATACTATCGTCACCGTAAATATCATTGAGGTCGGTCGTGTAGTGCACCCCATCAATCTTGGCCCAACGGATGCGCCCGCTTGGTGAATAGATCGTCTTAACGTGAAACTGGTCCTTGAGTTGGAGCACAAACGGCAAGTGGTAGCGGTTGGTGCTCTTACCATTACCAATATAAGCAACATTCAGCATACGTAGCAGTCCTCCTTGTAATCGTTACCACTAGCATAGCCCAAATCCGGGCGGGTGACTACAGTTGCGCCGCTGACACCGCGTTGGTTACGGTTGGACACCTTTCCCCTTTGCATGTAGACTTACAGTGACTAGCTGCAAAGAAGAAGGGTGCCCACATGAAGATTGCAATTGTTACCGACAGTACCGCCTACATCACACCGGAGCAGATTGGTGACCTCCCCATTCGCGTCGCCACGACCCCGGTGATCATTGACGGAACGACGTACAACGAGGGGGTCGACATTACCACTTCGGAGTACTACGCGCACCTAAAAACGGCCAAAGAGTTCCCGCACACCTCGCAGCCGCGGTTAGGTGACGTGATCGACATTCACCACCAGCTGCTCGCAGAGGGGTACGATACCGTCATCAACATCTACCTATCCGCCACGATTTCTGGGATCAACAGTACCGTGAGTGCCCTCGCACGGGAGACCACCGATCAGCACATCATCGTGTATGATTCCCAGATCACGGTCATCCTCATGGGCGAGATGGTGTTGACCGCCGGACGGATGGCCGCGGCGGGCGCGAGCGTGGATGAGATCATCCACCAACTGGACATCCTGCGTGCTTCAACCGGTGAGTACTTCATCGTGAACGACCTGCAGCACCTCGTGCGGGGTGGGCGCCTGAGCAACACCGCAGGTATCCTGGGTAGCATGTTGCGCATCAAACCCCTGCTTACTTTTGATGACACCACCCATAAAATCGTGGTGGCGGACAAGGTGCGCACCCTGCCCCGCGCTTACCGTCACGTGGAAACACTGTTTGCGCAAGCTCAAGAGGACGCGGACTACCCATTACGCGCGTGGGTCATCGACGGTAACGATCCCCAGGCTGGGGATGACTGGCAACACAGTCTGCAGCAACAGTTTCCCGATGTCCGCATCCAACGGTCCTACTTTGGGCCGGCCATCGGTACCCACCTGGGCGCCAAGGCTATCGCGCTGGCGTGGATGCGGGACTTGCACCAAGACTAACCGTAGCGGACAGATTAAACCAAGACGCTCCCACCACATCCCCGTATTGGGAACGTGGTGGGAGCGTCTTTACTTTAAACTTGTTTCACGTGAACTTTTAGACACGACGCCGCTTAGTCATCCCGATACCCAGTAAGCTCATTAATGCTAAACCAACCATGGCTAATGTCGCACTGGCAGTATCACCAGTTTGTGGGAATTGCTGCTGATGATGCGTCACCGTTGTGCTTTTTGCTATAGTCTTGGTGCTACCAACCGGAATTGTCCCGGCTTTATTGATAGTACGTATCGGTACACCCGCACTACCCACGTGTTGTACTTGCGTAACGTGGACTTCTCGCTCAGTGGCTGTTGCATTTGCACCAGTAGTAGCATTACCTTGAACCTGTTCGTTTGACGCTGGTGCCTGCTTAGATTTGCCTGGCTTGACCACTAACGGGCTGACCTTTTGTGCCGTCGTATCCACGACCCGCATCAATGCCAGCCTTGTTTGTGCTTGATCCAGCTTGTTCTGGGCCGCTTGGGCTTCGACAGTTGTGCTGGCCAGCGCAATTTTAGCATCCTCCAGACTATTAGCGAGTGCTGTTTGTTTTGCTTCAGCATCCGGTAACGCTTCACCCACATTGTCAACATCAACCAACGCCTGTTGAGCGGCTGATTGAGCGGCGGTTGCTACCTGAACGACTTTAATTGCCGCAGCAACCGCCGTCTGTGCTTGATCCGTTGCGCGTTGCGCCGCATCAACTGCCGCTTGGTCAGCTGATAGTTTTGCTTTGGCCGTTGCTAAAGCAGCCGTAGCAGTCTGCAGGGCGGCTTGTGCCTGAGTGACGGCCGACTGATCAGTAGCAGCAGGCGCCTGTAATTGGTCAAGTGCTGTTTGCGCTTGCTGCATCGCAGCCTGAGCAGCGGCTTGCTGCTTCTGTGCTGAAGCTAGATCCTCGGCGGCAGCTGTTTGCATTTGAACAAATTGCTGTAGCGAGGAATCGGCCTTAGCCACCGCAACATTGTCCTGTTGAACCGCAAAGCTAGCATCTGCCTGGGCCGCCAAAGCAGTAGATCTAGCATTAGATGCATCAATCTGTGCTTGCTTAGCCTGTGCTACCACCTGACGCTGCGAGGTGATTTGTTCCGCTAAACCAGTATCAACTGTGGGAATAGGGTATGACGCAGTGATACGCGAATCATTATTGGTAAGACCAAAATTTACAAAATGTAGCTAGTCTCTCCGACGTGGTCATGTGAGATACCCTCGTACATCGTAACCTGATCACTTGGACCATCAAGTAAGGTGTTCCAATTGAGTACATTGTGCGTATGACCAAACTGCGAAGCCTCATCATTAAAAATACAACTCAATAAGCTGTAGTAGAGGCTTTCCTTTTCAGCATCTAGTGACGTAAATGGTTCGCCTCCAATATTGGAATACGGTAATCCACTTTCACTGATTCCCAGGATATTGTTTTCACTTTCAACTTTCGCAAATGCTGGAAGATCGTGATCACCCGTAGCTCCCATATCAAACTTGTCCTGATCATATTGATCAGCCATATCCTGAGCAACCTTGACCGATAAATCGGTGACCTGCCACTGGTTAAAGTTCAATTGCTTGCATAATGGGTTAAGTAAGCTGGCTGCAAAGATACTTAGTTCTCGCTCAATTTCTGGGCTGTCTAGATTAGTGGTCACCTTCTCATCAGCCTCGTTGTGATGAAATTCCGCGTTTAAGTCAAAACCCGGTGCCAAAATTGCCTCAATCTGGTCATTAGTTAGCCCTCGATTAAATAGTGTTCGGTCCACACCGGCCGGCAGCACAATTACGTTTGCGGACGACTGTGCCTCTGCCTTCTGTTCTTCTGCAGCCAACGTCTTTTCAGCGGTCGATACTGTTGTGTTAGCATCCGCAATCTTTTGGTCAACTTGATTCAACTTAGCTTGTGCCGCATCCAGGTTAGCTTGATCCTTACTCAATTTTGCCTTGGCCGCTACATCCTCCTGTTGTGCCGAAGCAACCGATTGGTCGGCTAGCTTCTTAATAGTGGCCTTGTTAGCAGCAGTCTGGTCAGCCTGGTTGGCTTGCTGCTGAGTCTGACGTAACTTCTGCTTAGCATTAGCCAACGTTGTGGCATTGACTGGTGTCGTATTTGTCTGAGCCTTCTCATCCGCTGCCAATGCAGTTTGACGATTATTGACCTCCTTTTGCGCTGCAGCAACCGCGGACTGATCCTGACTTAGCAATGTTTGTGCCTGGGCTAACGTGTTCTGTTTGCTGGTTTGGTTATTTTGGGCCGCTGTTAATGTTTGCTTGGCGGCGGCAAGCGCGCCTTGTGTTTGCGCCAACTGTGCTTGTGCCGCTTCCAGCGCTGCTGGCTGATCATCTTGAGTGGCCTTCAATTTCGCCACTTCAGCCTGCTGATCAGCTAGTTGCGTCGTCAAACTACTAACTTTGGCTTGAGCTTGCTGTAACGCTACCTGAGCTTGTGTTACCGCCGCCGTTGCGGAGTTAACATTTGCCTGTGCTTGCTCTAATTGTGCCTGCGTGACTGTTATCTGGTTTGTCTGTGCTGTATCGGCACTGACACGATGCATTTGATTTATCCAGCCCGTACCAACTAAGGCAACTGCCGCAGTACCAACCACTGCGGCCTGTTTAACGCTCAACTTCATAATCGGTCCCTCCATGAGTACAAAATAGTACCAAAAATCACCCAGTATTGTTTCAACTACAAATATTGTTATTTCATCAACATTATCCTTCACCAAATTGATGAAGAAACTAAAGTCACGCAATTTTGAGCACTAAGTTAACCAAACATTGCATATATGTAATTTTGTGCCAGATAGTTTTCTCATCAAAAAAATTCCCATAGATAAAACCAGCCCCTCGTTAGCATACTTTGCTAACGAGGGGCTGGTTTTTGGTGAAACAGCTTCAAATTATAGCTGTGTCACCCCGATACGGTGTTCGTCGACCGGCCGCGGTGCGTACTGCTCCGTGGTTGGCCCTAACGTGATGCCGCAGGTTGGCACAAAGCCGGCCGGTAACTGCAGTTGAGCGACAGTGTCGGGCGACTGCACGAGCCCCGCAACCGCGCCCCAGATATAGCACGTACCCAGGCCGAGGTCGGTGGCTGCTAGCGCCATCGTGTGCGCGATAATTGCAGCGCTGGAGTAATCCGCGTTGCTCAACTCACCACCATTAGCGTCGACCGAAACCAACACGAAGACCGGGGCACCGTACAGCATTGGGCCTCCATCACCATGAAAGGCCGCGGCAGCCGCCGTATTAATGGCAGCTAACGTGTCCGGATCCTCAATCACCGTTAAGTGGTACCGTTCAAACTGTCCCATTGCGACCGGTGCCGACTCGGCCGCCGTCAGAATCTGCTTCAGTTGCTCTGTGGTTGGCTTTGCACCCGTGTAATTGCGAATAGCGTGCCGCTGGTTAATCGTTGTTAAAGTGTCCATAAATGCCTCCACGCTCCTTTGGTGTCCTGTGTGTATTGCCACCCTTATGGTAGCGCATTCACCAAGCTGGTCAACCATTGTTTACCCTGCGCGTGCACGTCCAGATTGATAACTAATTACACCGCATGCTTACTTTTGCGCTATACTAAAAGTAAGCGCAATCATAACCGGCTTGTTGCCATCAGCGCCACAACCGTTTGACGGGCGCCACTTTCACTGAACGTTAAAGGGGGATCATTTATGCAATATACAACACTTGGTCATACCGGTTTGAAGGTCAGCCGTCTAGTCTTGGGCACCATGAACTTTGGCCCACGGACCAGCGAAGAGGACGCGGACAAGATCATGGACCGCGCTCGGGAACTAGGTATCAACTTCTTCGATACTGCTAATGTTTATGGCCGGGGCGCCAACCCTGACGCGCACGCTGGTTGGACCGAAGAAATTGTTGGCCGCTGGTTCGCTAAGGGTGACGGCCGCCGTGAGAGCACCGTCCTCGCCACTAAGTTCTACAACCACATGGACGACCCGAGTTACGGGCCTAACGACCCAGCTGGGGTTTCCGCCTACAAGCTCAAGCGGAGCCTGAACGACTCACTCCGGCGCCTGCAGACCGACCACGTGGAATTACTACAGATGCACCACATTGACCACCACATTAACTGGGACGAAATCTTTGGCGCCTACGAAGACGTTATCGCGCAGGGCAAAGTCCTGTACGCGGGTTCAAGCAACTTTGGTGCCCGTCACCTTGCCTTTGCCGCTGCACACGCACACGACCGCCACTTCCTGGGCCTAGTGTCCGAGCAGCACAAGTACAACCTGCTGACCCGGCTACCAGAACTTGAATTGCTCCCGACGATCAAGGACCTGGGGATGGGTATGCTGATTTGGAGCCCACTAGAGTCCGGTCAGCTGGCGGAAAACATTCTGCACCCAACGGACCCAAACGGCCGGCGCGCGGCCCAGAACAAGCTGCTCAGCGCGGCCCGCAAGGCACAGTTGCAGCGCTACGAAGACCTGTGCAAAGAGCTCGGCGAAACCCAGTCGACCGTAGCTTTGGCTTGGTTGCTCCAGAACCCCGTGGTGACCGCGCCAATCATCGGCCCACGCACGATGGAACAGTTAGAAGCCGCTGTCCACGCCCTGGACGTGCACCTATCACCAGACGTACTGGAAGAACTCGACCAGATCTTCCCACCAGTCGGCGCCGCACCAGAGGCCTATGCTTGGTAATGCCCGCGTCCGTTGCAGTTCAACCTGATTAGGCCAAAAGCGGCCTGTCACCCAGCACTATCTGGATGACGGCCGCTTTTTTTTGGTTATCGGCACCAAGTGACACTACACCGCGTTCCACGTGAAACGTCCCCTTGCTGCTAGGCAATATTGTGCCTGGTAGCCACCCATCAGGGGTGACCGTTAGTTACCCCGTAACTCCCGGAGCAGCCCCGCCTGGAGCTGGGCCAACTGCGGCGCCAAGTACACGTGGTAAGTGTCTGGGTTCACCAACCGCAAGACCGGGGCCGGCAACTCCCGTAACCACGTTTGACTCCGGTGCTGAATCGCAAAGACATCATCCACGCTAGCCGCGGAGGTCACGGACTGCAGCAACGGGCGCGCCTCATAGTCGGTTAACGTGACCTCTTTGTGCGTACTTAACGGGTCACTATTGACCGCCGTCAGCGGCTGACCGGCCACCGCCTCGTCAGCCAAGGCGATAACGTCCGCAAAGGCGGTGTGGGCACCAGGCCGGTACAGGCGGTACACCTGCTTACGGCCCGGCAACGTAACTTTGGCCTTGCTGGCACTCAGTTTCATCTTCGGCACCACTTGACCGTCCTGCTCGATAGCCGCCAGCTTGTACACCCCGCTGAGGACGGGGGCTGACGAACTGGTAATCAGCTCTTCACCCACCCCAAAATTATCAATGGGGGCGCTCTCCTGGAGCAACGACGTGATGATCTGCTCGTTCAGCGCGTTGGACGCGGTGATCTTAGCCTCGGGGAACCCGGCGGCATCGAGCATTGCCCGTGCGGCTTTGGCAAGGGCCGTAATGTCGCCCGAGTCAATGCGGATTCCGACCGGCTGGTGACCGGCCGCCGCCAACTCCTTAAAGACCGTGATGGCGTGCGGGACCCCAGAGCCCAAAACATCATACGTGTCCACCAGCAACGCGCTGTTGTCCGGATACATCCGGGCCCAGGCCCGGAACGCGTCCAGCTCACTGTTGAATGACTCCACAACTGTGGGCCATCGTCCCCGCCGCGGGGATGCCAAACATCTTGGCGGCCAGAACGTTAGACGTGCTTCCACAGCCGCCGATCACGGCTGCGCGCGTCCCGTATACGGCACTATCCGGACCCTGCGCCCGCCGCGCCCCAAACTCCATAACGGGCCGGCCAGCTGCCGCAAAATTAATTCGCCGCGATTTAGTTGCAATCAACGACTGATGATTTAGTATATTTAGTATTAGGGTCTCAAGCATTTGCGCCTGCGCGATGGGACCAGTAACGGTCATGAGCGGCTCCCGTGGAAAGACCGGTAGCCCCTCCGGCACCGCCTGCACCGTGCAATCCAGCTTGATGGTTCTGAGCATGGTTAAAAACCGCTCATTATACAAGTCCAGCGAGCGCAGGTAAGCCAAGTCATCCTCGTCGAAATGAAAGTTATTCAGCGCCTGCACCACCTGCTGGAGCCCCGCAGCCACCACGAAGCTCCCCTGGTCTGGGACCTGGCGAAAGAATACGTCAAAGGTAGCGCGGGTGGGCGGCAACTCGGCTCAAAACCGTTGGCCATCGAGTACTCGTATAGATCCGTTAGTAAAGTTAAATTCCGCATGTTTCCATCCTTTTCCGGGGTGTTAAGGTGTCTTGACACCCCGCGCCATTGTTCGTAATTGTACCACTAATCACCGTCTGTGGTGACCCACACAGATACATAACGTTCAGGCTATTCAAGCAGTAATACTGCCAACACACGGAGGAACTCATCATGAACAAAACCGATCGCCGCACCTTTATCCAGGGGCTCATTAGCAACGCGAGTGCACCCATCAGCGCCACCCAAATCGCCCGGCGCCTGAATGTCAGCCGGCAAACGATCGTCGCGACGTCGCCTTACTACGCGCACGGGGTGAAGACATCATCGCCACCCCCGCGGGTTACCAATACAACCACGTTAACGCGAACGAGGCGCTGATCGTTTGCCGCCACCTCCCCGCGGATACGGCGGACGAGATGCAACGCATCATCGACAAGGGTGGTATCATTCGTGACGTGATCGTTGACCACCCGCTTTACGGGGTGTTGCGCGGTGAACTTAACATTAGCACGCCAGGCGACATCAAACTCTTTGTCGCCAAGATGGCCGCGCAAAAGGGACACCTGCTATCGGAACTGACTAGCGGCGTGCACTCGCACACCATTTTGTACCAGGATCAGCCCCAGCTTGACGCCATCCGCGCCTCACTGCGAGCCGCGGGGTACTTATACGAATAACACCCAGAAGGAGGCACCCGCGTGGTGGGTACCCCCTTTGCATGACCCCCAGTTCCCCATCGCGGATACCAAGCAGCGGCCGCGTAGAAAAATGGCGGCGTTTTCCCCAAAAGCAGCATAGGACCTATTGCAAAATAGCGCCGCCATCCGCGCTAAACCCCACCCCACCGGCATTGATGTATAGAAAGCAAAATAGGCACCACCAGAACCATCGCAGTGCATCAACGCTGCTACCCAAAATGGCGCCTATGAAAAAATATGTCCTATGCCGTTAACGCTTTTTTTTGGCCACAGCGGTTTGTGCGTCGCAACGCACCCCTTCACATTGCGGGGGCGGCGCGGCCATCCTTCAGTAAAACAAAGCAGGCGCGAGCAGGAATTTTCAAATTTCTGCTCGCGCCTACTTGATTATATGCTGAATGAATAATGGTTGTGCTTTACTCGCCGGGACCAGATCCTTACCGCGGATCGCTAGCTGCGAGCCGCAACAAGTGCGGACGCCCATAATAGTAACCCTGCCGGTACTCAATACCCATGCGGTCGGCCACCTGGTCATCGTGTCGGTCCTCAATACCTTCCAGCACAAAGCGGAGGTGGTTTTGATGGGCCACACTCGTCCAGAACGAAATCCGCCGCGGCACGATTGGGTTCGCAAACCCCTGATCAAAGTTCTGAATGGCAAACTTGATCTCATCGACAAACGGTAAGAGCGGTACTGACGTCACCTCGGTATTCTCACCACAGTCGACGTCATCCAAGCTAATTTCAATCCCGCGCGCGTATAACTGTTGGAAGGCCGCGCGGACCGCCCCCATCGGGACAACGGGGTCGGACCGGTCTTCCGTTATCTCGACGACGATTCGCAAGGGCCGCACCCGGTTCTGCACGGCGATGACGGCCGCAGTCACTTCCGGTTTGACCAACTGTACGCGGTTCAGGTTCACTGCGACGTACTTCATCTTGAGTGACAACCGGTCCGCAACTTTGAGTAACTCGTCGGCAATGATCGCGGTTGGCAGTTTGGTAAAATCCGCCGGTGGCCGCCAGCCATTTTCAGTATATTGCTTCATAAACAACTCATAACCAGTCACTGCTGCGTTAAATTTATCAATTTGTGGCTGTACAAAGTAACGATACATCGAGTAGCCCCCTGTCGCCTCCACGTAGGGCGGGTGCCACCAGGGGCAAGCACCGTGATACGTGCGATTACCTTAATTTTAGCGACCTTACAGGTGATAGTAAACGCTACCACAATAAATAATGGTAATTATTGGTAATAAGTCACCTATTTTTCACTAAATTGGCGGCACAGGCGCGCTACTGCGATGTAAGTGGTACGTTCAATGAGAAAATATAGGCGTTCATAACGTAAACGTACGGGGCGCCCCAAAAGTCGCGGTGGGTGCTGGCCAGCACCGCCGTTTCCTGACCAAAATACCCTGCGGTGACCGTAATTCGGCGTCACAACGTTGACAACTGGTGTTTACAGAAAGTGGATCCCCGCTACGCCAAAATCTTGCTGCGCCGGTACAATACGAGCCCAACCAGGAAGGTCAGCACGTCAGCGGCCGCCTGGGCCCAAATTACTCCGTTGAAGCCCATCAGGCGCGGCAACACCAACATGACGACGGCAAAGATGACCCCTTGCCGCGAAATGGACATAACCAACGCCCCCAGAGACTGCCCGGTTGACTGGAACACCGTCGTGAACACCAGAATCGCCCCGACGAACGGTGTCGTGAGTAGCAGTGCCCGCAACATTTGGCTACCCATGGTCACGATTGCTGGCTGGTTCATGAATAATCGCAAGACGGGCCGCGCCGCCAGCATCAAGACCACCGCGCACACGACGGCGTAGACCACTTCAACTTTGAAATCATAGTGCAAAATGGCCCGGAGCCGTTCGCGATTGTGCGCACCATAGTTATACCCCACGAGCGGCTGGGCGCCAAAGGCAAAGCCGACCATGATCAGCATCACGATCATGTAGACCTTCTGCGCGATGCCCATCGCCGCCACTGCGTTCGCCCCGTATGGCGCTAGGTGCTGGTTCAGCAGCATCGTGCCGAAACTTTGCATGAAGTTGGTCAACGATGCAGGAATCCCAATGGCGATGACCTCCCAGAGTGCCGTGCGGTCAATGTGTGCGGCCCGTACACTTAAACTGAGGTAGTGGGACTTGGTGGCCATGAACCACACTAGTAACCCCGTGTTCAATACGTAACCAATAACGTTGGCCAACCCAACACCGCCGGCCCCCCAGTGCAGCACAAACAGGAAGATCGGGTCCAGGATGATGGTAAAGATGGTGCCCGCCATCGTCGCTATCATCGATTGCCGGGCCATCCCCTCCGTCCGGATGATGTTCCCGGGCACGAGGGACACGATGATGAAGGCCGCACCACCGACCAGCATCTGGTAGAAGGCCCCCGCGTACGGACGCGTGGCTGCCGTGGCCCCAAGTAGCGTCAAGATGGGCCGCTCAAAGCCGAGCATGAGGGCGGTCACTACCAGGCTCAGACCGATAGCCGCGTAGAAGCAAAAGCTACTAACGCGGCGCACCTCGGCGTAGCTATGTTTGCCCATGAGCCGCGAGAGTAACGCGCTCCCGCCGAGGCCAAAGATGTCACCCAGGGCCAACATGAACGAAAATAACGGCGCTCCCAGCGCCACGCCCGCCACCAGGTCGGCGTTGCCCGTTTTGGCAATGAAGAAGGTATCAGCGAGGTTGTACACCATGCTGGCAACCATCCCCACCACGACTGGGAGTGCCAGTTGCATGTAAACTTTGGGTACCGGTGCTTTTTCAAATAGTTCGTCCACTCTATGTAAACCTCCGTTTCGTCGTGACAGCATCATACGCTACGCGTCGCAATACTCCTAACATACAACAACATCGCCATTGACGTAACCATAAAAGAACTCCTCTGCGTCTGCCGAGGAGTCAACAACCTCCCGCCACAATGGCAATTTAATCCGTCAATCGATCTTGTAGCCTTTGGATAAACCGTTCCGCAATGGGAAAAAAAACGTCTGGTATTTTTCCATATAATGTACATTTTCGTGCTCAACCGTGGCCGTAACGGTCGGAATACTAAGTCACTACCAGCACTGGGGGATAATGAGCCCCTCGAATGTGAGTAATACGCCTAACCCATTACGGACAAATATCGTTATAAAAAAAAGATTAGTCGTACCACACTGAACTCAATGATGGTGGTATTAACCGCACCTTAAGTCCGTTTGATAAGCTTGAATCATTCTTCAACCAATACCTTAGGTAACTACCGAGTAAATCATAATATTCACCAAAGCCACTAAAAAGCACCGACCAAACAGATGGCTAACAGCCGCGTGGTCGGTGCTTTCTGTCTTGGGGGAGTGATTTGCCCCCAATTCCTGGATCAATTGGCGGCCCAGAATGATTACGCTGGTTTCTGTAATAAAAAAAGTGTTGGTAGCTACTTACGCAACTACCAACACTAACTACTGGAAATATGCTGGGCGGTCAGGGGATCGAACCCTGGACACCCGGATTAAGAGTCCGGTGCTCTGCCAGCTGAGCTAACCGCCCATGGAACTTGTCGTGACGTTCACGACTTAAATATATTATCACTAATATGTAGACCCGGCAAGGGTGACACGCATTTTTATACGGAAAAGGGTAACAAAAATGCGCTCCCTCAGCGGAAGCGCACTGCACATACTCGTTCAAATATCGCCAACCACGTGACCTGACACACTTGGGGGTCAGCCAATAACTTTTACTTCAACGGCACGTCCACAACCCAGCCATCAGGACCCTTTTCGTCGCCAAACTGGATGGCGGTCAACCGGTTGTACAACTTGGTCGTGTACGGCCCCACTTCGGTTTCGGAGTAGAACACGTGCTTGTGACCATGGTGCGTAATGGAACCCACTGGCGAGATGACCGCCGCCGTCCCCATCGCGCCGGCTTCACTGAACTTGTCGAGGTCGTAAATACTGATAGTCGTCTGTTCGGGAATCAGCCCAAACTCCTTAGAAAGTTCCAGGAGGGAGAACTTGGTAATGGATGGCAAAATGGAAGGTGACTTCGGCGTCTGGAAGCGACCGTCCTTGGTGATGCCAAAGAAGTTGGCCCCACCTAGTTCCTCAATGTTTTCGTGTAACCTGGGATCCAAGTAGACGGCATCCGAGTAGCCACCTTTGTGGGCAATATCGCCAGGGAGCAGACTGGAGCCGTAGTTGCCGGCAACTTTGGCCGCACCAGTCCCACCGTGGGCTGCCCGATCATAGTCACTCGTCACGTAGGAAGTTGGCGTCAGACCACCTGGATAGTAGGCCCCGACTGGGGTAGCAAAGATTTCAAAGGTGTAAGCATCAGCCGGGTGCACCCCAACCATTGGTGTCGTCCCAAAGTAGAAGGGACGCAGGTACAACGTGGCACCCGTACCGTAGGGTGGCACAAAGTCCTGGTTGGCCTTGACGACCTGCTTAACGGCGTCCAGGAACATCTCTTCGGGCACGTGTGGCATCTTCAGCCGGTCAGCTGACGTGTTAATCCGCTTAGCGTTCATATCCGGGCGGAAGACGTTCACACCTCCGTCTTTGCGGCGGTAGGCCTTCAAACCTTCAAAGACTTCCTGACCGTAATGGAAGGCCTGGGCGGCTTCACTCACCTGCAAGTATGAGTCTTCTTCCAACCCACCCTGGGACCACTTGCCGTCCTTGTAGTAAGCGCGGTAACGGTACGGTAGGTCATGATAACCAAAACCTAGTTTGCTCCAATCAAAATCTGATGGTTGTGCTTTTGCCATGAGTATTCCCCCTATTGTGTGCACGTGGTGCCATAACGGCCACGACGGTATCGGCAACCGACCCGAATCATTCGGATCCGCAAATCAATTAACTATAGTTGTACCACATTTTTTTGAGAATATGATTAGATTATTGTAATTATTAACCAGTTCGTCCCCCAGTAGGCGTCTGGCTGCGCCAAGATGCAAATAGGCCACCACGATGACGTCCCGTGGCGGCCTACTGATTATTATTCTTGTTACTACTAATCAAACAGTGGATGGATCGATTCGTTCTTACTAATCAGGGTAATGGCCCGACCAATCAAGTCACCCACGGAAATGATGACCATGTTGTCGAGGCGATCCTCTTCGGGAATATCAATCGTATCCGTTACCACGATCTTCTTCAACCCAAGCTTGGACAACCGTTCACTGGCGCCAGCGGACAGCACCGCATGGGTCGCACAAGCGTAAATGTCGGTGACCCCGTGCTCCCGCAAAGCCTCAACGGATTCTACGATGCGCTGTCCCGTGTCGATCATGTCGTCCACGATGATGGCGGTCTTGCCCTCCACATCACCGATAACACCGATGTTCTCGTCACCAGGACGGCTATCAACGATTGCCAGCGGGGCGTCGAGGTGTTCCGCTAACTTCCGTGCCAGCTTAGTCCCAGAGTGATCCGGGGCGATAGCCACCACGTTGTCGTTAATACCATGGTCAATGAAGTAGTTGGCCAACAAACCGAGCGCATTCAGGTGGTCCACGGGAATATCAAAGAAACCCTGAACCTGATCTGCATGGAGGTCGACGGCAATCACCCGGGCGGATCCGTCCATTTCCAGCATGTTGGCTACCAGTTTGGCCGTAATGGGCTCACGGGAGCGGGCCTTCCGGTCGGCACGGGCGTAACCATAGTAAGGAATGACCACGTTGATCTGGTGCGCACTAGCCCGCCGGAGTGCATCAATCATAATCAGCAGTGCCATCAAGTTTTCGTTAACCGGATCCGACACGGACTGAATGACGTACACATCAGCGCCCCGGACACTTTCTTCCAGGTCAATTTGAATTTCGCCATCCGCAAAGTGCTTGACGCTCGCGTTTGACAACGGTACGCCGACTGACTGGGAAATCTTTTCAGCAAGCGGTTCGTTGCTGTTCAACGCAAACAATTTCAGTTTTGACATATTTCCTCCGCTAATCCACTCTTATTATCACAACAATTATACACGACTGGTGCACGCGTCACCACCGCCCGTTAAGGTATAATGTGCTTATTAGTAATCGTCACGGAAAGGATGGCATAACGATGAAGACTCGTACCATTGTGGGACTGAGTGTGCCCCTAATTGCGACTGGTGCCTTGGCAGCAACCGCCGAGAAGTTTTACCAGTTCGCCTTCAAGCGCATCGACTACATTCCTAACGCCGGCGCCACCATGCTCAAGTATGCGCCAGACTATTACACCGACGTCAACTGGGTCAAAATGCGGCCCGACCTCGCCGTGTGGCACCAGGAAGCGCCCGATGGTGAACGCCTGAGTGCCTGTGGGTTCCGTGTCGAGGCAGTCACAAAGCCGTGGTGATTGGCCATGGCTACAAGGGCACTGGTATCACCATGAGTAATTATGCGCGTATGTTCCACCGGATGGGCTTCAACGTCTTGATGCCGGACGACCGGGGCCACGGCGGCTCGGGCAGTAACTACATCAGTTTTGGCTGGCTCGACCGCCTGGACTACCTCCGCTGGATCGACCAGATTGTTGCCCATCTGGGCAGCGAGGTAGCCATCCTCTTGTTCGGTACGAGCATGGGTGGCGCCACGGTCAGTCTCGTGAGCGGCGAAAAGCACCTGCAGTCGCAGGTCAAAGCCGTGGTGGAAGACTGCGGGTATTCCAGTCTGGACGGCGAATTCACCTACGTACTCAAACACGTCTTTCACCTTCCCCGGCGGCCCATTGTTCCGTTGGCGAGCCTGATCAACTACCGCCGCCTTGGCTACTTCTTTAAGGCGGTCGACGTGGCGGGGGCGCTCAGCCGCAGTAAACTGCCACTGCTAGTGATTCACGGTCAGGAAGACACCTACGTGCCCACGTTTATGGGTCGCGAAAACTTTGCGGCCGCGGGTGGGCCCAAAGACCTGTGGCTGGTCCCCGGTGCCGCGCACGCAGAGAGTTACTGGGTGGATCCGAACCAATATCAAAATCACATCGCCAGTTTTCTTGACACTTATTTTCGCTACTAGCATTTCCCGGGAAATAACGCCCGGTACTAAGGAGGCACTACATGCAAACCGCTGAATTCCGCTGGTCGTGGCGTTGGCTCGTCCGGCAAACTCTGTCTGTGCTCCTGATGGCAGTCTGCACCATTGGCCTCTTCTTTTATCAAGTTCCCATCGTCATAGTGACGCGCTGGCTGCGCGCCGCGGTCGGTCCCATTACTGAACTCCAGCTGCTACACCAATACGATTGGTGGCTCGCCCTCATCACCATTACCGCAGCCCTGATACAGTTCGGCGTACTCATGTGGCTATACCGGCGGCAATTACGTCGGGCTAACCCCCTTGGCATTCACCGTCGTCGCTTTCGGATTGAAAGTTTATTCTTCTTGGTGACCATGTACGCCGTGATCATTGGGGCTAACCTGGGCTACAACCACTTTAGCCACTTTACCCAGGCACACAACCAACAGTTGATTACGTCCAGCTTTAATTACATGCCATTAACCTACTTTGTCATGATTGCACTGTTGGCACCGTTCCTCGAGGAGCTCACCTTCCGCGGCATTTTCATGAACCTGTTCTGGCGGCGTAATAACCGGTTAAATAACATTATGGCGTGTGTAACGAGTGCCCTGTTGTTTGCGTTCATGCACGAACAGCACCTGTCCCTTGCCTACCTGTTATACTTTTCACTTGGTCTGGTATTAGCCGCTACCTACCGGTACCATCATGACCTCCGTTATTCGATTGGCCTACACATGTTTAACAATGGTATCCCGGCCATTGCCATGCTTGTGCAGACCTTCGTCCATTAGTGGTTAGGCAACGTTACCGGTAAATATACATTGTGCTGAATAAGCCCGGCACACCAGGCTTGTGAAATACAGCCGCACGCGTAATCCCAGCCATGCCAATGGCTGCAGCAATCATCATTATTGTGTTGCACAAGCATAAGTGGACTTTTATTTGTAATATTTATGGCCCTAATTCTCTGCTATAATTTGCAGTGCGCATTAATCAGCGTCACCTATCCCGGGATGGGTGACCAATGGAGGGGTCTCATGATTGAACAAACAACTTTAACGAACCGTATTGCCATCAATGATAGTACTTTTATCACAATCTCTCCGAAAAAAAACATACAATCTGGAAGTGTGGGAGTACGCAGACGACGGTACCAAGCTGCACCGGATGGGCCGAATGGATTACAAATTCCGCAGGGATACGTTTGCAGGTTTTCTCTACCGTCTGTTCCCGGACATTGATTTCATTCAGATTCACGCCTTACAAAAGCAGATCAATCCTTTCTTTGACTTTGAAGTGTAATTATTTCCCGGGAAATAATTAGCAGTGCACCAGCCAAGGAACGAAAAAAGCTCACCATCAACCGATGGTGAGCTTTTTGTTTGACCCTAGGCGTTGACCCGCTGGCCCTGTTCAATAAATACAGCTAAGATGGCAAGATCTGCCGGGTTCACCCCACTGATTCGGCCCGCTTGGGCGAGCGTAGTGGCTCAATCTTACTCAACTTTTGCCGGGCTTCCGTGGCCAGGCCGGAAATCTGGTCGTAGTCTACCCAGGCCGGAATCTTCTTGGCTTCCTGACGGCGTAACTTAGCAATCCGCTGCTCGTCCTTCCGGATGTAACCCTGGTACTTTTCCTGAATCTCAACCTGTTCCAGCACCTGGTGATCCAAATCGGGCACGTCAATTAATTGCCGTAAAACGTCGTAATCGACCTCAGGCCGCCGTAAGAACTCAGCAGCGGTGACGCTGTCCTTCAGCGGGGCATCACCATGAGCCGTCAGCCACGGGTTAGCCACGGCTGGCTTAATGCGCACCTTGTTAATCCGTTCACGTTCGGCGTTGATGGCATCGCGCTTAGCACAGAAGCGTGCGTAATCCGCGTCGCTGACCAGTCCCAACGAGTGGCCCTTGTCCGTTAACCGTAAGTCCGCGTTATCATGCCGCAAAATCAGACGGTATTCCGCCCGGCTCGTCAGCAAGCGGTACGGCTCGTTAGTCCCCTTGGTGACCAAATCGTCGATCATGACGCCAATATAGGCCTCATCACGCCCCAGAATGAACGGATCGCGACCCTGAACGCGCAACGCAGCGTTGATACCAGCGATCAGGCCCTGCCCAGCGGCTTCTTCATACCCGCTCGTCCCGTTCATCTGTCCGGCAGTAAAGAGGTTCTGCACCCGCTTGGTTTCCAGGTTGGCCCGCAGTTGCCACGGCTCGATGATGTCGTACTCAATCGCGTAACCCGGCCGCATCAAACGGGCATTCTGGAGTCCCGCCACGCTGTGGAGCATCTGCAACTGAATCTCTTCGGGCATGGACGTAGAAAAGTCGCCGACATAGTACTCATCCGTGTCCCGACCTTCTGGCTCGAGGAACAGTTGGTGCCGCGGTTTATCCGCAAAACGGACCACCTTGTCCTCAATCGACGGGCAGTAGCGCGGACCGACGCCTTCAATGACACCAGAAAACATCGGAGCACGGTCCAAGTTATCACGAATAATTTTGTGAGTCGTACTGTTGGTGTAGGTCATCCAGCAGGACAGCTGGTCCTTCAGGTACACCGAATCCGGGGTACTAAAGCTAAAGTGGTGCGGCTCCTTGTCGCCCGGCTGCTCTTCGGTCTGGTCAAAGTCGATGGTGTTGCCATCCACACGCGGCGGCGTCCCGGTCTTGAAACGGCGAAGCTTGAAACCCAGTTTCTCCAGGTTCTCGGACAGGTGGATGCTTGGTAGGGAATTATTGGGACCACTACTGTACATTAACTCACCAATGATGATCTTGCCCCGGGAACTCGTGCCGGCCGTCAGCACCACAGCCTGGGCGTGGTAACGCGCGCCGGTGGCGGTCACGATGCCCTTGCAAACGCCGTCTTCGACGATCAGCTTTTCCGCCAATCCCTGACGTAATGTCAGGTGTGGTGTCTGTTCAATCGTATGCTTCATGGTGCGGTGATAAGCGGCTTTGTCCGCCTGCGCGCGCAAGGCCCGCACGGCCGGGCCCTTGCCCGTGTTGAGCATCCGCATCTGTACGTAGGTTTGGTCAATGTTGCGCCCCATTTGACCACCGAGGGCATCAATTTCGCGCACCACGACCCCTTTGGCGGGTCCCCCGACGGACGGGTTGCACGGCATAAACGCCAGCATGTCCAAATTAAGGGTCACGAGTAACGTTTCTTGCCCCATCCGGGCGGCGGCTAGCGCAGCTTCACAGCCGGCATGGCCTGCACCCACTACGATCACATCATACGTAGCCGCATCGAATTCTTTTACTGCCTTTGGTTCTGTCACAATCGTTCCTCCTACTACTTGCCCAAACAAAATTGACTGAATAACGTCGTAATCAATTCGTCGGGCGCTGCATCACCGGTTATTTCACCCAGTCGGTCCCACGCATCCGTGAGGTCCATCTGTACCATATCCAGTGGCACCTCGTTGTCCAGTCCCGTGAGGACGTCCCGGAGTGACTGCCGGGCCTGCCGTAACAAGCCCGCCTGCCGTGCGTTGGTGACCATCACCTCGGCCTGCCGGTTGGCAATGCCGCCCATAAACATGGTGCTGATACGCTCTGCTAAGCGTCCATCCCCGCTGTCGTGACCACGGAGGTCGCCAACACGTCAGCCGGTTCTACCCACTCTGCCAGGTCCGCCGCCGTAAACGCGGTCGGCAGGTCCTGCTTGTTGAGTAACACGATGCGATGTTGCTTCTGAGTCGCTTGTAACAGTTCGCGGTCCTCATCCGTGAGTGGGTGGCTGGCATCCAGCACCAGCAGCACGAGGTCTGCGGCCGCCAACGCCGCCCGGGAGCGTTCGACACCAATTTTTTTCCACCTTATCGTCGGTATCGTGAATCCCGGCCGTATCGACCAGCCGCAACGGGACGCCGCGCACGTTGACATACTCTTCCAGCACGTCACGCGTGGTACCCGCCACGTCCGTCACAATGGCTTTGTCTTCGTGCAGGAGGTAATTAAGCAGGCTGCTCTTTCCCACGTTAGGACGACCGACGATGGCCGTAGCCAGGCCGTCACGCATAATCTGGCCCTCCGTCGCCGTCTGGAGTAACCGGTCAATGTCCTTGATAACCAGCTCGGCACACTGGCGCATGGCCTGGGCCGTCATCTGGTCCGTGTCGTACTCCGGGTAGTCGATGTTGACCTCCTCCTGGGCGAGGACGTCTAGCACTTTCTGGCGGGTCGCGCGAATTTCGGTCTCCAAACCACCAGCGAGTTGGTGCTCCGCTACGTCCATTGCCCGGTCGGTTTTGGCGCGAATAATATCCATCACGCCCTCCGCCTGGGTCAAATCGATGCGCCCATTCAGAAAGGCGCGCTTGGTAAACTCACCGGGTTCGGCCATCCGGGCCCCCGTGCCAACAACTAGGTGTAGCACGCGGTTGGTGGCCAAAATACCCCCGTGGGTATTGATTTCGACTACGTCTTCGCAAGTGTACGTCTTGGGCGCCCGCATCACGCTGACCATGACCTCATCGATCACGGCGTGCGTATCGGGGTCGACAATGTGCCCGTAATTGATCGTGTTCGTGGCCACCTTGGTCAAGTCGCGACCACGAAACAGCGCGTTCACCGTCTTGATGGCATCCTGACCAGAGACACGAATAATGGCAATGGCCCCCTCACCAGGCGGCGTAGCAATCGCCGCAATGGTATCAAACGCAGTTACATTCTGACTCATAACGCTCCTCCTTACCGTAATTACTCGTAACGGGAACAAAAAAAAGCGCCCACCACCCCCACCACGTCGGGGGTGACTAAGCACTTTGACTGCCTCGTCACTAGATCGGAAGCGCACTGCCAAAGTAGCAGCGCGACCCAACCAATACGTTTTCTATTCTGTCGTTAAATATACTCAATTACCCGGGCACTGTCAAAAGCGGCTACCGCTGGGGGCTCACGATCACCGCGCGATCGTCGCCACGCCCCTCAGAGCGCGTCTCCACGTGCGGATTATCGCCGAGCTCCTGGTGAATCACCTTCCGCTCAAAGGGAGGCATCGGGTCTAAATACACGGGCCGGCCCGTAGCAACCACCTCGAGCGCCGTACGCTTTGCCAGCCGCCGCAACGTGGCCCGACGCCGTTCACGGTAGTCGCCCACATCTAGCGTCATGATCCACTTACCATGGCTATGGCGGTCATAGACCGTCTGCGCCACGAACTGCAAAGCGTTGATCGTCCGGCCGTGGCGTCCAATTAGGGACGCCTCCCGGTTGCTGGTAAGGTGAAACGTCATCCCGCCATGCACCTTCTCGTGGCGGACCGTGACCTTCATCCCCATGTCGGCCCCCACGGCCTGGAGCATGGTGGTGATGGCCTGCACGGCCGCGTGGTTGGCGGCTGCGTGCTTGCTGACGTGACTGCCCACCTGTTCCGACGAGGCAGCCGCATTCAGGGCCAGTTCACGTTCGTCGGCGTGGTCCGGCGTACTCTTACGCGCTTCTGCCCGTGCAGCCGACTCAACAGCGGCGGTCCGCACCAGTGACGCCGTCGGTTCCGGCGTTACCGGATCGACCCGGGTCAATTCAACGATGGCCGGGTGGGCCCCCAAGCCAAAGAAACCGGCTTTGCCCTCCTGAATGACCCGGACCTGCACCTGCTCCCGCGTGACCCCCATGGTGAGGATACCGGTATCAATAGCAGACGCGATGTTTTTACCCTCAAACTGCGGCATAGTGTCCTCCCATTAACGTCCTAACGCTTCAATGCTAACGGGGCCGGTGACAACGCTCGTCCCGGCCCCGTATCAATCACTTACTATCGTACTACTTGTGTCCCAAGGCACGCTTGCGGGCCTTGCGTAATGCCCGTTGCCGGTCCTTTTCAGCCTGTGCTTTAGCTTCACGAGCCCGTGCTAGCTTGAATGGGTTTTGAATCAGGAACGTTTGTACCAAGGAGAACGCGTTCGTAACCACCCAGTAAATCGACACGGCACTGGGTAAGCTCAGCGCCATGATGAAAATAAAGATCGGCATTACGGCGACCATGATCCAGTTCATGCTGCTCTGGACCGGCTGCGCCATCATCGATACCCAACTCGTGAGCCCGGTGAAGACCGCCGCCAGAATACCCATGATGTACAGGGGGTCAGGACTCCCCAAAGACATCCAGAGGAAGTGCCCCACTTTCAGGGCCTCCGTCCGGAAGATGGCCTGATACAGTGCGAACAGGAACGGCATCTGCACCAGCATTGGCAAACAACCCATGACGGGGTTTACGCCAGCCTCCGCGTACAACTTTTGGGTCTCATCGCGTAGCTTTTCCTGCGTGGCCGGGTCCTTAGCGCTGTACTTTTTTTTGCAATTCCTTCATTTGCGGAGCGATTTCGCTCTGCTTAGTCATGTTCTTCGTGGAAATGTAGGACAGTGGGAAGATCAAGATCCGGATAATCAAAGTAAAGACGATGATCCCGACACCACTATTACCGCCAAAGAGCTTGGCCAACCACAAAATGAACTGTGCGGCGTTGTAGATGACGTACCGGTCCCAAAAGCCGGTACTGTGACTCGTAACCGGGCTGGTAGAACAACCGGCCAAAACCAACACTAGGCCGAGCATTGCGACTACCGCGAGGATACGTTTTGTCTGTTTTCTCACGAGATTTTCCCCCACTGAATAAGTATTGAGCGTTACTTGCTGGAACTATGTGTCGTTGACCCTAATGCTGACGGCGGCAACATGCCCGCCAACACGAAAGCGTGGATCAGGTTTTGCTTGGTCCCCGCCATGTCGAGTTCCGCCGCTCCTTTGCGTGCGATGATGAGAAAGTCGACCTGATCGGGCAACTGCCCCTTCAACTCTAATAACGTTTGGCGAATGTAGCGTTTGATCTGGTTACGGGTAACCGCAAAGTGGCCCACCTTTTTACCCACCGAGATACCTACGGTAGTGCTTAGCGTCTGGCCGCGCAATGTGGTAGATCACAAAGTTGCGGTTCGCCACGGACTGGCCATGGTCAAAAACATCTTGAAATTCGTCCTCTTTTTTTAATGCGGTACGACTTGCGTACACCCATGTCCATCCTCCTGTTACCTATAACCTGCCAACAGTATACCAGTCACCATCAGCTCCCAACAATATGTAGTGGCGCACCACAACCGAAAATTTAACGTCAATCAGGCGACACGCGCCGTAAATAAAAAAATAGGGCCCAGGACTCTTACGTCCCCGGTCCCTATTAACGGTACTATTCTCGGAGCAAATGCCCCAACGCTAGCTTTAGGCCGTCAGCTTCTTGCGACCCTTAGCACGGCGACGCGCCAAAACATGGCGGCCGTTTTTAGTACTCATACGCTTCATAAAACCGTGAACGCGTGCACGGTGACGCTTCTTGGGTTGAAATGTACGTTTAGTAGTCATCAGGGCACCTCCTCGCATGAACTTTTTATGTTCAGTACAGATTACAAACTCAAACAAAATAGTATTATACGTGTCCGCGCGGAAACCGTCAAGTATTTCAACTTGAACACCCCTTGCCGATGATACACCGCACCCACTATATACCCGTTATACCCGTTGAACATCGTTCTGCCAGCTAACTGCGGGGGCGGGCAGTGACTTAGTGGCGCGGTAGCGCGTGCGCTAGACCACTACGGGTTTGATAAACCACCCCACGCTAACCGCGGCCAACATGAAACCGTCAACTGGCCCCGAGTACGCCCCAGCGGGCTACTCACTGGGCAACTTATCAACAGGCTGACGGAACTAGCTTGTCCACCAGTCCCCGTTGTCAAAAGCTGTGGATAATTTTCGCAATCCGGTTACACCTGGTCACTTATACCAAACTTATCAACAAGTTTATCGGGAATACACACGGTGTTTAAAAACTATCCACATTTCCGAAAACGTTTGTGGATTTTTGCGATAAATGCCGCTATAGCAGCATTACTTATCCACAAGCAGTGAGTGAATATTCGTTTTTTTGCAACCGAGTTATCCAGTTTTCCCCAGCTTGGCCCTGCGCTTATCCACAAGGCTGAGAACATGTGCTTTGTCCACCCGGTGGATTGTGTGGACGAACTTTTTTTTACGCTTGTGTCCGCGTGGCCTGTGGAAAACTCCTTACAAAACTGCTAAAATATATCCAGTCAGCACCGTTAACGCCGGTGGCGGAAGAAATTGACCCCACCAGCCGTTTTTTTTAACGGCGTAAAAGGCCCGTCATACGGGCAATCACGAATAATATGCCGTAATTGGCATGTAAATCAATCAGAGGGGGAGCTGCCGTGGCCGCACTGGATGAACTATGGTCTTACATTGACGAAAAATTCCATAATGATATGACCACCATGAGCTACACAACCTGGATCGGCCAGGCTACACCCGTTAGCCTGGAAAACAACGTCCTCGAAATACAAGTACCGGATCAGTTACACAAAGCTTACTGGGACAAGAATTTAGCTACTAAAGTGATTGAATTTGCGTACGCCTACAACGGAATCGAAATCACCCCCCACATCACGCTCGCTACCGACAACACCAGCACGCCGCAAAAGAACGCGACCAATAGTGATGCGCGGGCAGACATCCCACGGGGGGATGACCGTCTGAACAGCCGGTACACCTTTGAAAACTTCATCATTGGGAAGGGCAACCAAATGGCGCATGCCGCAGCGCTGGCCGTGTCCGAGGATCCCGGGACCCTGTACAACCCGCTGTTTCTATACGGCGGCGTGGGCCTGGGTAAGACCCACCTGATGCAAGCCGTGGGGCACCAGATGTTGGCCACCAATCCTGACATTCGGATCAAGTACGTTACCAGTGAAGATTTCACTAATGACTACATCAATTCCATTCGTAATAATGATGGCGACCGGTTCCGGCGGGAGTACCGTAACGTCGACCTCCTATTAGTAGATGATATTCAGTTCTTCGGCGAAAAGGTCGGAACGCAGGAAGAGTTCTTCCACACGTTCAACGCCCTTTTTGACCGTAACAAGCAAATCGTCCTCACTAGTGACCGCCTGCCTAACGAGATTCCTAGCCTGGAAGACCGCCTGGTGTCCCGGTTCAAGTGGGGGCTATCCGTTGATATCAACCCACCAGATTTGGAGACGCGTATCGCCATCCTGCGGAGCAAAGCTACCAACGAAAACATTTCGGCACCCGACGATGCGCTCACTTACATCGCGGGTCAGGTTGATAGCAACGTGCGTGAACTCGAAGGCGCGCTGCTTCGCGTGAAGGCCTATGCCGCTTTAAAACATGCCGCCATCACTAGTAGCCTGGCCGCCGACGCATGAAGAGCCTCAACGTGGCCAAGAAAGACAACAGTTTGTCGATCCGCCAAATTCAAGAAACTGTCTCCCGGTATTACCAGGTGGAAGTCGCCGACTTGTTGGGCCGCAAGCGGGTCAAGCAGATCGTGATGCCGCGCCAAATCGCCATGTACCTCGCCCGTGAAATGACGGATAGCTCGTTACCAAAGATTGGTAAGGAGTTTGGCGGTAAGGACCACACCACCGTGATCCACGCGTACGAAAAAAATTGAGGGGTTGCTGAAGACGGACAAGGACCTGAAGAACGAGGTTGCCGATATTCGGAACCAACTTAAGAATCGCGGTTAGCCACATGCTTGTGGACAACCTTCCGGGTTACCCCAAGAGTTTTCCACAGGTGGATACACAGGCACTTTGCCGGTCTTATCGGTAGCACCGTTCATTTGCACAGGATTCACAGCACCTACTGCTTTTACTACTTTTTTTTCTTTTAAATATTATATATATAACCTACACGCAACCGAGCACTAGGGAGGATTGACCATGAAGTTTACCATCAACCGTAACAGTTTCATCCGGACGTTTAATGACGTTAGCCGGGCCATTAGCACCAAGACCACCATTCCCGTACTAACGGGACTCAAGCTGGTCGTTGAAAGTAACGCCCTGATTCTAACTGGGTCCGACGCTGATATTTCTATTGAATCGACCATCAGTGCCGATGACGAAGATAACGAACTGGTGGTAACCGAACCGGGAGCAATCATCCTGCCAGCCAAATTCTTCGGTGAGATCATCAAGCGTCTGCCCGAAAGTACGATGACCCTCAGCCAAAGCGGTGACTCACTCCAGACCACGATTACTAGTGGGGCCAGCGAATTTACCATTAACGGTTTGGAAGCCTCGACGTACCCGCAATTACCAACCATTACGGCGGCCCAATCGCTGAACCTGCCAGCGGACATCCTGCACCAAGTGATTGCCCAAACAGTCATTGCAGTTTCAACCGAGGAAAGTCGCCCGATTCTTACTGGGGTCCACGTCACCATCAAGGACAACCAGCTCTTGGCAGTCGCCACCGATTCACACCGACTCGCTCAGCGTAAAATTGAGCTTGATGATAGCGTGAGCGACGCCGACTTTGTCATTCCTGGGCGTAGCCTCAACGAGTTGGGGCGGATGCTGGGGGACGACGTCAAGACGGTTGAGTTGCGCATCGCCGAGAACCAGGTACTCTTTAGCTTTGACCACACGGCCTTCTTTTCCCGATTGCTGGATGGTAACTACCCGGACACGTCACGGTTGATTCCCAAGACGGCGAACACCACGATTGAGTTTGAGGCTCCGGCACTACTCGCCGCCATCAATCGGGCCAGCCTGTTATCACACGAGAGTCGCAACAACGTTGTCCGCTTGTCACTCAAAGTTGACGAGCAGACCGCGACGTTGTTCGGTAACTCGCCGGAAGTCGGGAACGTGGAGGAACAGCTAACGTTCACAAACCTGCAAGGTGAGGACATCGAGATCTCCTTTAACCCCGATTACATGAAGGTAGCCCTGCAGGGAGTGGGGCAAAGTACCATTGAGGTGGCGTTTACCGCACCGTTGCGGCCGTTCACCCTGGTCCCGAGCGAGGATCACGAGCACTACGTCCAGCTAATTACACCGGTCCGGACGTTCTAATTAGCAACTGAACAGCAGCACATTGGCGCCATACGCACAGCGGCGGCGGTTCTTTTGACCAACATTCGGTCAGGAACCGCCGCCGCTGTGCGTTTTGTGCATACGGACGGGTGGAAAATGAAAATAATCCGTGAAAATAACGGTACCGGATTAGGCAACCCGGCGGTAACGGCCGTGGCCAAATTTTGGCCCAAATAAACCTGAATCGCCGTAAAACTCATTCTCAGCCGTTTTGAGGGGGACTCGATACCCGATACTACATAAACTTAATGTGCGATAGCGGCCGTTATATGGCGCGTTTAGGTTGTGTGCGGCCATGAAAAACGATATAATATATAAGTAAGAAAAAAACACGATTGCGGCAATTAAGGCTCATGCAGTCCGCGGTTAAGGGAGTGAAAATGAATGCAGACAATTACAATTACCACCCCGTACCTCACTTTAGGGCAGATGCTGAAGGAAGCCGGGGTGATTAGTACTGGTGGTGCGGCCAAGTGGTATTTAGCCGAGAACACCGTTCAGGTCAACGGCGAGGATGAGAGTCGTCGGGGCCGTAAGCTGGTTTCTGGCGATACCGTCACCCTACCTGATGGCGCCATTTTCACGATTGCACAAGCCTAAACATGTACTTGCAACACCTGACCCTGCGCGATTATCGCAATTACCAATCAGTCGACACGGACTTTTCGCCGCAAATCAACGTGCTGATTGGGGCTAATGCTCAGGGAAAAACTAATCTATTGGAAAGCGTATACGCCCTCGCGTTGGCCCGCAGTCACCGCACGAATAACGATCGCGACCTGATTCGCTTTGGCAGCGACTTTGCGCGGGTGGATGGCACCGTGGTGCGTAGTACCGGTCCCGTCAAGCTGGGGCTGGTGGTCAGTAAGCAGGGGAAGCGCGCCCGCGTCAACGGACGTGACGCTCCGCGGCTGTCACAGTACCTCGGCAAGTTGAACGTGATTTTGTTTGCTCCGGAGGACCTCAACCTGGTCAAAGGTAGCCCGGCATTGCGGCGGCGCTTCATTGACATGGAGTTTGGTCAGATGAGCGCCAAGTACCTCTATAACCTGGCCCAATATAAAGCCACGCTCAAGCAGCGTAACGCCTACCTGAAGCAACTGAAGTATGGTCAAGCCCACGATACCGTGTACCTAGACGTGTTGACGGAGCAACTGGCTCAATTTGGGTCGGGCGTGGCCGTCGCGCGGGCAACGTTACTGACAAACATGGGGCAGTTCGCGGGGGTAATCCACCACGATATCACGCGGGGTGAGGAAAACCTAGCGTTACGCTACCAGACGCAGATCGACACGGACGCACTACAAAACGCGGCGGACACTGCGGCGGACCTGATGCAGCAGTACACGCAAGCACGACCGCGCGAACTGGATCAGGGCACGACGTTGGTAGGCCCCCACCGGGACGATATCGAGTTCATCGTTAACGACCGGAACGTGGCTGTGTATGGCAGCCAGGGGCAGCAGCGGACCGCAGCGTTGGCCGTGAAGTTAGCTGAAATTGATTTGATGAAACAGGAAACTGGGGAGTATCCGGTGTTATTGCTAGACGACGTGTTATCCGAACTGGATGATGCGCGGCAGACGCACCTACTCAAAGCCATCCAGGATAAGGTGCAGACCTTTTTGACCACCACCAGTATGGATGGTATTGCCCAGGAAATAATTCAAGCACCCAACGTACTGCGAGTGCAGGCGGGAACCTTACAGGCACAAACGAACTAAGGTTACGCTACTTTGAATCACAGATGGCAACATATTAGGGAGGAATCATAGTGAGCGACAAGGATATTGAGCGCGAGACCAAGGCCCAACGCGCGGCGGAATACGATGCCAGCCAAATTCAGGTGCTGGACGGGCTGGAAGCGGTCCGTAAGCGCCCCGGCATGTACATCGGCTCAACGAGCAGTCAGGGGCTACACCACCTGGTATGGGAAATTATTGATAACGGGATCGATGAGGCTCTGGCTGGTTTTGCTACCACCATCGACGTGACCGTTGAAGCGGACAACTCCGTGACGGTTGTGGATGATGGTCGTGGGATTCCCGTTGACATCCAGAAAAAGACCGGCAAGCCCGCCCTGGAGACGGTTTACACGGTCCTGCATGCCGGTGGTAAGTTCGGCGGTGGCGGTTATAAAGTTTCCGGTGGGCTGCACGGGGTCGGCGCGTCCGTTGTGAACGCGTTGTCGACGCACGTCGAAGTCGAGGTCACCCGTGGTGGTAAGCGTTACGGCATTACCTTTAAGCGTGGCCGGGTAGACAAGCCAATGTATGTCATTGGTGATGCGCCCGCGGACGCGCACGGGACTAAGGTCCACTTTGCACCGGATCCAGATATCTTTACCGAAACCACGGTCTTCGACGACAAGGTGTTGGTACGGCGGATTCGTGAGCTGGCCTTCCTGAACAAAGGCTTGCGCCTGACGTTTACCGACAAGCGTGCCGATACGGCCGAAAAGAAGGAGTTCCTGTACGAAGGTGGGATTCGGCACTACGTTGAATACCTCGATGAGGGGCACGAGACGTTGCTCCCGGAACCAATCTACGTGGAAGGTTCACAGGACGGCATTACGGTGGAAGTGTCCTTGCAGTACACGGATGACTTCAAGACGACGCTGCTCACTTTTGCCAACAATATTCACACCATTGAAGGTGGAACCCACGAATCAGGGTTTAAAGCCGCGTTGACGCGGGTCGTTAATAACTATGCCCGCAAGAGTGGCGTGCTGAAGGACAGCGATGACGCGTTGGGTGGGGATGATGTGCGCGAAGCTTAACCGCCGTCGTGTCCATCAAGCACCCCGACCCACAGTTTGAAGGGCAAACCAAGACGAAGCTGGGAAATTCGGACGCCCGGACCGTTACGGACCGGATGTTCTACGACCACTTCAGCAAGTACCTGATGGAGCACCCGAGTGAAGCCCGGATGATCGTGGACAAGGCGATGCTGGCCAGCAAGGCGCGTCTGGCGGCCAAGCGGGCCCGCGAAGTTACGCGGCGTAAGAGTGGCCTGGAGATTTCCAGTCTGCCCGGCAAGCTGGCTGATAACTCCAGTAAGGATCCTGAGATTTCCGAGTTGTTCATCGTTGAAGGGGACTCAGCCGGTGGGTCCGCGAAGAGTGGGCGTAGCCGGTTGACGCAGGCCATCCTCCCAATTCGTGGGAAGATTCTGAACGTCGAGAAGGCCAGCATGGAACGCATCCTGGCCAACGAAGAAATTCGGACTTTGTTCACGGCCATGGGGACCGGCTTTGGGGAGGAATTCGATGTCTCCAAGGCGCGGTACCACAAGCTGATCATCATGACGGATGCCGATGTCGACGGGGCGCACATTCGGACGCTGCTGTTGACGTTGATTTACCGGTACTTGCGGCCAATTCTGGACGCAGGCTACGTGTACATCGCGCAGCCACCGTTGTACCGGGTACGGCAAGGCAAAATGATGCGGTACATCGATACGGATGAAGAACTGGAAGAGGTCTTGGGGCAGTTACCACCATCACCGAAGCCAGAAATTCAGCGGTACAAAGGTCTAGGGGAAATGGACGCATCCCAGTTATGGGAGACGACCATGGACCCAGAGCGGCGCCGGTTACTGCGGGTTTCCGCAGCGGACGCGCAGGATGCCGAGCAGGTCTTTGAAGTATTGATGGGTGACAAGGTTGAGCCACGGCGGAAGTTTATTGAAGATAACGCCGTGTACGTGGATGCGAAGAATATCGATGCGTAGAGAGCGGCAACCCGTTGCGGCTTGCCGTGGGGTGTATCTCGAGACCCTCAGTTATGCATTTTAAAGTTTTGAAGTAATGAGGAGATTAACTAATGGACAATTCAGGCGATCACCGCATTGAGACCGTAAAACTGGTACCAACAATGCGTAAATCATTCCTGGAATACGCGATGTCCGTCATTGTGGCGCGGGCCTTGCCTGACGTGCGCGACGGATTAAAGCCCGTGCAGCGGCGGATTCTTTATGGGATGAACGAGTTAGGCGTGACGCCCGACAAGCCGTACAAGAAGAGTGCGCGTATCGTCGGTGACGTTATGGGTAAGTATCACCCACATGGTGATTCTTCCATCTACGAAGGGATGGTCCGCATGGCGCAGGACTTTTCCTACCGGTACATGTTGGTGGATGGTCACGGTAACTTTGGTTCCGTCGATGGTGACGGGGCGGCAGCTATGCGTTACACCGAAGCCCGGATGAGCAGAATTACCATGGAAATGCTCCGGGACATCAATAAGGACACCATCGACTGGCAAGATAACTATGATGGCACTGAAAAGGAACCCGTTGTTTTACCAGCCCGGTTCCCGAACCTGCTGGTCAACGGGGCGACCGGGATTGCTGTCGGGATGACGACCAACATTCCGCCGCACAACCTATCTGAAGTAATTTCGGCGTTGCACGTGCTGATGGATAACCCGGACGCCACTACGGCCGATTTGATGAGCGTGTTACCAGGACCGGACTTCCCTACTGGCGGGATCGTCATGGGCAAGTCGGGGATCCGTAAGGCTTACGAGACTGGTCAGGGGACGATTACGGTCCGGGCCAAAGTCGAAATCGAGACCACCAAGACGGGCCGCGAACGCATTGTGGCGACGGAAATACCGTACATGGTCAACAAGGCTAAGCTGGTGGAACGCATCGCCGACTTGGCACGTGACAAGAAAATCGACGGGATCACGGACGTGAACGATGAGTCCGACCGTGAGGGGATGCGCATCGTCATCGATGTGCGGCGCGACATGAGTGCTAGCGTCATTTTGAACAACCTGTACAAGATGACGCCGTTGCAGGTCGGCTTTTCCTTCAACATGGTCGCCATCGTTAATAACGCCCCGAAGACCCTGTCCCTGAAGGAAATTCTGCAGTACTACCTGCAGCACCAGGAACAGGTTATTCGTCGGCGGACCGCCTTTGACCTGAAGAAGGCGCAGGCGCGGGAACACATCCTGCAAGGGTTGAAGATCGCGCTGGACCACATCGATGAGATCATCAAGATCATCCGTAGTTCGCGGACGGGTGACATCGCTAAGCAGGAATTGATCAACCGCTTTGATTTGTCCGACAAGCAGAGCCAGGCCATCCTCGATATGCGGCTGGTCCGGTTGACTGGTTTGGAGCGGGACAAAGTCGAGAAGGAATTGGCCGACGTCCTGGCGAACATCGCTGATTACAAGGATATTTTGGCCAAGCCGGAACGGATTCACCAAATTATCTATCAGGAGCTGCTGGACATTCAGAAGAAGTTCGGTGACAAGCGGCGGACTGAAATTCAGGTGGGCGATATTGCCAGCATCGAGGATGAGGACCTCATTGAAGAGGAGAACGTCGTGATTGCGTTGACGCACAATGGTTACGTCAAGCGCGTGCCGGCGGCGGAGTTCAAGACGCAGAACCGTGGCGGACGTGGCATCCAGGGGATGGGTGTGCACGACGATGACTTCATGGAGCACTTGATTTCGACCTCGACGCATGACGTGCTGTTGTTCTTCACCGATGCCGGAAAGGTTTACCGGATGAAGGGTTACGAAATTCCTGAGTACGGCCGGACCGCCAAGGGCTTGCCGATCATCAACTTGTTGGGCATTAACGCCGACGAGAAGATTCAAGCGGTCATTACGGTGCCGCGGGACCGTGAAGGGGAACACTACCTCTTCTTTGTCACCAAGCAGGGCGTGGTTAAGCGCACGGCGGTTGCGGAATTTGGTAACATCCGGCGTAACGGGCTGATTGCCATTAACCTCAAAGATGATGATCAGCTGACCAACGTCATGCTGACGGAAGGTAACGACAACATTCTGATTGGGACGCACAACGGCTACTCCGTCACGTTCAACGAGAGTGCGGTGCGTGGCATGGGTCGTTCAGCTGCTGGTGTGCGGGGGATTCGCCTCCGCGAAGGCGACTACGTGGTTGGTAGTGACATTATGCGGCCAGGTAGCGACGTGTTCATCATTTCCGAGAAGGGTTATGGCAAACGGACGCCAGTCAGCGAGTACCCAGTTAAGGGCCGTGGCGGGAAGGGTATCAAGACCGCAAACGTCACGACGAAGAACGGGCCGCTGGCCGGCGTGACGACCGTTGATGGTACGGAAGATATTCTGGTGGTCACCGATGCGGGGTAATGATTCGCTTCCGGTCGGGAAGTGTTTCGCAAACTGGTCGGGCCACGTTGGGTGTCCGGTTGATTCGGGTCGATGACGACACCAAGGTGGCGTCGATGGCCAAAGTTGAGCCGGATGGCGATGATGATGACGATCAGGCTGTTGGCACTGACGGCACCACACCAGACACTGGTGGTAGCGAGTCGCCGGCAGCCGACTCCCAGGGTGAGGACACGCAGGACGTGGACGAACTGGTACGCCGTGCTGAGGCGGACTCGGACGACGACGCGATTAATGGCAACGGCGATGATAACGTGCGCGGCGAGTAACGGTGCACGACGGTAATGCAGTACGCGACTGTTGCCAGTATTGTGGCTGTAACACTATATGTAGAAATTAGTATGTAAAAAGTACTATATCTTGTGGATAACGGTGTGGGTAAATTGCCCGACCGTTATTTTTATACTCTGCACGCGGGTGGCCGTGCGGGTTATGGGCGTTAGCCGGACACAATTAAACGCTGTGGGTAACCACTCGTTAAGTCCATGCGGAATCCTCCGTGCTGACGTATCCCCACCCTGGTCAGGGTGGTAAACTAAAACCAACAAACATCGTTTATGGAGGCTGCAACTATGCAAAAAAATCGGCGTTATCGGGCTCGGCAACATTGCCCAAAAGGCGTACCTACCCATCATGGCAGGACTGCAGGATCAATACGAGTGGCACTTGGCCACGCGGAATCAGCACAAAGGTGAGTACCTGGCGGGCCGCTACGGCTTTACCCACCTTCACCAGACACTGGATGAGTTGCTTGCCGTTCAGCCCGTGGCCATTTTCGTGCACACACCGACCAGCACGCACGTGGAGATTATTGAGCAGCTTCTTAATGCGGGGATCAACGTGTACGTCGACAAGCCCGTAGCGGAAGACATTAATGAGGTCCGGCGCTTGTATGCGTTGGCTGCGGCGAAGGGATTACTCCTGACGTGCGGCTTCAACCGCCGCTTTGCGCCGGCCCAGCGCCGCCTCAAGGACATGCCAAACAAGCAGTTGGTCCAGGCGACCAAGGACTGCAACTTTATTGCGCAGGACGCGCGCTTTGCCATCTTTGACTTGATGATCCACAACGTTGACACGGCCGCGTGGTTGCTCGATGAACCGATCATGGACGCGCGGGCACGGGTCCTGACGGATGATGAGGGCAACCTCTTGCAGGGGTACCTCGAACTGCAAACGGCCCACAGTCAGGGCTTCGTGTCGACGAACATGGATGCCGTTAATAGCGAGGAGGTCACGGTAACCACGCCGGGGATGCGGGCACGCGTCACCGACCTGGCGCACAGCGAGCTTCGCGATGGCAACGGCGCGACCCAGATGGAACGACCCGGTTGGGAAACAACGTTGCGGACGCGGGGCTTTGAATCCCTGGTCCAGACATTTCTCGATGCGGTCAGCAACGGCGGCGACAACCCCGTGAGTCCAGAATCGAGTATCCAAAGTCACGAGTTGTGTACGCTACTGGTTCGGGCCATCGATGCACAAGAGTAAAAAAAGCTTCGTTGGTCGTAGTCGGCGGGGGTCTGGTTGCGAAATGACTTTACATCACCGTAACTAGCGTACGCGACATCTGGTGTGCCCGTACCGACGAAATGTATTTGCGACGATGTACCAACTATGGTAAAATGCTAGATTGTGAGTAAGTAGCCATCCGGCTGCAATTACTCCTTGCTCGCGGCAAGGACCGTGGGCCCAAGACCATAAGGAGGTGAATAGTCAAATGGCTGAAACTAAGTACGAGATTACCTACATCATTCGTCCAGATATCGACGAAGCTGCAAAGACCGCACTGGTGGAACGTTTTGACAATGTTGTAAAGGATAACGGTGCTACCATCGTTGATTCTAAGGACTGGCAGAAACGCAAGTTCGCTTACAAGATTGGCAAGTACACTGAAGGTACGTACCACATCATCAACGCAACCGCTGAAGATGACAAGGCTGTCAACGAATTTGATCGTCTTGCTAAGATCAACGGCGACATCTTGCGTCAGATGATCGTTAAGCGCGAAGACTAATCTGGGAATCGACAGTCATAGGGGGACGAAGGAATGATTAATTCTGTCGTATTAGTTGGTCGCCTGACCCGAGAAGTAGACTTACGTTACACCCAGAGTGGTGCGGCGGTAGCGAGCTTCTCGGTGGCCGTTGATCGGAACTTTACCAATCAGCAGGGTGAACGGGAAACCGACTTTATCAACTGCGTTATGTGGCGGAAGGCCGCTGAAAACTTCGCAAACTTTACGCGCAAGGGTTCCTTGGTGGGTATCGAGGGCCGGATTCAAACCCGGAACTACGAGAACCAGCAGGGCCAGCGGGTATATGTGACCGAAGTGGTAGCGGACGACTTTAGTTTGCTGGAAAGCCGCGCCACGACCGAAGCACGGCCGCGGGAAAACGGTAACGCCAACAATAATCGTTCTTTCAATAATCAAGCTGCTCCACAGCAGCAGGGTGGTCAGACGGGCGCCCCGTCCGCAGGCTTTGGCAACGATGGTAGTCATAATACTGCACAACCAAGCAGTAGTGCTGCCAGCCAGGACCCGTTCTCCAGTCCCGACCCATTCGCTAACGATAATAACGGTAGCGGATCGATCGATATCTCGGATGATGACCTACCCTTCTAAATAACAGCACTGGGTGGCACCGTGTCGAGGCGTGGTGCTCCCTGACTATGAGAAGGAGTGATTTTAATGGCACAGCAGCGTCGTGGTGGTGGCCGTCGTCGTCGTAAGGTCGACTTCATTGCCGCAAACCATATCGAATACATCGATTACAAGGATACCGACCTTCTGCGTCGGTTTATCTCCGAACGCGGTAAGATTTTGCCACGTCGGGTAACCGGTACTTCCGCAAAGAACCAGCGTAAGCTCACCGTCGCTATCAAGCGTTCACGGATTATGGGCCTACTGCCATTCGTAGCAGAAGACTAACCAAAACTAACAGCGTCGCACCAATCTGGTGTGGCGCTATTTTTGTGTAGTAGTCTGTGTGGTTCACGGTATGTGGGGCCGGCGGGGCTCCGGCAGGTGGGATGTGACCCACGGCCGGAGTGGTGAACCTCACGCGCCGGCCGTACCGCTTTTCCGGCCATATTTTTGCGGGCATCACGCGACGTAATGCGGTATGATGGGCATGATAGGGGGCGTAGATATGTCACTAATAGACAACCTCAACCAATTGACCGGCAATACCGCTGCAGAGCAACGGATTGCGGAATACATTCAGCAAAACTTAGCCACCATCCCCACCACGACGACTGAACAAATGGCGGCGGAGACCTATACGTCGCATTCTGCCATTGTCCGGTTCGCCCAGAAACTCGGCTATGGCGGGTTTGGTGAACTCAAAGCGGCAGCCGCTGAGCTAGCTGAGCAGCAAACACCCGACTTTGGGACGACCGATGCGGGGCTGCCGTTTCACGCGACCGACCCACTGGCCGACATTGCCGACAGCATCGCGCACTACACGGCCCGCAGCGTGGCGGACGCCCGGGCCCGCCTGGACCTACACGGGATCCAGCAGGCGGCACAAGTCCTCCTGAATAAGCAGCGTATCTTTATCTTTGCGCAGGGGGATGCCCAGTTGCAGGCCCGGAACTTTCAGCGCGAGCTGGTGAAGCTCAACCGCTTTGCTATTCCGGCGTTGGACTATGCTGACGCCTCCCGTGTGGCCACCAACCTCGGGCGTCATGACGTGGCGCTGTTCTTCATGGACACCGCCCAGGCTGGTGAGTTTACCCGGGTGCTGCGGTACCTCCACGACCGGCAGGTGGCGACCGTGTTGCTCGCTAACCATCCAGCCAAAGCCATAATGTCACTGGCCGACGTGACCATCAATACCGACCGGAGTGCGGCCGTCCAACCGCAAGGTGGCACCTTTGCCACCCAGGCTGTAGTGGCATACACGCTGGATACGCTATTCGCGGCGATGTACGCCTACGAATTTACTGAAAATATCTTTGCGGACGCACCAACTAATGATGCGCCCGCGGCACCAGTACCACCGACTAACGACCTGTTTGGGGACGGGGAGTAGCGGTACTGGAGGTGATAAGTGCTTGGGGGACGTGTGAGTGCGAAATGCGATAACGAGTATCGGTCTACCGATGTTATTTGCCCAGGGTCTAACGATGCTCTTCTTTGCTCTGGGTTTTGTGGTGTACTATTCTAGATTCTGGCGGTGGCTGACTACCACACGCGCTGAAAAAAACGGGGATCAACCGGGCGGTACGGTTATTGCCAGCCCTCGCGGCCATTGCGACCGCAATCTTGTTTGACCGGATGGCCAGCGGCCGGCTGCTACACGTTGGTGGGCTCTTACAACATGGTATGGGCCTTTTTGTCGTGAGTTTTATTATTCTGGACGCGGACATCTGGCCCAGCGAGCTCGTCGTGCGGGCGGCCGGGTTGATGGCTGTGTGGGGACTTAGTCATGGTGAACTTGGATGGAGCGTCGTGGGGACGGCGGCCCGTTTGTTTGCGTTGCTGTGGGCACTTGCCTCATGGTATCTGGCCCCGGATTCGTTACCACATCGTGCCACACTTTGTTTGGCTGATGCTAATTGCGGTGGTTTACTGGGGCACGATTCCTAGCGTGAGTGCGGGCTTCCGCATGAGTCCGTTGCTGATCATCCAGCCTTGGTGTTGTACGCCTGTGCGGTGCTGGCCACTGCCCTGTACCTGTACCTCATGCGGCAGGAAGAACGGGAAAGTGCAATGTATGCGCGGCGGGCAACTTATGATGCCCTGACGAACGCCAAAACGTACGCGGTTTTTCGTGCGGATATTTCGCGGACCTTTAACAACGCGCACGCCAATGGCCAGCCACTGACCATCGCGTCAATTGACGTTGACCACTTCAAGCAGGTCAACGACCATTACGGGCATCTAGCGGGCAACGAGGTTTTGATTGGGGTGGCCACCACCCTGCAGAAGGAGTTGGATCGGCATCCGGGGGAGCACAGTTTGTACCGCACCGGGGGTGAGGAGTTCAGCATTATCTTTAATGAAATTCCGGCGCGCACCGCGACCGCAATCGTGCGGGCTTGTTGGGCGGCGGTAAAGAACAGCACCTATCACGCCAGCAAGTACGCGATCCGCGTGACGATTTCTGCGGGCATCACGGCGGTGCGTGTGACGGACAACCATCTGGACGAGTTGTTAAAGCGTGCGGACGATAACCTTTACCAAAGTAAGCAACACGGACGGGACACGATTACCGTTGAAGGCGACACCCTGCACGATACGACGCACGTGCAGCCGCAGCAGCTGTACGCTTACTGTACAGCGCAGGTTCGGCAGCTATCCGGCAACCACGCCGATATGACGACGGAGGTGCTGACTGCCCGGTACGAGGCGACGACGGACCAGTGGCACCTCGTACCGGGGCCGCGCTCCTTCACACATCAGTACAACTTTGTGCAACAGGTGGCCCAGGAGGCCGGCAAAATCGCGTTAACGGTGCACCTCACCCTAGCTGATTGTCAGTCCACCCGCACCCGGGCGCACATGGCCGCCGTACTGGCACGTAACCAGCGTCCGACGCGGTTGCGGGTGTTGTTGGCGGCTCCCGTGCCGTTAATGACCTTGGCGGCGTTACGGGCGGACTACCAGCACCTGGACGTGGGCTTCGTCCTCGGGCTGAACGCGGACAGTGTGGCGCAGGTGACGGAGCCATTGCTACCGTTGCTCGATGGTATTCGGCTGCCACTATCGTTATTGCGTGCGGCGGAGGAAGATCCGGATACGGCGCAACACTTGCACACGTTGGTGGCGCAGTGTCGGCAGCACGATGTCGTGATCGTGGTCAGTGGCATTGATAACAGCGTGGACGCTGATTACGTACGGCAAAAGTGGCCGGTCGACGGCGGTTGTGGCTACTTTGTTAGTCACCCGGACCTACCGCGAATCGACTAATAGCTGTTACTCATACTCGCCAAAGCGGTGTAGAATAACCAGTATCCGGTATATACATTAAATAAATTTTTCCGGGGAGGAATGAGTATGGCAGAGAAGACGTTTACGCAAGCAGAATTAGCTAAGTATAACGGTGTGGATGGCGCGCAGCGTACGTGGCCATTGACGGCACGGTGTACGACGTGACGGGAGTGCCGCAGTGGGCTGCCGGCAAGCACCATGCAACTTGGCGGGCCAGGATCTGACCGAGGCCATCAAGAAGTCACCGCATGGTCACTCAGTATTGGCCAAGTTACCCAAAGTAGGGCAGTACGTCGGCTGATTATCATTATGGCAATTAATAATAGGGCGGCGAGGCTGAACAAGCATCGCCGCCCTTTGTTTTCAGGAGGTAGTTGGATGAACGCAGCATGGTTAGCACAATTACCGTTACCCGCAGTGGCAACGGCCACCCCCGTAAGTGGTGGGGATGTGAACCAAGCGTGGCACTTGCGGACCCAGGCCGGCGAAGATTACTTTTTACTGGTTCAACCAGGACAGCCACAAAGCTTTTATGACGGCGAGGTAGCGGGACTGCGCGCCTTTGCCCGGTCCGGGGTGACCGCCCCCCGCGTGATTGCGCAGGGAACCGTTGAAGGGGATGGCTTTTTGGTGCTGAGCTACTTGACTAGCGGCACGGGCAGTCAGGCCGACCTCGGTCGGTTGGTGGCGCACCTGCACGCCTACGCCAGTCCCAACGGGCAGTGTGGGTTCGAGCAACCAACGGCGGGTACGAGTATCAGTTTTGCCAACCGCTGGACGCATCGTGGAGCGACCTGTTTGTGGGCGAGCGCCTTGACCGGTTGGCCGCCCAGCTCACGCGGAAGGGGTTGTGGACCGCAGCGGATGCCCAGCAGTACCAGCGGGTGCGCAGCGTGGTGGTGCACGCTCTGCAACACCACCAGGAAGCGCCGGTCTTGCTACACGGGGATTTATGGAGCGGCAACTTTATGTTCACCGCGGACGGGCAACCCGCGTTGATCGACCCAGCAGCCTTGTATGGGGACCGTGAGTTCGACATTGGCATTTCGACCGTGTTTGGTGGCTTCACGGCGGCATTTTATACGGCATACCAGCAGGTACGGCCGTTGGCACCCGGATACGAGCAACGACTACCCTTTTACCAGTTGTACTTGCTGATGGTGCACCTGGATAAGTTTGGTGCCGCTTATTACGATGCGGTCACGAGCGTGATGCACAACATTTTAACGGTCTAACGTATAGCGGAGGCTAACCAAAAGCACCCGGGAAGGGACTTTGGTTAGCCTCCGCTTTTTTTTGCTAATGGTGTTGATGGTACGCCATAAATAACGACATCGCTGCGTCCAGCAACATGATGCCCGTCATCAGCTGCATGGCGTGGGTCATGTTTTGCATGTCCATCATGTTGGTGCCAAACACCAGCCAGCAGAGGGCCAAGTTCAAAACGATCATGACCCAGGCCAGTACCTTTGCCCGCATATTTGGGACCTCCTCCCTGCATAACAACTCCCGGTATCAGTGTACCGCGCCTGGGCGCACAGGCAAAACTGCCCGGGTAAAAATGAAAGCGCTCTAATTTACCGCCACCACCAAGCTGATGCAGTGTACAATAGCGGTACACACCACGAATGGAGGGTCAGTAATGCGCACGATGAAAATTGGTACCGCCACGGTGCCGTTCTTAGGAATGGGTACCTGGCACATGGGTGAGATGAGTCCGACACGCACCCAGATGGAGGTGCAGAGCCTGCGCTATGGTCTGGATCACGGGTTGCAGGTAATCGATACGGCGGAAATGTACGGTGATGGCGCGGCCGAGCGGGTCGTGGGGACGGCCATTCAGGGCTACCCGCGCGACCAGGTATACCTGATTTCCAAGTTTTACCCGTGGAACGGGACGCGTGCGGGGATCCGCAAGGCCCTCACGGCTAGCCTGGACCGCTTGGGCACGGACTACCTGGACTTGTACCTGCTACACTGGCGGGGCAAGGTGCCCTTAGCTGAAAGTATTGGTGCCCTCCAAGATTTGCAACGGGAAGGGCTTATCCGGCAATATGGGGTCTCCAACTTTGACGTCATGGACTTGCAGGAGGCGTTGGCGGTGTCTGGTGGCCAGGGTGTGGTCGCCAACGAGGTGCTTTACAACCTGTCCGCGCGGGGCATCGAGTACGACCTGATACCACGGCAGCAGTTGGACCATGTGGCGCTGATTGGTTACTCACCGTACGGTTCTGGTGCGGGGCTGTCAATCAAGTTGCCCGAAGCATTGCGCACCCTGGCGGCGGACAAACACATTACGGGGCACCAGTTGCTGTTGGCGTGGGCGCTACGTTCAGGTAACGTGCTGAGCATCCCCAAAGCCGGAACGCCGGAGCACATGGCGGCTAACGTCGCAGCGGCGGAGGTCACCATCACGGCGGCAGACGACGCTTGATCAGCCGCTACTTCCCCGCACCGACTGCCAAGGAGCCGCTCAAGGTCATTTAAGCATGGTGTGGCTCGCGCTGCGTGGGACCGTTGGAACCGGTTCCGACGTTGTGGGTGTGTACCAATGTAGTTCATGTTAAAATGAGCTCGGGTGTATCACCAAATTGGGGGGAAATGCTCACACGAGCTGCTGAATATGAAAAATCTTTTAAATCGCATTAAGCTACCGGCGTTCCTCGAGAACACCCAGCTGCGTTACGGCGCGGCGGCCATGGTGGTGTTGGCACTGGCTGGCGTAATTGCGTCCGCCTTTGTGCGCTTGTGGGTCGCGCTGATCATGCTAGTCCTCTTGATTGGACTAGTAGTCGCCTCGTTCTACATGCTGGCGACGATTACCAAGAATACCAATAGATATATTAATGACCTCTCTTACCGCGTTAAGCGTGGTGAACAAGAAGCCCTCATCAGGATGCCAATGGGAATCCTGATGTTTGATGATGACCTCAACATCGAATGGCTCAACCCATTCCTGCGGCAGTACTTTGGTCAGGATCACATTTTGGGGCAAAGCCTCAACGACGTGGACCCGAACCTCGCCAAGATCATCACTAACGCGGGGGATGACACCAAAGCGCAGACGGTTACGTGGGGTGACCACCGCTTCTCAACCGTTGTGCAGAAGAGTATTGGTGTCATCTACCTGATGGATATCACCAATTACGCTCAAATTGAGGAACGGGCCAACGCCGAACGGTTGGTCATTGGCCAAATCTTTATCGATAACTATGATGAAGTGACGCAGGGGCTGGAAGACTCCGTGGTGTCCGGCCTGCGCAGCTTTGTCACCACGACGTTGAGCGACTGGGCCAATCAGTACGGGATGTTTGTGAAGCGTATTGATAGCGACCACTTTATGCTAATTGCTTACGCCAAGTCGCTGCAAGAAGTGATTACGCACGACAAGTTTAAGGTGCTCGACATTATTCGTGAGGAAACCAGTAAGCAGAACGCGCCGTTGACGCTCTCCATGGGGATTGCGTACGGTGACACGGATATCACGACGCTGGCTGCCACCTCACAAAGTAACCTCGACCTTGCGTTGGGCCGTGGTGGTGACCAGGTAGTTGTGAAGAGCCACGACGGGGATGCTAAGTTCTACGGCGGGAAGACCAACCCGATGGAAAAGCGTACCCGGGTGCGGGCACGGATGATTTCGCAGGCACTCCAAGAACTATTTAAGCAGGCGGACAAGGTCTACGTGGTGGGTCACAGCCAGCCAGACATGGACTCGATCGGGTCCGCGTTAGGTATTCGCCGCATCGCCCAGATGAACGGGAAGGACTGTTACGTCGTCTTGAACCCCGACCACCTACACAGCGACGTGGAGCGGTTGATGGAAAAGGTCACCAGTGACACCGAGATTGCCAACTGGGTCATTACCCCAGAGGCGGCCTTGTCGGGTGCCACCGACCACAGCCTCTTGGTGATGGTGGACCACAGCAAGCCGTCTATCACGACGGCTCCAGAATTGTTTGAGCGCCTGAGCAACCGGGCGGTCATCATCGACCACCACCGGCGTGGGGAGGAATTCCCGGACAACCCAATGTTGGTCTACATTGAGCCGTATGCTAGTTCCACGAGTGAATTGATTACCGAAATGTTTGAGTACCAGCCCCAAAATGCGGCGCCGCTGAACAAATTGGAGGCGACGGCGATGCTGGCCGGCATCACGGTGGACACCAAGAACTTCTCGCGGAGTACGGGGACCCGCACCTTTGACGCGGCTAGTTACCTGCGTTCCATCGGGGCGGATAGTACCAAAGTATCGTTGTTGCTAAAGGAAAACATGCACAATTACCTGCAGCGGAACCACCTGATTGAGACCGTGGACATGATTGGTGACGGGCTGGCTTGCTGTACCGGTGAGGAAAACCGGCAGTACGACCCCGTCATTGCGGCGCAGGCCGCCGATACACTCCTCAGTCTATCCGGAATCACGGCTGGCTTTGTGATTACCAAGCGTCCCGACGGCAAAGTGGGTATTTCCGCCCGGAGTCTGGGTGACGTGAACGTCCAGGTAATTATGGAGCGCCTGGGTGGCGGGGGCCACTTGAGCAACGCGGCTACGCAGATGGCCAATACAACGGTGGCGGACGCAAAGCAACAATTGGTGGACGCCATTGCCGCCAACGAGGCCGAAAACGACGCCGAAGGTTAGGCCTACCGTTGGCGTGACGGTAGACAAGTAGTAAAATTGGCCTGTAATACTTGGAAAGAGAGGACGTAGCAAGATGAAAGTAATTTTTACGCAGGATGTCCGCGGTAAGGGGAAGCGCGGTGAAGTCAAGGAAGTCCCCGATGGCTACGCCCAGAACTTCCTCATCAAGAACGGTAAGGCCAAAGTAGCTACCAAGCAGGCCATGAGCCAGCTTGAGGGTCAGCGTAAGGCCGAAGAACGGCACGAGGAAGAGCTGCACGAGCAGGCATTGGCGTTGAAGGCCCGGTTGGAGGACGACAAGACCGTGGTTGAGTTAACGGCCAAGGCGGGTTCCGACTCACGGCTCTTTGGTTCCATCCCCAGCAAGCAAATTGCTCAAGCGCTACAGAAGCAGTTCCAGCTGAAGATCGATAAACGCAAAATTAAGTTACCGGAGCCAATTCGGGCGCTAGGGTACACGAACGTTCCCGTTGAGTTAGCTCCGGGCGTGGAAGCCAAAATTCGCGTGCACGTGGGCGAACAAAAGTAGTTATTCTTGTGCACAAGCACGACATTTTCTTAGAGGATGTCGTGTTTTTTTATTGGCCGTGTGTTTGACCGTAAACGCTCGTAATGGTTGCTTTGGACACCCTTTATTAGCGGCATTTGTATTCGCTTTCTTAATTTGCTTTTTGGTGCACAATTAGGCGGTAATATTAGTAATATTCTGTTATAATCACGGTGGGAATTTGGTTCTGGGGAGATGTGGTCAAAGAATTTTGGAGGGTGAATCGTTATGGAGAAGAAGGATGCACGACAACTACGGCGGCTCATATACGCCTTACGGGATGAGCGGACGCATTTTAAGATGTATAAAGCAGGTAAAAAGTTGGCGTTTGCGAGCATCACTACGCTGGGTTTTGCTACCGCAATGACCGTTCTGGGTGCGGCCCCGGTACACGCCGATACAGCTTCACCAGATGATGGGCAGACGGCGACAACGACCGTTGCACCACAGACGGTGACTAGTGGTGCGGTTGCACTTCAGCACCAGGCCACTAGCGGATCCACGAGTAGCGCGGCGGCAGCTGGTAGCGATAGTAGCACGAGTAGCGCTGATAGTGCGACCAGTTCGGCCGCGACCCCTGTCAGTGCGACCAGCAGTGCCGCTACGGTCAGCGTGACACCTGGTAATTCTGGGAGTAGTGCCGCGACCAGCGCGGCGGATAAGCAGTACGGTAGCAGTGCCACGACTAGTCGTGCGGCCAGTGCCCCGGTCAGCGCCGCACCGACCAGTGCTGCCACGGTGGTGGATGCCACAACGACCAGCCTCGATTTACACGCGGAACAGGACACCATTAAGTCCGGGCAGACGGCCGCCTTTGACCTGAACCTCAATGTGAGCGGCATCACGACGGACGGACAGCCGCAACAACTAGTAGTGGACCTGCCGGACGATTTTACGTTGGCCGCGGGGATGGACTTAGGCATTAATGGGGTCACCCCAACGTCAGATTCGGCGCAACACCAGCTGGTTTACAATTTTGCCACGCCGCAAAACGGCCTGACTGTGGCCAAGCGGTTCACCTTTACCACGCAGTCGGGGCCGGTGGTTAACGGGACCCTGCTCCAGATGCGTGCACAATTTATTGATGGCAGCCAGATCACGGATAGTGGTGTGCAAACCGTGACGGTGACCTCCAAAGCTGTTTACGGGGTGGCCAGCCAGTTCGACGGGGTCATGCCTACTGACGGGGATGGTAATTTAATTACCGACGCTAACGGGAACGCCACTATTGATACCAGCAAGGCCAGTGGCCGGGCTGGGGATCTGGTCGTGTACACGGTCGGGGTCACCGCCCCGAAGCAGACACTAGGGCAGGCGTACCTGGAGCCGGGAACGGTTGTGCAGGTGGCGTTTATGCTACCAAAGGGGCTGACCTTCAAGGGCGTTGATAGTACGACGTTGGCACCCAACGTCACGGTTAATGCTGATGGGACTACGACCCTGCGCTTTTACTTTGAGGCACCAAGTATCGCCGAGCAGGCAGCCGCCGTGAATAACCTGGTGGCCAACCGGTTTAACATTTTGGCACAAATTAATAGTGATCTAGCGTATAACACCTCATTGACGACGCAAGCACTGATGGGCGCGACCTCGATCAACGGTGAGGCAGTAAAGTCCAGCATTGCCACTACCAAGATCGTCACGGTGCCCGACTTTACCAAGAGCGGGATCCCAACTGATGGTAGTGAGGCATACTTTTATACTTGGGGGCCAGCTGACGGTAACGGTAAATTATCAACCTATTCCAACGCGAATGATGATCCCCAGGTTGCGTCGACGCCCAGTTGCAATTCAGGCTGCAATTAGGGACGGCTGATTACATCTTTGGCCAAGCTGATAACTCCAAGAGTCACCTACTGACGAGCCCGAGCGCAGACATCAAATATACCAGTGAGGGCTGGATTCGAGAATTGCAAAAGTACGAGGCCACGTATGATATTGATGATCACCTCAACGTTAATCAGTTGTATGTAGGTGCGCCTAATGCCTGGATTGAAGGTCATCCATACGCCCTCACGGAGGACCCCAAATTTAATCTTTACGTGCAGTACCGGGGTGAAATGGGCTTTGAGTCAACGCCAATCATTACGGGTATGACGGATACTGCTGGTCAGTGGGTTGATCTATCTAGTCTGTTGGATAATGCTCGTGGCGTTGATAAGCTCCGTTTTGAATGGACGACGCCAGTCGCTGGTCAAAACTATAGTAATATTTGTTTCATGATGACCCCCAAGGCTGGGTATTATGGCACAGTGGGTAATCGGTTGACGGTTAATATCGCTGGTTATTGCGGTTTAGGTTGGGTGGAAACGCAGTACGATGAGAACGGCGCTTATGTAGTCGCCTATGTACCCCACATTGATGTGCACGAAGATCTGGGTGCTGAGGTGCACATGCTTGATGGTCACGGAAGGGCCGTCAGACCTGGTGATGACTACGATCAACGGGCAGTTTTTAACCAGTACATGACCACCAAGACCGCCGAAATTGCGCGCCCGGCCGAAAACACGCCGCGGGTTTTGAACGAGAGCCTCAGCTTTGCCAACCAAACGGCGGGTAAGGTGGATGTTGGTGCGAACCAACTGGTGGTCACCGTCGAGAACAACAAGGCGGCTTTACAAAGTTTTGACGGCCTAGTTAGCTACGTGATTCTACCAGAAGGTGTGGCCTACACAGGCAACGATGCCCAAGTTACGGCCTCCAAACAGGGCGGAAAGACGTTGCTGACGATTCACTGGAAGCGTGACGCGTTGGCACCCAATAGTGTCAACCGCCTGACGTTACCGGTCACCGTAGCCGCAACGCTCAACGCTGCCCAGCTGGCAGTCACCATCGATTCAACGGTCAACCAGGCGGATACTGTAGTGCCGCGGACGATTGACCCGACGGATGCGTCTGACGTGCAAATTCTGGCGAACGTCACGGACATCCTGGGGACGCCGATCAACCAGAAGGTCTACGCGTTAACGCTGGTGACACCGGTCAATGATGATGGTCGCGGTGTGCAGCTACAGTCCACCGCGTTGGCCGCCAACGCTGCTGGTGACGAGGGTGCCCTGGTGACGGTTCGGGCTGGCGAAGACGGGCAGTATCTGTTACGGTTCGCGCCCGCCACGAGCGCAGTACTACAGGACGTCACGATTCACGTCACCCTGCCATACGTGGGTGATCAGGCCGAGTTGAGCGCCACTAGTCGGGGTACCACCACAAATGACGTCCATCTTGCCGGACCGGTACAGTTACCAATGAGCTGGGCAGGCAAAGCTACCGTGCGGTACATCACCGCTGCGGCACCAACTGGCTTGGTGGCGGCTGACGTGACTAACTTTGCGGACGTCACTGGCTTACTGGTCACCTTTAATGATCCCGCTGCCTACCTGGATGGTGGTGCCCAGACGTTGATTCTACCGGTCCACGTGGCCGACGCGGCAACGCCGGGCACGCAGGCTTACGTAAGTGCGGCTGTGAGTGCCAACGGGCTGAGCGCGGCGGAAGGGCTGCGCGCCGGCATCACGGTGGGCGTTCACCAGCAGGCAAGCGCCACGGTCACTTACCATGACGACACGACGGATACCGACCTGCGCACGGTCACGGCAGCAGATGATCCGACGCTGACTGGCTTTGTGGGGACGACGAGTGCCTACGATGCAACGCCAGTGATTGATGAATACCTGCAGGCAGGTTACGGCCTGGCTAGTGATGGGACCAAAGATGCGAACGGTACGCGCCTGATTGCGTTTACGACCGATGGGGTCACGACCAATTACGTGGTCCACCTCTACCACAACTTTGTGGCGGACAAGCCGACGACGAGTAGTCAAACGATCCACTATGTCGATCAGCACCAGCAGCCGCTAGCACCAGACCACGTGGACACAGTGTCCTTCCTGACGGTGCGCGACATGGTTACGGATGCCAGCCAAAGTTATGTGACGCTAAGCACGATTACTGGTCAACCAGTAGTCAATGATGGGGTTCCGACTGGTGAGTGGTTGGTCGGGACGACCGCAGACCTGGCGGCGGTGGCTAACCCCGTAATTACTAATTATCGGGTAGTGGCCACGACGGCTGCTAATGGTGACCTCGTCGCGGTGCCAGCCACGACGCTAATGGCTAATAGCGGTGCGCAGGTCGTGACGGTTAGCTACGACTTTGCCACTGGCGAACCAGGGACCAGCGCAGCTGCGGGACTCCTCACCATCCGTTACGTGAACCGGTACGGTATGCAGCTACGAGCAGCCACAACCCAAACTGGCTACGTGGGCAATGGTTACAGCGTTACGGCGCCAACGCTCACTGGCTACACGTATGTTGGGCCAGCTAAGGATTCGGCGGCCCTGACCGGAACGTTTACCAGCGACCCAACAACGATCACGCTGGTTTACGACCTGATTCAGGGCCAACCAGGTACGAGTGAGGCTGCGGGACCCCTCACCATCCGTTATGTGAACCGGTACGGTATGCAACTACGAGCGACGACAACCCAAACTGGCTACGTGGGCAATGGTTACAGCGTTACGGCACCGACGCTCACTGGGTACACGTATGTTGGGCCGGCTAAGGATTCGGCAGCCCTGACCGGAACATTTACCAGCGACCCAACAACGATCACGCTCGTTTACGACTTGATTCAGGGCCAACCAGGGACCAGCGCGGTCTCGGGACCGTTGACGGTGCGGATAGTTGATCAAGTGGGGCAACCCCTGCGGCCAGCTTTGGTTCGTACTGACTTCGTGGGTAACGGTTACCACGTGACGGTACCAACAATCAGTGGTTATGACTATGTCGGTTTAGCTCAGGGGTCGGCGGCCTTATGGGGCACGTTTGTCGCAACGCCAACGACGATTACGCTGGTTTACCGGCAACAGGAGCAGCCTGGTACTCCCACGCCGCCACGTCGCTACTTGCCGGATACCGGCACCACAAGTACACCGACCGCGCCGACCAGTTCGCCACGTTTGATGGCGCACACCACCGGCACGCGGGTGACCCCCACGCCGACAACGCGTGCGGTAGTGGCCACCAACCGGCCGACTACCCGGACGCTACCGGCTACTGGTGCACACCGGACCCTGCCGCAGACGGGCGACCAAACTGTCCGCAGTGGTGCCACGTTGTCCGTGCTGGGCTTAGGCTTGCTGAGCTTGCTCAGCGGTTTGTGGTTCCGCAAGCGTGAGCACTAAACCTTGTTAGTGATATGACTAAAAAGTTCCACTCCCAGCGTGACTGGGGGTGGAGCTTTTTCATTAGGTACACCCGGCATGGTCGGGCAACGGTGGGCCGCTCAGTATGCTACAATTTAACCAGCTAACGGTGCGGTGAGTACGCACCACGAGAACGGAGGCAAACACCATGGATGAACCGACATTAAGTCGCCAACCACCATACAGCGAGGACGCGGAACAGGCCGTTTTGGGTGGGATTTTACTGAATCCCGACCGGTTGGCAGACGCCCAAGAAGTGCTGGAGCCGGATGATTTCTACCGGCGCGCCAACCAGCTTATTTTTGCGGCCATGAATGCGCTCAACGACCGTGAAATTAATATCGACGTGGTGAGTGTCAAAGAAGAACTGGAACGCGATAACCACCTGGATGATGTTGGTGGGGTCGCGTACATGGCCGAGCTGGCTGACGCCGTGCCGACGTCCACCAACGTCGGTTACTACGCCAAAATTGTCAACGATAAGGCCACCATGCGGCGGTTGATCCAAGCCGCCCAAACCATCGCGGCCAAGGGCTACGAGGGGTCCGAGGAGCCAATCGACCTGCTGACGGAAGCGGAGGAAACGTTTAGCCGCATCAGTCAGGGTGGGCGCGATACCGGCTTCCGGGCAATTCGTGACGTGTTGCAGAACGCCATGGACGAGATCGACAAGATGGCGACCAACGACGACCAGGTAACGGGGTTAGCGACGGGCTACCATGACCTGGATCAGCTGACCACCGGGTTCCACGACGACGAACTGATTATTATCGCCGCCCGTCCCGGGATGGGGAAGACCGCCTTTGCCCTGAACATCGCCCAAAATGTGGGGCGGGACACGAACAAAGCCGTGGCCATCTTCAGTCTGGAAATGGGCGCCGAATCGCTGGTCAACCGGATGCTGTGTAGTGAAGGTAGTATCGACGCCACCCATCTCCGGACTGGTAACCTGAACCAGGACGAGTGGGAGCGGCTCCTGGTGGCCATGGGCAGCTTGTCGAAGATGAACATCTACTTTGATGATTCGGCAGGCATTAAAGTGGGGGAGATTCGCGCCAAGTGTCGGCGCCTCGCCCGGGATCCGGACGTGGACCTTGGCCTGGTGATCGTCGACTACTTGCAACTAATTGAAGGCAACGGGCGTGAAAACCGGCAGCAAGAAGTGTCCGAGATTTCCCGCCAGCTCAAGAAGCTGGCTAAGGAACTCAACATCCCCGTCATTGCCATGTCGCAATTATCCCGGAGTGTGGAACAGCGTCAGGACAAACGGCCGGTGCTGTCTGATATTCGTGAGTCCGGTTCAATTGAACAGGATGCCGACATCGTGGCTTTCATCTACCGTGACGATTATTATCGTGACGAAGATGGGGATGACGATGAGGGTGGTGGTGCACCCAGTGATGATCAAGAGCAAGACGTAGGTGAAGTGGAGATCATTCTGGAAAAGAACCGGAGTGGGGCCCGCGGCACCGTGAAGTTACTTTTTGCCAAGTCCTTAAATAAGTTCGTCAATATCTCGAACCGTACAGAGTAAGGGGTTGCACGCGCCATTGAACGGTGTAGAATGCAACCTAAACAGGAAAGAAGGTGACGCCATGAATACGCTGATTCAAAATTTGCGTAGCGCCAAGCAGCAACACCTACTGATCAACATTTATCAGCGTGATAGCGAGGACTTTTATACCGGTTATGTCCAGATGGTGGGGGACGACGGGGTCGTAGTTGCGACCTACAACGATGCCGGGTTGGCTGACGGAGCGGCCCTCATCACTTATGACGCCATCGATTCCATTGAGATCGGCGGTCCGGACATTGACAGTATGGAGTTTCGCATTGCCGCGGCGGCCAAAGAGGATTTCCGGGCGTTGCCCGCTGCGCCCCTCGCGCTACCGTTGAATAACGAATCACCAATTGCCTACCAGGTCGCCGAAAACATGCGGCGGACCGGTCAGGTGGTCATGGTGATCGCGTTTGACATCGAGAATTACCTTGAGGGCCAGGTGACGGAGGTCACCCAGGACCACTTCACCATGAATGTCCTCAATAAATTTAACTACACGGATGTTCGTAGCATTCAGGTCGACTTTGCCAACCTCGGAGTGCTCGAATACGACGGTTACGACTTGTTTCTGGCGAGCGCCATGGCCGCTAAGCGCGACACGTTGCGGCACGTCACCACTGTCCGCCACCTTAACACCGGCAATTTGAGCGAGGTGCTGGGGGATGCCCGCGACGAGGAAACGCTGATTGCGGTTGTTGGGCGACAAAGCATGGACCAGTTCTACGTTGGGCGTGTGGCCGCGGTTAACGAGACCTTCGTTGTGCTCTCCCTTGTCGACATGGGTGGCCAGTTTGGCGGTTACTCGTTACTGCGGTTACGCGGAATTCATAGCGTGATCGTGGCCTCCGACTACTTGCAGTCAATGCTGATGTACGAGACTTGGGGGGCCACGCACCACTTTGTCCAGGTGCCGAAGCTGAACCGGGAGCGAGTCTTTGACGCGAACGACGACCTCTTGGCGAACCTGATTGGTGAAGGTGAGGTCTTCGGCCGCGTCTTCCGGTTACGGACGGCGATGACCAAGGAACCGCTGATTGGGACCCCGACGAACGTAACGACGGACGGCTTTGATTGGCTACCGTTCGGTGATCCGCAGGCCGAGCCACAACACTTCAAGATGGTGCAGGTGCTCGCCCTGAGCTTTGGTAGTGTGTACTCTTACCTCCAAGAACAGTGGATCCAAGATAATTCAGAAGAATAGCACGATACCGGACGCCAGGTGCGTCCGGTTTTTTTGTTGCACTGGTGCCGACGCCATTACTTTGCGATAGTTCGGACATCACCAGACATATTGGCGATAAAGCGGGTGCAAAGACACTATCATCGAAAATAACACGAACATTCTGGGTGCTACCCCTTGTGACCGTACCACTTAACTGCTATCATTATGGTTGTTTTGGGCGTCGTCGACGTTCAACGTACAGACAGTGACCGGAGTGACTTTGCTTCCGTTACAATCGAGGAGGACTTATCAATGGGTACAGCAGTAATTGTTGGTATGCAGTGGGGCGACGAAGGTAAGGGGAAGATTACCGACTTCCTGAGCCAGGGAGCGCACATGATCGCGCGTTACCAGGGTGGTGACAATGCGGGCCACACCATTCACGCCAACGGTCAGGTGTACAAGTTACGGTTGGTGCCGTCCGGGATCCTCTATCCGCACCAGTTATCCGTGATTGGGAATGGTGTTGTGGTCAACCCGGCCAGCCTGTTGCGGGAATTGACGGCTTTGCGTGAGCAGGGGGTACCGGGCGACAACCTGCGGATCAGTGACCGCGCGCAGGTGATCATGCCGTACCACATCCTGTTGGACAAGTTGCAGGAAGCTAAGAAGGGTGATGCCAAGATCGGCACGACTAACCGCGGGATCGGTCCGGCGTACGTGGATAAAGCTGCGCGCGTTGGTATCCGCATGGCGGACCTGCTTGATCGGGACACCTTTGCCGCGAAGTTGCGGTTGAACGTCGACGAAAAGAATGAGCTGCTAACTAAGATTTACGGGGCGGATCCCGTTAATTACGACGATATCTTCGGCCAGTACTGGGAATTTGGCCAGCAGCTGGCACCATGCATTATGGATACCAGCGTGGTGCTGAACGACGCGTTGGACGCGGGGCATAACGTCCTCTTTGAAGGGGCTCAGGGCATCATGCTGGATGTCGACCAGGGGACCTACCCGTACGTTACGTCCTCCAACCCAGCCGGTGGGGTTTCCACCGGGACTGGTGTGGGCGCGTCCCGAATCGACCGGGTGGTCGGGGTCGTCAAGGCCTACACTTCCCGGGTGGGCGACGGTCCGTTTCCGACCCAGCTGGACGACGCCACGGGGGACTTTATCCGTAACGCCGGGCACGAGTTCGGTACGGTTACCGGGCGGCCGCGGCGCGTGGTTGGTTCGACGCCGTGGTCGTTAACCACGCCCGCCGCGTGGCTGGGGTGACCGACCTGTGCCTGAACTCGGTTGACGTGCTGACTGGTTTGGACAAGATCAAAATCTGTGTAGCCTACGAAAAGGCGGACGGGACCCGCATCACCCGGATGCCTGCGACCTTGAAGGAACTGGGTGAGTGCCAGCCGGTCTACGAGGAGCTTGACGGGTGGACCGACGACATCAGTGGTGCGCGGAGTTTGGACGACTTACCCGCGGCACCGCGCCGGTACGTGGAACGTATCCAGGAACTGGTCGGGGTCAACCTATTGACCTTCGGCGTGGGTCCAGAACGTGACCAGACGGTGGTGCTGGACGATGTCTGGGGTTAACGCACCAAAATGAGTACATTAAAGCGAGGTAGCTGCATTATTGTAGCCACCTCGCTTTGCGTTTCGTGCTTTTATTCCCGGTACTGACAATCCCAGTGCAATGCTTGTAGACGGACTGGCTGGTCAAAGTTGCGCGGGGTCTTACCGGCCGGCGAATTTCCCGCAAGAAGCGTCGTTACTCCACCTTGGCGCTGGTGGGACGGCCGGTGCAGGTGGCAGCAGTGATGTAGGCTGCAGACTTAATGCCCCTTTGGCTACTTACTTAATACGACGGTTGAGCAATACCGCCATGAGCACGCTGAGCAGGACGGTAATGCCAATGGTGAGCAACCAGGCACCCGTGGTTTTGGCCAGCGGTAGCCCGACGTTCATGCCGTAAAAGCCGGTGACGATGGTCGGTACGGTCAGAATCAGCGACCACACGGTCATCAGTTTCATGGTGTCGTTCAGCTCATTATTTAGCACGTTGGTGTAGGTCATGTTGAGCTGGTCCATTATTTGCGAAGTGGTTTGCGTCATTTCGCTAAACTGTTGCGCTTCGATAATGACGTCGTTGAGCCGCTCCCGCTCATGGGCGTTGAGCCCGCGGAACAGTGGTTGGAGCTTAAATTGTTGGAGCACCATGGCGTTTTGCTTCGCGGCTGTCACCAGGTAGACCACGCCGGTTTCGAGGTCAGACAAGACCAACAGGTTATTCTTGCTGGCTTTGCGGCGAAGACGGTCGGCGACGTCCTGACGCCGCTCATCGACTTTTTCGATCAGCGGGAAGAACGCTTCGGTCAGAATAAAGAGCCCCTCAAAGAGAAACTGGAAAACCGAGATATCATCATTAGCCGCGAGCTGGTCCGCCAGCAGATCACACACGTAGTCAGCCTTCGCGCCGCCAATGGTAAAGATGCGCTGGCCGCGGATGATGAAGGTCAGGGGTACGGCGTCGAAGTGGCCGTGCACCTCGTGCTGGTTGGGCACGTTGTAAACCATCAGGAAGGTGTTAGTCACGGCGTCATATTCCACGTGGGCCCGCTCATGCCGGTCCAGCGCGTACCCGAGCACTTCATCGTCCAGGGCGTAATCCGCGCGCAAGCGGGCTAACTCGGCCTTGTTGGCGTCGGTGACGTGGATCCATTCGTTGCGTCCGTGGTAGAACGTGGTTTGCTTGATCATTCCGTGGCCTCCTGTCTGGTTGTTTGGGGCAAAGATTCTATGTAAATAGTACCGAGTACGCCCTAAAGGGTGGTAGTGATGATCTACCATTTTTCTCGTTCTGGTAACCGGTTAGTATCGGGCTACAGTCTCTCGGCTTAGCTTTGCGAAGCTCCGCGTGTCAGCGAGTACGTCCTAAAGGGGTGGTAGTGATGATCTACCACTTTTCTTGTGCTGGCAGCCGATTAGTATCGGACTGTAGTCTCTCGGCTTAGCTTTGCGAAGCCTCCGAGTGGCAGCGAGTACGCCCTAAAGGGTGGTAGTGATGATCTATCATTTTTCTCGTTCTGGCAACCGGTCAGTATCGGGTTGCAGTCTCTCGGCTTGGCTTTGCGAAGCCTCCGAGTGGCAGCGAGTACGCCCTAAAGGGCTACTCGCTGCGCAAAAAAAACAGAGGCGTGACTGACGTCACGCCTCTGATTATGTGTGCGGAGTGGGTACTCCGTCAAGTGGCGTTACCAATGAACGCCGAATATGTAACGGTGGGGGCGCTGACCTTCTGAACGCTTGCGCGCCGATCATTGCTATCCCACCCATGGTTTGGCACCACGCTAATAGCTTATCATGGCCGCTTGGTGCTGTCTAGACCGTTGGGGCAATTTTGCTACTTTGCGTGGGCAACGTTACGTTGAATCCAACCAGAACTGGTTCGCCAATTGTTGCGGCGCCGCCACACAACTACCGCGGCCAAGCTCAACCAGCCCACCGGCGCCAGCCACAGCAATACAGTGGTCCACGGTGGCGTCTGGAACCGAATCACCATCGTGTTGCGGCCTGCGAGTGACTGGACGATGGGAGCGTTGATCCGTGAACGGTAGTACTGGTTGCGGTTGAGCCGGCGGCCATTAACCGTCACCGTAGTTTGGTGGTAGGTCACCACTGGTATGGTCTGCCAACCTGCCATGGTTTCGTTCCACCGTATGCGTAAGCGGCCACCGGACAAAGCCGTATAGGTGAAGTAAGGGTGTTTGAAGAGCACTTCCTGGGTGAACACTGCACCGGGGCTAACGGTCCCCGGCCCCTGCCGTCCGTTCACGGGTAGGTAGTCGCTACTGTGCTTTTCAGCCGTCACCAAAATGGCTCCAGGATGACTGCTGTTCAGGGCAGACCTGAGGGTGTGCGGCGAACTGTTCACTAGTAGTAGAGCGCCAAAGTTGCGCAGGACGCGGTGGTGCTGTACCTGCACGCTGCGGTATGCCATACGGTAAACATTGGGTACGGCTACTCCCAGTACAGCCACGCTGGCGAGTGCGGTCACCAAGAGCGTTGGTCCCCCGTGGGCATGCCAGTGAATGGTGCTCATGCTGAGGCTAGGCCGCAAAGCATGAGCGGAAAGGCGACGCTGGTGAGCCGGACGGGGAATTGCAGTAGCTGGGACAACTTTGGTACCAACCGGCCAATAGTAACCCACGGACAGAAACGGGAGGCCAACCACAGGGTGCCGCCGCCCATTACGGTGACACCCCAATTTATCCGGCTATTGCGCCGACCCCGAGCAACAAGCAATACTACCTGCGCACCCATAATCATTGCGGTGACCAGGGTAATGGCATTACGCTTCCCGGGGCCAACCGTGAGCTGCAGGACGTTTTGCGCGAGCGAAAATGCGTGGGGGTAAGCAATATGGTTGGTGCTGAACAGCAGTAGCAGCGCACCCCAGACGTTGGCGGTGAGGATGGTAGCAATACCTACGGCGATGGTGGTCTGCCCCAGCATGCGGAGACGACGTGGTGTACGGACCAAGCGACCAGCCAGAAGGGCACGAGCGCCAGCACAGCAAAGAGCGTACTGAGGATGTGGGTCTGCAACAGGATCGCCATGATAAATGCCAAGCGGACTGGCCGGATGGGTCGTTCACGGTGGCGTACCATGTATACCCCGCAGGCCAACGCGTACGGCAGGAGTGCAGCGCCAATGCCCGTCATGTTTTGGTTGTACCCCCAGCGCGGCAGCCAACCGATGTTCATCAGGATGAGGCGGCGGTTAACGCGGGCCACCGCTTCGCCCCAGCCACCCGGGCGAGATAGTACATCCCGAAGCCACCAACGAGGTAAATGGCAAAGGTGGTGACGAGCTGGAAGTGGTACCAACTACGCAGTACAACCAGGAGGCGCCCATCAGGTAGGCAAAGTAGGGGCCATAAACCGCGTTAACGACGCGCCCGCTTTGCTGGAACCCAAAGTTGCTTTGCCAGTAGCTCCAGTGGCCGGTGCTCAGCTGTTTAGCGGTGTCGTAAATACGGTTGAAGTGAAAAAGGCCATCGCTACCGACGATAGTGCTGCCGGTGATTAGTTGGGGCAGGATCATAATGAAACTCATGATGACAATAGCGGCGAGAGGCATCCACACCGACCGTGATTCATTGATGATTTTGCGCATGACACTTGCTCCTAATGTGATTAATAATTCTATTTTAGGCCTGAGGGAGCGGTTACTTAGCGGTTAGCACTGTGATTTAACTAATGCTTTGCGATTGGCGCTCCCAGTATAACGGAGATATTCGCAACGTTAAGAAATGGCCGGATAAATGGTTGACAAGTTGGTACAATTAGCCTATATTCTGTACTTAGTGTGAATGATATTAGTATTATTCATGATTAATGTTCGTGTTTATGGAGGTAACCGCAATGCAGCCCACCGACGTGTTTGATTACGAAGATATCCAGTTAATTCCCAATAAGTGTGTGGTTAAGAGCCGTAAGGAGATTGATACATCCGTCCAGTTTGGCCCACGTCGGTTCAGGATACCGGTCGTGCCCGCTAACATGGAAACGATTATTGATGAATCGTTGGCGCGGTGGTTAGCCGCTCATGACTATTTTTACATCATGCACCGGTTCAACCCGGAGACCCGCCTCGCCTTTGTCCAGCAGATGCACCGCGATGGGTTGTACGCCTCCATTTCGGTGGGCGTCAAGCACGCGGAGTTTGCGCTTATCGACGCGTTAGCCGCGGCGCAGGCGGTACCGGAATACATTACTATCGACATCGCGCATGGTCACGCCCAGGTGGTCATGGATATGATCGGGTATATCAAGGACAAGTTACCGGGCAGCTTTGTGATCGCGGGTAATGTTGGCACGCCCCAGGCGGTCCGTGACCTGGAGAACGCCGGGGCGGACGCCACCAAAGTCGGGATCGGACCCGGCAAAGTTTGCATCACGAAGATCAAGACCGGCTTTGGTACCGGCGGGTGGCAACTAGCGGCCCTGCGTTGGTGCGCCAAGGCGGCCAGCAAGCCGGTGATTGCTGACGGCGGTATCCGGACGCACGGCGACATCGCCAAGTCGATTCGCTTTGGTGCGACGATGTGCATGATTGGTTCGCTCTTTGCGGGTCATGATGAGACCCCGGGACGCGCCGTTGAGCGCGACGGCCAGAAGTTCAAGGAGTACTACGGTTCGGCTTCGACCTACCAGAAGGGTAGCCACCACAACGTTGAAGGAAAGAAGATTTTGATTCCCGCCAAGGGCCCGATTGCGAATACGCTCACGGAGATGCAGGAAGACTTGCAGTCGGCGGTATCCTACGCCGGTGGTCGTGACCTAATGGGGCTGCGGACGGTCGACTACGTCATCGTTAAAAATTCCATCTTTAACGGCGACCAGTATTAGCAGACAGGCAGTGGCACCGCTGTTATACTAAGGGTGCCAATAACAGTGGGGGTGACAATGATGGCGGATGAAGCACAAACCAAGCAGTACGTATGTCCCAAGTGTGGTAACCAGACCTATAACAGTGGCCAGTTCCAGGCCACGGGTGGCAACTTTGCCAAGTTATTTGATGTTCAGAACAAGAAGTTTACGACGGTGTCCTGTAACCGGTGCGGGTACACCGAGCTGTATCAGGCACAAAGCTCGGCGGGGATGAATGTCCTTGACTTCTTGATGGGTGGCAGCTAAAACAACAACCGTCTACTAAATGGTGGACGGTTGTTTTGTGTTTGTGAGGGCAATATAGCGAATCCGGGGTTGGCGGGGTGACTGCGGCTTACGTGGTTTGCACCATAACTTGTTACAACTCGTTTGTGCAAAAAAATTATGCTCGACTTAAAACAATAGTGTCATAATGAGGGCGCAAGTTTCCATAGTGGTTACTTGATAATAGCGTGGCATCGTCTTGGTAAACAGGAGTGAGTATTTGGAGGGGTCATTAATGGATAACTTACCGTTTACTTTTTTTGGATAGTTTTGCTTTTTGGAATAAGCCGCAGGAAGATATTGAGCAGTGCACGGATGCCGAACGAGAGAAACTTTTTGGACAAGCCTACCGCCCAAAGTTTTTTTCCAAAGGATCAATTACCTCATAATCTTTCTGAATATATTCAGCAATTAAAGTACGTCTTGGTGGGGATGAATCCAGGGAACGCCATCGCAGAACACCCTCAAGAACCCTTTCTCAATTTTCATGGTTCTAAGAATAGTGCTGATTATCGTTTGGCAGCGGCCGTATATGGTACTAAGCTATGGGGAAGTCTCATGACTGACCTTTCTCAACAAATCCAGAGTGATAGTACCAAGGTGAGGATTGATGCCAATGATGTGCAGGCATTGGAGCATCACCTGGATGCGCTGGGCGTTGCCCAAGATGCTGTTTTGGTTGCGCTTGGCCAGACTACCTTCAATAATTTAAATAAGTTTGCACAGCGGAAGGTGCTGTACATTCCGCATTATTCAAACAGTAATAACGGTTCGGGAGATAATCGCTGGGATGCAAAGCGAGTACACAGTCGTATTTTAACGATGACAAAATGATATCTATGTTCCTGGTGTGGTTCAGATAGTGGCGAATTAATGATTGTGCTGATATGTAGCTGTTGTAGGATGTTTAGCTCTAGTATCGCGGTTATTTGTGAGCATAATTTATAGCACGTATTTTTATTTATTGGCCCTTTGCTAGGGGGCCATTTTTTTTGTTTACTTTGGCAGTCTCCAACACAAAAGAGGGGCAAGCTACGGCGTAGGATCCGTAAGCCGCAGTCCCAGCGCCCACACCCACCGGCGTAAGCCACGTCTGATATTCCCCGCGGAATGTGCTAAAGTAACGGTATTCGCAAAAGACACGGAGGAACAAACATGACACCAGTTATCTTCAGTACTGATCCTGGAATCGATGACGCGGTCGCCATCGCTATCGCGCTCGCTGACCCGACCCTTGATGTGCAGCTGATCGTACCGCTTAGTGGCAACGTCGACGTGCACCTGGCCACGGACAACGTGCGCAAGCTACTCACGTTCCTGCACCACGAGGACGTCCGGGTGGTACCGGGGAGCGCGGCACCTTTGCTCCGCCCACTAATGAACGCCAAAAATATTCACGGTGCCAGTGGCATGGATGGGTACGATTTCCCCGCCCCAACGGTGAAAGCCGATACCAGCACGACTGGTGTGGAGGCCATGCACGCCATCATTGCGGCCAGCAGTGACCCCATCACCATCGTTGCTATTGGGCCTCTGACTGATGTTGCCGTGTTGTTGCAACAACATCCTGAAGACAAAGACCGCATTGCCCGCATCATGATTATGGGTGGTAGCTTGAGTCGCGGTAACATTGGCGTGCTGTCCGAGTTCAACTTTGCCGTTGACCCCGAAGCTGCCAAGATGGTGTTCAATAGCGGGTTGGAGTTACACATAGCGCCACTTGATGTTGGTAACGCCGCAACGATCCTGCCCGCCATGTCGGAACACATCCGGACGCTCGGACCGGTCGGGGACATGTTCTACCACCTGTTCCGTGCGTTTCGGGGTGGCAGCTTTGAACAGGGCCTGCAGATTTACGATCCGCTAGCCGTGGGAATGTTGCTGCAACCAGATCTGTTTACGCAGGCGCACACACACGTAGCGATTGCGACCGGCGATCCGTTGACGGCAGGGGCTTCGTTGATCGACCTTGAAGGGTATCTGCACCGCGAAGCCAACGCCTACGTAGCAGTGGATGTTGACGTTGAGGGCTTCCGGCGCTGGTTTGTTGACGCCATTAAGCTTAGTGATTAAACGTATGTAAGTAATGAAGTGAACAAAGGCCGGCGGTGATCAACCTAAGTTGTGGTTGATCACCGCTGGCCTTTGTTGTGGTATACATCCACTTAGCGGATGGGAAAGGGGTCCGGCAAACCGTTTGCCGCCTTATCAGCGTGGGCAGCCGCCAGTTCCTGTTCGACTTTGGCGGGTGCATCTGGTGCGGCGTACAGTGATAGCTTGTAGTCGACCTCCCGCAGGTTGGTCGCTAGCTGATGTTGCCGGGCCACCACCCGCGCGCGGTGCTGAGTGAGTAACGCCTTGCGTACGGGGATGCTTTTGGGACCGGCCATCACGGCGTCAACATATCGCCGAATGTCAGCGATGGTCATCCCGGTATTTTTCAAGCAGATAATTGTGTGTAGTAGCTGGAGGTCACCATCCGTAAATGAGCGGTAACCCGCCGCATCACGCGCCACGAATGGCAGCAAGCCAGCTTTATCGTAGTAACGCAGGGTGTACGCGGATAGACCGATCTGGGCCGCGACGTCTTTGATTGAATAGCGCATATTGCCTCCCTGTAAAAAAAGTGTTGCCTTAGAGTTTACTCTAACGTGTATGGTTAACAGCATAGTGGAACGGTCACCTAAATACAAGTGGGGAAAAATAATGATCAAAACGGTATTAGTAACTGGGGGTAACGGCTTCTTGGGCCTGCACCTCATTGCGCAATTGTTAGCGGGCGGTTACACGGTGAAGACGAGTTTGCGGAGTATGGACAAAGCGGCGGGGGTCACTGCGGCACTGGCGACCCACGACGTACCGCACCGCGAGCGACTCAGCTTTGTGGTAGCCGACCTGACTGCCGACGCCGGTTGGGCGGACGCGATGGTCGGCGTCGATGGTGTCTTTGCCACCGCGGCCCCGGTTTTTGTTAACGGCGAAATGGTGGCGGACACCGTGGCGCGGACGGCCACTGATGGCGTGCTACGTATCCTGACCGCCGCACGCCACGCTGGGGTCCAGCGCGTAGTCATGACCGGTAATTGGGGCGCGGTGGGCTATTCCAACCACGACCGGCACAGTGTGACCACCGAGGCTAACTGGACTGACCCTGATGAACCGGGGCTGTCGGTTTATGAACGGTCTAAGCTCCTAGCCGAACGGGCCGCGTGGCAGTTTGCGCACGACCATCCCGGTCAGCCTGAACTCGTTACGGTGAATGCTAGTGCCATGCTGGGCCGGTCGCTGAACGACCATGTTTCGGGGAGCCTGGGGCTGGTACAAAACCTCCTGTCTGGGCGTAGCAAAGCCATTCCGCAAATCCCCCTCAACGTGGTGGACGTGAGTGATGTGGCCGCGCTACACCTGTTGGCAATGACGAAACCGGCGGCAGCCGGTCACCGGTTCATCGCCAGTGCGGATGGACAAATCACCTTGCCGGAAATAGCTGCGTTAATTCGGACACAACGGCCGGCAGTGGCAGCCAAGGTGCCACGGCGATTGCTACCCAACTGGGTGATTCGGCTTGCTGCGCCATTTTCAGCCCAGGCGCGGGAAGGGTTGCTGTTTTTGCGGACTAACCGCAACACCAGCATCGCCGCGGCTAAGCGATTGGGTTGGCAACCACAATACACGATAACTGATACCATCTTACGGACTGTTGACCAGTTGACTGGTCATTAACCGTCAGGGGTTACACTAAAAACTCCCGCACCGTTGCTGCTGTGCGGGAGTTTTGTGCCTACATGTTTTTACCAAAGTGGCGTCCCAAAATATCGAGGTCACGACGCTGCCCGTCCATCAAGGCGACGCGCGGGAGGTGGCCCCACCGGTCAAAGCCGTTGCGCGTAAAGAGGTGCTGGCTGGGACCGTTGTGGTGGAATACGAAGGCCACGATGGTGTCAAGGGCGAGGTGGGGCAGTTGGCTGAAGACAAAGTCGAGGGCTGCCTGGCCGAGCTGTTGGTGCTGATAATGTTGGTCCAAGTAGATACTGATTTCAGCAGTATGGCTATAAGCCGGCCGGCCGTAAAAAGCTTCTAGGCTGACCCAGCCAGCAATATTACCGTCCACCATGATCAGCCAGATGGGGTACTTGTCCGGGGTAAACGCGGCAAACCAGGCTTCTTTGCTGGCCACGGTCACCGGTTCGAGGTCCGCTGTCGCCTGCCGGCCCGGAATCGCCTGGTTATAAATATCCGTAATCTGGGGTAAATCTTGGTGCTGCGCGTACTTAAACTCAATCCGCATGACGGGTCACCTCGCGTTCATAGTTAATTTGATTGTAGGTGACCAGTGACGTGGTAACAATCTTTTTTTGTCAGGTTAGCTAACATCGGTGGGCCGTGCGGCGACCCATTCCCGGTACAGCTTGGAATAGACGGCAGCGTCATGCAGAATGCCGTTGACGTTGATGTCCTCGCGCAAAATTCCGTCGAGGTGGTAGTGGGCGCGTTCCGCGACGTGGCGGCTCGGCAGATTGTCCGTGGCCGCCAGGATGTCGATTTTGTTCATGCCTAACTGGTCAAACCCGAGATCCTCCATCTGCGCGAGGGCGGTGTGCATGATCCCTTTGCCTGAAGCTGCGGCGCTGAGGAAATACCCAATCTCGGCGTGCCGGTGTTCGCGGTTAACGTTGTGCAGGTCAATGGAGCCGACGATTTGGCCGTTGAACTGAATGGCGCGCATGTACGTCGATCCCAAAGCCTCCTTGTCCGTCATCATGCGCAGAAACTGGATCTCATCATCAACGGTGAGCGTGCTGTACGCCCATGGGAGCCATTGCCCGATGTAGTCGCGGTTGGCGTCAACGACCTGAAAGACGTCCTGGGCCACGCGCGGGGTGGCGGGGATGAGGGTGATGTCTGGCATGATGAGAAGCCTCCGAATTTACTTGATTGTCGCCTATTATACACGGGTTATTGCCACAATAAACCTGCTGTAAGCAAAAGAAATCGCGGCACCCACAGGGACCGCGATTCCTTGACGCTGATTAACAATGGTGGTGCTACCGAATTACTTAGCCAGCGCTGCCAATAATGCTTTGTCGAATGCTGGCAGGTCCTTTGGCTCACGGCTGGTGATCAGGTTGTCATCAACCACGACTTCCTGGTCGCGAGTGCGGGCACCGGCGTAGTACAGGTCAACCTGGACGGTCTTGAAGGCGGTCATGGTGCGGCCGTGAACCAAGCCGGTCGGGATCATGAGCTGTGGGCCATGGCAGATGGCGGAAATGACTTTGCCCTTCAGGAGAAAGTCACGGGTAAAGTCAACGAAGCGCTGATCTTCACGCAACTGGTCAGGGGAGAAACCACCGGGAATGAAGAGGGCGTCAAAGTCTGACGGCTTGACGTCACCAATGGTGGTGTCAATTGCCACTTTGAGGCCGTGCTTACCGGTGATGGTGTTCTTCTCGTACCCGATGACGGTGACGTCGTGACCGGCATCCTTCAGTGCCTGCACGGGGTCGGTGAACTCAACGTCTTCCACCATATCGGTGACAACGACTGCTACTTTTTTTCATTGTGGAACCTCCTTTGTTTGTAGTTCTATTATCGGAGTAATTGTTGCGGAGCGCAATAAGGCACCTTTTTGTGCGTGCCAAAGTTGTGTCGGGGATCGTAGTGCGGTATCCTGTTGGCTTACTACGATAACGTATACCGCCAGGAGGAACCCATGTCAGACCCATTAAGAGCCTACGCTCAAGCCAAGTTGCAGCAGCGTGATTACGACTGTGCGAAGGAGTACACGTTGTCGCTGTTTTCGGGCAAGTATAAAATTGTCATCATTTACCACCTGTTTCACGATGGTACGTTGCGGTTTAGCCAACTGCAGCGCCTACTGGATGGGGCGACGCACAAGGTGTTGACCCAACAACTGCAGGAATTACGCGCAGACGGGGTCATTACCCGGCGTGAAGAGCGGATCAATAACCGCAAAGCTGTGTATTACAGCCTTACGCTGATTGGGGCCAGTCTCATGCCCATCGTGGAGGCCATGTTTAGCTGGGGATCCGCACGGTTGGCAGCGTTGCAGCTGGCGGAACCGAAGGGATAAGTTTATGCAAACAGTCAAGCCGTGCGGAAATGGTTAAGGGGCACTAGCATTAATTAAATAATGAAAAGCGCACGGCTACTCACGGACAAATGCGCCTCTAAAGGGGGCGCTGGTCCGTGTTAAGTAGACTAATCAATACCAATCAAGTTATCAATGATAATGCGTGGTGTATACTAGAACTTATTGAAACCGCTGTCGTGGAGTTGAATAAAATGCACTTGTTTTTAATTAATTTATATTTGTTAGCTGCTGGAATTGCGGCAGGGCTTAGTAGCTCAATGGCCGGATTGGCGTCAATTGTTTCATACCCCGCTCTTTTAAGCCTAGGTGTGCCGCCAGTTAGTGCGAATGTCACGAATACGGCAGCTTTAGTTTTTACAGGTATTGGATCGACTGCTTCATCTACCAAGGAATTAGGGCAACATAAAAAAAGTCACTATTAAAGCGACTGTACTTGCCCTTATTGGTGGCATCATTGGTAGTTTGATATTGGTGGTTGCCCCGGCATCATCGTTCAAACGTATTGTGCCGTTCCTCATCCTATTCGCTGCACTGCTAATGGTCTTTTCAGGCCGTGGCCAAATGGGTAAGCGATCGCAATTAGACCAGCAATCACTGTTATCACGTGGTGGTGCGAACGTAGCAATGTTGCTGGTGGGATTGTATACCGGTTATTTTGGCGCTTCAGCCGGAGTGATTATGCTAGCCATTATGGCAACTAATGACTTGGACTTTCCGGTTAACAATGCCATTAAGAATTTTGCGTCGTTAATAGCAAATTTTGTCGCGTTTATTGTGTACATCTTCACCGCAAATATTTACTGGTCAATGGTGCTACCGCTGGGGATTGGCTTATTTATCGGTGGGTACGTTGGGCCAATGTTGGTAAGACACATTCCCGCTCTCATTATGAGACGGGTTATTATTGGTCTGGCCTTTGTGCTGGCAGGATACTTGTTCGTCCAAGAATATTTTTAACTGAGACCATCATTAATCATGGAGGTGATGGTGTTGTTGTTTTGTGCGCGATCATCGCGCGGATGGCAACCGTATTGCGCCTTATACTTACGGTAAAAAAAAGCTGGAATTAGTGATACCAACAGAATGCATTATCTCAATGATTGGTAGCTGGGTTGAACTGACCAATTGCTTGGCATGAATCAGTCGCTCTGATGTTAGCGCCTGGCTGAAGGTTTTTCCCGTTTCCTTGCGAAATTGGTTACCCAAGTAGTTTGCGTTGTAGGCGTATTTCTTGGCAATGGACGCTAAGCTTGCGTGTTGGTAATTATTATGAATTTCCTGGAGGATTTTGATGATGATTTTTTGTGATGAGGTGGCGTGGTCTGCTGTTATGCGATAGTTTCTGACGAGCTTGGCAATGAGAATAGTTAGGTAAGCTTGGATGATAGTGTCCGCAAAGGGCCGGTGCAGATAGTATTCTTCAATTAGTCGTTCAACGGTCAACTTAACATCGTCGTTATCTGGTTCCTTGGGGAAGAGTAAGTAGGAACCAGACTGTTGCTGCTTAAATACGCGGTTAATGAGGAAGTTATACAATTCACTTTGCCGACTCTGAATTTGGTTGAGTAGATTAATTGAAATATTTTTGTCTCGGAAAAGAATGTTGAGCATAATGTCATTAGCTCCGGGGGATGCAATTGAATGAGAACTACCGACGTCCAGCAATAGCAGGTCGTTTTTTTTTTAGCGTAATTGGGTCCCCATTAACTACTTCGTGAATTTCACCGGAGATGACGTAATTGATCTCCAAGAATGGTGACTATGCAAAGGGTAGGGGGCGAAACGATTATGCTTACTAACGAAAACATTGCGATTATTGAAAAAGTAATCATTAAAAACGGGCCGGTTTAAGCGGTGCATACCCGCTAAGTCTAGAGCAGCTGGAGGAATGTCGTCATTTAACGACTGATTCTTTAGCTGCTCTTTTTCGACAGGTGTGAGTTCTTGTAAACGCTTCAAAATAGTGGGATCCATAATTATCCCCCCTGTGAATTTGTCCTATATCATGTAGAAATCTGACATTGTTAGTGTAGTCTGGAAGCGCTTAAATAGCAACTGTAAGCAAGCAATAACAATAAAAAAAATTAGCAGAGGAGGTAAATAATATGGCCGCAGAAGGGTCTTTTAAATCTACAGTCAGGGTGTCAATTACCAACTTTCTGGACTCGGGCAGTATCGTTGCGGGATCTGCTGGGTTGACACTCTGGACCAGTCATTTTGGCCTTAGTAGTTTTGCAGTTGGACTTTTAGGTGCGTTGTCGGCCAATGCATTTGGTGCAGCTATTGGTGCCCTAATTGGCGGTACGTTGTCTGACAAGTTTGGCCGTAAGGTTATTTATACTTATGACATGTTGGTCTACATGGTGGGTACTATTCTCGTTATGTTTGCCGCCAACTTCCCAATGTTACTGATTGGTTTCCTGATCACAGGTTTGGCGGTGGGCGCTGGTGTTCCTGCTAGTTGGACATATATTTCCGAAACTTCAGATGATGATGCCCGGGCCAAAAATATTGGTGTTTCTCAGTTTGCCTGGTCGTTAGGACCAGCGGTTATTTACACACTCGCTGTATTACTTTCACCGCTAGGTCTTTTCGGCAACCGGATTCTATTTGGTTTCTTAACTATCGTTGCTTCATCGCTTGGAATCTTCAAAAAGGCCTGGGCGAATCCAAGGCTTGGGAAGCTGAGAAGCAGCACGAACAGGCAAGTGGGCATAAGCAGCACCCATACCGTACGCTGTTTTCGAACCACACTTCCGTTAAGTGGTTGTTCTTCCTCATCGGCGTATACATGTTTTGGAACTTAGTTGCTGGCGCCATGGGATTCTTTATGCCATACGTATATGAAACGGCTGGTGGTATTTCCACATCACAAGCGGACATTCTCCAAGCAGTTCTGTGGATTCTTACGGCATTAGCAACTTACTTTGGTTTTGCTAAGTTTGGTGACAAAGTTAACCACCGTATTTTCTTCTTTGTTGGCGCAGCAATGGCTGCAGCTTCGTGGGTTGTCTTAACGTTTGTCGGCATGCAGCAATCCTGGAGTTTGTGGGCATTCGTTATTCTTTGGGGTATTAGCGCTGGTATTGGTGCTCAAGCATGGTATGCACTGTGGGCTACCGAACTGTTTCCAACACAGTTCCGGGCTGGTTCTCAAGGTGTCATGTTCTTCGTCGTACGGGCTTCCGCTGGTGTTTGGTCAATCATTTTTCCTACAGTATTGAGTTCGTTGGGATTCACAGTTGCCGGCATTTGCATGATTGTCCTACTGATCGTATCTCTGGTTATTGGTACTATCTGGACGCCGCAGACAAAGGACAAGAGTCTTGAAGAAATTACGCTTGAACAATATGGCCCCGAGTTTGTGGACGGTCAAGCAACTGACCAAGATATGACTGACTCTACTTCTAAAGGGAGTACTGGTGTCAACATCAGTGGGCACGTCAGTTTACCTCGGACTGGGTCAACAAAATAGCTAAGAGGGTGAGTACATGAAGGCATACGTTGCAGTTGACGTCGGCGCATCATCTGGGCGCCTGATGTTGGCCAAAAAGGTCGACGGTAAGTTAGAGCTTAAGGAAGTGCACCGTTTTAAGAATGGGTTCAAGGAAATTAACGGGCACGATTACTGGCAGATTGATCACATTATCGACGAAATTTTTACCGGTTTGGAAAAAAATCAAGCACATGGGTATCAGTCAGGTCGACTTGGGCATTGATACGTGGGCAGTTGATTACGTGCTAGTTGGCAATGATGGTCAGAAACTCCATGATCCAATTAGTTATCGCGATAAGCGCACTGAAGGTGCTATTAATGCACTGACCAGTAAGCTGTCTAAGCAATATATTTATGAAAAAAACTGGCATTCAATTCCAAACGTTCAACACGCTTTACCAATTGTACACAGAAGATAAGGACAACTTGGCGAAGACCGATAAGATTTTAATGATTCCTGATTACATTGGTTATGTGCTAACAGGTAACGCAGTGACTGAAGAGACTAACGCTTCAACCACGCAGATGCTGAATTTACGGCAGGGATTGTTCGATAAAGACCTCGCTAAGTCTGTCAACGTTAGTCAGGATCAATTTCCTCACTTAGTTGATGCTGGGACCGTCTTGGGCAGTGTCAGTCATAAGTGGCACGTTAAATATGACATCCCCGAAACTGAGGTAATCACGGTTGCTACACATGATACCGCTAGTGCCGTTGTTGGCACTCCAGGTAAGGGCGACAATTGGGCATTTCTCAGTTCGGGCACTTGGTCACTGCTAGGCGCGGAACTTAATGTTCCCGAGAATGGCCTGGATGCCTTCGCTGAAAATTACACCAACGAATGGGGTGCTTATGGTACTTATCGTTTTCTGAAAAACATCATGGGTCTGTGGATTTTGCAGTGTGTTCGGCACGAACTGAACGATCGTTATAGCTTCAAGGAGCTAGCTGCTCAGGCTACTCAGGTAGCACCGTTTCAGACGTTTATAGATGTCAACGATACACGGTTTACAAACCCTAAGAGCATGATTCAAACCATTCAGAATTACGCGCGAGAAACTAATCAATTTGTTCCGACGACGCCAGGAGAATTGACGCGGGTGATTTACGATAATCTCTCGTTGTACTACGCAAACGAGATTCACAAGCTCAGCGGTATCCTCAGCAAGCCAATTGATACGCTTAACATCGTGGGTGGTGGATCTAACGTTGAATTAATGAATCAGCTCACGAGTACATTGGCTGGCGTTGAAGTGGTGGCGGGCCCAAGCGAAGCCACTGCCATTGGTAACATCATTGTGCAAATGATTACTAGCGGTGAGGTTGATAACGTGGTAGCTGGACGCAAGTTAATTGAAAATTCTTTTGGCTTGAAACATTACCAGCCAGAAGCGAATAAGTATGTGGGTGTGCTTGATCGGTATTGCGATTTTCTGAGTAGTATTCACCACGAATCAAAGGAGGCGGTATAGCAGTGGAGCGAATTGCACAAATTATGTTTCTGCATACTAACGCATTTGATGAGTATCAGAAACGTCATAGTGAGTTGTGGCCGGAAATGAAGGCGGCACTCAAAGAGCACGGCGCTACTAATTATTCAATCTTCCTTAATCAGGACAATGGTGAGTTGTTCGCGTACTTGGAAGTACCTGACGTTGAGAAGTACAACGAGATTGCAAACACGGATATTTGCAAGAAATGGTGGGCTTACATGGAGCCATTGATGTCAACCAATCCGGATAACAGTCCTGTGACTGTGGATCTGAACGAAGTATTTCATCTAGATTAAACAATTTAAAAATTTGAAGGGAAGTATACATGATGGTTAAAGCAGAATTAGTTGATCGAGCTTATGAAGTTGCTAAGCAGCGTTACGCCGAGCTGGGCGTAGACACTGATAAGGCAATGCAGCGGTTATCCAAAATTCCTATTTCTATTCACGCCTGGCAAGGGGACGATGTTAAAGGCTTCCTGTTCCCTGAACATGAACTAACTGGTGGTATTGGTGTTTCTGGCAACTACCCTGGTGTTGCTAAAACCCTGATGAGTTGACAGGTGACTTGCACGAGGCCCTGACCCTCATTCCTGGTAAGCAACGGGTCCAGATTCACGGATTCCATGCGGTTACCAGTAAGAAGAAGGACCTGAATGAACTTGAACCTGAGGACTTCAAGTACTGGGTTGATTGGGCTAAGCAGGAAGGCATCGGTTTGGACTTTAACGGTACGTTCTTCTCCCACCCAAAGGTTGTTCACAACTTTACGCTGGCATCGCCTGATCCGAAGATCCGTGAATTTTGGATTGAACATGGGAAGCGTTCACGGATTATTTCCAACTACATTGGTGAACAGCTGGGTTCACAGTGTATCAATGATTTCTGGATTCCCGATGGTTTCAAGGACAACCCGATTGACAAGCGTGGCCCTCGTGAGCGGTTGCTGAAGTCGTTGGACGAGATTGAAAAGGATGAGTTCGATGAAAAGAACACGATTGAGTCCTTTGAAGGCAAGTTGTTTGGTACTGGGATTGAATCCTACACTGCTGGTTCACACCTATTCTATGAGAATTATGCTTTGACGCGTGGCAAGTACTGGACCATTGACGCTGGGCACTTCCACCCAACTGAAGACGTGTCAGATAAGTTCTCTTCATTCTTCCCGTTTGGTGGTAAGGGTATGTTCATGCACGTTTCTCGTCCCGTTCGTTGGGATTCTGACCACGTAGTTATTATGGACGATGCGCTCATTCGCATTACGCGGAGTATTATCCGTGATGGTTATGAAGACAAGATCCACTTGGGCACTGATTACTTTGACGCCACTATTAACCGTGTTGCTGCCTGGGTTGTTGGCACTCGTGCAACGCAGAAGGCCCTGTTGATGGCTTTGCTCGAACCAACGGATCAACTGAAGCAGGCAGAACAGAACTTTGACTTTACTACTCGCCTGGCTGAAACCGAAGAACTGAAGTCTATGCCATTCGGTGCAGTTTGGGATAAGTACTGTGAACAAAACGGTGTCCCGGTTGGGATGGACTGGATGAATAATGTTCACCAGTACGAGAAGGATGTTCTGTTCAAGCGTAACTAATTAAATAAGTTAATGAGCTTTGATGGTGAAGGAAGGAAAATAGACATGGCTGATGAAAAGACAGAATTTTTGAACCCGGAGTATACTCAGGCGTTTGTTGATTCTCCGTATGTTGCTCAAATGAAGAAGGTTACCTGGCTACTGTATGATCATGGCTGGGATGAACGTAATGGTGGCAATGTCAGCTACCGCCTGACCGAAGATGAATTGCGAGGTTATGGCGATGTTCACGAAGTAAACCGGGTCATTCCAATTAAGTTTGACGCTTCTGAATTGGCTGGTGACTACTTCTTGGTTACTGGTACTGGCCGTTACTTCAAGAATGTACGCGATTTTCCTGAGCGTGATACTGGGTTGGTACGGATTCGCAAAGATGGCCACAGCGTTGACCTGATGTGGGGCTTCTCTGATGGCGGCCAGCCAACTAGTGAGTTCCCTGCTCACCTGATGACACACATCAACCGCTTGAAGCAAGATTCCAAACAGCATGTGGTAATGCACTGCCATCCAACAAACCTAGTTGCCATGAGTTTCACCGTTCCTTTGGAAGAAAAACGTTTCAGTCGCATTCTGTGGAAGATGCAGGCTGAGTCGATTGTGGTATTTCCTGAAGGCATCGGTGTTCTACCATACATGACACCAGGTACCAACGAGATTGGTTCCGCCACTGCTGATAAGATGAACTCGTTCCGCCTAGTACTATGGCCACAGCATGGTATCTTCGCAGCTGGTGAGTCGATTGATGAAGCCTTTGGCCTGATTGAAACTGTCGAAAAGGCGGCCACAATTTACACGGCTATTAAGGCCCAGGGCGGCACTATCTTGAACGAAATCACCGATAAGAATTTGCAGCAATTGGCAGATCGCTTTGACTGATTCCGAATCAGGAATTCATGCATGGTGATTTGTTGGTTAGTCCATTGTCCAAAGTTACCGCATGAAGAGATCTGGTCGATTATGAGGCCGGACGCCCAATGTAATCCTTCTACTAAACCAATAGCCAACAAAACAGCCTCGCGGTGCACGCCGCGGGGCTGTTTGTGACTAGACGTATTTAGATGGCTAGACCTTGGTCGTACAAGTCCATCTTGCCACGCACGATGGAGTCGACCAGTTCGGGGTACTTGATTCCCGCAGCTTCGGCTTCCTGTGGCAGCAGGGACAACGGCGTCATCCCTGGCAAGTTGTTGGCCTCAATGACGTACAGCTGGTCGTCCGGCGTCACGAAGAAGTCCACCCGGGCGTAATTCTGCAGGTCGAGAGCCCGCATCGTGTCCTGGGCGATGTCCTTCATCTGCTGGTGAATACTGTCGTCCAAGTCTTCCGGTGGGGTGATAAAGTCGGTGTGGCCGGGCTGGAACTTGTGCTCAAAGTCGTACCAGCGTCATGCACCTTGATCTCAATGGCTGGCAGCGCCTGACCGTTGACCACGCCCAGAGAGAACTCGCGACCGGTAATGAATTCTTCCACGATGGCGCTGGGGTCAAAGCGGAAGCTTCCGCCAAACCAGCTTCTAGCTCCGCAGCGTTGTGGGCAATGGTCATCCCCACGCTGGAACCGCCGCTCGTGGGCTTGACGATCATCGGGAAGTCGAACGGCATCTGCTGGTGCGTGCCGTCTTTGCGCAGCGCTTCCTTGAACTTGGCCGTCGGGATGCCGCTTTCCAGCATGATCTTCTTGCTAAAGACCTTGTTCATGGTCAACCCCGACGCAGGGCACCACTACCCGTGTAGCGGATGTTGTTTAAGTCAAGGTAAGCTTGTACCTTCCCGTTCTCGCCGTCGCCACCATGCAGGGCGAGGTAAACGATGTCCGCCGCCTTGGCAATTTCAAGGACGCCCGGACCAAACAGCTCGGTACTCCCGTCCGTCCGGAGTGCGTTAATATCGTCATCTGTGAGTACGGCGTCGCTGATGGCCAAACCGTCAATTAGGTTGGCATCCGCAAAGACGTCGTTCACGTCGTCGACGCCACTAAGGTCGTAGCCCAAGAATAGGTCGACAAAGGTGGCCTGGTGGCCGGCTTCACGCAGCGCCTGCGTGATACGCGTACCACTAGAAATTGATACGTTGCGTTCGGTACTGCGACCGCCCGCTAAGACGCAAATTTTCATATCCATAAAACCTCCGTTGTATTTAGAACCCTAAGTTTAACATATTCGGGGTGTACGTGGATTTGGCAGCGTTTACACGTTAAGCAAATTTTAATACCGTCGCGGACTATAATGAGTACATCGAGATTGATTCTAGTTGGTGGGCAGGAGAAAGCAGGTGTGGTAATGCTCAGAAGTACGGTAATCAACGGACCACGGGGTCGCTGGATCCTGGTGGCGGATAACCAGCAGGTGGTCTACTTAGGTTTTCCGGGTGAACGGCCGGACGATGTCTACAAATTACTCAGATTGCCAAAGGACGTGGCAATTGCTGACCATGGGGTGCCGCCAACATTGGTGCGGGCGGTGACGCTGATGCTGAATAAGGCAGTGCCGTTACCCGCCCGTGATTATCAGCTGCGGGGGACTGACTTTCAGCACCGCGTCTGGGCCGCGTTGAGGGCCATCCCCCGGGGCCAGACGCGGACCTACACGGACATTGCCCGTGCCATTGAACAGCCAACCGCGGTGCGCGCCGTGGCACACGCGGTGGCAACGAATCCGCTACCGTTGGTTGTGCCGTGTCACCGCGTCGTGCCCGCGGCGGGTGGCGTGGGTCAGTATCGTGGCGGCAGTAAATTAAAGGCTTTCTTACTATCCCGGGAAGGGTCAATCCGGTAAAATATAACTAAAGGGTGGCTGAGCTCGCGTGCCTAGCCACCACTACTTTGGTTGAATGTTGCGAATTTTGGCGCGAGTGCGCCGTCAAGGTGAAAGGAGCACACATTTTCATGAAGATAGTTTCTTTTGGTACCCGGCCCGACGAGGTGCAGTACTTAACGGAGTGGTCTAAACGGACAGGGAACGAGCTGAAGCAGATTACCGCGACCCTGAACGAGGATAACGTGGACCAAGCTGCTGGTTATGACGGGATCACGTGTATGCAGACGGTGCCATATAGCGCCGCGTTATTCCAGAAGATGGCGGACCTTGGCATCAAGTTTTTGTCGATCCGGAACGTCGGCCTGGACAACATCGATATGGATGGCGCCAAGCCGCGGGGATCCGCATTAGTAACGTGCCGGCGTACTCACCGGAAGCCATCGCCGAGTTTGCGGTGACGTTGACGATGCACCTGGTGCGGAACTTAGGCCAGGTCGAGGAGCACCTGCGGAACAACGATTACAACGGCGCGATGCACTATATTGGCCGCAACGTGGCTGATTGCACGGTCGGGGTCATCGGCACGGGCCGCATTGGCCGTGCGGCCGTGAAGATTTTCAAGGGCTTTGGTGCCAAGGTGTTGGGCTACGATCCGTACCCCGCCAAGAACAGTGACATCGATTACGTTGACCTGGACACCTTGATCCGTGAGGCCGACATTATCGACCTACACGTGCCGGGTCTGCCGGCGAACACCCACATGATCAACGCGGCGGCCTTTACCAAGATGAAGGACCACGTGATTATTGTGAACACGGCGCGGGGTAACCTGATCGATACCCAGGCGCTGCTGGACAACTTACGGTCGGGCAAAGTCGCCGGGGCCGGGATCGACACCTTTGAGTACGAGGAACAAGACCTGCTGAACCTCGAACAGCACGGGAACTTCAACGATCCTGCTTGGGACGAAATGATGCAGATGCCGAACGTCGTTTTGAGTCCCCACATCGCGTACTACACGGAAACCGCTGTACGCAACATGGTGGAAATTTCGCTGGCAAACTTGATGGGCTTCCTGGAAAAGGGCGTCGCGGAGAACGAAGTGACGCAGTAGACCCAGTAGTATAGAAAAGGGTCGCCATCTAGTGATGGCGGCCCTATTAATGTGTCTGGCAAAGCCACCCCGTTCCCGCGCCAAGGTGGTTTCACGTGAAACATAATCAGGTCAACACTGCTAAAGTCTAGCTGAACATCTTCTTGGTGGCCCGTAGCAATACCTTCGGGTCCTTGTCGTAACGTGGATTCTTGACGAGATGACTCATCGGGATGCCGGCAAAGTGGTACGCCGCAATCTCACCAGAACGAACGGCGCTTTGCTCCGTGAAGATCATCTGGTATGGTTGCTCGACAAACTCACCGGTGAAGGCGAGGTTCGTCGAGTGTGCCGGGATGACCAGCGGCCGGTCGCTCTTGGCCCGGTTGTTGAACAAGGCGGACGCGTACGGCATGTAGACCGGAATGTTGTTGATGATGGAGTCCATGATGGCATCGTGCTTATCGCGGATGTTGCCGGGACCCGGGTCGACTTTGCTCAGTTGGCCGATCAACTCTTCGGCCATTTCCTGACCCGTCATTTCAATATACGGCTTGTCGACGAACTCACCGTGACGCCGTGGGTAGAGGAAGTACCCCCACAGGACGGTTTCGTTCGGCTTCTGGGTGGTGAAGTGGGGCTGGTGGTGTACCACGATCGACATGTTCACGTCGACCTGCCCCAGTGGGGTGATCGGGCTAGTGGACAGGAACGAGTTCAACGCGTTGCCCGGTACCTGGGTGGTAATACGGCTGATTTCGTTGAGCAACAGGTGGTTTTTGGTGGTCAAAGTGAAGCTGACCCACTCGCTGGCGTTGCGATCCGCGAAGAACTTGTCCGGGTTACCGACGTTGTAGAAGCGTTCCGCCACCTTCTTCCAGAGGCTGGCGGCGGCACCGTAGTCCATGTTCTCGGCAGCTGGGGTGTTGAAGTCACCCTGGGTGGCGGAATCGGTAATGGAGCCGTTAGTGAAGAGCACCGCGGTGTCTGCGTCAACGTCAACGTGTTGCTCCTCACCGTTATCGACGTCAATCATGTGGATGCCGGTGACGGTGATTTCGTCCTGCATGGTGGAAGGTGCAAAGTCGAAGTCGGTTACGCGCCGGTTGAGCACAATCTGGACGTGCTGATCCTGCAGGTACTTGATCAGTGGCAGCATAATACTCTCGTACTGGTTGTAACGGGTCCGGTTAACGCCGACCAGGTGCTCAATCTGCGTGAATTCATAGATCATTTGGTGCATGTACCGGCGTAGTTCTTGGGCTGAACTTTGGGTGCGGAAGGCAAAGGTGGTCTCCCACATGTACCAGAAGTTGGTTTGGAACATGTGTGGGTCGTCCTTGAAGTACTCGGCGATGGAGACGTTGTCGAGTTGCTCCTCATCGCGGTCGGGCATGAGCACGAGTTTACTCAGTAACAGCCGGTCCTGGTTGTTCAGGCCAAGGTGACCGCCATTGATGATGCCCTTGCCGCCTTGCAGTAGGCGGGCCTTGTCAAAGGTCCGGTGCTTGCTATCAAAGTCGTGGGTGTCCTCGGCGGCAGTCATGCCGGGCTCGGTGACTGACTGGACCCGTTGCAGTAAGTCCATCAGGTCCACGTAGGTGCGGTAGTTCAACATGCGGCCACCACGGGCAACGAAGCCCTTGGTGTTCGCCATGGGGTGCTCACGGTTCCAGTATTCATCGGTGGTATCGGTGGTTGCCGCACCGTCATTACTGCCGTGATCATCCAGGGAGTAAAAGGTGATGTTTTGACCCGGCCAGTGGGCTTCCTGAATTAGGTACACGGCAGCAGCCATGTTTGCCAGGCCGGCGCCAATCATAATTGCTTTGGTTTTGGTCATAATTGTTCCCCCAATCTAATCCTCTGGTTCAAACGGCCGGTAATCATCGGCTTCGTTATGACATAGGTCAAGCCGCTGAATGATCGTTGCGGCAGCAGCGACCACGGCCACGACACAGGTCAACGCAAAGACTTTCTTCATCAATACCAACTCCTATCACTATATTCAGGCGCTTGATCAAACCTGCCTTACGACTATAGTGTAAGCGCTGCCTCTGGCCGAATGAATGGACAAACGGTGGGGTTTGTTTAAAGTCGCTTGGTGTGCCGTTAACGGTGTATCCACTGCTTTCCAGGCTAATATTCCCCGGTGGCTGGCGAATTTGTCAGGCCACAACTGAGTCATTACAATGAGAGGTAACGAAAGGGAGGGCGTAGTCATGACGCAGGCGACAACCAAAGAGGTCCTTGCACGGACACTCAAACAGATGATGGAACGACGTCGTTGGATCACATTACGATTGGCAAGCTCTCGGCGGCGGCACACATCAACCGCAACACCTTTTACTATCATTTTGACGATATATACGAGTTGTTGCGGTGGACGTACAAGCAGGATATTGTGCTCCAATTGCAGCAATACACCCAGATCGACCGTTGGGAGCACGCCTACCAGTTGATGTTGGACTACATTGCGGATAATAAGGCGTTCTGTCAGCATTCGCTGCGGTCAGTGGCCCGCGACCTCCTGGAAAACTTTTTGTACTCGGTCGCCACGGATATGGTCGCGCGGGTAGTGGTCAGTGCTGATCCCAACACGCCGGCGAAAATCAGCCACGCCATCACCGATTTTTACGCCTGGGCTATCGTGATGCAGGTCATTCAGTGGTTGGATCATGATTTGTCGGAGAGCAAAGACGACATGATCAAGAAGGCAGAAATTGTGCTCAACGGTACGGTGGCCAACGCCATCCGGAACGGGCACGCGATTTATGGCATTTAGGTTACACATAAGGCATTTTGAGCCCCACATCGCTTGCGGTGTGGGGCTTTACCGTGTTGTTGACCAATTATGGACACAAATCGTTCGGATAATTACGAACAAATTAGGGAAAAGCGTTGCAATAGTTCACTAATTATCGTAAAATGAGGCCATCAAGAGCAAAAGGAGCACAAAATGGAACGACTTTTTAAGCTAAAGACGTACAATACGTCCGTTGGTACTGAAATTTTAGCTGGTTTCACGACCTTCTTCGCCATGTCATACATCCTCTTTGTCAATCCTGAGGTGCTGTCGCTGACCGGGATGCCTTCCCAAGCGGTCTTCCTGGCCACCATTATCGCCAGTGCCGTGGGGACCTTAGTCATGGGGTTGTTCGCCAACGTACCCTACGCCCTGGCACCAGGATGGGGCTCAACGCCTTCTTTACATACACCGTCGTCTTTGCCCTCGGCTATTCCTGGCAACAGGCGCTGGCCCTCGTCTTCATTTGTGGTTTGATCAACATCACCATCACGGTGACGAGCATTCGGAAAACGATTATCGCCGCCATTCCCCAGGTGATGCAGCACGCCATTAGTGGTGGGATCGGGGTGTTCGTCGCCTACATTGGGTTGAAGAACGCCGGCTTCCTGCAGTTCACCTCAGATTCATCCGACATTCTCTCCGTCAACAACCACGCGTACAATGCGCACGCGGTCATCAAAGGGGTCACGGGCGTGGTTACCGGTGGTGGCATCGTTCCGGCCCTGACCAACTTCACCGAGTCGGGTGCGCTGCTGGCACTGATTGGGCTGTTCATCATGACCATCCTGGTAGTGAAAAAGGTTCCGGGTGCGGTGATGATCAGCATCGTGTTGACCACCATCATTGGGATCCCGATGGGTGTGACCGACCTGAGCATGACGTCCAGTAACTCACTGGGTGCAGCCTTCAGCCAGTTAGGGACGACGTTTGGTGCGGCCTTTAGCCATGCCGGTTTTGGGACGCTGTTTAGTAATAGTAGTCACATCCTGCTGACGCTGATGACCATCTTTGCTTTCTGTTTCTCCGATACGTTCGATACGATTGGGACCTTCATCGGTACCGGGCACCGTAGCGGTATCTTCACTGATGACGAAATTCGCCAGTTGGAAACGACGAAGGGCTTCGCCACCCGGCTGGATAAGGCCCTGGTGGCTGACTCCGTGGCGACGAGTATTGGGGCCATCTTTGGTACTTCCAACACCACCACGTACGTTGAAAGTGCGGCGGGGATTGGTGCTGGTGGTCGTACCGGGCTGACCAGCGTGACCGTAGCGATTCTGTTCGTTATTTCCGGACTGTTTGCCCCGCTGATTTCGGTGGTACCGACCCAGGCGGTGGCTCCGGCCCTGATCCTGGTTGGGGTGATGATGGCGTCCAGTCTGAAGGAAATTAACTGGTCAGACTTGTCCGAAGCCATCCCGTCATTCATGGCGTCCGTCGTCATGGGACTGATCTACAACATCTCGTACGGGATTGCGGCTGGGTTCATCTTCTACTGCCTGATCAAGATCATCGAAGGTAAGATCAAGGAGATCCACCCGATGTTGGGTATCGTTACAATTGGTTTCATCTTGAACTTCGTGGTCCTCGCAATTCTGTGACCGCGCACTGACATTGAGATTGGTACGGCCACCCGGCAACTGCTGGGTGGCCGTTTTTGATCAATTTAACCGCAGAGTCATGGGTGTCTGGAAGCTAGCAGTTACAACAATATTAATTACAACCATATTTTGGGTCTGATACGTGGCCCACCCAATTTTGCAACAATGTGCAAGTGGCGGGCCGGCTGGCTGAGGTGTGGAGTGCTAAAATAAAATGGGTAAGTAAGTAGACAGGGGGTGGCGTCATGGCCATCTTTGAAAAGTATCACCCAATTATGTCGGTGCACTACACGATGGACTGGCTGACCCAGGCCAAGCTCAAAGAAGTGTTTATTCTGCGGCACGATCCCGAAATTGCTCGGGGCCAGGAACGGCCCGTTGACGCCAATATCGGGGAGACTGCACACTTCGTTAACCGCGCCATGGCCCTCGTGATGCGCAACCAGGCGTTGCTCTATGCCGTTTTGGACCGTAGCACCGGGTCATTGCTGGGCACCTTGGGTTTATTCGACATTGACGAGGAGCGCATGACGGCGTCCATCCGCCTAGCCACGCTGGCGGGCACGGATCCGGCCGTGATGGCGGAAGTGCTGCCCCGGATGCTGGGGTTCGCGGTGCACGAGTTGGAATTACAGTGGCTGACAGCGGAACAGATTATCCGGCCAGCGGATGCGGCTTTGTACCAGCGCCACCACTTTGCCCCTGAAAGTGACCGGCTCGTGCTGGATGCCGACCGGATCATTAATGATGAACAGTACATGTTTTAGGTAGCAGAACGGGGGTGTCGATCAATGCGGCAAGAATCACTATTTGGTGACGATGCGGGGGACGTGCGGCAACCGCATGACGACCAGGGGTACCAGCCACTGGCTAGTCGGATGCGGCCACAAACCCTCGATGAATTTGTTGGCCAGAAGAACCTGGTGGCACCCGGGCAGGTCCTGTACAACCTGATCGAGCGTGATGAAATCAGTTCGATGATTTTCTGGGGACCACCTGGGGTCGGTAAAACGACGCTGGCACGGCTGATTGCGCGGCAGACCAAAGCCGCCTTTGTGACCTTCTCCGCGGTCACCAGCGGCATTAAGGAAATCCGCAACGTGATGGAGGAGGCTGAGGCCAACCGGGAGCTAGGCCAAAAGACGTTGGTCTTTGTAGACGAAATTCACCGGTTTAATAAGGCCCAGCAGGATGCCTTTTTGCCCTACGTCGAGCGGGGCAGCATCATCCTGATTGGGGCGACGACCGAAAACCCGTCGTTTGAAGTCAACGCCGCCTTATTGTCGCGGATGCGGGTGTTTGTATTGCACGCGCTGCAGCCTGACGAACTGGTGCAGCTGTTGCACAACGCAATCAAGAGCCCGCGCGGCTTTGCGGACTTCAAAATCGATATCAGTGAAGACCTACTCCACGCCATTGCGGACTACGCCAACGGGGACGCCCGGACGGCGCTGAACACGCTAGAAATGGCGGTGACCAACGCCCGGATCGTCGACGGGGTCACGCAGGTCAACAAAGATGACTTAATGCAAATCATGGGTACCAAAGCCCTGCTGTATGACAAGCACGGTGAGGAGCACTACAATATCATCTCGGCACTGCACAAGTCGATGCGTAACTCGGACGTGGACGCGGCCATCTACTGGCTGGCACGCATGCTGGAATCGGGTGAGGACCCGCTGTACATCGCGCGGCGCCTGGTTCGCTTTGCCAGTGAGGATGTCGGCATGGCCGATTCACGGGCGTTGGAGATCACGGTGGCGGCGTACCAGGCCTGTCAGTTCCTGGGGATGCCCGAGTGTAACGTGCACCTGACGCACGCGGTGACGTACTTGGCACTAGCGCCTAAGAGTAACCAGTTGTACGTGGCGTACAACAGCGCGGCGGCGGACGCCAAGAATACGATGGCGGAGCCGGTGCCACTACAGATTCGTAATGGGGTGACGAACCTGATGAAGGATCTGGGCTACGGCAAAGGTTACCAGTACGCACATGACACGAAGGACAAGTTGACGACGATGCAGACGATGCCGGATAACCTGGTCGGTAAGCACTACTACCACCCGACGGATCAGGGCAGTGAGGCCCGGGTACGCCAGCGGTTGGCGCAGATTAGGGAATGGCATAAGGAACACGACCACGACGGTGAGTGAGTCCCTGCGGACCGCGACTGAAGCATTAATCCAACTAACAGAGTGAAGGAGAATTAGCTATGTGGCAGGCACTGACCGGCATCTTTGCCGTTGTATTCATCGTGACATTGGTCCTGACCATCGTCATGATCATCAAAAAGCAACGTAACTGGGCCTCAACGATGGTGACGTTGGCCACCATCAGTTTTATCGCCACGCTGGTTTGCGCCTACGTGTGGGATCAAGCATAGAACAACAAAGTAAATACTAAACGGGCGGCATATGATGCCGTCCGTTTTTTTTGAATCTGTGATTTTTAGCATTGAGTAAATTGGTTGCTGGAGGGTGTAACTCCTTTTACGATAAACCAGACCCTTATTACATTGATGTATTGAGTGGTGAAACAGGCGGATCGGTAACGTCCAATTTTAATACCATAAACTTTTGTTAACCAGCTCAATTGTTCTTATACAAATTCACTACCTTCAACGCCTCATCACGGATTGCTTCAGCTAACCGCGCGGGGGATAAGATGGTGACCTTGCTGCCCGCACTCAGTGCCCAAAGCTTGATTCCATCGTAGCTGACATCCGGAATTACGAATTCCCACCTATTTTCCTCATCCGGGTATTTTTTTTGAGTTGCTGTGCTGTTGGGAAGGCTTCCTTCAGTGTCTGGGGATAGTCCTGGTAGAGTAAGTGCACCCTCACGTGCTCACTGTCGAACAGTAGATAATTATGCTGTCGGTAAGCCTGCAAGTCGAAGCGACCAGGCTTAAGTGACAGATTAACACGCGGCTTTTCAATTTTGACAATCCGGTCTAGTCGGTAGAGATAGTAATGGTCAGCTCGCTGCGTTTCGTGTTCAAACAGGGCAACATAAAAACGGTTATTATTGACAAACAATGCACCGGGCTTACCAGTGTGTCGGCGATTAAGTTTGACGCGTGTCAAGCTCCGGCGCGACCGATAGGTGAATGTTACCGCCTTCTGCTCAGTGATCGCATCCGTTAAGGTGCCAATCATTTCCAGTAGCGGAACCTCCCTGTTATAGGGTAAATATGCTTCCACATCATGGGCTAAGGCTTGCTTTAGTCGATGGCGCTCGCTACCCGCAAAGTGATTTAACAGGGTGGTCATTATTGACTTCATTTCGGCGGGAGGAAAGGCCCCACTCGCTAATAAAAGGTGAGACAATGCCACTACCTGTTGGAATTCAACGTGTGTATCCAAGTAATACTCGCCTTGTTTGTGCTCCAAAGTGAGGTCTTGATCGGTCAAGGCCACAGTTAAATGTTGCATATCACGGTAAAAATTGCGCTTACTGATTTGTGCCTCGTCGTTTGTGTTTGCTGATAAATGTTATCCCTGCAGTAAGGACAATAACTCACTAATAATCCGTTCTATCATTGCCAAGACAAATTCCCCTTTTCCTGCCCATTTTTGACAGCTCGTGTCACTGGTAAATGCTATTATGAGCCTGCCTAAGGAGGTAATGATATGAAGCCACAAGATCAACCTAACAAACCTATATATACTCCACAACTAGGCCGTGCAGAGTTGGTTGCACGGCACTATCTCAAAGAATACACCGCACGCGGACTAGCTGCACCTACAGCCACCGACGGGCAATGGCAAATTCTGGCCGACATGAAAACCGCTGGATGCACCTGCCACTACCAATCCCCAGTTCTGTACAACTGCGTTTAACCACCTTATTTTTACCTCAAATGATGGCCAATGTCCCGGATGATCCTGACCCCAAGCTCATTACTTTACTCGAAAATTACGCGTGGTGGTTGGATGACCAGCGCTTCTACTACGGTTGGTACGAAGATTCTCCATTTACCGATGAAGAGTTGTCAAGCCCGGAGCAACAAACGGCCTGGCGCGAATTTCAAGCTGAGGCGGCCGCTGATGCCAAGAAAATATGCACAGCTATTTTTGGTACAGGTATTCCTGTAGCTTCGCGCAACCTTGATGACGATGTCTGCACTGAGGAAAATTGGCCTTTATTGACCGTCCTCACAAACCTGCGTTGGCACCACATACCGTATCGTTTCATCCCCAACAATGCAGCCACGCCTCAGACTGGTGGTGAACTCCGAGTTGCCGGCCTGTGTTTGTACTATACACTCTATGATTTTGATGCTTTGCCGAGAATTGAATTAGACTACCTGGATTACCTACCAAACTGATTTTGATTAATGTCTACCAACAATAAAAAAACCAGACTCCAAAACTTTAATTTGGAGTTTGGTCTATTATTTTATCTATCGTTTAAGTGGCTCAAATGGCTGATTTTGACTAGGATCAAGCCCCAATTTACGCAATAACTCTACGTTCTGCGTAGCTACCCAATTTGCAAAATTACCGATGGTGGCATAGTGGCGAACTACCTTCAACTCATCAATTAAAGCAGTTAGTTGTGTATTGCCACTGAAGAAGGGTTTCATCTGACGCAAGACCGTGGCTGCATCCTGACCAAATACCACCAACTGTTTGGGCTCGATTACGGCGCATTCTTGAGCAAAAATGCACGCACTCTTTGCGAATGTTTCCGCGTTAGCTGTCAAACGAGCTACCGCTTCATCTTCAGTAGCAGCGGCCGCTCCGACACCAGCATAGGACCTCATTAGCACCCTAATTGCAGCTGCTTGATGTTGTTGCCAATTAGCCAAGGTTATGGTTTTGGGCCCGGCAATCAAAAATGCGGCCTTTAGCTTCTGGGAGTCGCTTTCTGACTTGTTTTTAATGGCATCCGTGATGTAAGCGTCCTGTAAGCGGCGATCGTTGACTTGAGCGTAGAGCTTGAACGTGTTTGTAGGCCTATCGGTATCATGAAACATTGTGAAATTATCGAATGTCTTGTTATCCCCCTTGCCATCAGTACGTACAGCCGAATTTTCCGCCACGAACATCACACGCCGGTTGATGGGCCGTTTATCGAGTGCTTCGTCCTCTTCATCTAATTTTAGGTTGACGTCCTTGAATAGCTGCTTTGTGATAGTGGTCGGTGTGAGCTTAACATGCTGCCTTGCAGCCTCAGCAAGTAAATCTTGGTTACTAGGCAACGGTGAATTGTTGTCCAGAAAGGAACCAAACTGCCTCACATATATTTTCTCTTTTTTTGTCAGTGTACATCTGCGTGTCGATTGCATTCAATTCTGCCTTAATTTCTTGAATTTTTGTCATAATTATCGCTCCATTCTTACGTAAGTATCGACTTTAGCTGAACCTTGTTGATCATGCCCAAAAACACAGATGCAAGGAAATAAACTGCATGTGGCTGGGTTTACAACCCAGTCAATATATTCTTGGGGTAACGCCCAAAATAAAGGGTAGGGGCCGCCTTCAGTTGTGATGGCAGGATACTGCCCGCCCGTTTCAGAATCGACGACCAACCGCGCATCGAGAACTTGAAATGTACGACGAGCAATCTCGAGGTTGGTATCGACCCAGCGGTTGTTTTCCATGGCTAGTTGACATTCAGCCCCAAAGGCGTCGATGTCGACGTGGGCGTCACCAACCGCCACCGTTGTGTTGGGGATGGATGTAGCCTCGTCGCTCACTTCACTGGTAACAAGCACACATTGATGGATGACGACTTCATAAGCAATGGGCGTCTCCGTATAAGTTACTACAGCTGAATCAGCGCTAGGCCGCCGTAATAATGTCTGAAAAAGTTGGAGACGTTGCGCCATGGGTACATGCAAATCAGTCACCAGAGTCACAGGCGGCCTATCAGTATTTGCAAAGACCAACGCAAACTGCGAGTCGATACGATCATAAGTGTAACCTGCAACCAGCTGGCCACTTTGACGATCGCGGAAATTAACTTGTTGTAACGTCAACTGCCTCACACCCTTCCTTAACAACTGTGGTTAGAATACCAAAACTTAATGACAAAATATGTCACTGAGCGACCTATTTGCCGATTTTTAGCATGTGGCAACCCTGCAATTTATAATTGAGCCTTGAAATCAGTGCCGTTAAAATATGTCTAGTTACAAGTTAAAAGTGACCGTACACGACGAGCGCTGGTAGGACCATACTACCGGTCAGTAGCTCAACGAATTAAAGGTCGCGTTTTAAACTGGATCCCCATACGGAGAAAGATTGCACCACCTCTAGCATCTGAAAACGGGCAGCGACCGTTGCTGCGTAGGCAATTATAAACATTAAAAGAGCTCCGTCAGCAACAGCAAAACGCTGCACTGACGGAGCTTTTCATGTTGTTAATGACGGTTATTCCTCACTGTGTTCGCCATCGCTACCAATGATGTACCCAATGGCGGGAATCATTAGGGCGACGCTGATAACAGCAATCAGAACGAGAATGACGATGCTGGTCATCACGGTACTCGAGGCAATCCCGTCGGTCAGGGCCTCACGGTAGCCGTTGATTGCGTACGTCATCGGCAGGAACTTCTGCATCGATTCGTATAGCGGGCTAATCGTTTGGGCGGGGAAGAGACCGCCCGAACCACTCAGCGTCAGCAGTGCCAGGGCGATGAAGATACCAACACGGTTGAACGCGAGGTTCAGGAGCATCGTTAGGTACTGAGCCGCGAGGGCGAAGAGGATGGTGATGCCGTAGAAGGCGGCAACGTGGTTGACGTCCAGACCGAACGCCATGATGAGCGTGGCTTCAACCACGGCCATGGCAACGGCAACGCCAGTCCCAACGATGAGCTTGCTACCAAGCATCTGGAAGACGGATTCGTCTTTGCCGTTCCGTCGACGCATTGGGTAACCAAAGTTGAAGATGATGATCCCAATGAACAAGGCTAATGCCAGCACGTATGGTGCGAGGGCCTGGCCGTAGTTAACGACGTTGGTGTACTTCACCTCGGTATCCTTGGACGGCTGGGCGAACATCTTGGCGGTCTTACCCGTCAAATTGGTTTTGGCAATGGTGTTGCTGCCCTTCTTCAGGCCGGACGTCAACTTGGTCGATCCCTTGTGGAGCTTCTTCACGCCGCTTACCAGGGTAGGCACGCTACTATTGAGGGTACCGATACCGCCACTGATCTGGCTAGAGCCGGAAACCAGGGCGCTGGAGTTGGCGTTCAATTGCTTAGTCCCGTTGTACAACTGGGTAACGCCGGAGGCCAAAGTTGGTACGCTGCTGTTCAGAGTGGCGAGACCAGCATTGAGCTGACCAGACCCCGTGTACAACTTGGAGACGCCAGTTGAGAGCGTCGGGATGTTACCGCTGAGGGTGGTGAGGCCACCGGACAACTGCTGGGCACCACTGTTTAGGGCGGCAGAGTTGTTGTTGAGGGTAGTAGCACCATTAGCTAACTGGTTGACGCCAGATGCCAGGGTTGGCACTTGGCTGTTCAAGGAGTTAAGGCCGGAAGATTCTTGGCTGGCACCGTTAGCCAACTGCTGCACGCTACTGGTTAAGGTTGGTACCTGATCCTCAAGTTGCTGAAGGCCGGTACTTTCTCGCTTAGCGCCATCAGTCAGCTGCTGAATACCTTGGGCTAGCTTGGGAGCCTTACCGTTCAGTGTGTTTAAGCCGGTATTAATTTGGGTGGAGCCGGTCTTTAACTGATCGAGGGCACTATCAAACTGTGTGATTGCTGCTTGCAGCCCGGTTGGATCGCCGGCAGAATCGGTAGCGGTACTGGTTAAGTTGGTCTTCACGATGGACATGACGCTACTTTGCGTTGAGTAAGCACTCAGCGTTGATGTCTGGGCAGTTTTGACCTTGGTCCAGGCAGCGGTAAGTGCCGCTTTCTGATTGGCATCCGTCACACTGTCAATGGCAGTCTGCATGGCCGTGTTGGCAGTGTCCTGGTTGGCCTTGAGTGAAGCGTATGACTTCATGATGCCGGACATCAGGTTCAGAGTAGCGACCTGTGAGTTGATCTTACTCTGCAACTTGGTCATCTTGTCCTTCATCTGGCTGATGCCATCAGCAAGTTGCTTACTACCGTCATCCAGCTGTTGGACGGAACTGGTTAAGTCGGTGTCGGCAGTATTGCCGTTAACTTGGTTGTTCAGATCGTTAGCACCGCTATAAATCGTCCCGGCGCCCGTGTTGAGCTGGCTGACCGCGGAACTCAATGAGGTGCTACTGCTGCTACCAGTCGTAACGGCAGTGTATAACTGTTTCAGACCGATGCTCAACTTGGAGCCACCACTGTTCAATTGTGCAACACCGCTGGACAGAGCAGGAACATTATTTTGCAACTGCTTAGTTCCGCCTTGAACTTGGCTAACGCCGTTAGTGTAGGCTTTGACCCCTGATGCTAACGTCTTACCGCCATTGTTCAGCTTGGTAACGCCACTGGCCAACGTTGGTACCTGGCATATAGCTGGCCTAACCCCTTGTACAGGGAGCCGCTACCAGTGTAGAGCGCCTGCACACCGCTGGAGAGCGTTGGTACCTTGGCGTATAACTGGGACATGCCGTTGTTGACCTGGGTCACACCGTTAGTGTAGGTGATGATGCCACTGGTCAGTTGCTTACTGCCACTAGCTAGTTTGGATACACCACTGGGCATCGCGGACGTACCGCTTTGCAGGGTGCCAATGCCATCGGTGATCTGCTTGGAACCATTAGCGGCGGTCTTCAACTGCTTACCAATGCTACCAATTTGCTGAATAAAGGTCTTGGCGTACGTCTGGGTCACCTTGGCCTTGATTTGGTCGTTCAGCTTGTCGCTACCGACTTGACTCATAACTTCCCCGATGTAGTTGAGGGAGCCGTTCGTCTTGTAAGCAAAGTGCATTTGCTTAGGCGTCTTATTAAGGACCGTCGCAGCATCGCGGGAGAAGTCCTTCGGGAAGGTAATGACCGCGTAGTACTTGTTGTCCTTCAGACCCTTGGCGGCTTCCTTGGAGCTGGTGATGTGCCAGCCGAGCTGGTCATCCTTACGCAGTTTAGCTACTGTTTGGGCGCCGACGCTCACGCGCTTACCCTTCAGCGTCGTCGGTTGATCCAGGTTTACGACCGCAATCGGTAGTTTACTGGTATGACCGTACGGATCCCAGGCTGAGGTCAGGAAGCAGTAGGCGTAAAAGATGGGGATAAGGATAGTCGCAACCATCAACCAGATCACCCATTTATGTTGCATGATGTGACGCAACTCTTCTTTGATCATTGTTATTTAACGCTCCTTCTCTGATATCGTGTGCATCTGATACACGTGTAACGGATAACAGACATTTATCCGTTCGTGTGGTATGGACTATCAAATAACGCCGTGATATCAATCGTTTAGAACCCATGTGGTAATTAAAATGCATCTAAAAATGACAATGTCCACGTGGCTCATGGGAGCTAGTTTACAGATTTCTTTATAATTTTTGAACGATACGTTTGTAACCTATATGCTTTGGTGATGGTGAACCACTCTGGTCACTTGTCGCACGCAACCGCTTACTAGAGTAAAATGTAACTATCACCATAGAGGAGGTAAGAATCATGGCTGACCGGTTACCACAACAGTTCGAAGAGTTACTCGCTGCGGAGAGTGTGTACCACGCTGTGGAACGGGGCGAAACCAAGCGGCTGTTAGCTAACCTAACTAAGACGGAGCGAGAAGCGCTGATTACGGCAATTCCCAAGATTTTGCTGGCCGCTGACAGTAAGCCGCAACCGGATGGCAAACTGGACGTCGAGCAGATGATGCAGGATTCCCATAACCTGCGACGGGATTACGACCTCTTCGGCGAGTTCAGCCATATTTTTGATAGTCGGCGCAAAAAAAAGTAGCCACCCTGTGGCTACCGAATGCGTTTATGTGGCCGCGGCTGACTGGCGACGTTACCCGCGATGACGCGGGTACGATGGCGTTGTGCGGGGCGTGGAATGCGTTGTGGTTCTGCGGCTGGTAATGGCTGCGGTGCTTGCGGTAAGTCGGCCGGAGCTTCAACGAAGGTAATGCGTGCGTGGACGTGCTGAATGAGCATAACCGTGGCGGCGCCGGCAACAAAGGCGAGTGCGGTGGTAGTTTTGGACATAACGATTCCTCCCGTAACTTTTATTACCATTATTCTAACATGGTGTGCGTTGCGTGCGGTACGCGTTAAAATGGGGTTATGTGGTCCAACGGCCACGGGTTCTGCGCTATACTAAAGTAAGACGTCACAACGATTGCTTGTGGCCGGTCCACAATTGGTGTAGCGGGCTGCCGCGCACCTTTGACCCAATAAAATGGAGGTTGCTGTAATGACGGAATATTCTACACCCGAGTACTTTGCAAAGATGACTCGGTACTGGCAGGCTGCCAATTACTTGTCTGTCGGCCAGTTGTACCTGAAGGACAACCCATTGCTTAAACGGCCCATTGTGGCTGCGGACGTTAAGGTTCACCCAATTGGCCACTGGGGCACAATTGCCGGTCAAAACTTTATTTATACGCATTTAAATCGTGTCATTAATAAGTACCATCTCAACATGTTTTACATTGAAGGCCCAGGTCATGGTGGCCAGGTCATGGTGTCTAACTCCTACCTGGACGGCACGTATACCGAAGCTTATCCAGACGTAACGCAGGACGAGCAGGGGATGCAGAAGCTGTTCAAGCAGTTTAGTTTTCCTGGTGGGGTGGCTAGCCACGCCAGTGCCCAAACGCCAGGTTCCATGCACGAGGGTGGCGAACTGGGGTACTCCCTCAGCCATGGTGTGGGGGCCATTTTGGACAACCCTGACCAGATTGCGGCCGTTGTGATCGGTGATGGTGAAAGTGAAACCGGCCCACTTGCAGCTAGCTGGTTTAGCAACACCTTCATTAACCCGATCAACGACGGGGCCGTACTGCCAATTTTGCACATGAACGGCTTTAAGATCAGTAACCCGACCATCCTGGCCCGCAAGTCCGACGAAGATGTGCGGAAGTACCTCGAAGGGGCTGGCTGGGCACCAGTCTTTGTTGAAGGCGACGACCCGGAGAAACTGAACCCAGAAATGGCGCAGGCCCTGGATGGTGCTATCGAACGAATTCACAGCATCCAGCAGCATGCTCGCGAAACGGGCGATGCGGGTCAGCCACGCTGGCCAGTAGTGGTCTTCCGGTCACCAAAGGGCTGGACGGGTCCCAAGGAGTGGGACAACGAACCAATCGAGGGCTCGTTCCGCGCCCACCAGATTCCAATTCCTGTTTCCTCTGAGGACATGACCCACGTGGATGCTTTGACTGCTTGGTTGAAATCATACCACCCCGAAGAGCAGTTTGACGCGAATGGCCACCTGGTTCCTGAATTGCAGGAACTGTTGCCAGATCATGACCACCTGATGGCGGCTAACCCAATCACCAATGGCGGATTAGCGCCACAGCCATTGAAGTTGCCCGACTTCAAGAAGTACGCGTTGGACAACTCCAAGCCGGGTCGTTTGACCAAGCAGGACATGATTATCTGGTCTGACTACCTGCGTGACTTGATCAAGTTGAACCCGAACAACTTCCGCATCTTTGGTCCCGACGAGACGATGAGTAACCGCCTTTATGGCATCTTTGAAGAAAGTGCGCGGCAATGGCTGGAACCAATTAACGACCACACCGACGAAAAGATGGCTAGCGCCGGCCGGATCATTGACTCCCAGTTGTCTGAACACCAAAGTGAGGGCTTCCTGGAGGGTTACACCCTGACCGGGCGTCACGGCCTGTTTACCAGTTACGAAGCGTTCCTGCGCGTCGTAGATTCCATGCTCACACAGTACTTCAAGTGGATCCGTGAAGCTAGTGAACAGCCATGGCGGCGGCACTACCCGTCACTGAACGTGGTGGCGACATCCACTAGTTTCCAGCAAGATCACAACGGTTACACCCACCAGGATCCGGGCATTTTGACCCACCTGGCGGAAAAGAAGCCGGAGTTCATCCGCGAGTACCTGCCCGCAGATGCCAACTCCCTGCTGGCTATTTCACCAAAGCTGTTTAGTAGCTCGGAGACGGTCAACCTGCTCGTCACTTCTAAGCAGCCGCGGCCACAGTTCTACAGTATTGAAGAAGCCCAGCGTCTGGCCGAGACCGGCATGGGTCGCATCGATTGGGCCAGCACCGATGACGACGGCGCACCAGAGGTCGTCATCGCGGCGGCCGGAACGGAGCCAAACATGGAAAGTTTGGCCGCAATCGACTTGCTGCGGGTCACGTTCCCGAACATGCGGATTCGCTTCATCAACGTCATTGACCTGTTGAAGCTCCGTCGTCCGGAGCAGGATCCACGGGGTCTGACTGATGAACAGTTCGATGACCTGTTTACGGTGGACAAGCCGGTTATCTTTGCCTTCCATGGTTACGAAGGCTTGATCCGTGACATGTGGTTTGGTCGGCACAACCAAAACCTGCGTGTCCACGGCTACCGTGAAGACGGGGACATCACCACGCCGTTTGACATGCGCGTGCTGAACGAACTGGACCGGTACCACCTGGCCAAGGACGTCATTGCGGCCGTTGGTGGCTACGGTGACGAAGGGGCGGCCTTTACCGCCCGCATGGACGCTACGTTGAAGTATCACAACGACTACATTCGCCGCGAGGGTGACGACATTCCTGAAGTGCGTGAATGGCAGTGGACGCCAGTTAAATAGGCTTTGTTCATGGAGAGTGACTAAGCACGTTTGGGGCCGTGACTTTGGTTACGGTCCCTTTGTGTTCACCTCTGCACCACGGGTAAAAAGCCCTAGTTAAATGTCCACCGCGAGCTTTGATATTTGTTGAGCGTGTGCGATACTGATAGCGAGGAAAGTGGCCGCGTTGGGTGCGTAGCCACGGATAAATGTGGTTCACAATGAGCGAATGGAGCACCAGTGTATGAAAGTGGTTGTGATAGGTTGTACCCACGCGGGTACGGCTGCAGTCCAGGAAATATTGAACCGTGACCCCAGTACGGAGATTGCGGTGTACGAACGCAATGAGGATATTTCGTTTTTATCGTGCGGCATTTATCTCTACCTAGGCGGTGTAGTGCGGGATCTCCGTGACGTTTTTTTACGCCACGGGTCCCGAACTAGAAGCCATGGGGTTGCACGTCGGTGTACACTTACGCCACGATGTAACCTCGGTGGACACGCACCGCAAAGTCGTTGAGGTGCAGAACCTGGCCACCGGTAAGAAATTCAGCGACACATACGACAAGCTCATTGTGACGACAGGCTCCTATCCGGTGGCGTCGCCTATTCGCGGGGTCAACGTCAAGAACGTCTACCTGTGCAAAAACTACAAGGACGCCCTCGCAATCAAAGCCGCATCGGATCACGCCAAGCGGATCGCCGTTGTTGGCGGTGGTTATATCGGGGTGGAGATTGCAAGTTCCTTTGCCCAGCAGGGACACCACGACGTGCTGCTGGTCAATGGCCGTCACGGTTTGCTCAGTCATTACGTGGACCGAGGCTTGGCTGGCGTCATCGGGGATGACCTCCGTGCGCACGGGGTTGACCTACATGACGGTGAGCACGTCTTGGAGTTTGACGGCGATGAGGATGGGCAGGTGTTCATTCGCACCGACAAGGGTGAAATTGAGACCGACATCGTGATTCTGTGCGTCGGTTTCCAGCCCATGACGGAGCTGATGGCCGGCAAGGTCGACCTGGATCGCAGCCAGGCAATCATCGTTAATGACGAAATGCAGACGAGTGATCCGGATATTTATGCGGCCGGCGACTCCACCGTGGTGCGGTTTAACCCCACCGGGCAGTTTGCCTACGCGCCGTTAGCCACCAACGCTGTGCGCCAGGGTAAGATTGCTGGCGCGAACATCGTGCAACCCGGTAGTATTCAGTACATGGGGACGCAGTCAACTAGCGCGTTGAGCATTTTGGAGCACAACATGGCGACTAGCGGGTTGACTTACGCTCGTGCCCGCAAGTACTTTGACGACGTCGAGTACGTTGAATTTAAGGACAATTACCGACCGGAGTTTATGCCCACCACGACCACGATTGATGGTACCTTGGTGTTTCGGCGGTCGAACCGCCAGATTTTGGGCGGGCAGTTTTACAGTAAGTTAGACATCTCAATGTGCGCTAACCTGATTTCGGTCATGATTCAAAATAAAAATACGGTGGATGATTTGGGGTATGTGGATATGCTCTTTAACCCCAACTTTGACCGTCCGTGGAACTTTATGAACCTACTCGGGCAAGCGGCAATGGCTAAGCTTGATCACGAGCAATAAACACGCACTCTGGGAGGAAGAACCATGAACGCATGGAACTTTATTGGTGTGGCGGCCTGGATCATTCTGGTCGTTTACCTCATTTTTATCGTTATCAACATTCGGCAACGGCACCTCAAGATGATCGTGGTTCACGGTCAGCACCATTCGGGGAGGACCATACTGATTGATTTAGTTGAGGTCGTCGTCTTTTTGGCCGCCCTGTACGGGTTGGTTTACGCGGCCTGGCTACGTCCGACGAACTTTACGAATAGTGCGGAGGCAACGGTATCCTACAAGTACCAGCCGCTGGTACTACAGACGGACGATAAGCATTCGTACTACGTTGAGGTGCGGTCCGGGTCGGGTAAAAACTCGCTGATGCACTACACGTACTGGGTGGAAAACGCTAAGGTTGAGGTCAACAGCAACGACGCGACGGTGTCGGATGGTAGTGGCATCCTCAACCTGCAGGCATCACACTTCCCGTGGCACGCCAAGAAGCTCGCTAGCATGGACCGGCAGACGGACAAAGCGTTCGTTGCCACGATTACGGCGCGCTACAAGGGCAACTTCCTGAATGGCTTGGGCCTGCGTGCCGGCAAGACGGGCGACCGCTTCTCGCTGATTCGTGTGCCTAGTGATGATTTTTCGACCATTGTGCCGTTGAATGACGGTGAGTAACGAATAGTAGTGTTGGGCCTACCGCGGGGTAGGCCCTTTTTAATGTCAAAACGTGTTGTACGGATGACCACGATGTTTGCCGAATTGATAAATTTACCAGCAAACTCTACGCAGCGGTGGGGTTTATGGGCATAATGGGAGTAAACCCTTGGCGATGAGCTGGGCGTGGCTAGGGTGACAAGGAGGTAATTCCGCGTGGTTTTGAGCATTATTATCATCATCTGGCTGCTACTGGCCTGCGTGTCCGGTTGGCGGCAGGGCCTAGCAATAACGATTATTTCGATGATTGGCAACGTGATTCTGTGGGTGTTTGCGATTGCGAACTATCAGCGAGTAGCGATGGCGTTGGGCGGCGCGGATGTCGGCTTTGGCACCAAAGCCCTGGCGTTTATCGTGATTATTGTGGCCGGCCGGTTCTTGATTCATCTGCTGGCCAAATGGTCGCGGCATATTACGTGGATTCCGGTGATCAAGCAGGCGAATAGCCTCGGCGGCGCCATTGTGGCTGTTATTTTTCACTACATTGCAATCTTCATCGTGCTGTCACTCTTGTTGTTGGTACAAAACACGTGGGTGACCTCACAGTACGCCGAGTCGGGAGCCGCACAGTTTATTGTGACAAATTCTCCGTTATTAAATAGCAACCAGTTCCAAAACTGGTTGGGTACAAGCGACAACCAGACAAATACCAGTAATACGACGCATACTGACAGCACGAACACTAGCGACAGTTCCAGCAGTAGTTATTAGGCCAATAACAACAGTGGCGTCCTACAAAGGTTATTGTGGGACGCCACTTTGCTTTGCTTGGATGAGTGTAGTGGTACCAGAAGTGCAGTGACACCTACCAAAAAGGGACCCCGTCATCTATCGGTGTCCCCAGGGCGTCGGTTACCGGGCGCCCTTACGTTGTCAATACCTGCCGCAAAGTTGGTGTGCACACCGGCGGGACCCCGTACCCGCCGCGTTAGGTACTTGCTTAATTTTGTGGCGGATCAACGAGGGGGAGGCGGTGTGACAAGTGTAATCCGGCATTCATTTCCCCATACTTGACTAACAGTCTTGATTCATTGTAATCACTCAGCACGTCTGCGGCCATGCGGTCCAACTCGGCGGTGATCCCGGCACTCACCGAGGCGTCCCGTAATAACACGGTTGCTCGTCTAATCATGTTATATTCCCGCAGTTGGCGTAACGCGCGGTGATAGTGATCAACGGTAGCTTGTTTAACTGTTAAAGTTGCGGTATCCATTAGGCACACCTCCTACCCAGAGCGTTATTTTTCCCCACGCCCATAGTTTATATGCAGTTGTCCCAAAAGTCCGTCACTTTTCTGATATTTGACTATTTTATTTTTAGAAAGCGGCGCGGGCCGGTTAGAAAGCGCGAGCTCGTTTCAATACCTGGCAGCAGCCGGCAATCCTCGTGGCGCGGTTCACCAAGCCATAGTGCTCCCGCCCACTCAGCAGGGCCCACTAACTTCCGCACCCCACGCGTGTTATAATGACGGAATAAATTACTCGAGGAGGATCATAATGGCTGAACCGATACGGATTGCGTACCTATACGAAGACTTGATGAACACGTACGGTGACAGTGGCGACGTGAAGATTCTCCGTTACCTGTTAGAACAGCGCGGGTATACCGTGCAGGTCGATAACGTGAGTCTGGGTCGCGACTTTGATGCGGACAATTACGACTTTGTGTTCTTCGGCGGTGGGCAGGATTACGAACAGACCGTGGTGGCCAAGGATATTAGCCGCTTCAAAGACACGCTGACTAAGTACATCGAGGCGGGCTACCCGATGCTGGGTATTTGTGGTGGCTACCAGTTCTTGGGTACCAAGTACGAAATGGTCGACGGTACTACCATTCAGTGTCTGGGTATCCTGCCTTTGCACACGGTGTTCCGTCCAGAGGCCCGGATGATCGGGGATACCAAGTACGAAACGGACTTTGGCACGGTCACCGCTTTTGAAAACCATAGCGGGTGTACCTACTTTGATGACAAAGACAAGTTACGGCCGTTCGGTAAGGTGGTGGAAGGCTTCGGTAATAACCCGGAGGAAGGCGTTGAAGGGGTGCGGTACAAGCAGACCTTTGGCAGCTACTCTCACGGTCCGCTATTGCGGAACATGAACGTCGCACGGGCGTTTGCTGATATGATCGTCAAGCGGCACGAGCAGCGGGTCAACGTTGCGGTGCCAGCATAAATGTAATCACGGTTCGTAGCACATGCTACGGGCCGTTTTTTTTGTTCCTCAACGGCAGTGATGGGGGTCACATCAGTTCCCGTTGCGTCTCATCATGGTGATTGCGCTTGTCGTCTGGATATGTTTCACGTGAAACTGTCCGGAGTCGCGTTCGCGGGTTGTTAAAGCATGCTGGGTGGGCTAAAATTGAACATGACGTGAAACGCGTAGGTGTTCCACAATTATCTGTTCACAAAGCCTGTTGTAGCGGGCAATAGCTAAAATTTTAGACGATGAGGAGACGGCAATGAATCCAGAAGAATTTGCGGCCGCATTGGCACGGTTTGACGTGGTATTAAGCGCCGAGCAGCAAGCACAATTTGCCGAATATTATTCGTACCTGGTGGCAGAGAACCAAAAGATGAACCTGACGGCCATTACTGCTGAGGGTGATGTCTATCTCAAGCATTTTTACGACTCGGTCACGCCCTTACTGGAATTTCCGGAGTTATGGACGACCACGGTCACGCTGTGTGACGTCGGCGCCGGAGCCGGGTTCCCGTCGTTACCGATGAAAATCCTCAACCCGCACTTGGAGGTCACCATCGTGGACTCCCTGCAAAAGCGGATCGACTTTCTGGAGCGACTTTGCCAACGGCTCCACCTCGACGGTGTCCACCTTGTGCACGCGCGCGCGGAGGAATTTGGGCGCAAGCAATCACCCGACCGGGAATCGTTTGGGTTGGTCACCGCACGGGCGGTCGCAGCTCTCGACGTACTGGCGGAACTGTGTTTGCCGTTAGTGCAACTGGGTGGCAAGTTTATTGCGATGAAGGGGGCCCAGGGTGCTAACGAACTGGCCCAAGCCGATAAGGCCATCAAGATTCTGGGTGGTCATGTGGTTGCGGACCGGGCACTGACGTTACCCGTCGAGGAGGCCCCACGGCACCTCGTGGTCATCGACAAAGTGGTACGGACGCCGAAGAAGTACCCGCGTAAGCCCGGAACACCAGCAAAACAACCAATTGGGGGACAGTAAGCATGGCATTCAACTTTTTTTAACCGCAAAAAGCTGACGGTGAAGTCGTTCGGAAGATTCCCACGGACGCCATTGTGCCTAATCGCTTTCAGCCGCGCAAAGTGTTTCAGGAAGAGTCACTGAATGAACTAGCACTAACAATCAAGCAGCACGGGCTACTCCAACCCATTGTGGTGCGTGAATACGAACCGGGTCACTACGAGATCATCGCGGGTGAACGGCGCTTTCGGGCGGTGACCACGCAACTGGCCTGGACGGAGATTCCCGCCATCGTGACCACAATGGCTGATGACGAATCGGCCGCCATGGCGTTGATTGAAAACCTGCAACGGGCAGACTTGTCGCCAATCGAAGAGGCGCAGGCGTACGCGGACTTGATGAACCAAAACGCGATCACCCAGGAGGGCATCGCGCGGCGGGTCGGCAAGAGCCAGTCGTTTGTGGCCAACAAGTTGCGGCTGCTCAAACTCAGCCAGCCGGTCCAGGCAGCCATTATGAATGGTTCCATTACGGAACGGCAGGGCCGGGCGATGCTTAAGTTGGATGATCACCAGCAGCAGCACGTCTTGGACCGCATCGCGGCGGATCGCCTGAACGTTAAGGAGACCGAGGCGCTGGTGCAAAGCATCCTCAATCCCGACGCGGTGGACAACCATGCCGGTAAGGGCCGTCCAGCCAAGAAGACGGCCAAGAAAGCCCAACGGCGGTCAACGCTGAACAAGGACGCCCGGGTGGCGGTGAACACCATCAAGAAGTCGCTCAAGTTGGTCCAGCAGGCGGGGATGAACGCCTCGATGCGTGAAGAGGACGCAGACGGCATTCACCGCATCATTATTGAAATTCCTGATGCCCAGGTGACGGATGGCAAAGCTGCCAAAGCTACGAACCGTCCCACCAAGGCACAAACGAGCAAATAGTAAATACAGCATGACAGGATGCGTAAAGTTAACGGTTTGAATTGGAGGTCAACATGGCACACGTAATTGCGGTGGCGAACCAAAAGGGCGGTGTGGGTAAAACCACGACGACCGTCAATCTGGGTGCGTGCCTCGCGAACGCCGGCAAACACGTTTTGATTGTGGACGCTGACGCGCAGGGTAACGCAACCAGCGGGGTAGGTATCGATAAGCCCCGCGTTGAAAAAGATATTTATGACGTTTTGGTGGACGAGGAGCCCATCACCTCCGCAATTTTGCACACGGATCACCCGGGATTGGATATTGTGCCGGCGACGATCCAGTTAGCAGGGGCGGAGATTGAGCTGACTTCACAAATGGCGCGCGAAATGCGCCTGAAGTTAGGCTTGGCACCCGTGCGCGCGGATTATGACTACATTTTGATTGACTGCCCACCATCATTGGGCCAGTTGGCCATTAACGCGTTCACCGCCACGGATACGATTCTCATTCCGGTACAAAGTGAATACTACGCCCTGGAAGGGTTGAGCCAGTTACTGAACACGGTTAAGTTAGTACAGAAGCACTTCAATCCCGATTTGGCAATTGAAGGCGTGCTACTGACGATGTTTGACGCCCGGACGAAGCTGGGCAACCAGGTCATCACGGAAGTACGCTCCCACTTTGGTGATAAGGTGTACCACACCGTTATTCCGCGGTTGACCCGGTTGGCGGAGGCCCCGAGTTACGGGCAGCCCATCGTGGACTTTGACCCGAAGTCACGGGCGGCGGCAGTGTATGAAGATTTAGCGCGGGAGGTGCTTGCAGCTCATGGCGAATAACAAGAACAAAAAGGGGCTTGGTCGCGGGATCGACGCGATCTTTAGCAACTTCGAGGATCAGGAACCCCAGATGGACGCGGTCACGGAAATCAAGCTGGACGAGATCCGGCCCAATCCGTATCAGCCCCGGCGGACGTTCGACGAGGACGCGCTAAACGACCTGGCTAAGTCGATCAAGGAAACCGGGGTCTTCCAGCCCATTATCGTGCGTGAAAGTGTTAACGGGTACGAGATCATCGCCGGTGAACGGCGGTACCGGGCTTCCAAGCTGGCGGGGAAGGATACCATCCCGGCCATCATCCGCAGCTTTGACGATGAGTCGATGATGGAAGTCGCCGTGCTGGAGAACCTGCAGCGCGAGGACCTGTCACCCATCGAAGAAGCCCAGGCGTACGATACGCTGATCAAGAAGCTGAACATCACCCAGGCCGAGGTCAGCAAGCGTTGGGGAAGAGTCGGCCATACATTGCCAACTACCTCCGCCTATTGTCGCTCCCCGAGGCGGTCAAGAAGCTCGTCAGCAACGGTGACCTGTCGATGGCGCAGGCGCGTAGCCTGCTGAGCCTGAAGCGGAAGTCGCAAATCGTGCCGATGGCCAAGAAGACGGTCAGCGAGGGGTTGACGGTACGGCAACTGGAAAAGCTGATTGCCCAGGCCAATGCTAATGGCCGGACGCCGGCCAAGACGACGCGCAAAGTGGTGAAGTCGCCGTACGTGCGGGCCAGTGAGAACCAGTTAGGGGACCGCTTTGGGACCAAGGTCAACATTGCCCAAACCAAGAAGGGTAAGGGTAAGATCGAAATTGACTTTGAAAGTGAAGCAGACCTAAACCGTGTGTTAGCATTACTAGATGTAAACCTAGATTAAGGCGCGTGGAGGTACGAGTATATGTACGATTTACACGATATTGTGGAAATGAAAAAAACCGCATGCTTGTGGCACCAATAGTTGGGAAATTATTCGCATGGGTGCCGATATCAAGGTGAAGTGTCAGGGTTGTGGCCACATCGTCATGATGAGCCGCCGCGACTTTGAGAAGCGCCTGAAGAAGGTTTTGCAGCACGCAGAGCACGACGCGCAAGCATAGTGCCGCCACGTACTGGTCAGTTACAGATTATCAAGAGAAAGTAGGAATATTGTCATGTCACTTACAGCCGGAATCGTCGGGTTGCCGAACGTCGGCAAGTCGACCCTGTTTAACGCAATTACCAAGGCGGGGGCCGAGATGGCTAACTACCCGTTTGCCACCATTGATCCTAACGTGGGGATGGTCGAGGTGCCAGATAGTCGTCTGGCCCGCATCGATGAGTTGATTCCCGCCAAGAAGGTGATCCACACCACCTTTGAATTTACCGACATTGCCGGGATCGTGAAGGGTGCCAGCAAGGGTGAAGGCCTGGGGAACAAGTTCTTGGAGAACATTCGCCAGGTGGACGCCATCGTGCACGTGGTGCGGGCGTTTGATGACGACAACATCACCCACGTTAACGGGAAGATCGATCCCATCGACGACATGGCCACCATTAATATGGAGTTGGCCATCGCGGATCTGGACAGTGTGAATAAGCGTTACGCCAAGGTTGAGAAGACGGCCCGGGCGCACGACAAGGACGCCGAGGCCGAGTTTGAGGTCCTGAAGAAGATCAAGCCGGTATTGGAAAACGGTGATCCAGTGCGCAGCATCGACTTTGACAAGGACGAACAGAAGATTGTGAAGGGGTTGTTCCTGCTCACGAGCAAGCCCGTGCTGTATGTGGCCAACATCGCTGAAGAGTACATGGCGAACCCGGATGAGAGTCCGTACATGGCGGACATTAAGGCGCAGGCCGAGAAGGAAGGCGCTGAGGTAATTGCCCTGGCTGCCGAGGCCGAAGAGGAAATTAGTGAGCTGGACGATGACGACAAGGCTGACTTCCTGGCTTCCGAAGGCGTGGATGAATCCGGGCTGGACAAGCTAATCAAGGCTAGTTACCACCTACTGGGTCTGGCAACCTTCTTCACGGCCGGCGGTAAGGAAACCCGGGCATGGACGTTCCGGCGGGGGATGAAGGCGCCGCAGGTTGCGGGCATCATTCACTCGGACTTTGAGCGCGGGTTCATCAAGGCGGAAACGATGTCCTTTGACGACTTGGATAAGTACGGCAGCGTGGCGGCGGTCCGCGAGGCTGGCCGGCTCCGCCAAGAAGGCAAGGAGTACGAGGTCCAGGACGGGGATATCATCGAGTTTAGGTTTAACGTGTAGAAGGTTGCGCAGGCCTATGGCACTCATTTCCATTCCATACGGTAGCCAGCCTGGCACGTACCTGAGCGCATGACGTAGTAACCATCGGTAATGAAAGTAGGGCAGAGTAGTGGCAAAAAAAAGCAAAGCAGCAGGAACAGCAGCCAACGGAGCCGGAACAAACGGTCGACGAGATGTTGGCACAACTGACGAAGAAGAACGCAGAATACGTGGTCAAGTTCCGCCGGTCGATGAAGGACAGCGGCGCTGACGACGCCAAGGAAACGGCAGAATTAAAGAAGATGCTGCCGGAGATGTTGAAGGGTCAGCGTGAAGGTAAGCCGGCAGTGCAACTGTTTGGCCCGGCCGTGGAGCGGGGGAACAAAGTTGCCTCGTCCAAAACAGCAGTCGATCCCATTCAGCAGCAGCCGTTTTGGATTTCAACGGCCGACCTGGGCTTCACGTTTCTGGCCATCTTTGCCGTTCTGTACGGCTTGATTGGTAGCTTTTCGAAGGTATCGGGCAGCCAAGGCGGTGGGTTCGCCTCACTGGTTATTATGTCGTTTGTGGCGGCATTGGTGTTCACGTACTACACCCAGTGGAGCCTTACCCCCAAGGGCGAACGGCCAAAGTTCTGGTTCATTGCTATCGGCGGGATTATCCTGATTATTTTTGCTTCCCTGGCATCATCCTACCTGACGGTGGTGAAGTCGTTCTTGACGTCACCAATGAACAACTGGGGCCTGTTTATCCTCGCGGTCGTCGCCTACGGGATTCACTACCTGTTGAAGTCGCGCTACCACCTGCGCAGCTTCTTTGCCCCACTACCACGGCGGTAATGATGATCAATGTAGCGGTTGCCATCAGGCAGCCGCTTTTTTTGGTGCCTGATGGTTTAAGTACGGTAATGGTCCGTTGTCTGGATATCCTCGCGCATGTTATAAATTAAACAAGCAAAGTTATACGAATGTTGAATTTACGCCCCATTGTGGGGCATAGCGTCACCTACAGGCAATGTTTTTTTTGCTAAAAAAAGCGTTTACAAAAAAATGATGTAAGCGCTACACTAATGTTGTCGATAGGAATATTAGTGAGTGTTACTGTTAAGTCAGGCATGATCACGAACCAAAGGCGCATGAGCGCTCGGTTTGTGGTCATTTTTTTATTGTCATTTTTTTTGAACGGAGATGAGAAAAATGCTACGCATAGCCCAAGTGTTAAATCACAATGCTGCCTTAGTTAACATTGATGATCATCGGGAAGCCATTGTGAGGGGGAAAGGTGTGGCTTTTAACAAGCGGAAGGGTGATCCGGTTTCGGCCGACCGGGTGGAAAAGATTTTTTTATCTCAACACTGCAACTGCTCGTGAAAATTTATTTCTCTTACTCAAAGATATTCCCATTGATGTAGTGACGACGACGTATGAAATTATCGACATGGCAAGAAGCAGGTTTCATGTTCGGATTCTTGATTATATCTACATCACTCTTAGCGACCACATTTTAGGTGCTTACACGCGTATGCAGGCGGGAACTTACAAAGAAACTATGGTTCCGGACCTGCGGCAGCATTACCCACACGAGTACGCGGTGGCTGACGTCGCGTTGGATATCATTCAGCGTAACTTGAAGGTTAATTTTCCTGAGTCAGAGGTACGCAGCTTGGCGTTACATTTCATTAATGCTTCAGGTGACGTTAACGCTGCCACTGCTGATGACGATACTAGTGACGCTGGAAGGGATACCACTGAAGCCGTGAACAACATCGTGTTAGATGTACTGAATCATCACAACATTTACCGCTCGGCGAAGAATGGTAATTACTATGACCGATTCATGATTCACCTTCAGTATCTGGTTGATCGCATTAGGCACCTAGAAACTGACCAGACGCAACTAGCGCCCGAAGTAGAAGAGGATTACCAGCGAATGTATCCCCAATCTTATGCAATTGGTGTGGAAATATTTAACCGGATTAGGCAGAACTATTTGCCGGTATTAGCAATAATGAGCGTCTGTATTTCATTATTCACATCCAGAGATTGCTTGGGGAAAAGCCACAAAAATTTTGTAAGGAGTGATTGATATGGCAACAAAAGAAGAAATTTCAATGACTGGTTTTGCAATTGTTGCGTATGCAGGTGATGCCAAAACGGCGTTGCTGCACGCACTAGATAGCGCCCGCGCAGGTGACTTTGATAAGGCACGTGAATTTGTTAAGGATTCGGAATCCTCCATCAACGATGCCCATAATGAGCAGACTAAGTTGCTCAGTAAAGAGGCTGGTGGTGAGGATCTTGATGTTACCTTCATCATGGTTCACGGTCAGGATACTTTGATGACCACAATGATGCTGAAGGATGAGGTTACCTACTTCATTGATGAATATGAACGTCTTGCCAAAATTGAACAGAAACTCGGTCTCAAAGAACACGTTTAATCCACTCGTTTGAACCTAGGGGGTTTCGTTATGAACTGGATTGTTAAACAGATCGAGAAAGCCCAACCGTTCTTCAAGAAACTGTCTGCCAACATTTATTTGCAGGCGGTCCGTGATGGGTTTATCTCGTTAATGCCAATCATTATCTTTTCAAGTATCTTTATTCTGGTAGCCGACGTGCCAAATATCTGGGGATTCTACTGGCCTACGGCGGTGAGTGATTCACTAAATAAAGTCTATAACTTCTCGATGGGTGTGCTATCACTGATGGCAGCCGCTAACGTTGCGCGGGCATTAACTCGTAGCAAGAACGTACGGTTACCAAAGGTGGACCAAATGCCTGAAGCTGCGGTTATGTTTGGGGCCCAAATCAGCTTCCTGCTGGTCGCCGTTGATCCCTTCACCACTAAGACTGGTGCTTACTTTGACACGGCCTACATGGGCACTAAGGGTTTGATTTGTGCCTTCCTGGTAGCATTTATCGTACCAAACATCTACTACGTCTGCTTCAAGCACCACATCACCATCAAGTTGCCTGAACAAGTCCCACAAAACATTTCGTCCGCTTTCACTAACATCATTCCGTTTGCGTTTGCCACGACGTTCTTCTGGTTGTTTGATGTTGTTTTCCGGACACTTACGCACACCAACCTGGCTGCATGGATCATCCAGGTACTATCACCACTGTTTACGGCGGCCGATGGTTACCTAGGTCTGGCAATTGTTTACGGCGCGATGGCCTTCTTCTGGTTCATCGGTATTCAAGGTCCATCCATTGTTGAACCAGCGGTTACGGCTATTTACCTGACCAACGTTGAAGCCAACCTGCACGCATTCCAGGCCGGCGCACACGCAACCAACATTCTGGCACAAGGTACGCAATACTTTATCGCCACGATCGGTGGTACTGGTGCAACGTTGGTTATCACCTACATGTTCGCCTTGATGTCTAAGTCCAAGGAACTAAAGGCGGTCGGGCGTGCCGGGGCGATTCCTGTTTCGTTCGGGGTTAACGAACCAATTCTGTTTGGTGCCCCGCTAATTCTGAACCCAATTTTCTTCCTGCCATTTATCATCACACCAATTTTGAATGTATGGCTGTTCAAGATCTTCGTTGATGTTTTAGGTATGAATGCCTTCATCTACAACCTGCCTTGGACGACGCCTGGTCCAATTGGTATCTTCATGGGTACCGGGTTCGCGATGTTGTCATTACTGTTCATTGTGTTGATTTTGGTACTAGACTTTGCATGTTACTACCCATTCTTCAAGGTTTACGATGCGCAAAAGGTTGCTGAAGAAGCTGCGGCTGCTGCTGATGGCACCGCTCCGGCTACTGAAGCTACACCAGTTGAAATTGATAGCGGCGAAATTCCGCTGAGTATGACTAAGGACGGTAAGAACCTGAACATCATGGTTATTTGTGCCGGTGGTGGTACTAGTGGTATTTTGGCCAACTCGCTGAACAAGATGGCGAAGGAAGACAATTTACCGGTCGAAGCTGCTGCGGCAGCTTACGGTGCACATGGTGATTTGCTTCCCGACATGGATGTCGTAGTTTTGGCTCCACAAATGGACGCGATGCGTGATTCACTGAAGGCTGAAGCTGATGCATCTAACGTTAAGATGATTACGACTACTGGTAAGCAGTACATTGACCTAACGCGGCACGCGGACAAAGCCCTCGACTTTATTATCAACAAACTACGCGGTAACGATGACGGCTCAGATACACCAAATTCACCAGCGACTGCTTAATAAGGAGGAATAATTAATCATGTCTGATTTGTTAAATCGAGTGACTAGTCTACACCACGGCTTTATCTGGGGTGGTGCCACGGCTGCTTATCAAGTTGAGGGTGCCACCACAGCCGATAGCAAGGGCAAAACGATGTGGGATGACTACCTAAAGGCGCAAGGACGTTTTGCACCCGATCCGGCTAGTGATTTCTACCACCGGTACCCGACAGACATTAAGCTGGCACAGAAATATGGCTTGAATGCGATTCGGGTTTCCATCGCGTGGACGCGTATTTTTCCCAAAGGGTATGGTGAGCCAAACCAGGCCGGGGTCGAGTACTACCATAAGTTATTTAAGGAGTGTCTTGATCACGGGTTAACGCCTTATGTATCACTGCACCACTTTGATTCTCCGAAGACGTTGTTTGATGATGGCGACTGGTTGAACCGTAAGAACATTGATTACTTTGTTCAGTACGCGGAGTTCTGCTTCAAGGAATTCACGGAGGTTAAGAACTGGTTCACAATCAATGAACTGATTTCGTTGGCACTATCCCAGTATATTGCTGGTAACTTCCCGCCTAACCACCACTTTGACGTGACAAGCGCCATTCAGGCGGAGCATAACGAATTGCTGGCTCACGCGCGAGTAGTTAACCTGTACAAGTCGCTTAATCTCGATGGGCGTATTGGCCTGATTCATGTCTTGCAGCCAATTTACCCGATCACTGATAGTGCAGCCGACAAGCACGCTGCGGCTTTGTATGATGCGTTCATCAATCGCTTCCTGTTGGACGGTACGTTCTTAGGTGAATACACCCCAGAGACGATGTCGTTGATCAACGAAATTTTGCAGAAGAACGATGCACACCTAGACATTCAGGATGGTGATATGGACATCTTGAAGGAGGCATCGACGCAAAATGATTACTTCGGCATGAACTACTACCAGTCCGCATTTATGCAGGCCTATGATGGTCCTAGTGGTAACCAGTTTAATGGGACCGGTGAGAAAGGAACAACGTCGTTTAGCTTCCACGGTGTTGGGCAAATGGTACAAAAGCCAGGTGTGCCAACCACGGACTGGGATTGGAATATTTATCCAGAGGGCCTGTACGATGTTTTGAAGCGTGTGGCTCGGGAATATCCTAACAGTCACATGATCATGATTACCGAGAATGGCCTGGGCTTGAAAGAACAGTACCATGGTGAAGAAATCATGCAGGATGATAAACGCATTGATTTTATTGACCAGCATATGGCGGCCGTTTTGAAAGCACGGGCTGAGGGCGTTAACGTTCAAGGTTACTTTGTCTGGTCGTTGCAGGATCAGTTCTCCTGGGCCAACGGTTACAACAAGCGCTACGGTTTATTCTACGTAGACTTTGATACGCAGGAACGGCACGTGAAGAAGAGCGCGCTGTGGTTCAAAGCTTTAGCTGATACGATGTAGGATTCGGTTACAATCACCCCTTTGGCGCGACGTTGATGTCGCGCCTTTTTGTGAATTGAGCCGGAAAAATTTATTCAAGTGAGGTAATTGCGATGAGCAGTTTGTGGAACAAATTAATTCCACCAACGACGTGGACAGTCACGTTTCCTGATAGGGACACAGCCCACCAGGTATACCAACATGCTGGTTATGCAGTAGTACACGCACTGGCAAGCACTGGCGTCGTGAACGGGGATACTTGGTACGTCAATACCCGAATGAAGGAGGCAGATTTTAAGTCCCATTTTGTCCGGGCCATGAACCAGCGGGCGGTCAAGCCTGACCAGTACACGTTGGCGGTGACACGCATTGGTTGGGGCGCCGCATTACGATGATTTGGTTGTGAAGAATACGGGTAGAAACGTGAAGCTTGCAGTCAGGAAATTGTTGTCGACTTAAGTAACAAAGCGATTAAACTCCTGCCATAACTCGCTAATGTTCGGCTTTATCCCCGTAAATAACGCTAATAATTGCCAAGTCCGCCCGAAGGTGCTAAACTCACTACAATTCTAAAAAAAGGTAGGTTAATAAATTGACTAATTGGGATACCAAGTTTGAACGGCGTGGGTTTACGTTTGATGATGTCTTGCTAATACCAGCAGAGAGCCATGTGCTCCCGAATGAAGTCGACTTATCCGTGGACCTCGCGGACAATCTCCACTTGCACATCCCAATTATCAGTGCGGGGATGGACACAGTTACGGAAAGTGCCATGGCCATCGCGATGGCCCGTCAGGGTGGTCTTGGGGTCATCCACAAGAACATGTCCATCGAGGCGCAGGCTGAAGAAGTTGCCATCGTGAAGCGCGCCGTTAATGGTGTTGTGGGCAAGCCATTCACCGCTACGGCTGACCAGACCGTCGCAGAAGCCGCGGCTACTATGGATGCAGAGCACATCAGCGGGGTACCGATCGTCGCTGGGAAGGATGACCACCACTTGGTCGGCATCTTGACCAACCGGGACCTCCGTTACGTCGCTGACCGCAACGTACCGATCGCTGAAGTTATGACCAAAGACGTGGTCACCGCTCCGGTGGGCACAACTTTGGAACAGGCGGAAGCCATTTTCCAGGAACACAAAATTGAAAAGTTGCCGTTGGTTGACGCCAACGGTGAGCTGGCTGGTCTGATCACCATCAAGGACTTGCGTCAGGTCACCCAGTTTCCGAACGCCGCTGTCGACGCTCAGGGTCGCCTGTTGGTCGCTGCGGCAGTAGGGGTCACTAGTGACACCTTTGAACGTGCCCAAGCTCTCCTCGATGCCGGTGCGGACGCCATCGTCATTGATACGGCCCACGGTCACTCCGCTGGCGTGCTACGCAAGATTGCAGAAATCCGCGAGCACTTCCCCAAGGTGACATTGATCGCCGGGAACGTGGCCACGGCCGAAGCTACCCAGGCGCTTTACGACGCGGGTGTAGACGTGGTCAAGGTCGGCATCGGACCAGGTTCGATTTGCACAACCCGGATCGTGGCCGGTGTTGGCGTACCGCAGTTGACCGCCGTGTACGACTCTGCTAGTGTGGCCCGCAAAGTTGGTAAGACCATCATTGCCGATGGTGGGATCAAGTACTCTGGTGACATCGTTAAGGCCCTGGCTGCCGGCGGTAACGCCGTGATGCTGGGTTCGATGTTGGCAGGGACCGACGAAGCTCCTGGCCAGATGGAATTCTTTAATGGCCGTCGTTACAAGACTTACCGGGGGATGGGTAGCCTGGGTGCTATGGAAATGGCCCACGGCTCATCCGACCGGTACTTCCAGTCTGGCGTTAATGAAGCCAACAAACTCGTGCCGGAAGGTATTGAGGGCCGGGTTGCCTACAAGGGTTCAGCTGGCGACGTCTTGTTCCAGATGGTTGGTGGCCTCCGTTCGGGGATGGGCTATGTTGGTGCACCCGACATTAAGCACCTGAACGACAACGCGCAGTTTATGCAGATTTCGAATGCGGGTCTGCGTGAAAGTCACCCACATGACGTGCAAATTACCAAGGAAGCTCCTAACTACAGCGTTAAGTAAATTAAACTAATCATCACGGGATTGTGGCATGAAATATTGTCACGGTCCCGTTTTTTTATTGTCCGCAAGGGCGTGGATAGCAATTGGTCCAGTGACTGGGGGCTGTTTTTGCTATAATAGGCGGGTAAGCACAAACGAGCGGAGGGCTAGCGGTATGTGGATCTGGTTATTCAACTTTTTCTTCCATAACATGTTGTTTCGCGAAATTATCATCGTGGTCCTGATGGTCTGGGTACTTTTTCGCTTTTACCACGAATACATGCGCGCGGCTAATAGCCACAGTGACCGCATCCGCCGCTTTGGTACGCGAAACATCGTGATTTTTACCCGCAAAGTGCTGGTGACCCTGCTGTTGGTGTTAGTCCTGGTATTAGCTTACGATCGCGTCCTTCCACATTGGGGGATCGGTGCAGAGCAGGCGTTGGCGGCGCGCAAAGCCGACCGCGCCAATAGCCAGTCACAGGCAGCTAGTCTGCAGCGCGTGTCCCGTTCGAGCAGCAAGGCGACCAGTAGCAAGCGTGTTAGTAGCAAGGTTAGCCACAGTAGTCAGACCAAGCAAAGTAGCCACAAGTCTAAGACGCGCCGTAGCCGTAAGCAGGTCGCTAAGCGCTCAAGTAGTAGCCAGAACTTGAATCGCGGCAGTAAACAGACGGCAGTCGCCATCGTCCAGCGGTACTTTAAGAAACACCCGGATGAAAAGTCGTCCGATATTGACACGTTTAAGTATGCGGGGAAAACGACCGCGTACGAGCGGGTGGCCTACCAGGTTGGTGGCTACGCGAAGGGCAACACGAAGATGCTCCACCTGTTCTATGTCTACAAGGACGGGCGAATCGCGACGGTTTATTAGTTAAAGCAAAGGTGTAGACGGTGCGTGACCGTCAGCGGGGGCCGCCGGGTGCGGGCCCCGCTTTGGTTCTTGGTGGCTAAATGGCCAAACCCGGGTCTTTTAGTCAGAGTGCCTTGTTAACCCGGTGCGCTACGCTCGCGCACTAAACGAGCTCCGCGAACCAGCAGCCTGCTACATGAGTCACTTCACCCATAATGGCAAAGTACGAGCCATCATGGGTGAAGCACCTCACGCTATGGCTGCTAATCTAGTGTGCTACGCTCTCGCACTTATAAACTTCTCCTAAGCTCCCTCCGTTGCGTAGTATTAATAAACCATTCTGCTAGAATCAAACTATAAAAGTGTTTCGATAAGGAGCCTAATTATGAAAATTCTGATCGTTGACGATGATAAAGAAATCGTCCAGTTACTCAGCATTTACGCCACTAATGAAGGCTACGAGCCTATTGCTGCCTACAGTGGTAAAGAGGCCATTACTAAATTAGCGACCAATCCCGATACTGCCTGATGATTCTCGACATCATGATGCCTAATATGTCTGGTATCGAAGTGGTCAAGGAAGTTCGTAAAGATAATCAGATCCCCATTATCATCGTGTCCGCCAAGACTGCCGACATGGACAAGATCCAGGGCCTGATCACCGGTGCCGACGACTACGTTACTAAGCCGTTCAACCCGCTGGAAGTTATGGCGCGCGTCAAGAGTCTTCTACGGCGGAGTGAGGGCCAGGTGCAGAATACGACGCCAGATACCCTGGAAGTGGGGCCCCTTAAAATCAATAAGGATAGCCATGAAGTCGTGACCTTGACCGGGAAGCAGATTCAGCTGACCGCTTTGGAGTTCGGGATCCTTTACCTGCTAGCTAGTCACCCCAACCGTGTCTTTTCTGCGGACGAAATTTTTGAGCGCGTTTGGCAGCAGGAATCCATCGTGTCGGCTAAGACAGTCATGGTGCACGTTTCCCACCTGCGCGACAAGATTGAGGAAGCCACTGGTGGCGAGAAAGTCATCGAGACTGTTTGGGGCGTAGGCTACAAAGTCGAAGGCTAAATAAGTACGTTGGGGGGATGGTCGTCCTCGGGGACAGTACGTGTGGCGTATTGGCGCCCGGTGGTTGGCCATGCCCCCTTTGGGTAAGGGAGAGGTAATATGGGCGAAAAAAAATCCGCCTCACCGCGAAGGAGAAATCTGAATTACTAGTTGAGGGTGTCGTCACGATCATCCTGCTCCTACTGCTGAACTTTGCCATCGTGGTGATGCTCAACCAGATGATTGCTAGCAGCCCGCAGTGGCAGGAGGCAATCTTTACCATCAAGAGTACCCTGCGTTTGGCCCCGAGCACAGTTGGCACCTGTGGAGTTGGGAAAACATCTTCATCGGCATGATGGGTGTGATCGATGCGGTCATCGTATATTGGCGGCTCATTCGGCGCTACCACCAGATGCAGATGCGCCACGTCATCAGCGAGCTGCATTACATCGCCGATGGTCACCTTGACCATCGTATCCACCTGGCCGTGAACTCCGACCTGCAGCGCGTGGTTGATAGCATCAACGCGTTGGTGGAATCCACGGTGGAATCCATGAACGAAGAACGGCGAATCGAGGCCAGCAAAGACGAACTGATTACGAACGTCAGCCACGACATCCGCACGCCGCTGACGTCCATCATTGGCTACCTGGGGCTGATTGAGGACAAACAGTACCACTCGGAGGAGGACATGCAAAAGTACGTCCACACGGCCTACCTGAAGTCCAAACAGATGAAGGTGTTGGTTGAGGACCTCTTTGAGTACACCAAGGCCCGGCAGACGACCACCAAGATGAACGCACAGCGCTTCGATATGGCCGCGATGCTGGATCAGCTCGCCGCCAGCTTTGAACTGGAAGCCGAAAAGCGCGGCATCGAGTTTGTGGTGGATAGTGACCCGAAGCCGCTGATGATGGAGGCTGATACCGACAAGTTGGGACGGGTCTTTAATAACCTGATCGTGAACGCCCTGAAGTACGGCAAGGGGGCGCGGCATATTTACCTTAACAGCGAGAAGATCGGCAAGGAAGTCATCATTCACGTTTCTAACGACGGGGCGGAGATTCCGAACGATTCGTTGAGCCAGTTATTTGATCGGTTCTACCGGGTTGAGGAAAGTCGGTCCCAGGAAACGGGTGGCTCTGGCCTTGGCTTGGCGATTGCACAGAGTTTCATTACCCTCCACGGCGGGTACATTTACGCGGAATCAAGTCCAAAATTGACGAGTTTTGTGATCCATTTGCCGTTGCGTATTGGTGAGCAGTTGGCCCATAATGGAAAGCAGGGTTTACCAGCGGGTACCAGTAACCAGAGCGCCACGAATTAGTCGTGGTGACACCGCACTCGTGGGTGCGGAATACATAAGCACGTTGCGTGAACTCAAAAATGTTGGTATGGAAGATGGAGACTTATTACGATGAAGAAATTGTTCAAAGTGGTTGTGGCGCTGTTAGCCGCAATCACCGTTGCTAGTGTTGCGGTTCCAGTAGCGACGGCCCACGCCGCCACGGATGCCAATATTAACGCGTCGGCTGCCATTGCCATTGACGCCGATAGCGGCAAGATTATGTACGCTAAGAACGCAAACCAAGCGCTGCCAGTAGCGTCCATGTCGAAGTTGCTGACGATCTACTTGGTACGTGAGGCCATCAAGCAGGGCAAAATTAAGTGGACGGACACCATCAGACCCAGCAAGGCCCTTGCGGCGTTGAGCCAGAACCGGAGCTTGTCTAACGTTCCAATGCGGACGGACACCACGTACACGGTCAAGGAATTGTACCAAGCAACGTTGATTTACTCCGCGGATGCGGCGGCAATGTTACTCGGCGACGCGGTGGCCGGCAACCAGACGAAGTTTGTCCAGATGATGAACAACAAATTGCAGTCATGGGGCATCAAGGACGCCACGATCGTTAACGCCAATGGTTTGAACAACAGTGACCTCGGTAGCAACATGGTCCCTGGTACCGGTAAGAATGCGGAAAACAAGATGAGCGCTAAGGATATGGCCATTTTGGCTCGTAACTTGCTCAAGGATTACCCGGATGTCCTCAAGACAACGAGTATTACTAAGATGACGTTCCGTAAGGGCACCAAGGACGCCACGGAAATGGACAACTGGGATTGGATGCTACCCGGACTGATTGCTAGTTACTCCAAGCTCAAGGTCGATGGTTTGAAGACTGGGACGAGCGATGAGGCTGGCGATTGCTTCACTGGTACCGTCAAGATCAACGGTATGCGGATGATTACGGTGGTCCTGCACGCTAACGGTTCCGGCACGACGAAGCGGTTCGTGCAGACGGCTAAGTTAATGAGCTACGTGGTGCACAACTGGCAGACGGCTACGTTGGTCAAGAAGGGTGGTACGGTTAAGGGCCACAAGACCGCGACGGTCACCAAGGGTAAGAGCAAGACGGTAGCCATCGCGGCGAGCCGCACCCTGAAGACGGTGGTACCGACGGGGACGACCAGTGCAAACATCACCAAGACGTACACAAGCAAGAAGTTGGCGGCACCAGTCAAGCGTGGCGCAACGGCAGGCACCCTGGACGTGAAGGTCAAGGGCGACAACTTGGGCTACGTGGATGGCGCTGGTAGCAAGGTCGCCGTCACGACCAAGACGGCAGACGCAAAGGCTGGCTTCTTCCGGCTCTTGTTCCGCGGTATCGGTGAATTTTTCAGTAACCTGTTCTAATAGTAAGGCCCCGGCAATCCGGGGCCTTTTGCTATGTCCGGCAACCGCAGCCGTTGCTCACGGGCGAACATTAAGATTTGCTAGCAAAGACTTGCCACCGGTCCGGCCTTGTTGCACAATCGACGTACTGAAAGACGGAAAGGTAGATGCACAATGGAGTACTTCGACATTACGCCGAACGGAATGCAACATTTACGCACGGAAATTGAACGCTTAAAGCAGGAACGGCCCGCATTAATCAAACGGGTGGCCGCTGCGGCCGCCCTGGGGGACCGGTCCGAGAACGCGGAGTACACGGAATCGAAGCGTGAACTGCGCCACCTTGAAAGCCAGATGCGCTACATGGATAAACAGACACGTTACGGGCAGGTCGTGAAGCCCGTCGATGATGACGAGGCCACCCTGGGTAAAACCGTGGAGCTACTCTTTGACGATGATGACGAAAGTGAAACTTATCACTTGGTGGGTCCGGCCGAAGCCGACTTTGCACCGAATAATTTAACGAGTGTATCGCCGTTAGGACGGGCGATTCTGCACCACCACGTGGGTGATCAGTGCACCGTCGAGGCCCCCAATGGTGAATACGTTGTCAAACTTGTCGCGGCGCGGCTCACCCCGGGTATGCTATAATCTAGACAAACTTGTCTTGAATAGATAGGAGAAGACTATGGCAATTTCACTAACGGCATGTATTTTGCTATTAAAGGAACACCACTTGTTAAAGAGTAGTGCGGTTCAAAGTGATGTAAACGTCGAAATGACGGGCATATCCTATGATTCACGTAAAGTGGAGGGACCGACCCTGTTCTTTTGCAAGGGGGATAAATTCCGCCCTATCTACCTGTCGATGGCCAAGGACAGCGGGGCCACAACCTACGTGGCGGAAAAGCCGTACGTCGAAGGTAACGGCTGAACGCCCTGATTGTGGTCAACATTACCAAAGCAATGGCGATCCTGAGCGCAGCGTTCTACGACTTTCCGCAGGACGACCTCGAGGTGATCGCCTACACCGGGACGAAGGGTAAAACCACATCGGCCTACTTTACGCGCGGCATTCTGGAGGCCGCACATCCGCACCACGTGGCGTTGTTTTCAACGATTGAACGGATTGTGGGGCCGAACCCCGACCAGCGGTTTAAGTCCGACCTGTCCACGCCCGAAAGTATGGACTTGTTCCACGATATGCGTGAAGCCGTCAATAACGGCATGACCCACCTTGTCATGGAGGTCTCCAGCCAGGCGTACCTGCGCAACCGTGTCTTTGGCCTGACTTACGATGTGGGTTTCTTCCTCAACATTACGCCAAACCACATTGGGCCGAACGAGCACCCTAACTTTGAAAACTACCTGCACAACAAGGTGCAGGTGCTGGTGAACTCGCGGCAGGTCGTTATTAACGCCGAGACGGAGCACTTTGACGCAGTGTACGCGGCGGCACGGACGACCACGTATGCGGACAGCATTTACCTACTTGCTAGCACCGACTTCAAGCCGACCAACCCGGACCTGCCGATCGATTTTCGCTATGAGCCAATCGAAACAGACCTGGAAATCAGTAAGTTTCGGCTGGTACCGGTGACCGATAAGGCCGTGGAGCTGAACATTGGTGGTCAGTACCAGCTCGGCCTAGTGGGCGACTTTAACGTCAGCAACGCTAGTGCTGCAATCATTGGTGCGGGGCTGATGGGGACGGATGCTACCAAAGCCGCGGCGGGGATCGCAAACGTGGCGGTACCGGGCCGGATGGAATCCGTCGTGGTGCCGCACCACGGACACGTGTTTATCGACGACGCGCACAGCTACACTAGCCTGCACACGTTGCTATCGTTTATGCACCGTGCGTACGCGGCACCCCACCTGCGCGTTGTGTTAGGTGCTCCAGGTGGCAAAGGTGTCGAGTTACGTGGCGACTTTGCCCGGGCGCTTAATGAACAGGCGACGGATGTTTACCTGACGACTGACGACCCAGAGTTTGAGGACCCGGCGGCCATTATCGACCAAATTGACGAGCAGATTGATCACGAGCGGGTCACGGTGCGGAAGGTTTTAGACCGGCGTGCTGCGATTCGAGCGGCGATTGCCGACAGTGCCGCCGATGATATCGTGCTGATTACTGGCAAAGGTGAAGAGGCGTCCCAGCGGGTTCGCGGCGTGGACGGCGAATGGCCGGGTGACGTGGTCGTGGCTAACCAGGAAGCGGCCAAGTTAGGCCAAGAAGAATCAAAGTAAACGTGATGGGTCGCGCTACCCATTTGCAAAAGCGCGTTCAAAAACCGGTGTTGGTTAAACACCGGTTTTTTTTGTGTGGTTTCACCGTCATTGTAATGGTCAACTGTCCGCATATCTGTGCAACGCATCCAGATTTTGCTGGCTATCGTGCCCCAAAAGTTACCCAATTTTGCAGAACAACTGTCACTTATTGGTTCTAGACCAATATATGACAGCATAAAACGTTTACATATCAAAATCTCAGAAATGGTGTCAGCATACCTAACCGATAATGTGGCATTTCAGTGCTGGCGGGATTATCGTGAATTTATTGCATGACGGCTTTGGTGAGAAATACATAAAGACGACAGTCGTGATGGTATATACCAATTAATTAGTTAATATCTGGTACCAACCAATTTCTAGAAAGCGTTTGACGACGGCGTTGCTAGCGGTTACAATATTACTGGTTGGTACCAATTTGGGGAGGCGGTGTCGGTGACGCTAAGCGAGCAACCATTACACGAGCAGTTAGTTCAGGCATTACAAAAACAGATTCAAACGCGCATGTCGCCCCACGAGCGGCTACCCGGTGAGCGGGAGATTGCGGACCAGTACCGGGTCAGCCGCAATACCGTTCGGGCCGCCCTATCCAAGCTCGAAATGATGGGCCTGGTTTATCGCCGTCGTGGTCGGGGCACGTTTGTTGCCAACGATCCCAACGAGTCGACCGATTTGGCGGGCATGTACAGCTTTACCGAAGAAATGAACGCTTTGGGACGGCACCCGCGCTCGGAAATCATCTATTTGCACGAACAACCAGCCACGGAGTACCTCGCGGAACACCTCGGCGTGGATCTCGGTACCCCGACGTACAAAATGAAACGGGTGCGGTGGGCTGACGGCGTGCCACTGATGGTGGAACGTACGTTCATGCCAGCGGACCGGTTCCCGCGGCTGTCCGCTAAGGAAATTGAGCGGACGAGCCTCTACACCACGCTGCGGGACCATTACGGGTCACCGGTGTTGGATGCCCGTGAGTCGTTTTACGCGAGCTTGGTGCCCGATAAGGACGCCGAGTTACTCAAGGTACCACTAGGATCGCCCAGCTTGAATATCAGGCGGACATCCACCAGCATCAATAATGAAGTGATTGAGTACACCTTGAGTGTTGCGCGGGCTGACCAGTTTGTTTACACCGTTCGTCACCACCCGGGACGAACACAAAACAAGTAGTGAAGGTTGAGGAGGATTTAGCATGTTTAGTAAGTCAACAGAAGAATTAAACCAGTTGGGTGCACAAATTACCACCAAGGAAATTAAGCAACAGCCAGAATTATGGCAGGAAGCGCTGAGCAATTTTCAGCAGCAGGCCGACGCGGTCAGCCAGTTTTTGGACCAAGTTGTAGCGGCTGCTGATGGCCAAGTGGTCCGCGTCATCTTCACCGGTGCCGGCACGAGTGCCTACACGGGTGACACAGTCACCCCATATTTAAACGCTCACGGTGACCGGAAGCACTTCCGCTTCGAGTCGATTGCCACCACGGACATTGTGTCCGCGCCGTACGATTTCCTCGAACCGGAGACGCCGACGATCCTGGTTTCCTTTGCCCGTAGTGGTAATTCACCAGAATCAGTCAAGGCCGTGGCTCTGGCGGAACAGCTGGTCAAGAACCTGCACCAGCTGACCATTACTTGCGCTCCCGACGGCAACCTGGCACAACACGCTGAGGGCGAGGCTAAGAACCTGGTCCTGCTCCAGCCAGCAGGCTCAAACGACAAGGGCTTTGCGATGACGGGGAGCTTCTCCTGCATGGCGCTGACCGCCCTGTTGGTCTTTGACCAGGCGGACGCTGAGACCAAAGCCGGCTACGTGAACACCATCACCAAGATGGGCCAAGAAGTGGTAGCGCGTGAAGACTTCATCCAAAATTTGGTCGATGAAGACTTTGACCGGATCGCATACCTGGGTTCCGGTAGTCTCGGCGGGTTGACCCGGGAAGCACAACTGAAGGTCTTGGAACTGACGGCCGGCAAACTTGCCACCATCTTTGACACCTCCATGGGCTTCCGTCACGGCCCCAAGTCATTTGTGAACGACCGGACGCTGGTCTTTGACTTCCTCAGCAACAACCCTTACACGCGGCAATACGATGTCGACGTGATGGAGGAAATCAAGGGTGACCAGATCGCCAAGCGGGTCGTCGCAGTGGGAACGAGCCAGGACAATGACTTCTCCGGCGAAAACTTCTTCTTTGCTAACGGTGATCAGCAGCTGCCCGAAGCTTACCAGGCACTGCCAGACGTGATGTTTGCGCAGACGCTGGCGCTACTGAGTTCCGTCAAGATCGGCAACAAGCCGGACACCCCATCACCAACCGGGACCGTTAACCGCGTGGTCAAGGGTGTCATCATTCACGATTACAACAACTAACAAATAACGTTCCGTTAAGGAGGTGGTGCCGCCAGCGGTCCCGACCGTGAGCACCAGGGCAGTACGACGTAACGCGTGCGGCAATCATGTTTCCACCGGTACGGGTATTCCGTACCGCAGTTCGATGTTGATGCTATTGTTTATTGCACGCCGTGTTACTAGTTATTGTCCGGAGCGGTTGTTAGGACCGTGGGCGTGGTATTAATTAACGGCAACAGTGAGGGTCGGTGTTGGAACCGCGGACCCACTGGTGAACCGCTCCCCGTCATTACTGGAATCTGGGTAGTAATGATCAACCACTAGGTGGCCGGGGATGGTCGGTGAAGTTGTTCGGTTCCAGAAATTTGTTACGCACGGTTTCAGCAGTAGAGGAGGAATAGTTCATGGCGATTATCGCAACGCGGATTGATGGCCGTTTGGTACACGGCCAAGTAGCTAACCTATGGACGACCAAGTTGCAGGCGACCCGGATCATGGTCGTTGACGACAAGGTGTCCAAGAGCCAGATTGAGAAGAGTGGTTTACGGATGGCTACCCCAGCGGGTGTGCGCCTATCCGTTCTGGATGTGGATACAGCTGCCAATCATATTTTGAACCACAAGTACGATTCACAGCGGGTCTTCATCGTCGCCAAAACGCCAGCACCACTGTTGGCGCTGATCAACAAGGGCGTGCCGATCGACAGCATTAACGTCGGCAACATGTCCCAGACCGATGAGACTAAGCACATCACTAAGTCAATTAACGTGATGGATAAGGACGTGGCGGACTTCAAGGAGCTACAGTCCAAGGGCATTAAGTTGACTGCACAGATGGTGCCGGGCGATGAGTCCCAAGACTTTATGAGCCTGCTCAAGAAAGGGTTAGGAGGAGAAGCATAATGCAAATAGCTTGGTGGCAGATTGCACTATTAACGTTGTACGCGGGGTACCAAATCCTCGATGAATTGCAGATCTATTCCTCACTGAGTGCACCCGTCTTTGCCGGTCTGTTTAGTGGGATCGTCATGGGTGACATGAAGGCTGGCCTGATCATTGGTGGGGCCATGCAGCTGACCGTGCTGGGTGTTGGGACCTTCGGGGGTGCGTCCAAGATCGACGCTAACTCCGGGACGATTCTGGCCACGGCGTTCTCCATCAGCACGGGGATGAAGCCAGAAGCTGCCGTTGCGGCGTTGGCCGTACCTGTAGCTAGTCTGATGATCGAAACGGATATCCTGGCCCGGTTCGCGAACACCTTCTTTGCTCACCGCATCGATAAGAAGGTTGACCAGATGGACTACAAAGGGATCGAACGTTACTTCCTGGCTGGTGCCCTACCATGGGCCCTGTCCGGATGATCCCTGTTGGCCTGGCCCTGACCTTTGGTGGTGGCCTGGTTACCAAAGTCGTTGGTGTTCTGAACGGTAGCTGGAAGTGGCTCGGCGATGGGCTGACCGTTGCTGGTGCCGTATTACCGGCCGTTGGTTTTGCTATCTTGCTCCGGTACCTGCCGGTCAAGAAGCACTTCCCATACCTGATCCTGGGCTTCATGATTACTACCCTGTTCACCGTTACGTTTACTGACATTCAGACGTTGGGTACGGGCCTGACCGCCGCATCCAAGGCGTTCACGACGTCCTTCAACGGTTTGTCCATGTTGGCCATTGCCCTGATTGGCTTTGCTCTGGCCGCAATTAGCTACAAGCAAAGTGCAAGCAACAATGGCGGCGGTAGCGCTGGTGGTACCAAGGCAGCCGTCAAACAAGATAGTTCTGCAGATGAGGGGGAGATCACTGATGACGAGCTCTAATTACAAATTAACTGATAAAGACTTCAATCAGATCAACCGGCGTAGCCTCTTCGGTTTTCAGCTAGGTTGGAACTACGAACGGATGCAGGGTTCTGGGTACCTGTACACCATCCTGCCGCAGCTACGGAAGATCTACGGTGATGACACCCCTGAACTCAAGCAGATGATGAAGACGCACACCCAGTTCTTCAACACCTCCAACTTCTTCAACACCATTATCACGGGGATCGACCTGTCCGTTGAAGAGAATGAAGGTATCAAGGGTGAGGAAACCGTTACGGGTCTGAAAACTGGGTTGATGGGTTCCTTCGCCGCTATCGGGGACTCCATCTTTGCCGCCCTGATTCCAGCCATCTTTGGTGCCATTGCTGCCAACATGGCCAGCAAGGGTAACCCGATTGGGATCCTCATCTGGATCGTTGCCCAAATGGCCGTCAACGTGTTCCGTTGGAAGCAATTGAAAGTGGCGTACAAGCAGGGTGTTTCCCTGGTGACGAACATGCAGAGCCAGTTGTCAGCGTTGACTGACGCCGCTACCTTGATGGGTGTGTTCATGGTCGGGGCCCTAGTGGCCACGATGATCAACGTCAACATTGCTTGGGCGCCAAAGATTGGGTCCGTGCCGCTGAACATGCAAAACTACATGGACATGATCCTGCCCAAGCTGTTACCAGCGCTGATCGTTGGTGCCATCTACTGGTTGCTGGGTAAGAAGCACATGACTTCAACCCGGGCCATCTTCATTGTGTTGATCGTTTCCGTTGCGCTGTCTGCTCTGGGTGTGATTGCTAAGGGTTAGCGCACGACGTTGGTGGAAGGATAGAAAGGTGAATTTTCATGACCAAATTAATCTTGATTAGCCACGGTAGTTTCTGCGTGGAGTTGAAGAAGAGTGCGGAGCTGATTATGGGTCCGCAAGACGACATTCTGACGGTGCCATTGTTGCCAAACGAAGGGCCAGAGGATTTCCAGAAGAAGTTTAAGGATACGATTGCGGGGCTGGACGACTTCACCGTCCTGGCTGACCTAATGGGTGGCACCCCGGCGAACGTAGTATCCCGGATGATTATGGAAGGCGCAGATATCGACCTGTATGCGGGGATGAACCTACCGATGGTCATTAGCTTCATCAATGGCGCGATGGTCGGTACGACACCACAGCTGGTTGATGACGGCAAAGCGGGCGTAGTGCACATTAACGACGTGATTGCCGGTACTACTGGTAACTAATCAAGGCGACCCCGGGCGTTCATTCCCGGGGTTTTGCTATGGCACCGAGTTGACGCCAGGAATTCACCGCTGCTGTGTTGTGGTCTAGACCACCGCATGATACACTGAATGGTGTAAAATGTTAGTAAGCGCTAGCAGTTGGCTGGTGTCGACGAATTTGAGGATAGGAGATTTATTCATGAGCTACTATATTCACGCTGCAAAATTCTTTTTGAAGAATACGACCGAAATTGGCGGTTACCTCGAGGTGACCGACGATGGCAAGTTCGGTGAATTCATTCCGAGTGATCACCAGGCCCCAACCGGGAAGATTGTTGATTACGATGGCCAGTGGATCGCCCCAGGTTTGGTCGACACCCACATCCACGGTCTGTTGGACCACGACGTGATGGATGCGGACTGGGACGCCCTCAACGAAATGTCTGAAGGGTTGCTCCGTACGGGGGTTACGTCCTGGTTGCCCACGACTTTGACCGCTAGCTTTGACCAGTTGAACGCCGTCTGCAAGATGATTGGTGACCACGCCGGCTCCGAAACGGGTGCGAAGATTCAGGGTATCCACTTTGAAGGCCCATTCTTCACCACAGAACACAAAGGGGCGCAGAACCCGAAGTACTTCCGTGACCCGTCGATCGACGAGTTTAAGCAGTGGCAGGAAAGTGCCAAGGGCATGCTACAGAAGATTTCCCTGGCACCAGAACGCAAGGGTGCCGTGGAGTTCACTGAGTACGTCAGTGGTACTGGCAAAGTGGTTTCGTTGGGTCACTCCAACGCCACCTTTGAACAGGCCCGTGACTGTGTTGAAGCGGGTGCCACTTCCTTTACGCACACGTTCAACGGTATGAGTGGTTTGACCCACCGCGAACCGGGGATGGCTGGCGCCGCCATGTTCATGAACATCGTGGACGACGAACTGATTTGTGACGGTCACCACATCCGTCCAGAAGTTGCCGCTACGTTGATTCGCGAAAAGACACCAGAGCACGTGGCCCTGATTACGGACTGCATGCGGGCCGGTTTGATGCCTGATGGTGACTACGTGCTGGGTGAATTCCCCGTTACGGTCGGTGGGGGTACTGCCCGCTTGAAGAGTGACAACCACCTGGCTGGTTCGATCCTGCAGTTGAAGGATGCCGTTAAGAACGTGGTGGACTGGAACGCCGCGACGCCAGAAGCAGCCGTAATGATGGGTTCCTACACTGCCGCTAAGTCGAGCCGCATCAACGACAAGTGTGGGAGCATTCTGCCTGGCCGTGACGCCGACTTCCTGGTTTTGAACCCCGACATGAGCTTGGCTGAGACCTACTTGAACGGGGAGTCCCGGTACCAGGCCTAAGCCGCACTAATTGCTACTAAACCAAAGTTGGCCGCATTCTGTCGGGAATGCGGCCTTTTTGATGTGTACAAGCGGTCACGCCGTCCGCTAACTGCGGCGTAAGGCCAACTACAGGGAACTGTGCTAACATATGGTCAAAAGCTCCACGAAAGGGTGTTGATTATGACCGTTACCTTACCGACCCGCGACGAGGTGCCCACGGACCTGACCTGGGATCTCACCAGCGTGTTCGCTGACGACGATGCTTGGGAAGCAGAGTATGCCGCCGTGCAGAAACTCGTGCCGACCCTTAAGCAACTGCAAGGAACCCTCGGCAGGGCCCAACGCAATTGGCTGCGGGTATCGCCCAGATTCTGGCCGCGTTCCGCCGGCTGGAGAAGTTGTACGTGTACGCGTCCATGAAGAGCGACCAGGATACTGGCAACAGTCAGTACCTAGGCTACAAGGCGCGTGCGGACAATTTAGCCACCACCTTTGCTAGCGCTACTGCTACATGAACCCAGAAATTTTGGCAATCTCTGCCGATACGTTGGCTGACTGGGTGGCACATAACGCTGACCTCCACCACGACCAACATTTTTTTGGACAACATTACCGCGGAGCGTGACCACGTGCTGGATGCAGCGACCGAGGGACTCTTAGCCGCAGCCGGTGACGCGCTGGATGGCACCACCAACACCTTTAACGTGTTGAACAACTCCGACATCGACTTTGGCATGGTCCAAAATGACGATGGTGACTTTGTGGAATTGAACCACAGCCTTTACGATGAGTTGATTCACAGCACCAACCGCGATGTACGGCAGGGCGCGTTTGAGTCGTTGTACGCGACCTATGACTCCCTGCGTAACACCTTTGCGTCGACGCTGACGGGCAAAGTCAAGGCGGACAACTTCCGCGCGCAGGCGCACAAATATCCAAGCGCACGCGTCGCCGCGATGAGCCACAACCACATTCCGGAAGCCGTGTTCACGACGTTGGTGGAGCAAGTCAACGCCCACCTACCGCTGTTGCACCGGTACGTGGCGTTGCGCAAGCGCGTGTTGGGGTTGGCGGAGTTGCACAGCTACGACCTGTACACGCCACTGACCGGAGAGCCGGCTCTCAGTTACACCGTGCCCGCGGCCAAAGTCGAAGCGGAACGGGCCCTCAGCGTCCTGGGCGATGATTACGTGACCCATGTCCGCGACATTTACGACCACCGCATGGTCGACTTTGCCGCTAACCGTAACAAGCAGTCCGGTGCCTACTCGGGTGGCGCGTATGACACCAACCCGTTTATCCTGATGAGCTGGCACGATTCGTTGGATTCGCTCTACACGCTGGTACATGAGACCGGGCACTCGGTTCACAGTTGGTACTCACGGCACAATCAAGACTACATGTATGGCGATTATCCCATCTTCGTGGCGGAAATTGCGTCGACGACTAACGAAAACCTGTTGACGGACTACTTGCTGGCACACAACGAGGATCCGCAGGTACGCGCCTTCCTACTCAATTACTATCTGGACGGGTTCAAGGGCACCGTTTTCCGGCAGGCGCAGTTTGCGGAGTTTGAGGACTGGATGCACCAGGCTGACCAGGCGGGGACCCCGTTAACGGCGGATGCACTCTCCGATAAGTATGCGGCGATCAACGCCAAGTATTATGGTGACACGCTGGTCGCCGACCCGGAGATCAGCCTCGAATGGGCCCGGATTCCGCACTTTTACTACGACTACTATGTTTATCAATATGCGACCGGCTTTGCGGCCGCAACCACGTTGGCGCAGGGCATCACAGCCGGTAATGACGGGGCGGTAACGCATTACTTGGGTTTCCTCAAGAGTGGGTCCACGCAGTACCCGATTGAGACGATGCGCGCTGCGGGCGTGGATATGACCAAGCCGGATTACCTGGAAGGGGCCTTTAACGTCTTCGCTGACCGGCTGGACGCGTTGGAACAGTTATTGTAATTGAACGGGTACCAGTAAAGGAGTAGTAATAATATGCAGAAAATTGGTTTTATTGGCACGGGTGTGATGGGCACTGGCATCATCAATAACTTGCTTAAAGCTGGGTATGACGTGACGGTGTACAACCGCACTAAAGCCCACGCCCAGCCGGTGATGGATAACGGCGCTCACTGGGCAGATTCGCCCGCCGAAGTAGCGGCTGCCACTGACATCACCATCAGTATGGTGGGCTTTCCCCAGGATGTCGAAAACATCTACTTTGGTGATGAGGGGATTCTTGCGGGAGCTACTACGGGACAGTTGGTGGTGGATATGACTACCAGTACGCCGACGTTGGCGCGCAAGATCGCCGCGGCGGCAAGCGCCCGTGGTGTGATTGCGGTGGATGCGCCAGTTTCTGGTGGTGATGTGGGGGCCAAGAACGGGACGTTGACCGTGATGGTTGGCGGCGACCCGGCTGTCATGGACACCCTGAAGCCCATCTTTGACGTCATTGCCGGTTCTGTGCACCGCTTTGGGGATGCCGGGATGGGCCAGCACGCCAAGATAGCTAACCAGATCATGATTGCCGGCACGATGACCGGACTGACCGAAATGTTGGTTTACGCCCGGGCCACCGGGCTCAACCTCGATGACGTGTTGGCCACGGTTGGTGCCGGTTCGGCGGCTAACTGGAGCCTCACGAATTACGGTCCCCGGGTGCTCAAAGGCGACTACACCCCCGGCTTCTTTGCAAAGCACTTCCTCAAGGATCTGCGTATTGCGCTGGATGAAGCCGATAAGCTTGGCCTGGATCTGCCGGCGACCAAGACCGCTAAGCAGCTGTACGCGCAGCTCGTGGACGCGGGACACGGTAACGACGGGACGCAGGCGTTAGTCAAGCTGTACGCGGCGTGGACTAAGTAGCCAACACCACGCAAGACATTAAAATAGACCCAACGTGCACACCATCGTGTGAGCACGTTGGGTCTATTTAATTGTTACTAGTTTGTCTGTTTCAAATTGTCCGGCAAGTCGTTTGCCGCACTGAAGTCAATGGAGATGGTCTTCGGGTGGTCCTTCACGATAAGAATGTAGGCGTGGCCGAGAAACGGCTTGTCACCTTTGTACGTGATGGGGAATTCTTGTGCTGGCGCAGCGTTGCCCTGAATCATCATGGCGTAGAGTTCATCGTCGGTAAAGTCGTCAGAAAAGATGATGGCGACGGGGGCGACGACGATTTGGTGCGCCTTGACCATTAAGTTCACCACCTGGAAAATTTGGTCGGTGACTTCTTGAGGGAAGACTTGCGCAACCGCGTCAGACACGCGGTGCTTTTTGGTGGGTTCAAACATGGTTATCCTCCTGTAAGTTTGCTGCTGTCAGTGTAGCACAAGTAGGGTGCTATTGCGCGCGTGCGCGCTGGCCCGTAGTGTAGCGGGCACCAGCAGTGAGGTGCGTGCCACCAAAAAAGCTTGCGTTGTCAGGCGCAAGCTTGGGTACGGATTAACAATCTAGAAGCCAACCGTGTCGGGGTCCTGAGCCAACCCGGCAACACCATGAAGTCCGTCGATGAGTTCCATGTCGTGGTGGGACAGCTCGAAGTCAAACAGCTGGGCGTTTTCTTGAATCCGTTCAGCGTGGACGGACTTTGGCAGTGGTAGGAAGTCGTGCTGGAGGCTCCAGCGCAGAACCAGCTGAGCCACACTCTTGCCGTAGCGTTTAGCCATCTTTTGCAGTTCAGGGATGCCGAAGATCTTCCCCGTGCCGAGTGGGCTGTATGCTTCGTTGAGGATACCGTTCTCGGTATCAAACTTGGTGACCTCTTCCTGCATATCGCTAGGGTTCAGGAATGACTGGTTCACCATCGGCTTAGTGTTGGCGGTCTTGAACAGTTCCTGAAGGTGCTTGACCCGCATGTTAGAAACCCCAATGGCGCGGGCCTTCCCGGATTTCAGAATTTCTTCCATGCGCGCCAGGTTTCGGCGTTGGTTTCCTGCCAGTGGTCACGGAAGGCTTTCGGGTTGCCCCAGTGGATCAAGTATAGGTCCACATAATCAGTGCCCAGTTTACGCAAAGACGTGTCGATTGCCTTCAGCGTGTTGTCGTAACCACGGTCGGAGTTCCACAGCTTAGTGGTCAAGAAGATGTCGTGACGGTCAACGCCACTGGCTTTGAGCCCCTCGCCGACACTCTCTTCATTACCATAAATGGCGGCGGTGTCAATGTGACGGTAGCCAGCGTCCAACGCCGCCTTGACGGAATCTCGTGCGACTTCGCCACTAGGCGTTTGCCAGGTGCCAAAACCGACGATTGGGATTTTGACCCCGTTACTGAGCGTGTACGTGTCAGTGAGTTTCGTTAAGTGAGCCATTGTGCTTCCTCCTTATTATTTATCAGTACTAACAATACTTTAGCACAATATTTTCGCGTGGGGGTAAATTATGCCATTTTGTGTAATCGCTGCCAATACTAACAACACGCACTTGGTGGGGTTCGGTGGTCGTTGTTGGACCCGTGGTAATAAGGCAAATAGGTTACAGAGTTGACACAGTTTCCCTAAAAAAAGCGTAAACGTGGCGTTGACGCGGTGGGTGGCTTGATGGCGTATGGTATAATTCTTTCGACTAATGGCGCGCGTTGAAGTGGCCATTACGGTAAAACCATTAGAGGGGTACATACATGGATTCACGTTCGCAAGGCAGTAAGCAGGTTAGACGGGCTCCGCATCACCCGGTGTGGCGCTTTTTAATATTTGCCATCCTTGGCATTTTGTTCTTGGTGGCGGCCTATGGCTTCCGTTTCTTTGCCGAGACCAAGACGGCAATCAACGGTACGTACTCCAACGTCACCCAGACCAGCGCTAAAGCTAACAGCAAGCTGATCAAGGAAGAAAAGCCAATTTCAATTTTGCTCCTCGGTACCGATACCGGGGCTTTGGGCCGTGGCGCTAGTTGGGGTAAGGGGAATAGTGATTCCATTGAAGTGGTCACGATCAACCCCAAGAAGCACAAGACCACAATTACTAGTATCCCACGAGACACGCTGGCGAAGATTTCCGGCACGGGCGATGTGGCCAAAATCAATTCGGCTTACGCTAGTGGTGGTGAGGAGTCAACACTCAAAACCGTCCAGAAACTATTGAACATCAAAATTAACTACTATATTACCGTGAACATGAACGGGCTAAAGAAAATTGTTAACGCGGTAGGTGGTGTTGATGTCACCGTACCGTTTAGCTGGAGTGACCCGAGTCATGACGGCGGGACCTTCACTAAGGGCAAGGCGCACCTTAACGGGACCCGGGCTCTGCAGTTTGCCCGGATGCGGTACGAGGATCCCAAGGGTGATTACGGGCGGCAGCAGCGGCAACAACAGGTGATCAAAGCCATTGTGAAGTCCCTGTTGTCCGCCAAGACACTGACCTCGTACGAAAGCGTGCTGAGTTCACTCAAGGGTAGCCTGAAGATGAACCTAACTTTTGACGACCTGATTACCATGCGCAGAATTCGGATTACCGTAAAGCTGCCAGCAACATCAAGAAGTACACGTTGCAGGGCAATGATGCAACTATCGACGGAGCATCGTACCAGGTGGCTTCGACGTCAGCACTACAGAAGACGAGCAACCGCATTCGTAAGCAGTTAGGCAAGTCGCAGGAAACGCTGAGTAACTTTAACACGCGGCTGAACGCAATCAACTCATCCTTCTTTAACGGTACGACCACGACGTATTACACTAGTTCGTCTAGTGCAGCGTATGGTACTGGTGCTGCGGAGAGCACCACCGATAGTACGACTGCAACGAATGGTACGGACACTAGCCCCTATGGGGGTACCAGTAGTTACTATGGTGGCAGTACTGGCTACTAATCAGGATGGCTCACGAATGGCTTCTTGCCGAACGTAACGTGAATATTAATGAAAACAACGGGTCCGCTTCCTGCAATTGTTAGGAGGCGGACCCGTTTGTGTCTGGGCAAAGGTGTTGTCTAGGGGCAACAGGTAGTGTGACACCATGTGGGTGAGGTGACGGTAGTGCCTGGTTGGATCGTGCGGCCGCGCCAGAATGGCCCGCGTCCACTAATTTTATCGCCCTTGTCTGTCAGTGAGTATCAAACCTCGGTCGGGGAGCGGTAGTAAATATCATTGTACCGTCAGGGGGTGCCCGGCGGGGTGCAACCACAACAAAAAAACCAGCCGGCAATGGTGCCCGGCTGGTGCAGTAATCATGTTTAGTTTGAATTAACCGACGACTTCAACGGTGGCGCTCAGTACACCGGCCGATGGGACCTGATCGTTCGGCATGGCGACGTCCAACTGGCGGCTGTTGCTGTTAGCGAATGAACCCGTATCGTTAACCACGCGGTACCAAACCGTCCCGTCAGACAGGGTGATCTTCAGGTGCGTACCCTTAGGAAAGACGGAGAGGTTGGCCGCTACGCCACCATAACCCATGTTAGAACCCAGTACGGCTGGGTCATAGAAGGTCAGATTGAACGTGCCGTAACTCTTACCACTAGTGGTAGTAGTGGTGGTCGTCGTGGTGTTGCTGGTAGTGCTCGTGTTCTGGGCACTGGCTTGTTGTTGCTGCTGAGCGGCTTGGGCCTTAGCAGCAGCATCCGCGGCGGCCTTCGCCTTGGCGGCAGCAGCGGCTTTAGCTTGTGCTTCCGCCTTAGCCTTGGCTGCTGCTTCGGCCTGAAGCTGCTTTTCAGCCTCATTGTACTTGTTGGTCCCCGGGGTGATCTTGTTACCCTTTTCGGGAATCTTCAAAGTTGAACCACTGGCCAGTGTCAATTTGTTTAAATGAATGTGGTTGGCCTTGGCAATATCGTCAAGACTAACACCGTATTGTTCGCTCAATGTTTCGAGGGTGTCCCCAGTCTGTACTTTGACCTGTACATCCTGCTGTGCGTTACTCGACGCATCAACGATCGTACTGGACTGTGCAAACATTGCCCCTGGGATAATGGCCAATGCCGCTGTCACTACCCACTTCATATACGCAACTTTAATAACTATTCACTCCTAATATTCTCTGTCAGTGGCAAACCACTGCTTCTCAACAAGGAGCAGTATACGGCCCGTTCATGTCATACTAATACCAGTTACATTACAAAAGGCACTTTTTCCGCAACGTTGTAACACAGGCGTAATATAACGGGTGTACTCTTTGAAATTTGACGCAAATTTGAATATTTTGGGATGGCCACGTCAAAAACACGGGCTTGATTGTTACAGATGCCCACTTACACGGTAATATAGCCACAAAAATGGGCCGACATTTTAGCAGTGATATTATTCGACAAATTTTATTAAGGTAGGCGTAGTGCGTTGGGGCATATATAATGGAATGTATGAAAGGAGTGGCTACTGTGACACCATTGGTTTCAGTAATTGTCACCGTGCACAACCTGGCGCGGTACCTCCCCCGGGTACTCACCGCCTTGCGGCACCAAAGCTACCATGCCCTGGAAATTTTATTGGTGGATGACGGTTCGCACGATGATTCACCCGCGCTCTTGCAGCGTGCAGCTGCGCGTGATGACCGGATGCGGGTGCTCCACCTAACGCCAGCTGGCGGGGTGTCGGCGGCCCGCAATGCGGGGTTGGCCCACGTCCAGGGCGACTACGTCATCTTTGTGGATGGGGACGATTGGATGGGCCGCGATTACGTGCGCCACTTTGTTGACGGTGCCACGGTTAATGATGCCGACGTGGTCACCAACCCTACATCGTCCAGCGTGGCGGTGCGGAGACGGTGGTTGGTCACGGCCAACTACCACGAACACTGACGCGTGATGAATTCATGGCCGGGGTGCTGGCACCCGCAGGTCCCATTCGTGGGTACCTATGGAACAAAATGTTTCGGCGCCGGGTGATCACTCGCCACCAGTTGCGGTTTAATGAGGATTTAGACGCCATGGAAGACGAATTGTTCACGGTGCGGTATGCTATACACGCGGAACGCTTCTACTTTGGCGCTCACCCTGACTACCGCTACGGCGTGCGGTCGGGATCACTAACGACGAGTAATGACACGTTGAGTTTGTTGAGCCAGCAATTGTCGGCCATGCGCGCGATTAAACACACCATCGCGGGTACGCGGCGCCGGCGGCATCGGCGGTGGCGGACGACACGGTCATTAGAAAAGGGCTAATGGTGCTATTTAATGAATGATAGTTTATTTATGACTCGGGCAGAGATGAAAGCACGTGCCAAGGAACGGCTCAGCCATCCGGGAGTGCGGCTCAAGTTGGCGTTGGCGTTGCTACTGCCCGTAGTGATCATGTTGGCAATTAACCTGCTCATTGGGATCGAGTTTGGCCAGGTGTCGGCGCACTTGGCGACGTTAAGCAACGCCGACTTTGTTACCACGGTGCAGAACCTGAGCGCTAATGCCGAGAAAAAGAGTTTGTTTGGCGGCCTGGTCACCTTCTACTTCTTCACGGGGGTGAGCCTGACCGCACTGGACGTGGTGCGAAATCCGGACCGGCGACTACGCGTCTTTGACATCATGTTCAAACTGTTCAGCGGGACGTACTTCTTCAGCATGTTGCTGATGTACATTTTGGTCACGCTGATTGTTAGCGTGGGGACGGCGTTCTTCTACGTGCCCGGGATCATCTTTACCCTCGGCCTGCGGTTGGCGTACTACTTGCTCTACGATGCGCGGCAGCGGGGGGATCACCGCGGTGTATTTACGCTGATGGGTGACTCCTGGCGATTAATGCATGGGTACAAAGCCGACCTGCTGGTGCTCTACATTTCGTTTATTCCGTGGTACCTGTTGTCGATCGTTACGCTGGGTATCGCGGACCTGTACGTAACGCCGTACATCCAGACCACAGTGGCGGTATTTTACGAACAGGTACGGGCGCGGTACGCGATGGACCATCCAGACAGTGACGCGGCGGACGGGCCCCGCGCAGGCCGTGGCGACCAAAATTAATTAATATATACTGATAACCATGCGTGAGGCCTTGCAGAAAGGGCCACCTTTATTGCAAAATGGGCGATGTGTGAGTTGAATCAGGGGCCATCAGGGTGTACTGGTGGCTCATTGTACTTTAATTGGGGAAAGAGAAGGACTAGACACAATGGATGTTAAGAAGTTAATTGCGCAGTACCCAATCGTGGCTGACCTAGCTGCGGAAAGGGAGACGTTGTGGGTCAACCCGGACTACGGCGAGGACGCCAAGCTACCTTTGACCAAGGAGGACCTCTTTGACGCTGAGGCCCGTTACCACCGTTTTGGCCCGTACATGGCGGTAGCCTTTCCGGAGACCGCTGCGACCGACGGGATCCTGGAATCGCCGCTATACCGGATTCGCAAGATGCAGGAGCACGTTACCCAGCGTGAAGGGTACAGTTTGCCGGGGAACCTCTACCTGAAGGCCGATAACGAACTACCCATTTCGGGGTCGATCAAATCGCGTGGGGGGATCTACGAAGTATTAAAGATTGCCGAACGGGTGGCGATGCAGCACGATATGTTGTCGTACGCCGACAACTACGCCAAGCTGAACCAACCGGAATTCCGTGAGCTGTTTAGTCATTACGGCATCGCCGTGGGCTCGACGGGTAACCTTGGTTTATCCATCGGGATCGTGGCGGCCAAGCTAGGTTTCAAGGCGACGGTGCACATGTCGCGTGACGCCAAGCAGTGGAAGAAGGACGTGTTACGCAGCAAAGGCGTTAACGTGGTCGAGTATGATGGCAGCTTCTCCAAGGCCATTACGACCGGACGCCAGCTAGCGGAGGCGGACCCGTCCGTCTTCTTTATCGATGACGAGGGCAGCACCGACTCTTCCTTGGGTACGGGGTTGCAGCTATTCGCTTGCAAAAGCAACTGCACGACCAGGGCATCCCGGTCGATGAGGACCACCCGTTGTTTGTTTACTTGCCAGCCGGCGTTGGTGGTTCACCTGGTGGGACTACCTTTGGTCTGAAGACTATTCTCGGGCCCAACGTCCACGCAATCTTTGCTGAACCGACCCACGTGCCGTCCGTCGTTTTGGGGATGGCCACCGGTTTGAACGAAAAGATCTCGGTTTACGATATCGGTCTGGATGGACTGACTGAAGCCGATGGTCTGGCGGTTGGCCGGCCATCACGTCTTGCCGGCCACGTGCTGCGGACCATTCTGCAGGGCATTGCCACCTTTGACGATGACCGCGTACTGGCCTACACGGCCGAAATGATGGATACTCAGCAGATGCAGTTGGAACCGAGTGCTACGGCGGGCTTTGCAGCTTTGCGTCAGGCGCAACCGTACCTGACGCAGCACTACCCAATGGCGAACGCCAGTCACATTGTGTGGTCAACGGGTGGAATGCTGATGCCTGCCAGTGAACACGAACGCAACTACAAGTTGGGTAAGGCGATTCTGGACCGCAAGTAATTAATTATTCAATCGACATTAAAAAGGACCCGGGCAAGCAGCTTGATATGGCTGCTTGCCCGGGTCTTTTTGTGCTCATGCCTTTACCCGCGGGGCTCCACGCTCCCAAACGAGTTGCGCCACCCAGAAAGCTGCCGCATAAATAAACCCGCACAGGAAACCAAGTGCAGGTTTCCTATCCGGGTTCACTTATGCTCTCGCTTCCTAAGCGGGCGGTTTCACTCTCTCAAACGAGTTACGCCCCGCAAAAGCTACCGCGTAAAGCACCTGCCCCAAAAGGCCAACCCCGGGCCTTTTCGCCCAGGTGCCTTACGCTCACGCTTTTACCCGCGGGGCTCCACTCTCTCAAACGAGTTGCGTCGCCCAGAAAGCTGCCGCATAAATAAACCCGCACAGGAAACCAAGTGCAGGTTTCCTATCCGGGTTCACTTATGCTCTCGCTTTCTAAGCGGCTACTTCACTCTCTAATAAAACTTAAACTTGCTCATTGGCCAGTACCGCATTACGACCACCGACTGGATCTGGCTCCGCTTGAGGAAACCGAACGCCCGGCCGTCGTGCGAGATAATCCGGTTGTCCCCCATCACGAAGTACTCACCCTTTGGTACCTTGGTGCGGTGGGTACTCTTGAGGGTCTTGAGGGAGAAGTCGTACGTGAACTTCACTTTGCTGGCGTCGAGGCCTTCTTGTGCCGCAATTGCCTTGATTTCCTTACGCATAAACTTTTTGTGCAAGTATGGTTGCTTGACTAACTTACCATTGATATACAGCTTGTCGTTCTTGCTTTGAACGGTATCGCCCGGCATGCCAATGACCCGCTTAATGTACAGTTCCGGTTTGCCGGTCGCTTTGTCGGTTGCATCGGGCGCGTACACCACGACGATATCGTTGCGCTTGATCTGCTTGTGCCGTAGTGAGATGAGCCGGTCATTTTGCTGCAAGCCCGGTTCCATGGAGGACCCCTGAACTTCGTCTTTGCTGATCACGAACGTCATGAGTAACTGCGTGATGATAAAGACAGCGGCAAAGAGGACGACTAACTCAAGTACCCAGCGCCAGGTACTACCACCCTTTTTTTTCTGTTGGTTCCAAACTTTTGGCCTCCACATATTTAATACCTAATTTTAGCATATTATAACGCCCATGCGTGGTTCCGTGCGCGAGCGTGAAAATTGACGCGCCTCGTCGACTGTGGTAGCGTGAGTCGTTGAGTTGTACGGCGGGCGCTTACTAGGTAGCGCCCCTTTATATAGAAAAAAAGAGGTTTTCCAGGTGAGTATTTTAACGGTAACGGGGCTTTCCCAGCAGTTCGTGGACAAGCAGTTGTACACGGACGCAAACTTTCAGGTTAATAAGGAAGACCACCTTGGCGTGGTTGGTCAGAACGGTGCGGGGAAGAGTACCCTTATCAAGATTCTAACGGGGCAGGTTACCCCTGACGCCGGGAAAATCGTCTGGCAAAAGCACCTCCACGTGGGGTACTTGGATCAGTACGCCAACTTGGAACCCGGCCAGACCATCATGGCGTTTTTGCAAACGGCATTTGCAGATTTGTACGCCAAGGCCGATAAGGTCAACCAAATTTATGCCGATTATGCGACTAATCCAGACGATGAGTTGCTGTCCAAAGCTGGTACCTTGCAGCAAGAACTGGAAGCGGCGGATTTCTATAACTTGGACACCCGAATTGAAACGGTGGCCAGTGGGTTAGGGCTGACCGCACTAGGGTTAGACCATCCGGTGGACCAGTTGTCAGGAGGCCAACGCTCTAAGATCATCCTGGCTAAACTCTTGTTGGAAGAGCCCGACATGTTACTGCTGGACGAACCGACCAACTACCTCGATAAGTCACATATCGAATGGTTATCGGATTGGCTCCAGGAGTTCGCGGGTGCTTTTATCGTGATTTCGCATGACTTTGACTTCCTGGAACAGGTGACTAATGCCATCCTGGATATTGAGTTTGCCACGATTACCAAGTACACGGGTAGCCTGCACCAGGCGATGCGGCAGAAGGAAGCCAACAAGGAAACTTATATGAAGGCTTTTAACAAGCAGCAGGCACAAATACAAAAGACGGAGGCGTACATCCGGCGGTTTAAGGCCGGCACGCGTAGCAAGTCCGCCAAGAGTCGGGAGAAGCAGTTGGCGCACATGGAGCGGTTAACGCCACCAGGTAACCGGGCCAAGGCCAAAATTGTATTTCCCTTCATTGAACAAAACAGCCAGGTACTCCTGGACGTCACTGACCTCAGTGTGGGGTACGATCAACCGTTGCTCCAGCCGATGAACTTTACGCTGAGTCATGATGAAGTCATGGCCCTAGAAGGTTTCAACGGTGTAGGGAAGTCGACTTTGCTCAAGACGGTGCTGGGGAAGCTGCCAGCACTAGGCGGTACGGTCGAGATGGCACAAAACGTCGTGGTGGGTTACTTTGAGCAGGAATTGCGGTGGGACGTACCGAAGCAAACGCCCCTGCAGTTCATGATGGCCAAATATCCAGCTGCAACTCAGCGTACTTTACGTCAGGTGCTGAGCCGCACGGCGTTGACACGGGAGAATGTCGACCAACCATTGACGCTGCTGTCAGGGGGGGAACAGTCCAAAGTGAAGTTGGCTGACCTGATGATGCAGACGACTAACTTACTCGTGATGGATGAACCGACCAACCATTTGGATGACGACACTAAGGCTGCTTTGCGGCAAGCATTGATCGAGTATCCGGGTGCGGTCATCCTTGTATCACATGAGGAAGGGTTCTACGATGACTCCTGGGTTGACCGACGGGTAAACATTGCGGACTTACGCGTTAAATAGAATGATAATGGGACCACGCGATGGTGTATATGCCATCAACGTGGTCCCTATTTGTTTTTGTAGGGGCAGTTGCGGCTGGTATGTGGTTGGGGCGAATACTGTTGCGGGGGGCTTGGAACTGTATGGTATTGGTGCAGACAATGTCAGTTAGGCAGTCCAATGTTGTTTTGTTACAGCAAACGGTTGACGGGGACCCTGGTTTTAGGGATAATGGTTCTCGTGCTCTTCGGAGGACAGAACCAACGGACGCGGATGCCCACTAATTACTATTAATATTGGTAATGGTTACCCGCCGAAGAAAATTTCATTTTTTTATCCAAAAGTTCTGGACTTTGTTAGTACCGATTGATATACTGATTGGGTTGTGTCGGGGCAGTGATAATTAATTGCTGCACACCACGACATGATTATGAAAAAAAGTTATTGACATTGGTTGCCAATGACGGTATCATATAAGAGTTGCCTGGTTGATACGTCAACTGCACGGCAACT